>JBQTJT010000100.1:0-31332 GCA_052386855.1 Reyranella sp.
ATGCCGCGATCCTGCGCGACGCCTTCGTCTTCCGCGCCGATCCGCGCGACTGGGATGCGGTGATCCGGACCAACCTGTCGTCCGCCTTCTACCTGATCAACGCCGCGTCGGCGGTCATGCGCGAGCAGGGCAAATCGGGGCGCGGCGGCCCGGGTTCAAAGGGTGAAGGCTATGACTGGGGCCGCATCGTCAACATCGTCTCGTCGGCGGGGCTCTACGGCAATCTCGGCCAGGCCGCCTACGCCAGCGCCAAGGCCGGGCTGTTCGGCCTCACGCGGGTCACCGCCATGGATTTGCAGCGCGCCAGCATCACGGTGAATGCCGTGGCGCCGTTTGCCAAGACGCGCGTCACCGACATCATCCAGCCGGCCAACGACGCCCAGAAGACCTACAAGGAGCGCGCGCTCAAGATCGGCGCGCATCACGTCGCCGCGCTCGTCACCTCCCTCGCCTCGCCCGCGGCGAAAACCATCACCGGCCAGCTCTTTGGCGTGCGCGGCCGCGAGGTATTCCTGTTCAGCCAGCCGCGTCCCGTGGCAACGCTCGTCGTCGACCAGCCGGCAACGCTGGCGCAGGACCTTACCGCCAAGTTCGGCGGCCAGTTCACCGACATGACCACCGATCTCGAAGCCTTCAATACAGAACCCCTCGTCTGAGGAGATCCACCATGAGCGACATCGTCGTGAAGACCGTCGAAGAGCTGAAGGATGCGCCCGAGGAATATCGCGAGGCCATCGGCAAGCTCGTCATCAGCCATGCCGTCAACGAACTCTACGGCGCACAGGTGTTCGACGAGCCGGCCATCGCCTATGCGCCGACGCCTTACGCCAAGTGGCTGACCTGCCGTGTGGCGATGGAAGAATACGGCCATCATGTGCGCTTCAAGCAGCTCGGCGTGCAGATGGGAATTCCAGAGGAGCGCATGGTGCCCGGCACCGGCAAGAAGCCGCTGTCGATCTTCGAGTTTCCGCTGAAGACCTGGGAAGAGTTCGTCGCCATCAAGCTGCTGGCCGACCTCGCCGAGATCCTGCAGGTCGAAGACCTGCTCCACTGCACCTTCCATCCACTGCGCAATCTCGCGCGCGCGACCATGCCGGAAGAACGTTTCCACGCCCAGTTCGGCGAGGACTTCTCTGCCGAGCTGGTGAAGACGCCTGACGGCAAGGCGCGTCTGCAGGCGGCAGTCGACGAATATTATCCCTACCTGCCGTCGTTCTTCGGCGGCTCGAAGTCGCGGAACAACGAGGTCTTTCGCAAGTGGAAGATCAAGCAGCGCACCAATGACGAGATGCGCCAGGACTTCGTCACGCGCGCCACCGAGGTCGCCGCCAAGTACGGCCTCACTCTGCCGGAGGTCCGGCAGGCGGCGTGACCTTCTTCCGGGCCGCGAGCCTCCACAGGGCGGAGACTACTCCGCCCGCGCTCGCTCATGAACCCGAGCGAGCCGGAGGCTCGCGGTCCGGAAGAAGGTCACGCCGCCTCGCGAATCTCCGGCAGCGTCAGCCCGTACTTGGCGGAGACCTCGGTCGCGCGCTTGACGAAATCCTCGCGCATCTCGTCGTTGGTGCGCTGCTTGATCTTCCACTTGCGGAAGATCTCGTTGTTCCGCGACTTCGAGCCGCCGAAGAACTTGGGCAGGTACGGCCAGTATTCGTCGACCGCCGCCTGCAGGCGCGCCTTGCCGTCGGGTGTCTTCACCAGTTCGGCGGAGAAATCCTCGCCGAACTGGGCGTGGAAACGCTCTTCCGGCATGGTCGCACGCGCGAGATTGCGCAGCGGATGAAAGGTGCAGTGGAGCAGGTCTTCGACCTGCAGGATCTCGGCGAGGTCGGCCAGCAGCTTGATGGCGACGAACTCCTCCCAGGTCTTCAACGGAAACTCGAAGATCGACAGCGGCTTTTTCCCGGTGCCAGGCACCATGCGCTCCTCGGGAATGCCGATTTGCACGCCGAGCTGCTTGAAGCGAACGTGATGCCCGTATTCCTCCATGGCCACGCGGCAGGTCAGCCACTTGGCGTAGGGTGTCGGCGCATAGGCGATGGCCGGCTCGTCGAACACCTGCGCGCCGTAGAGTTCGTTGACGGCGTGGCTGATGACGAGCTTGCCGATGGCCTCGCGATATTCCTCGGGCGCATCCTTCAGCTCTTCGACGGTCTTCACGACGATGTCGGTCATGGTGGATCTCCTCAGACGAGGGGTTCTGTGTTGAAGGCTTCTAGATCGGTGGTCATGTCGGTGAACTGGCTGGCGAATTTCGTGGTGAGGTCGTGCGCCAGCGTTGCCGGCCGGTCGACGACGAGCGTCGCCACAGGGCGCGGCTGGCTGAACAGGAACACCTCGCGGCCGCGCACGCCGAACAATTGCCCGGTGATAGTCTTCGCGGCGGGCGAGGCGAGGGAGGTCACGAGAGCCGCGACATGATGCGCGCCGATCTTGAGCGCGCGCTCCTTATAGGTCTTCTGCGCGTCGTTGGCGGGCTGGATGATGTCGGTGACGCGCGTCTTTGCAAAAGGCGCCACGGCATTCACCGTGATGTTGGCGCGCTGCAGGTCCATGGCGGTGACCCGCGTGAGGCCGAACAGCCCGGCCTTGGCGCTGGCGTACGCGGCCTGGCCGAGATTGCCGTAGAGCCCGGCCGACGAGACGATGTTGACGATGCGGCCCCAGTCGTAACCCTCTTTGCCGCCCCGCCCGGATTTGCCCTGCTCGCGCATGACCGCGGACGCGGCGTTGATCAGGTAGAAGGCAGACGACAGGTTGGTGCGGATCACCGCATCCCAGTCGCGCGGATCGGCGCGGAAGACGAAGGCGTCGCGCAGGATCGCGGCATTGTTCACGACGATGTCGATGCCGCCGAAATTCTTGATCGCAAGATCGACGAGTTGCTTGGCGACGCCCGGCGAGGCGACGCTCTCGGAGAAGGCCAGAGCGTTTTTACCCCCCATCTTGTCGTTGAGGGCCTTTGCTGTGTCGCGTGCGACTGCGGGGTCGCCGTCCTCGCCCGAGATCGACGCGCCATTGTCGGCCACGATCACCTTCGCGCCCT
The DNA here is from genome assembly GCA_052386855.1 of Reyranella sp. Classification (GTDB taxonomy): domain Bacteria; phylum Pseudomonadota; class Alphaproteobacteria; order Reyranellales; family Reyranellaceae; genus Reyranella. Next base: position 3,047 of record JBQTJT010000100.1, read on the forward strand.
CGGCGACCAGCGCTTCGGCGATGGCGCGACCGATGCCACGGCCGGCGCCGGTGACGATCGCTGAGCGTCCTTCCAACTGTCCGGTCATCGTTCCGCTCCCGTTTTCTTGTTGGCGCTGGCCATCTCGGCCGCGGTGTAGAAGGCGTCGGCATGGACGTCGATGCGCCGCATGCCGCGCCGCTCGAGCAGCCTGGTCGCGGCCTCGACCATGACCGGCGGCCCGGCGAGATAGGCCTTGCAGCCGTCGACCTCGTCGAAGTCGGCGGCGACGGCGTCGTGGACCAGGCCGCAGCGCCGGGTCATGCCGTCGCCTTCGCTCAGCACCGGAATGAAGTGCAGGTTCTTGTGGCGGTCGGCCAGCGCGGCGAAATGGTCGTGCAGGTAGAGGTCGCGCTCGGTGCGGACGCCGAAGTAGCAGTAGATGTGCTGCGGCAGGTTCTTCTGGAGCGCTCGCTCGACGATCGCCTTGATCGGCGCCATGCCCGAGCCACCGGCGACGGCGATGATCGGCCCGCGATGGGCCTCGCGCAGGTAGGAGGCGCCGAATGGACCCTCGACGCGTACGCCGTCGCCGATCTTGAGGCGTTCCGCGACATGCAGACTGGTGGCACCGCCCGCGGTGCGGCGGACGTGGAATTCCAGGACGGGATCACCCGGTACGTTGGCCATCGAATAGTCGCGCGGCGGGCAGCCGTCGAAGGTGACGGAGGCGAACTGGCCGGCGGCGAAGTCGAACGGGCCGCCCGAGGCGATCTCCAGGCGCACGCGCTTGATGTCGTGCGTGGCATCGTCGAGTCCGATCACCTTGCAGGCCAGAACGCGGCGGGGATGGACGACTAGGTCGTCCTCCTCGAGCCAGGCGATCTCGCATTCCTCCCAGGGCACGGCGCGGCAGGCCAGGATCAGGCCGCGGTCTTTCTCCTCGTCGGAGAGCGCGAACTCGGAATAGCCCTCCATCGTCACCTCGCCCTTGACGAGATGCGACTTGCAGGCACCGCAATTGCCGGACTGGCAGCCGAACGGGTAGGAGATGCCGGCTTCGAGCGCGGCTTCCAGGATGGTGGCGCCGGTCGGCACGTCGATGGTGCGGTCGGCCTGGGCGATGCGGACTTTGAAGCTCATCGGGAACTGCGCACGAGAATTTGTTTGATCCCCAAACAATCGCCGTTTACCACTCGTCCCATGGGCCGTCCACCTGCCAAAAGCCTCGACCGCGGGGTGCTCCCGACGTTGCTGGGCTACGTGCTGCGCCGCACGCAGTCGGCGGTCTTCGCCGACTTCGCCGCGACCTTCCAGGCGGCCGGCGCGGCGCTGACCCCCGGGGAATTCGGCCTGCTCGTCCTCGTTGCCCGCAATACCGGCCTCAGCCAGATGGCGCTGGCGCGGGCGCTGGGTATCGACCGCTCGACCCTGGTGCCGATCCTGGACCGGCTTCAGGCGCGCGGCCTGCTGGTCCGGCGGCGCTCGCCCACCGACGGGCGCACGCATGCGCTGGTGTTGACGCCGTCCGGCAACAAGGCGCTCGGGCGCTTCACCACTCTGGTGCGGAGGCACGAGAAGCGCATCGCGTCGGGCCTTTCGACCGCCGAAACGCGTACGCTCATTGGGCTGCTGGAGAAGGTGCGGGCCGGCGCGCGGTCGTTATAGTCCGCCCCCTTGTGAGCACTACCTCCATGATCGACATCCAATGACCTCAGCCCATCCCGATTTCAGCCACATCGACGGCCAGTCGATGAACGACACCGATCTGCTCGCCGTGATGCGCGCCAATCCGCCGGAGCCGGTGAAGACGCTCAACGGCGAGCTGATCGAGATCGACTCGGCGCGCGGTACCTGCCGCTTCCGGTTCGAGGTCGTACCAGCCTTCTGCCACTCGGATGGCCGCATCTGCCAGGGCGGCTTCCTCACCGGCATGGTCGACACGGCCATGGCCAACGCCGCCATCGTCAAAGGCGGCCTGGCCGTCGCGGTGCCGACGCTCGAGCTGAAGATCAGCTTCTTCGAGGCGATGGGGCCGGGGATCGTGTTCGCCGAGGGCCGCGTGATGCGCTGGGGCGGGACGGTTGGCTTTCTCGACGGCGATCTCAGGGACGAGAAGGGCCGCCTGATCGTCCACGCCACCTCGACCATCAAGATCGTGCGGCCGAAGCAGGCGCTCCGCGCCAGCGGAGCGTCCGGCGGCGTGTAGCTCTGCAGGGAGCGTAGCGACCGAAGTGCGGGCGCGGCACAGTGCAGAATGGATCGACACGCAAAACACATCATGAGCGGGCTGGAGGCCCGCGGTCCGTCAGAGCTTGAGCCAGTGCTCGGCGATCTGCCGGCGCGTGGCGAACCAGGCGCCGCCTTTCTGCTTCATGTGACCGACGATGCGGTCGAGGGCGGCGATGCGGCCAGGCCGGCCGATCATGCGCAGGTGCAGTCCGATGGACATCATCTTTGGCGTCCGCTCGCCTTCGGCCCATAGCGTGTCGAAAGCGTCGGTGGTGTAATCGGCGAAGTCGCGGGCCGTGACGAAGCGGTGGAATCCCTGGTGATAGTGCATGTCGTTGGTGTCGAAGCTGTAGGGGATCACCAGATGCTTCTTGCCGCTCTCGGCAACGAAGAACGGCAGATCGTCGGAATAATCGTCGCTGTCGTAAAGGAAGCCGCCTTCCTCGATCAGCAGGCGCCGCGTGTTGGGCGACGGCGTGGAGCGTGTGTGCCAGCCCACGGGACGCGTGCCGGCGACCTCGGTCAGCACCTTCACTGTCCTGGCAATCGCCTCGCGCTCGGCTGCTTCTTCCATGTGCGCATGTTTCTCCCAGCGCCAGCCATGACAGGAGATCTCGTGGCCGCGCTTCACGGCATCCTCGATCAGCCAGGGCGACAGCTGGGCGGCCAGCCCGCAGGTGCTGACGGTGGTGGCCACGCCCAGCCGTTCGAGCGTGTTGGCGATCCGCCACCACGCCGCCTTGGTGCCGTATTCGAAGTGCGATTCCATGCAGCGGTCGGGAACGCCTAAAACTTCGTCGGTGACCTCGTAGACCTTCTCGTTATGCGGATCGCCCGAGGAGAGCGACATCTCGGCGCCTTCCTCGAAATTGATCACGAACGAGACGGCCACGCGCGCGTCGCCGGGCCATCTGGGATTGGGCGGCGTGCAGCCGTAGCCCTTCAGGTCACGCATCGCCCCTATCCGTTCCTGTGCCCGATCACGTCGGCCAGCGGCTTGGGGAGGCCCAAGGAGTCCTTGGCGGCGGGGCGGCGATAAGTGCCGACGGTCGCCTTGCGTGGATTGAGGCGAACCAGTCCCTCGGCCATGGTGACGGCCGCCTGGATTCCATCGACCAGCGGCACCGGCACGCGCTCCCTGATCTTGTTGGCAAGGCCCGCGAGTGGCGCGCCGGCCAGGATCACGACGTCGGCGCCGTCGTTCCTGACGGTGCCGAGGGCGAGGTCGACCAGCACCTGTTCCTTTTCGACCTGCACGTCGTTGATCGACTGGAATGCCTCGTCGAGTGTGCGGATGGCGGCGCACCGCCCCGAGAGTCCATGCCATTCCACGATCTCGGCAAACCACGGTTCCAGCGCCTTTGCGAAGCTCACGATGGCGAACCGGCGGCCCAGCGTGCAGGCGACCAACATTGCGGCTTCGGCCATGCCAACCACCGGAAAATCGAAGAGCTCACGCGCACCGCCCAGGCCCGGATCGCCGAAAGCCGCGACGATGGCGGCGTCGAAAGTTCCGCGCCGTTCGGCCAGCATCTCCAGCATCATCGCGCCGCCGATGGCCGCTTCGGCGCGGGTGGCGATGAAGGGCACGCCGCGCGGCGCCGTCATGGGCAGAAGTTCCGTCCCCGGACTGGCCACCAGCTTGCCGGCGGCAACCAGCCGGTCGGTGACTTCGGTGGAGATGTTGGGATTGGCAACCAGGATCTTCAAGTATTCGCTCCAGGAGGGGAGGGTCAAAAGTCTGCGAGCTTGCGCAGGCCGACCAGACGGTCACCGATGATCAAGACAAGGATGGCCAGCAGCACCAAGCCTGCGGAGATGGCCGCGATCGTGGGATCGGGGGTCTCCTCGACATATTGCAGCATCTGGATCGGCAAGGTCTTGGTCCAGGCGTCGGTGAAGAAGATCGATATCGGGTAATTGTCCATCGAGGCCAGGAACGCGAACATGCCCGATGTCAGGAATGCCGGGGCCAAGGCCGGCACCAGCACGCGCATCAGGGCCGTGGGGTAGTTGCAGCCCAGCGTCCGGGCGGCATCGATTAGCGAGAAGTCGAACAGCGAGAGCGCACCCACCACCGTGCGCACGACATAGGGGAGCGTGATCACGACATGGGCCACGAACAGGCTGGCATAGACGTCGCGCAGCCCGAGCGCCTTGAAGCCCTGCAGCATGGCGATGCCGATCACCAGGCCCGGCAGCATCAGTGGCGAGATCAGGAAGGTGGAGATGGCCTCGCGGCCGGGGAAACGACCGCGGACGAGGGCGATGGCGCAGAGGGTGCCGAGCATCATGGCGATGGCAGTGGAGATGGCCGCGACCTGCAGCGAAACCATGAGAGCCGGCAGCAGGCCGCGTGTATTGGCGAGCTTCTGGTACCAGCGCAACGACCAGTCAGGCGGCGGCAGGGTGAAGACCGTCGATGAGCCGAACGACACTGCGATGGTGACAATGAGCGGCGTCATGAGGAACACCACGGTGAAAGCCGCGATGAACCAGACGACATAGCGGACGAGCCGTTCGGTGGCGGTCATGTGTTGCCACCGAGACGGCGGGCGAGCCAGGTCGAGCCAACCACGATGGCGACCGCGAGCGTGAGCAGGATCACCGCCGTGGTCGAGCCAAGCTGCTCGTTGCGCATCAGCAGGAAGGAGCGGCCGGTGAGCGTGGCCAGCGTCTGGAATCGGTCACCGATCAGCAGCGAGGGGATGACGAACATCGACACGCTCATGGAGAAGACGAAGGCCACGCCCGAGACGATGCCCGGCAGCGTAAGCGGCAAGGTTACGTGCGTGAAGCGATAGAGGGGCGTGGCGCCCAGGGTGGCGCCGGCTTCGCTGAGGCGCGGGTCGATCAGCTTCACGACGGAATAAATCGGCAGGATCATGAAGGGCAGGAAGATGTTGGCGGCGCCCAGAATCAACCCGGTCTCGGTGAACAGCAGTCGCTGCGGTTCGTCCCAGATGCCGAGCCCGACCAGGAGCTGGGAGACGACGCCGTCGCGGCGCAGCACGATCTGCCAGGCGAAGGCCTTCACCACCGCGCCGATCGAGAGCGGCAGGATGATCGAGACCAGCATCACGATCTGGACCACCGTACCGGCGCGGGCGAGGGCGAAGGCTGCGGGATAGCCGATGATGAAGCAGAAAAGCGTGACCCAGGCCGCGACCCTGAGCGTGTTGCCGATGACACGCCAGTTGAACGGATCGCTCATGAAGGAAATGTAGGGCTGGATCGTCAGGCCCGACGCACCCGTGAAGCTCTTCATCAGCAGCCACAGGAGTGGGTAGGCGTAGACAACCAGCAGATAGAGGACGGCCGGCACCGCCAGCAGGATGACGGGATCGCGCCATGGCGAGGGGGCGGACGAGGGAGCGGCAGGCGCGCTCATGGCGCCGGATAGATGAGCGTGTCGGACACCGCCCAGCCCAGCTTCATCTCGGTGCCGGGCGCCGGCACGCCATCCGCGAGATCGGCCGTCTCGACCATGAGCTGGTCGCTGCCCGTGGTCTCGAAGTGGAGCTGGACCTTCGAGCCCTGGAACACGGCGTCGCGCAGGCGGGCGATGAGCGCGTAGTGTCCGGGCGCATTCACCCTGATGCGTTCGGGCCGCACCGCGAGCAGGACCGTGGCGCCCGTCACGAAGTTGCCGACGGCACGGAGCGGCCCAAACGCTGTCTCGACCGTCACCATGCCCTGATCATTGCTCACGACGGTGCCCGCGAGACGCGACGAGAGGCCGACGAACTCCAAGGCGAAGGCGGTCGCCGGCCGTCGATAAACTTCCTCGGGCGTCGCCAGGTGCTCGATCGCACCGCGATACATGACGGCGATGCGGTCGGACATGGTGAGCGCCTCGTCCTGGTCGTGCGTCACGAACACCGCGGTGGTGCCGAGTTCGCGCAACAGGCGCCGCAGTTCGATCTGCATGGTTTCGCGCAGCTTGCGATCGAGGGCGGAGAAGGGCTCGTCGAGCAGCAGCAGCTTGGGCCCGACGGCGAGCGCGCGGGCCACGGCCACGCGCTGCTGCTGGCCACCCGACAGCGCGCGCACCGAGCGGTCGGCGAAATCGGTGAGATGCACCAGCTCGAGAAAGCGCTTCACGGTCGGGGCGATGTCGCCGGCGGCGCGCTTGCGGGCTTTTAGGCCGAAGGCCACGTTCTCGGCGACGGTGAGATGGGGAAACAGCGCGTAGTTCTGGAAGACCACACCGACATCGCGCCGATGCGGCGGCTTGGCCGAGATGTCCTCGCCGTCGAGCCGGACCGTGCCGCGGTCGGCCGAGAGAAGACCCGCCACGATCCGCAGCAGCGTGGTCTTGCCGCAGCCAGATGGCCCGAGCAGCGACACGAACTCGCCGGCGCGGACCTGGAGATCGACGCCGCCCAGCACGGTGGCGGCACCGAACGATTTCTCCGCTGCTGAGACGTCGAGAAAGGACTCCGTCACGGCGCGCTCTACAGCCCCATGTCCCGATCCCAGCGCTTGACCCACGCCTCGCGGTTGGCGGCGACGAAGGCCCAGTCGACGGTGTGGATCGTGGCGTTCGTCGGCATGCCGGCGGGAACGGCCGCGTCCTTGTTGGTCGGCAGCGAATTGGTCTTGGCGGCGAGCGTGCCCTGTACCTCGACGCTCAGCATCACGTCGATGAAGCCGGCGCCCAGTTCGGGCTGCGGCGCACCCTTCACCAGCGCGACGCCCGAGGGCATCGAGAAGATGCCTTCTTTGGGCACGGCGATGTCGACCGGGGCGCCGCTGCTCTTGCGGTCGAGGGCCACCTGCGAGATCGCGCTCGAAATCATGAAGCCCTCGCCCTGCTCCAGCAGATTGTAGGCTTGCGGCATCTGCGTGTAGGCGGTCAGCAGGTTGGGCTTGATCGTCACCAGCTTCTTGAAGGCAGCATCGATGTCCTTCTGGGCCTCGGCCATCGGCTTGCCGGTGGCGAGGTGTGCCGCCATGAACAGGTTGGCCAGTCCCTCGGTGTTCTGCAGCGAGGGCAGGATGATCCGGCCCTTGTACTTGGGATCGTAGATTTCCGCCCACGAGGTCGGCGCCACCGGCATCACCTTGGGATTGTAGGCAATGGCGAGCCAAGGCTGCAGGTAGTTGCACCACATGCCGTCCATGTGGATCGTGCCGGGCTTCAGCAGCGCGAGGTTCGGGATCTTCTGCGGCGTGAGCTTCTCCAGCAGGCCTTCGCTGACGGCGGGGATCATCACCGGATCGTCCATCATGACGACGGACAGATATTGCTTGTCCTTGTTCTTCTGCATCTTCTCGAGATTGACCAGCGAGCGCGAACCCTCGAACACGACCTTGCAGCCGAGCTTCTTCTCGGCCGCCGGCGCCACGATCTGCTCGACGAAGCTCTTGTGGCTGGCGGCGCCGCCGACCACGACTTCCTTGGTCTGGGCGCGCAGGATGCGCGGCGCCGCAAGGGCCGCCGTGGCCGCACCGGCGGCGGCCAGGATGGCGCGGCGGTTGAAGGAGATGGTCGTGGTCTTTGTCATCTGGGGCTCCCTGTTCGAACCCCGAGTAGCAAGACCCGTGCCTAAGGTGTGGCTTTCAAGCGAGCCACTTCCTCTTCCAGTTCCTTGATCCGCTGTGTGAGTTGGCTCATCGCCGGTGCGATCTCGGCTTCGCTGTAGCGCGCCACGATGTGCTGGCGGCAGTTGATGTCCCAGGCCTCGATGCTGAAGGCGATAGCCCGCTGCGGCTTGGCTTTATATGACGGGTCGACCAGACGTTCCATCAGCGCGAGATCGCCCTCGATCACACGGGCGCGGCCCCAGAGTTTTAGCCGCTGCTGGGTGGCGAAATGCGGGATGAAGATGTGCGCCCGGTCGTTTTCCTTGAGATGGCCCAAGGTGATGTACTGACGGTTGCCGGCGAAATCGGCGAAGGCGAGCATGTGGCTGCCGATCGGCTTCAGGAAACCTGCCGGCCCGCCGCGATGCTGGATATAAGGTCGACCATCGGCGCTGGCTGTCGCCAAGAAGAAAGTGTCGATCGCGGCCAGGAATTGGCGGAGGTCGTCGGTGATCTCCGTCTTCCAGTCGCGGTCCTCAAAGGAGGCGCGCGAGCCGAGACGTGCCTGCTCTGCCTTGACCGCCGGCGAGAACATCACGTCTTCGGGCTTCTCCATGGCTACTCCAGTTTTTTGCCGAGTTCGCCTGCCACTTCCTGGATGAACTGCCAGGCAACGCGACCCGAGCGCGAGCCGCGCGTAACCGACCATTCGACCGCGCGCTTGTGCAGCGTCTCCGCCGGCACGCCGAGCTTGTAGTAGGCGGCGTAGCCCTCGATCATCGCGAAGAAGGTGTCCTGGTCGGCATTGTGGAAGCCCAGCCAGAGGCCGAAACGATCCGACAGCGAGACCTTTTCCTCGACCGCTTCCGATGGGTTGATCGCCGTCGAGCGCTCGTTCTCGATCATGTCGCGCGGCATCAGGTGGCGGCGGTTGGACGTGGCATAGAAGACCACGTTCTCCGGCCGGCCCTCGATGCCACCCTCGAGCACTGCCTTGAGCGACTTGTATGCGGCATCCTGTCCGTCGAAGGAGAGATCGTCGCAGAATACGACGAAGCGACGCTTCGAATTGCGGATCTGGCCGAGCAGGCCAGGCAATGAGGGGATATCCTCGCGATGGATCTCGATCAGCGCCAGCGGGCCCGGCGGGCCGCCCAGCTCGCGGTTCACATGGGCGTGGACCGCCTTCACGATCGAGCTCTTGCCGGCGCCGCGCGAGCCCCACAACAGCGCATTGTTGGCGGGCAGGCCCTTGGCGAAACGCCGCGTGTTCTCGAGCAGGGTCTCCTTCTGGCGGTCGATGCCCATCAGCAGGTCGAGGTTGACCCGGTTCACCTTCGGCACCATCTCCAGCCGATGGCCGGCAGCGTGCCAGACATAGGCTTCGGCCGCGCCGATGTCGGCGCTGGGCGGTGCGGGCGGGGCCAGACGGTCGAGCGCTTCGGCGATACGTGAAAGTGTTGCTTTAAGGTCTTGATCCATCATTGCCGGCTGCGTGAAAGGGGGCGACCATATCGCCCCGCGCTTGCATTGCAAAGCGGGCACGGGCCGCTATAGTCCGCGCGCTTTTTCGACGGCCGGAAGATCAGGAGCAGAAGATGTTCATTTCCCCAGCATGGGCTCAGGCAGCAGGCGGTGGCAGCGGGGATTTCCTCGTCCAGCTGTTCCCGTTGATCCTCATCTTCGTGGTCTTCTACTTCCTGCTGATCCGCCCCCAGCAAGCCAAGGTGCGGGCCCAGCGCGAGATGCTGTCCGGTGTCAAGCGCGGCGACCGCGTCGTCACCGGCGGCGGCATCATCGGGCTGGTCACCAAGGTGATCTCCGACAACGAGTTGCAGGTGGAACTTGCCGACGGCGTGCGGGTTCGCATCGTCAAGCAGACCATCACCGACATCCTGACCCGCGGCGAGTCGGTGCGCGGCGCCAAGGATGGCGAAGAGGATGACAAGCCGATGCTGCCGCCGCCGGCGCCGGTCGCCGAAAGGAAGAGCCTGCTCGGCAACCTGTTCGGCGGCAAGAAGTAGCCGGACGGGATCACGGAATGATCGAGCTGGAGAAGTAGGTCGGAATGCTCAATCTTCCGCGCTGGCAGACCATCGTCATCATCGCCATCACGGTGCTGTCGGGCCTTTTCGCCCTGCCCAACCTGCTGCCCAACAGCGTGCTCGACAAGCTGCCGCAGTGGTATTCGCAGAACCGGATCGGTCTCGGCCTCGACCTGCGCGGCGGCGCCCACTTCCTGCTGGAAGCCGACCTGCGCAGCGTGCTCACCGAACGCCTGACCAACCTGTCCGACCAGGTGCGTGTCGAGTTCCGCAAGCAGCAGGTCACGTTCAAGGACGTCAATGTCGAGCCCGGCCGCGCCCTGGTGATCAGCCTGCGCGACGAGGCCCAGCGTGCCAAGGCGATCGAGGCGATCCGCACGCTCGACCCCACGCTGGTGGTTTCGGGCAGCGGCGACACCATCCGGGTTGCCTACTCCGACGCGGAACTGTTCCGCCGCAAGAAGGAAGTGATCGACCAGTCGATCGAAATCCTGCGCCGCCGCGTCGATGAGACCGGCACGCTGGAGCCCACCATCACCCGCCAGGGCGACGAGCGCATCCTGCTGCAGGTGCCCGGCATCAAGGACACCACCGACCTCAAGCGCAAGATCAACCAGACCGCCAAGCTCACCTTCCATCTGGTGAACGAGGACGTGGCGGCAGCCGGCGCGAACATCCCGGCGACATTGCCGCCTACCACCTTCCTGGCACCGACCCGCGAGGGCATGCAGGATCTGCGGCGGACCAATCCCAAGGCGTGGGAGGACATCCAGGCGGCCAATCCCCGGATGTCGCCCGAGCAGATCTGCCGGCGCTATCAGCCGCAGTGCCTGCCCGTTCTGAAGCGCGTGGTCGTGGGCGGCGAGGATCTCGACGATTCCAAGGCCACCTTCGAGCAGCAGCAGGGCGGCCGGCCGATCATCAGCTTCACCTTCAATTCGGCCGGCGGCCGCGCCTTCTGCGCCGCCACCCGGGCCAACATCGGCAAGCGGCTGGCGATCCAGCTCGACGGCGAGATCATCAGCGCCCCGGTCGTGCAGAGCGCGATCTGCGGCGGCAGCGGCATCATCACCGGCACCTTCACCACGCAGCAGACCCAGGAGCAGGCGCTGCTGCTGCGGTCCGGCGCGCTGCCGGCCACGCTCACCATCATCCAGGAAAGCACGGTCGGCGCCGACCTTGGCGCCGATGCGATCCGCGCCGGCACCATTGCGGCGATCGTCGGCACCGTGCTGGTGGCGCTGGTGATGTTCGTGGCCTACGGGCCGGTGTTCGGCGGCTTCGCCAACCTCGCCATGCTGGTCAACCTGCTGATGGTGTTCGCCGGCATGTCGATTCTCGGCGCCTCGCTCACCCTGCCGGGCATGGCGGGCCTCGTGCTGACCGTCGGCATGGCCGTCGACTCCAACGTGCTGATCTACGAGCGCGTGCGCGAGGAGAAGGCGCTCGGCCGATCGGCCTTCAGCTCGATCGCCACCGGCTATGAGCGCGCCATGTCGGCCATCATCGACGCCAACCTCACGACCCTGATCGCGGCCGTGCTGCTGTTCGGCTTCGGTTCCGGACCGATCCGCGGCTTCGCCACCACCCTGTCGCTCGGCCTGCTGACCTCGATGTTCAGCTCGACGATCTTCACGCGCATGCTGCTGTCGGTCTGGGTCCGCTGGCGCCGTCCCACCGAACTCGTGATCTGAGGGCGCGCCGTCATGTGGAAGCCCGTTCACCTGTTCGCTTTCAAGAAGAAATTCGACTTCCTCGGCAAGCGCAAGGCCGCGCTCATCCTGTCGACGGTGATCAACGTCGTGGCGATCCTGGGTATCGTCTTCGTCGGCCTGAACTTCGGCATCGACTTCAAGGGCGGCATCGCCATCCAGGCCCGCGCCAAGACGGGCGTGGCCCAGCTCGATACGCTGCGCAGCACCGTCGGTGCGCTCGGCGTCGGCGAGGTCTCGTTGCAGGAGTTCGGCGAAGCCAGCACCGTGTTGATCCGCATCCAGCGCCAGGACGGCGGCCCGCAGTGCGTGGCCGGCGCCCAGCGCGTCCTGCAGAAGCGCGCCGGCGCGGGCTGGCTGGCCAAGCCGGGGGCGGCCGGCACCGGCGATGTCGAACTCACGGCGCCGGCGGCGCTCGACGGCGCCGGCTGGCGCGATGCGGTGAGCAGGGTCGGCCTTACGATTCTCGAGCGTCAGCTGCCGCGAGGTGCCACCAATACCGCCAAGGTCGACATGTCGCCGGAGCAACAGGCCGAATGGTGCCAGCAGGTGGCGATCAAGCAGGTCGAGGACGCGATCGGCGCCAACTACGAGATCCGCGGCACCGAATCGGTCGGCCCCAAGGTCGGCGACGAGCTGATGACCAGCGGCATCTGGGCGGTGCTGGCGACCATGGCCGCCATCGTCGTCTATGTCTGGTTCCGCTACGAATGGCAGTTCGGCGTCGGCGCCCTGATCGCCATGCTGCACGATGTGCTCACGACACTCGGCATCTTCGTCCTGCTGCAGCTCGACTTCAGCCTGACTGCGCTTGCCGCGGTGCTGACCATCGCCGGCTACTCGATCAACGACACGGTCGTGATCTTCGACCGCGTGCGCGAGAACATGCGGCGCTACAAGAAGCTCGGCCTGATCGAGCTGCTCAACCTCAGCCTCAACGAGACCCTGTCGCGTACCCTGATGACGTCGGGAACCGTGTTCGTGGCGGTGGGCGCGCTGGTCCTGTTCGGCGGCCCCGTCCTCTACAGCTTCTCCGTCGCCATGCTGTGGGGCGTCATCGTCGGCACCTACTCGTCGGTCTGGATCGCCTGCGCGGCGCTCGTCTACCTGAATTTGAGGCCCGATCAGCTGCGGCCGGTCGACGAAGAGAAGGCCGAGAAGGCCAAGGCGTGATCCCGCCGCGCCCCGCTTCAGGCGGCAGGGCGCCTGACGACAAGACCCTGCCGGCGCCCGATCCGGCCCCCAATACGACCCAGGTCCAGCTCATCCGCAGCTACGGCCCCGGCCGCTTCCTGATCAGCGATCGCGAGTGGCGCCAACCGGTTCTCGTGACGCCGACCGCCACGACGGCCTGGAACGTCACCCGCGCCGACGAGCTCACGCTTGCAAGCCTCGACGCGCTCAAGGCCATGCCGACCCCGACCGAACTTCTGGTCCTGGGCTGCGGCGCGCGTGCCATCTTCGTGCCGCCCGATCTCCGCGCCGCGCTCAAGGAAGCGGGCCTTGCCCTGGAGGTCGTCGACACCGGCTCGGCTTGCCGCATCTACAACGTCCTGCTGGCCGAGAGCCGGCGGGTGGCGGCGGCGCTTATTCCGTTGTAGGCGTCGGCAATGTCGCTCGACCTCTACCTCGCCTTCGTCGCGGCCTCGGCGATCCTGATCCTGATCCCGGGCCCCAACGTCGCCCTGATCGTGGCCAACAGCGTGGCCCACGGCACGCGGTTCGGCCTCCTGACCGTGGCCGGCACCAGCAGCGCCGTGGTGGTTCACCTGGCGCTCACGGTGCTGGGCGCGACGGCCATCCTGAATTTTCTGGCCGCCAGCTTCGACTGGCTGCGCTGGGCGGGCGTCGTCTACCTCGTGTGGCTGGGCGTGCGTGCCTGGCGGGCGCCGCCCGTCGATCTTGCCGGCACCGAGGCGCAGGCGCGCTCGGTGCGGCTGATTTTTTCGCGCGGCTTTCTCGTCGGGCTCACCAATCCCAAGACCCTGCTGTTCTACGGCGCCTTCCTGCCGCAGTTCATCACGCCGGGTCCCGCTGCGGCCGACCAGCTCCTGCTACTGGCGGCGACGTTCCTGGTCGTCGCCGTGGTGCTTGACGGTCTGTGGGCGATCCTCGCCGGCCGCCTGCGCAAGCTGCTGGTGGCGCATGCAGGATTGCGCAACCGGCTGACCGGCGGCCTGCTGATCGGTGCGGGCCTCGGCCTCGCGCTGGCGCGCCGCCCCTGAACGAAGAAAGCCTCCCCGTTGCCGGGGAGGCTCCCTCGACGCGGCGGGCCGCGTCTCGCCAGGTGCGCTTGAGGCTAGTTGCGATTGAGGATGTAGAGCACGACGCCGATGGCGACGAGGCCGACCAGGCCCTGGCCGCCGAACGCCTTCAGGAAGGTCATGATGTTCCCGGCGACGTCGCCGAGGAACTGCGTGTTGCTGCCGAACAGAAGCTGCAGAATGATGGCCAGCGCGAGAAGCGCGACGGCGATGTCGGTGAACTTGACGATCATCACCTTGGCACGATCGAACCATTCCATCGTTGTCTCCTCTTGGTTTCTTGTCGACGCGTTTGGTTTTGAGTTGAGGGGTTACTTGCGACTGAACAGGTAGAGGATGATGGCAATCGCCACCAATCCCACGACGCCGTTGTTGCCGAGCGCCGTGATCAGTTTGATCAGATTGCCGACGACATCGCCGAAGAAGGCGATGTTGGTGCCGAACAGCATCTGCAACACGATGCTGAGGGCCACGATCAAGAGGCCCAACTCCGTGATCCTGACGATCCAGGCTTTGGCCTTGTCGAAGACTTCCATCACTTGTTGTTCCTCCGGTTAGCGTTGGAGACCCGAGGTCTCCGCTCTTGGCTCTTGAGCTTTTGAGGACGCTACGCGTGTGCGAACCACGCTTGGAAATTGCCGCGACGGGCCCGATACGCCAGCTCGCACTTCTGTCCGCGCAGAAGCAGCAGGCGGGAATCTCCACCCACATATTGTAGTATTTTTGCCAACAAGGCGCAATATGTAGTGAATGCAGTGGGGGGATAGATTTCGACCCGCTCCCCAACGAAAACGGGGCCCCCTCGGGGCCCCGTTTCCTGTCTCTGTGGGTCGGATCAGATGGGCGCGTTCTGCTGCGCCACCATGCAGTAGAGCATGCCGATCGAGAACATGGTGTTGAAGCGGCTGGCGTAGAGTGCGGGCTTGGCGGCCGCGGCCTTCTGCTCGGCGGTCGCCTCGACCAGGCCCAGGATCTTCTGCTGGTTCGGCCAGATGATGAACCAGACGTTGAAGGCCATCACCAGCGCCATCCACATGCCGATGCCGATCATGACGAAGCCCGGCCGCAGCGTGAGCGCCTGCATGAGGTAGCCCAGCATGAAGGCGAGCAGCAGGCCGGTCACCACCGTGGCGACCGCAGCCCAGCGGAAGTAGAAGAGGACGTTGGGTGCGATGAACTTGGTGATCGCGGTCCGGCTCTCGACCGGCTGGATGGTCGGCATGGTCGGCACCTGCACGAAGTTCAGGTACCAGAGCAGGCCGATCCACATCACGCCGCTGATGACATGGAGCCAGCGCATGACGAAGGTTGCCCAGGCATGGTCGATCTTGGTCATCTGGCCGGTGACCAGGCCCACGACGACGACGATGGCGATGAGTAGAACGACCCCGGCGCCGACGGTGCGCCCGGGTGATGTGAAGATGGCACCCATGAGGATTTCCCCTTATGTCGTTGACGGGATTAAAGAATCCCTGTGCTTGGCATTGTAAACTTCAACTCCTGGTCGTTCAACGGCTGTTATCCCCGATGCCCGATTCCTACAGTGCACCCGAAGCCTCGCACCACTATGTGCTCGATCTCGTGCGCTCGGCCGACCGCGACCGCTTCCTTGGCGTGCTGTTCGCACCGGAGCCCGCGCGTCGCGGCCTGCTGGCACTTTTGGCCTTTGATCACGAGCTCGCACGCACGCGAATCGTCACCCGTGAGCCGATGCTGGCCCGCATCCGATTGGAATGGTGGCGTGAGGCGGTGACCGAGGCGGCGGGCGGCGGAAAGCTCCGGGCGCAGCCGATCGTCGAATCGCTCAGCGAAACCGCAAGGCGGTATGGAATCGGCGCCGAGCGGTTCGTTCGGCTGATCGATGCCCGTGAGGAGGAGATCGAGGGCCCGCTCGATGTCGTGCGCGCGGGCCGGGCGTTGGCCGATCTCGAGCTCGAGGTGCTGGGTGTTCGCGATGCGGTGACCCGCGACGCAGCGCACGCCGTCGGCGCCGCCTGGCTGATGGGCGAGGGGCCGGAACGCGACGCATTGCTCGTCGAGGCACGGGCGCGGCGGCGCGAGATCGATCCGGTGGCGCTGCCGATCCTGCTGCCGGCCTTGGCTCTCGACGGGCCGATGGCGCTCTGGCGCAAGCCGCTCACCTATTGGTGGGCGGCACGGCGCGGGCGATACTGAGCTCGGCAATCGAAGCGGAGGAAGCGTGACGCGGATCAAGGCCAACGGCATCGAGATCGAATACGAGGCGTTCGGCAAGAAGGGCGATCCGGCGCTGCTGCTGATCATGGGGCTGGGCGCCCAGCTCACGCTCTGGCCCGAGTCGCTCTGCGAGGGCCTCGCGTCGCACGGCTTTCATGTGGTGCGCTACGACAACCGCGACGTCGGCCTGTCGACCGACTTCGACAAATGGGGCGTGCCCAACATCATGGAAGCCTTCATGAAGCTCATGAAGGGCGAGACGGTGGCCACGCCCTATCTGCTCGACGATCTCGCGAACGACGCGATCGGCCTGCTCGATGCGCTCGGGATCGACCGGGCGCACATGGTCGGCGCCTCGATGGGCGGCATGATCGCCCAGATCGTCGCGGCGAAATTCCCGCAACGCACACGCTCGCTGGTCTCGATCATGTCGACCAGCGGCCGCCGCGGCCTGCCGATGGGCAAGCCCGAGGCGGTGGCCATGCTCTCGGCCCAACCCGAAGGTCCGGCGCGCGATCAGCTCATCGCACATGGCATCAAGCTGCGCACCGTGATCGGCAGCCCGGGCTTTCCGGCGGATCCCGCCGAGTTGCGCGCCCTGGTCGAGCGCAACATCGACCGTCGCTACTATCCCGCGGGTGCTGCGCGGCAGTATCTCGCCGTCATGGCGTCAGGCGATCGCGTCGACCTGCTCAAGACGGTGAAGGTGCCCACGCTGGTGCTGCACGGCGCCGACGATCCGCTGCTGCCGGTCGACGGCGGCCGCGACGTGGCGAGCCTCGTGCCCGGCGCGAAGATCGAGATCTTTCCGGGTTGGGGCCACGATGTGCCCAAGGAGATGGTCCCGAAGCTCGTCGAGAGCATTTCCAAATTCTGCAAAGCCGCGTGAGGAAGCAGCCATGAAATTCGGCATCTTCTACGAGCACCAGCTGCCCAGGCCGTGGGGGCCAAAAAGCGAGTACCAGTTGCTGCAGGACTCGCTGACGCAGATCGAGCTCGCCGACAAGCTGGGTTACGACTATGCGTGGGAGGTCGAGCATCACTTCCTCGAGGAATACTCGCACTCCTCGGCGCCCGAAGTCTTCCTGGGCGCCGCCAGCCAGCGCACCAAGCGCATCCGGCTCGGCCATGGCGTCATCCAGCTCACGACCAACAATCCGCACCGCGTCGCCGAGAAGGTGGCGACGCTCGATCTCCTGTCGGGCGGCCGCGTCGAGCTCGGCATGGGCGAGGCGGCGGGTCCGGCCGAGCTTCATCCGTTCGGCATTAAAGTGCGCGACAAGCGCGAGCGTTGGGAGGAGGCGGTCAAGGCCATCGTCCCCATGTTCACCAGGGAAAGCTGGGAGTTCCACGGCGAGTACTACGATTTCCCGGCGCGCAACGTCGTTCCCAAGCCATTCCAGAAGCCGCATCCGCCGCTTTGGGTCGCCTGCTCGAACATTGCGACCATCGGCAAGGCGGGCGAGTGGGGCATGGGCGCCTTGGGCTTCACCTTCGTGACGCCCGAGGCCGCGCGCGCCTGGGTGCACAAGTACTACAACAACCTTCTCAACAACTCGAAGAAGCTCGCCGACTATCCGAGCAATCCCAACGTGGCGATGGTCTCGGGCTTCATGTGCGCAGCCACCGACGAAGAGGCCCAGGCCAAGGCCGCCGGCTGGACCTTCTTCATTTTTGCGCTGAGCTACTACGGCCGCAAAGGCGTCGATGCGCCGGGTACCTCGAACCTGTGGGACGAGTACCAGGCGTGGCGCGGCGGGCCGGAGGAGAAGAAGGCACTGGAGTCGGGCCTGATCGGCTCCCCCGAGACGATCGCGAAGAAGCTGCGCCAGTTCCAGGCGAGCCGCGTCGACCAGGTGATCCTGCTCAACCAGGCCGGCAAGACCAGTCACCAGGACATCTGCTCCTCGCTCGAACTGTTCGCGAAGGAAGTGATGCCCGAGTTCCATGCCGCCGAAGCCGAGCACGCGGTCTGGAAGCAGAAGGTGCTCGACCGCGAGATCGTCCTGGAAGACCTCGACGTCGTGAAATACGACGTCTTCAGCCACCAGAACGAACACATCGTCCGCCTCACGCCGGAGCAGCTGAAGCAGAAGATGGCGGAGAAGGAAGCGGCCGCGAAGAGGGCGTAAATTTCTTCCGGACCGCGCGCATCCTGCGCGCTCTTACCCATGAGCACGCAGGATGCGCGCGGTCCGGAAGAGGATGAGGTTCAGCCTGCCTTGTTCGGATTGATCAGGAACTTCTCGCCGGTCGCGCGCTTGGCATAGGCGGCGATGTTCTCGAGGTCGAGCACCTCGGGCAGGGACACCACCTGGGTGTAGTGGCTGGCGAAGGTCGTCTTCAGCGAATTGACCACGCGCTCGCGCAGGCGCTGCTGGTCGGGCCGGCCGATCTTCTGCAGGAACGGCGTCAGCAGCCAGCCGCCGACGCCCCAGGCCATGCCGTAGTTGCGGTTGAGCTCGACCGCGCCGGTGTTGAGGCTGCCGTAGATATAGACCTGCTTGTGCGTGGTCGACCCGTAGCGGCTGTATTCCTTGGCGGTCTTGTTGAGCGCGATCTCCATGCAGGTCAGGATCTGGCTGGCGAGCTTGCCGCCGCCGATGGCGTCGAAGGCGATCGTGGCCCCGGTCTCGACCAGCGCCTGGGTGAGATCGTCGGTGAAGCCCGCCGTGCTCGAATCGACCACGTGCTTGGCGCCGATGCCCTTCAGCAGCTTGGCCTGATCCGCGCTGCGCACGATGTTCACGAGGCCGATGCCGTCCTCGTTGCAGATCTTGTTCAGCATCTGGCCTAGGTTGGAGGCGGCCGCGGTATGCACCAGCGCCTTGTGGCCCTCGCGCTTCATGGTCTCGGTCATGCCAAGCGCGGTCAGCGGATTGACGAACCACGAGGCGCCCTCGGCGGCGGTCGTGCCGGCCGGCAGCGGCTGGCAGTCGCGCGCGTTCAGCAGGCGGTACTGCGCATACATCGAGCCGCCGACCATCGATACCATCTTGCCCTTCAACGCCTGGGCCGCCTCGGAGGAGCCCGCCTTGACCACCGTGCCGGCGCCTTCGTTGCCGACCGGCATCGATTCGCCCAGCCGCGCCGCCAGGAAGGGCAGGGCCGCCGCCGGGACCTTGGCCGTCACCTTGATGCCGTTGCCGCTGCCCACAGCCTTGAAGCTCGCCATGTCGGCCGGCCCCAGCAGCAGGCCGAGGTCCGACGGATTGATCGGCGTCGCCTCGACCTTGACCACGACCTGGTCGGGACCGGGCTCGGGCACGTCGACCTTGGCCAGCGACAGTTCGAGGTCGCCGGTCTTGGAGATGAGGGAGCGAAGCTGCAGTCCCGATGTCTTTGTGGCGTCGCTCATTTTCCGATCTCCCGCTGATTTTCCGATGTGTGAAGGCGCGCACGATGCCAAGCTGGGCGAGGGCGAACAAGCCCTCGATGTTGAAGCGGTTCCTTGTTCATGTGACTTTGTCCGCTCCACGAGGGGGCATTCATGGACTACTATGATCTCGGCGCCTACATCCGCGCCATCACGACCAAGTCTCCCGACACGCAGCTCTGGTTCGACCGCGGCCTCAACTGGCTGTTCGGCTTCAATCACGCGGAAGCGATAAAATGCTTCGGCAAGGCGCTGGAGACCGATCCCGGCTGCGCCATGGCCCATTGGGGCATCGCCTATGCGGCCGGCCCGAACTACAACCTGCCCTGGCACCTCTACGATCCGGCCGGCAAGGCCCAGGCCCTCGCGGCCGCCTACGACGCCATGCAGAATGCGCTGGCCAACGCAGACCGTGCCTCGGCGGTCGAGCAGGCGTTGATCAACGCCCTGCCGGCGCGCTATCCGCAGCGCGAGCCGATCGAGGACCAGACGGGCTGGGACCACGCCTTCACCGGCGAAATGCGCAAGGTCTTCACGAGGTTCCGCGACGATCTCGAAGTCCGCTGCGTCTTCGTCGATGCGATCATGGTCGAGACGCCGTGGCAGATGTGGGACCTCACGACCGGTGGCGTCGCCGAGGATGCGGGCACCGCCGAGGCGATGGAGCTGCTCGAGAGTGCTTTCCGCGACCAGCCGGAGGCATGGACCCATCCGGGCCTGCTGCATCTCTATGTCCATCTGATGGAGATGTCGCCCTTCCCGCAGCGCGCATTGCGCGCCGGCGACCGGTTGCGCGACCTGGTGCCCGACGCCGGCCACCTGGTTCACATGCCGACGCATATCGACGTGCTGTGCGGCAACTATCGCGACGTCGTCGTCTATAACCAGAAGGCCGTCGTCGCCGACCGCAAGTTCCTGGCGCGCGAAGGGGCGATGAACGTCTATGCGCTCTACCGCACCCACAACCATCACTTCATCGTCTACGGCGCCATGTTCCAGGGCCAGTACACGGCGGCGCTCAAGGCGGCACAGGAGATCATCGACACCACGCCCGAGGAATTGCTGCGCATTCCCTCGCCGCCCATGGCCGACTTCATCGAGGGCTATATCCCGATGAAGCAGCATGTGCTGGTGCGCTTCGGCAAGTGGCAGGAGATCATCGACCAGGAACTGCCCAAGGATCGCGAACTCTACTGCTCGACGACGGCGATGATGCTCTACGCCAAGGGCGTCGCCCATTCGACCCTGGGCAACATCGCCGAGGCCGAGAAGGCCCGCGCGGCCTTCCGCGAAGCCCGGGCCAAGGTGCCGGACACCAGGCGCGTCCATAACAACACCATCGTCGACCTGCTGGCCATCGCCGAGCAGATGCTGAGCGGCGAGCTCGAATACCGCCGCGCCAACTACGACATCGCGTTCCGCTACCTCAGGCGCGCGGTCGAACTGGAAGACGCGCTGCCCTATGACGAGCCGTGGGGCTGGATGCAGCCCTCCCGCCATGCGCTGGGCGCGCTGCTGCTGGAGCAGGGCCATGCCGAGGAGGCCGAGGCCGTCTACCGCGCCGACCTCGGCTTCGACGGCAAGCTCAGCCGCGCCTGCCAGCACCCGGAAAATGTCTGGAGCCTGCATGGCCTGCATGAATGCCTGACGCGCCGCGGCGACACCGTCGAAGCACCGATGATCAAGGCCCGCCTCGACCTCGCGACGGCGCGCGCCGAAGTGGTGGTGCGGGCTTCATGCTTCTGCCGGAAGCAGGCGGCGTGAGGCGGAGATCAGCGTCGATCGACCTTCCGAATCAGGTAGGTGTCCATGATCCATCCGTGCTTCTGCCGCGCCTCGGCGCGGCGGCGATGGATCTCGCCCGCGACGTCCTCGAGCTTGCCTGAGATCAGGATTTCATCCGGCGTGCCGAGATAGGCGCCCCAGTAGATTTCCATCTCCCCATGGACCTTGGAGTCGGCGAAGCGCCTGAAAGTGTCGTCGCCGTCGAGCAGCACGACGGCGCTGTCGATGCCTTCAGGGAATCCTTCGGCGAGCTTGCGCCCCGTGGTCAGCAGCACCGGCTCGGCAATACGGTTGAGCGGGATCCTGTGTCGCGCCGCCAGTGATTGGACGGCGGTGATGCCAGGGATCACTTCGAAGTCGATGGCATGCCGGCCCGCGGCGACGATCGCCTCGATGTTGCGGATGGTGCTGTCGTAGAGCATCGGGTCGCCCCACACGAGAATACCGGCGGTCTCGCCGTCCTTCATCTCGTCCCGGATCATCGCCTCGAACACCGCCTGCTTGGCCTCGTTCAGCTCATCGACGCTGGCGCGGTAATCGGCGGGGGCGGTGTCGCGCGGCGGGCTCGGCGCCTCGACGAAGCGGTGCTTGTGGCCTGAGGCGATGTGGCGGCGGCAGATCTCCTCGCGCAATGCCCGCAGCTTGGTCTTGGCCGGGCCCTTGTCCAGCAGGAAGAACAGGTCGGCCCGGTTCAGTGCCTTCACGGCCTGCACAGTGATGTAGTCCGGGTCGCCGGCCCCGATCCCGATGATGAGAATGGTCTTCACGCTCGCCTCTTCAAGGCCGCCTCGTTTTCGCGGCACAAAATTTGCTCGGTATCCGGCAGCCCAGCAGGAGGTTGCCATGACCGTCGACACCCTGATCGCCACCGCCTTCTCGCATATCGCCCAGGGCGACACTGAATACAAATCGGGCGGATTGCGCGATTTTTTCCTGTATCGCGACCTCGGCATCGCCGACGCGACGGGTGGCCAGGTGATCGCCCAGTTGGTGAAGGCCAACTCGGCCCCCGAGGAGGGTACCGGCTGGCACTACCACGAGGCCAAATTCCACATCGTCATCATGCTCAAAGGCTGGGCACGCTTCATGTACGAGACCGAGGAAACCCTGGTGAAGGCGGGCGACTGCGTCCACCAGCGCCCGGGCATCCGGCACTTCCTGTTCGATTACTCGGCCGACATGGAATATCTCGAAATCGTGGGCCCGGCCGATTTCACCACGGTCGATGTCGAAGGCCCGTGCCCGATCCCGCCGCGGACGCCGTGGAAATAGCGAACTGGTACTTGCAAGTTCAGCAAGTTTCAGGGTATATTCCTGATATCGTCGATGTGATGTGCGTCTTCTGCGGGGCCCGGGTGGCCCCTTTGAATTTTCAGACAGGTCCGACGATCGGGCCTGAGTCGAAAAGAATCGTTCGGCTCAAGCGGGCCGGTGTTTTCGGAATTTCCAGACAGACAGATTCCAGACAGATCGTGTCTGAAAAATCGCCCTCAGCCGGTCCACGCACGCCGGGTCGTCGAGAAGGCCAGCACCAGGGAGAAGGCCACGATGCCGGCGGCGACCGCGGCGTAGAGGCCGGAGACGCCCCAGCCGAACGTGTCGAGGGCCAAGAGGCTGCCGCCGGCGGCGATGGTGATGCGGGTGAGGTTGGCGCCGATCGGCCAGATCATCTCGCCAGTACCCTGCGAGGCGAAGTAGAGCGCCATGGCGACGCCGAAGAAGCCATAAACGGGGCCCACGATGGTGAGATAGTGGCGGCCCGAGGCGAGCGCGCCGGGATCGCTGGTGAACAGGCCGAGCCAGAGGTCGGGCCAGATTGCCACGATGATGCCGATGAGGGTGGCGACGCAGCCCGCCATCAGCGCGCCGGCCCAGGCCAGGCGCTGGGCGCGGGCATATTGTCTGGCGCCGATGTTGGTGCCGACCAGGGCGGTCAGCGTGGCGCCGATGCCGAAGCTGATCGGGATCAGCATGTACTCGAGCCGCGAGCCGATGCCGTAGCCCGCGATGGCGGCGTCGCCCTGGCGGCCGATCAGGCCGGTGACGATCAGCACCGTGCCGTTGGTCAGGATCACGACCACGCACGCGACCGCGCCCACCTTCAGGATGTCGCGGAAGGCACGCCAGCGGAAGCCGTCAACCGGCCAGCGCAGCCGGATCGTGGCGCTTGAGCCGGTGAGCCGGGTCAGCATCCAGACCGCGGCGACGGCGAAGGAGATCACCGCGGCCGCGGCGGGGCCGCGGATGCCGAGCGCCGGCAGGCCGAACCAGCCCAGGGTCAAGGCGCCGGTGAGCGGGATCTGCAGGGCGGCACTCGCCACCAGCGCATAGCCCGGCGTCTTCATGTCGCCGGTACCGCGCAGCACCGAGGCCATGGAGTTGGCGACCCAGTGCACGACGCAGCCGAGGAAAAGAATGGTGGCGAAGGCCTCGGCGCCGTCGAGGGCCGCGCCGCTGCCGCCCAACGCGCCAAAGATCGTGCGGCCGAAGCCCACGAAGATGACGGCGAACAGAACGGACATGCCGAGCGCGATCGCCAGCGCATGCGCCGCCGCCGCCTCGGCCGCCGCCTTGTTGCCCGAACCCAGCGCGCGCGCCACCGAGGAGGAGATGCCGCCGCCCATGGCGCCGGCCGACATCATGCCCAGGGTCATCTGCGCCGGGAAAACGAGCGCAAGGGCTGCCAGCGCGGTGGTGCTGCCGAGCTGGCCCACGAACCAGCCGTCGGAAATGCTGACCAGGCTCTGCATGGCCACGTTCAGCACATTGGGGGTGGCAAGGGCCAGGATGGTGGGCACGATCGGCCCGGCCAGCATCATCTGCCGGCGTTCAGCGGGGGTCATTGCCGACTAGTTAGCACGCAACGTGCCGGGCGCTCGCGAACTTATCTCATGAGGGTATCAGCGCAGCCTCATGACGGTTTCGGCGAGCTGGTCGATCGTGTCGATCTCGGCCACGGTGTTCAGCGGGATGGTGACGTCGAAGCGGTCCTCCAGCTCCATGATCACGTCCATGATCGTGAGCGAATCGACGGTTGTTCCGGTCGAGATCACGGTCTGCGGCGTGATGCCCTTGCCGCCCACCTGATAAGGCGCCAGCAGGCGGAAGATTTCCTGCATCACGTCGTGGCCGATATCGGCGACCCGTTCCTGTGTCGCGAGCATGGCATTCCTCCGTCGAAGGGCAGCGCCATGTCACTCCATTCGCCGGTGTCTGTGAAATAACGTTTGGTTACCCAACGTTGCGGATCGTTACGGATTGTTTCGCCTCAGGCGGCGGGCACGACGTTGAGGCGACGGCGCACCTCGTCGAGCGGCAGCTCCGCCACGGCCCAGTAGTCCCACTTGTCGGACAGATCCTGGTTCACATGATTGCCGCGTTCCATGGCCGCGAACATGCGTTCGGCCACGCCGGGCTTGCCGAGCACGCCCACGGTCGTGAAGTCCTCGTTGGACGGCCGCATGTTGACGCCGGTGCTGAAGACCAGCACGGCGAACAGCATGACGAAGAGCGGGCGCTCCTTCTTGAAGCCCGCCGTGAAGGCCGCGACCTGCACCTCGCCTTCGGGGTCGGTGCCGTAGCCGCCCAGCACGTGGCAGAGATCGTGGTAGAGGCCGGCCTCGGGGAAGCCCTTGCGCTCGCCGGGCAGGCTGAAACCGTTCTTCGCGTAGAATTCCACCAGCGAGCGGCCGAGCGTTCCCTCGGGCAGGTCGTTCCAGGCGCGGTAGCGCGCCGCCAGCGCCGGATCCTCCATAACGCCGCGCATCGTCAGCACGGCCTTGGCGAGACCGAGCGGGCCCTTCTGCTCGAGCTGGTCCTTCATGATGTCGGCGATCTGGCTGCGGCGCAGGAAATCGATCTTGAAGATCGTCATGTGCCGCTCGGCGAGCAGCCGGAGGTCCGCCAGCGCCGGCGTCGACACGCCGATCGCCGTCGCGAAGGCCTCGACCGCAGCCACCATCTCACGCGGCGGCACGCCGTCGGACAGCGCCATCACCAGCATGCCGTTGGTGAATTGTTCGCGCAGCTCGGGCGAGGCGAAGCCTGCGGCGAACTCGGCGGGCGCGATGGGGGCGAGTGCGTCGATGTCGGCGTCGATCCTCAGGATCACTCGTCGCGCCGCGTCGAGCAGCGTCCGCCGCACCGGACTCATCGGCCCGGTTGCCGAGGCTACGGTCTTCATGGCGCGCAGGCCGAGCAGGGCGGCGGCGGGATCAGGCTGCAATAGGCGCATGGTGGTGTGCCAACCAGAGATCGAAGTCCCGGAGTGCCCGGGCGCTCATCGCCTGCTTGCGTTCCTTGCCTTTGAAGGTGCCGTCAATCGGCGGGAAGAGGCCGAAGTTGACGTTCATCGGCTGGAAGGTAGTGGCGTCTGCGCCGCCGGTGATGTGGCCCAGCAGCGCCCCCATCGCCGTGGTGTTGGGCGGCGGCGCCTGCGTTCGGCCCAGCCGCTCGGCGGCGGCGAAACGTCCCGTCATCAGTCCGACGGCGGCGCTTTCGACATAGCCCTCGCAGCCGGTGATTTGGCCCGCGAACCTGAGGCGCGGCATCGCCTTCAGGCGCAATGTCGCGTCGAGCAGGCGCGGGCTGTTGAGGAAGGTGTTGCGATGGAGTCCGCCCAGCCGCGCGAACTCGGCCTTCTCGAGACCCGGGATGGTGCGGAAGATCCGCGTCTGCTCGCCGTGCTTCAGCTTGGTCTGGAAGCCCACGATGTTCCACAAGGTGCCGAGTGCATTGTCCTGGCGCAGTTGCACCACGGCCCACGGCCGATGGCCGGTCCGCGGATCGCGCAGGCCAACCGGCTTCATCGGTCCGAAGCGCAAGGTCTGCGGGCCGGTGGCCGCGATCACCTCGATCGGCTGGCAACCGTTGAAGTAGGGGGTGTTCGCTTCCCACTCCTTGAACTCGGTCTTGTCACCCGCGAGCAACGCCGCCACGAACGCCTCGTACTCGGGCTTCTCCATCGGGCAGTTGAGATAGTCGGCGCCGTCGCCGCCCGGCCCGCCCTTGTCGTAGCGCGACTGCTTCCACGCGACGGTGAGATCGATGCTCTCGTGATGCACGATCGGCGCGATGGCGTCGAAGAAGGCGAGCGACTCCTCGCCCGTGAGTTTTGCCAGCGCCTCGCCCAGCGCGGGCGAGGTGAGGGGGCCGGTGGCCACGATCACGCTGTCCCAGTCCTCGGGCGGCAGGCCGGCGACTTCGGCGCGCTCCAGCGTCACCAGCGGATGGGCGAGCAGCGTCTCCTGCACGGCGGCCGAGAAGCCGTGGCGGTCGACGGCGAGCGCACCGCCCGCCGGCAGCTTGTGGGCATCGGCCGCGCGCATGATCACCGAGCCCGCGCGGCGCATCTCCTCATGCAGGAGACCAACGGCATTGTTCTGCGCATCGTCGGAGCGGAAGGAGTTGGAACAGACGAGCTCGGCGAGATTTTCCGTGAGATGCGCCTCGGTGCCGCGCACGGGCCGCATCTCGTGCAGCACCACGGGCACGCCCGCTTCGGCGAGCTGCCACGCCGCCTCGCTGCCCGCGAGGCCGCCGCCCACGATGTGCACGTGCTTGATGCTTGACGCCATGCTCTCCGACCTGAATACCGTGCGCCTCCTTACATGGGAGATACCGTCATGGCGATCAAGTTCCACAATCCCAAGTCCGTCGCGCTCACCGGCAAATACAGCCTCGGCGTCGAGGTGCCGCCCGCTGCGCGGCTGCTCTTCCTGGCGGGCCAGGTCGGCTACGATTCCAAGGGCAAGCTGGCCCCCAGCTTCGAGAAGCAGTGCGATCTCACCTGGAAGAATATCGGCCAGATCCTGAAGAGCGCCGGCATGGGTTATGGCAACATCGTGAGGGTCACCGGCTTCATCACCGACTCGCGCTTCATTGCGCCGTACCGTGACGCCCGCGCGAAATTCCTCAAGAGCCCCTATCCGGCCGCAACCCTGATCGTGGTCTCCGGCCTCGCCGATCCCGGCATGTTCGTCGAGGTCGAGGTGGTGGCGGCGAAGTAGCTTGACGTCACGCTCCCCGACCTGAAACCGTGGAGGTTTCCGCAAAGGGAGAGACGTCAATGGCCATCAAGTTCCACAATCCCGCGAGCGTGTCGTTCTCGGGCAAGTACAGCCTCGGCGCCGAAGTGCCGGACGGCGCGCGGATGCTCTATGTGTCGGGTCAGGTCGGCGTCGATTCGCGTGGCAAGCTGCAGCCGACGTTCGAGAAGCAGGCGGCACAGGTCTGGAAGAACATCGCCCAGGTTCTGAAGAGCGGCGGCATGAGCTACAGGAACATCGTCAAGGTCACGGTCTTCCTGACCGACAGCCGCTTCGTCGGTCCTTACCGCACGGTGCGCGACCAGTTCATCAAGGACGCGCCCTATCCCGCCTCGACCCTCCTGATCGTGGCCGGCCTCGCCGATCCGGCCATGCTGGTCGAGGTCGAGGTCGTGGCCGCGAAGTAGCTCCTCCTTGCGGAGGCACTGAAAGCATTCGTCGAAAATAGGCAGCGGATGGATTTGTCAGTGTCCGCTTTCCTGCCTAAAGTCTTGTCACCGGTCATCCGATGGATGGCCGGCTGGGGGGCTTTTTTTTTGCTCTCGTGCGGGGCCCGCATCGGAGGCCTCGTCCTTGCAATGAGAAGGGAGATGTTATGCAGACCAATCGCCGTACGACATTGAAGCTGCTGGGAGGCACCGCGCTCACGGCAGGCGCTTTGCCTGTGCTGTCGCATCAGGCGGCCGCCCAGGACGATCTCGTCGTCCCCAACAGCTTGCAGAACTTCAAGCGTGGCACGATCCACAGCATGCACCCTGAGCAGCGCAGCTTCACCATCATCTGGGAGGATCTCGGCCGGGTGAAGATGAAGGCTGCCGACCTCGTCACCAACTGGGCGTCGCTCAAGGTCGGCCAGATCGTCGATGTCCATTGGTACGACTACATGGACTTCCTGATCGCCAAGAAGACGCCCGCCACTTCGGCCCGCGCCACGGCGATGAAGGCCCAGAACGCGCGTCTCGTGGGCATTCCCGGTGCCCAGGAGAAGATCATCCTGTGGCAGATGGACGGCATGACCACCAAGGTCGACAAGGCGACCAACACCATCTTCCTGATCAACGCCTCCGGCGGCGAGCCCGACAAGCCCTCGCCCGACAGCGGCGAGGTCATCCAGATGCCGC
>JBQTJT010000101.1:0-16653 GCA_052386855.1 Reyranella sp.
ACATCGGACAGGACCGAGGCGACCTGCAGGTTGGACATGAACCGGCGCCGGGTCTTGTTGTTGGCGTGGCTCACATTGTTGCCGTACTGCACGGACTTGCCCGAAAGGGCGCAACGACGGGGCATGGTGACTTCCACTAAAAAACGATCCCGCCGGGTAGGCGGGAAGGCCGGCTTTTTACGGGCCCGGGGGGCCTCCCGTCAAGCGAACCAGTCGACCACCCGGTCGCTGATATCCTCGACCATATCCTCGGAAATTACCCGTCCCCGGGCCGAAATGCCGGCCTGGTGCACGGTTTCGGGGTCGCCGGAGATCAGGGGGTGCCACCAGAACAGGTCCTTGCCCTGGTGAACGAGGCGATACCCGCAGGTCTGGGGGAGCCAATCCATCTTTTCCACCACCTTTGGTGTGAGCTGGATGCAGTCCGGGACGATCTTCTTGCGGTTCTTGTAGTCCTTGCAGCGCGCCGTCTTGGGGTCGAGGAGCTTGCAGCAGGTATCGGTCTGGGCGAGTTCGCCGGTGCCCTCGTATTCGAGCTTGTTGACGCAGCACATGCCGCAGCCGTCGCAGAGGGATTCCCACTCCTGCTTGGACATGCGGGCCAGCGACTTGCGCTTCCAGAAAGGCAATTCGCTGGCGTCGGCGGCCAGACGAGCCCGTTTGAGGAACGATTTAGCGCCCATGGAAAGCTTCTAGCATCCGTCGTGCCGCCACGGCAGGGGTCGCCCGGCCGGCCTCGACCTCCCGCTCCAGCCCGCCGACCAGGCGCTTCACCTCGGGGTGGCGCCGCAACTCGGCCAGCAGGGTCTCGCCGACCTCGCTCCACATCCAGGCGCGCGCCTGCTCGGCACGACGCCTGTGGATGCCCTTCTCGCCCACCGCTGCCCGGAAGCGTTCGACCGTTTCCCAGATCTCGATCACGCCCTCGCCGGTCTGAGCCGAGCAGGTCTGGACCTCGGGCGCCCAGCCGGCGGTCGGCGAGCGCAACATGCGCAGCGCATGCTGATAGTCGGCGGCCGAGCGCTTGGCCGCGGTCTTGAGATCTCCATCGGCCTTGTTGACCACGATCAGGTCAGCGAGCTCGATGACGCCGCGCTTGATGCCCTGCAGGTCGTCGCCGCCGCCCGGCAGCAGCAGCACGACGAACATGTCGACCATGTCGGACACCGCCGTCTCGGACTGGCCCACGCCCACCGTCTCGACCAGCACGGTGTCGAAGCCCGCCGCTTCGACCAGCAGCATCGCCTCGCGCGTGCGTCGCGCGACACCGCCCAGGGTGGCGCCGGCCGGCGACGGCCGGATGAAGGCGGCATGCCGGCGGGACAATTCTTCCATGCGTGTCTTGTCGCCCAGGATCGAGCCGCCGCCACGCTTGGAGGACGGATCGATCGCCAGCACCGCCAAAGACCGGCCGCGTTCCAATAGGGAGAGTCCAAAGCGTTCGATGAGCGTCGACTTGCCGACCCCGGGCACGCCGGTGATGCCGAGCCGCACCGACTTGCCGCTGTGCGGCAGCACTGCCGCCAGGAGCGCATCGGCGCGCGTGCGATGGTCGCTGCGCGTCGATTCGATGAGGGTGATCGCCTGGGCGAGCGCCCGCCGATCGCCGGCCAGCAGGGGGGCCAGAAGCGGATCGACGGAGTCTTCGGTCTTGGCGGCCGTGGCGCTCATCTGCCTGCAGAATTATCAGCCGCGACGACGAAGCGCCAGCAAGGCACCCACGGTGGCGGCGAAATAGAAGACGGCGAGCGTCCAGCCGAGGCCGGGATCGCCGATCGCGTCCATCGCCGCGCCCACGATCGGCCGACCGACCATGCCGCCCAGGATATAGAGCATGCTGAAGGCGGTGTTGGCGCGGGCGATGTCGCCGCCGTTGAAGTGCTGGCCGAGCAGCGCCAGCCCCACCGGGTAGATCGCAAAGGAAATGCCGCCCCACAGCAGCACGACGCCGATCACCGCCGGCGACTGCGCCGGCACCATCGGCAGCAACCCGACAAGCACGGCGCTGGCCAGGGTGCAGCCGGCCAGCACGGCACGGCGATCGTAGTGATCGGCCAGCCAGCCGATCGGCCATTGCAGGATCACGTTGCCCAGCACGAAGGCCGAGAGCCAGAGCGCGCCGGTCTCGGCCGAGACGCCGGCGCCGACGGCGTAGACCGGCAGGAAGCTGAACGCCACCTGCTCGCCCAGGCCACAGACGAAGCCCGCGAACATGGCAAGCGGCACCGCCAGCACGACGATGGTGAAGCCGCTGTCGGCCGCGTGCTCGATCGCCGGTGCGCTCTTCCAGTAGGGCAGCAGCGGCAGCGCCACCAGCAAGGCCAGCGCCGCGCAGGTCAGGAACGGTGCCGGCCCATAGACACCTGTCACCTGCAGCACCAGCGGGCCCAGCGCGAGGCCCAGCGCCACCAGCATCGCGTAGAAGCCCATGACGCGGCCGCGGCGTTTCTCCTCGACGACGACATTCATCCAGATCTCGGTCACCACCCACGGCACGCCGCCGGTGATGCCGTGCAGCAGGCTGAGCATGAACCACGCCACCGGGCTGCTGGTGAGCGTGTAGGCGACCGTGACGACCGCGCCCGTCACGACGGAAGCGACAATGAGCGGGACGGCCCCGAACCGCGCCGCCATCTGCGGAATGCGCGTGCCGAAGGCCAGCATGCCGATGCCCCAGGCGGCGGCGACGATGCCGATGGTGAGCTTGTCAGCGCCCTGCCGCTCCAGCGCCAGCGGCACCAGCGGCATGGCAACGCCTGCCTGCAGGCCGATGGCGGCGCAGGCCAGGAAGACCGGCAGCAGGGCGCGCCAGGGATTTCCGGTGGTGCTAGTCGGCGACACGCAGATGACCTTCACCACGGAACGATGGCGGCTCCTCGACCTGATGCTCGGCCTCGGCGGCGGCTTCCTGTTGCCGGCGCCACATGTCGGCATAGAGGCCGCCCTGGGCCAGCAGATCGGCATGGCGACCGCGCTCGACGACGCGGCCGCGGTCGAGCACCACGATCTCGTCGGCGTTGATGACAGTCGACAGCCGATGGGCGATCACCACCGTGGTGCGGCCGCGGCTGACTTCCTCCAGCGAGCGCTGGATCTCCTGCTCGGTGCGGGTGTCGAGCGCACTGGTCGCCTCGTCGAACAGCAGGATCCGCGGGTTCTTGAGGATGGTGCGGGCGATTGCCACGCGCTGCTTCTCGCCGCCCGAGAGTTTCAGGCCGCGCTCGCCCACCGTGGCGTCGTAACCCTGTGGCAGTGCCACGATGAAGTCATGGATCCGCGCCAGGCGGGCGGCCTGCTCGACCTCCTCGCGGCTGGCTTCAGGGCGGCCGTAGGCGATGTTGTAGTAGATGGTGTCGTTGAACAGCACGGTGTCCTGCGGCACCACGCCGATCGCCGCCCGCAGGCTGGCCTGCTGCACCTCGCGGATGTCCTGGCCGTCGATCTTCACGGTGCCGGACGCCACATCATAGAAGCGGAAGAGGATGCGCGAGACCGTCGACTTTCCGGCGCCGCTCGAGCCCACGATCGCCACGGTCTTGCCGGCCGGCACGCAGAAGCTCACGTCGTGCAGGATCGGCCGCGCCTTCTCATAGTGGAAGTCGACATGATCGAACACGATCTCGCCGCCGCCGACGGCGAGCGCCGGTGCACCGGGCTTGTCGGCTATCTCGGCTTCGACTTTGAGCAGGCCGAACATCTTTTCCATGTTCACCAGCGCGCTCCTGATCTCGCGATAGGCGAAACCCAGGATGCCGAGCGGCATGTAGAGCTGGATCAAGAAGGCGTTCACCGCCACGAAGTCGCCGAGGGTCATGGTCTTGTGGATGACGCCATAGCCCGCCATCGCCATGACGGCGACGAGCCCCACCGAGATGATGGCGCCCTGGCCGATGTTCAGCAGCGACAAGGTCCGGCTCGAGCGGATCGCCGCCGTCTCGTAGCGCCGGCGACCGACGTCGTAGCGTCGTGACTCGTGGGGTTCGTTGCCGAAGTATTTGACCGTCTCGTAGTTCAGCAGGCTGTCGATGGCCTTGGCGTTGGCATCGGTGTCGGCATCGTTCATGCGGCGCACGAACTTGATGCGCCACTCCGACAGCACCACAGAAAACACGATGTAGGCCGCGATGACGCCCAGGGTGACGGCGCTGAAACGCCAGTCGTAGAGGCTCCACAGGATGCCGCCGACCAGGACGATTTCGAGCAGGGTCGGCAGGATGTTGAAAGTGGTGAAGCGGATCAGGAACTCCATGCCCTGGGTGCCGCGTTCGATGACCCGGCTGAGACCACCGGTCTGGCGTTCGAGATGGTACCGCAGAGACAGTGCATGAAGATGCCCGAACACCTCAAGGGCGAGGTTGCGAATCGCCCGCTGCGCCACCGGCGCGAAGATGGCGTCGCGGATTTCGCCGAAGGCCTGGGCGAGCACGCGCGCCACGCCGTAGGCCACGATCAGGGCGATCGGCACCGCCACCGCCTGCGCCGCGGGCTCGCCGAGCGCGTCCACCGCGTGCTTGTAGAGAATCGGCACGTAGACGTTGACGACTTTGGCCAGGACCAGCAGGACCAAGGCCACGACGACGCGGCAGCGCAGGCCGATTTCACCCTTTGGCCACAAATGGCGGGCCATGATGCCGACCACCGCCCAGGAGCGCGAGGCGCCTATCTCGGGACCGCGGTCGTTATCGGGAGGCGACATGGTGGGAAAAATGCCTTTTCTGGCGCGCAAGTTGTGTGGCGGAGGGGGCGTGGGCCTTCTATCGTGCCGGTGACCTTGAAGTAAGCCCCTTGTAGAGAGGGATTTCATGAGTTTTCGTAGGGCCTTGATCGCGTTTGCCTTGAGTGTGGGTGTCCCGGCGACGGCCTTCTCCCAGGAAGCGCGCCAGGTCGATATCGGTTACGAGATCACGTTCGCCGGCTTCGCCGGCTTCCGCATCGACGTCACCGCGCGCTTCGACGGCGCGAGCTACGACGTCGAGAGCCGCACCTTCAAGGAAGGGATGCTGCGGGCCGTCACCATGCACTACGACGGGCGCAACAGGGCATGGGGTGGCTTTTCACCCCAAGGCGCCCAGCCGAGCGCCGGCTCGCTGTCGATCATCGTGGGCGACAAACCGCGCACCTGGGTCGCCCAATACGGTCCCGGCGGCACGATGAGCGAGAAGCACAATCCGGAGTGGAAGCCACCGCCGCAGCATGTGATTCCCGACGACCAGCGCACCGGCTCGCTCGATCCGCTGTCGGCCGCGCTCACCGTCGGCCTGGCCGGCGACGCCGCCTGTGACCGCACCGTCCCGAGCAACGACGGCAAACGACGGATCGACATCATGATCCGCAAGATCGGCGTGGAGTCCCCGGCCGCGGCAGGCGTGCCGACCGCGAAGGGCGATCTTCTGGTGTGCGAGATCTATACCAAACGCGTCGCTGGCGAGTTCGAAGACTCGCCGAAGGAAGCCGAGACCAAGCGCGAGCAGCCGATGAAAGTATGGTTCGCCAGGTTCGACAATTCGCAAGTGCGTTATCCCGCCAAGCTCGAGGCCAGCACCGGCTTCGGCACGATCCGCGGCAAGGTCCTGTGGTTCCGCGAGCGACCGATGACGCCGCAGGAAAGCCAGGCAATGCGGCGCTAGATCAGGGCGGCGCTGAAGGTCAGGCTGCCCGCTTCTGGCTGCGCTGGCGCAGGATGCCGAGGATCTCGGCGGCCGCTGCGGGAATGTTGGTCCCCGGGCCGTAGATGGCGGCAACGCCGATCTTCTTCAGGAAGTCGTAATCCTGGGCCGGAATGACACCGCCCACGATCACCATCACCTCGGAACCACCCTGCTTGGCCAACTCGTCGATCAGCTGCGGCACCAGCGTCTTGTGGCCCGCCGCCTGGCTCGACACGCCGATGACGTGCACGTCGTTCTCGATCGCCGCGCGCGCCGCTTCCTGCGGCGTCTGGAACAACGGGCCGATGTCGACGTCGAAGCCCAGATCGGCAAAGGCCGTGGCTATCACCTTGGCGCCGCGATCGTGGCCGTCCTGGCCCATCTTCACGACCATCAGACGCGGCCGCCGGCCCTCTTCCTCGGCGAAGGCGGCGATATCGGTGCGGATGCGGTCCAGGCCCTGGTCGCCTTCCCATTCGCCGACGTAGACGCCGGAGATCGAGCGCACCGTGGCCTGGTAGCGGCCATAGACGCCCTCGAGCGCCGATGAGATCTCGCCCACCGTGGCGCGCGCGCGCGTCGCTTCGACCGCCAGGCTCAGCAGGTTGCCGGTGCCGTTGCGTGCGGCATCGCCCAGCGCTTTCAGAGCGGCCACGCACCTGGCCTCGTCGCGGCTCTTGCGGATATTGTCCAGCCGCGTGACCTGCGATTCGCGGACCACGTCGTTGTCGATGTCCATGACCTCGACCGTGGTGCCGTCCTTGGGCTGGAACTTGTTCACGCCCACGATCACTTCCTCGCCACGGTCGATGCGGGCCTGGCGGCGCGCCGAGGCCTCCTCGATGCGCATCTTGGGCATGCCGGCCTCGACCGCCTTGGTCATGCCACCCAGCGCCTCGACCTCGGCGATCAGCTTGCGCGCCTCGGCGATCAGGCTGGCGGTGAGCGATTCGACGTAATAGCTGCCGGCCAGCGGATCGATGACGTTGGTGACGCCGGTCTCGTGCTGGAGGATGAGCTGGGTGTTGCGCGCGATGCGCGACGATGTCGGCGTCGGCAGGGCGATCGCCTCGTCGAAGGAATTGGTGTGCAGCGACTGGGTGCCGCCCAGCACCGCCGCCATCGCCTCGTAGGCCGTGCGGATGACGTTGTTGTACGGATCCTGCTCGGTGAGCGACACGCCCGAGGTCTGGCAATGCGTGCGCAGCGACAGCGAATCGGCCTTCTTGGGCTCGAACGGCTTGACCAGCTCGGCCCACAGGAAGCGCGCGGCCCGGAGCTTGGCCACTTCCATGAAGAAGTTCATGCCGATGCAGAAGAAGAACGAGAGCCGGGGCGCGAACGCGTCGATGTCGAGACCCTTGGCCTTGGCGGCGCGGACATATTCGAGCCCGTCGGCCAGCGTGAATGCCAGCTCCTGGACCAGCGTCGAGCCCGCCTCCTGCATGTGATAGCCGGAGATCGAGATCGAGTTGAACTTCGGCATGTACTTGGCCGTGTGCTCGATGATGTCGGCCACGATCCGCATCGAAGGTCCGGGCGGATAGATGTAGGTGTTCCGGACCATGAACTCCTTGAGGATGTCGTTCTGGATCGTGCCGGAGAGCTTGTCCTGCGGCACGCCCTGTTCCTCGGCCGCCACGATGTAGCCGGCCAGCACCGGCAGAACGGCGCCGTTCATGGTCATCGACACGCTCATCTTGTCGAGCGGGATGCCGTCGAACAGGATCTTCATGTCCTCGACGGAATCGATCGCAACGCCGGCCTTGCCGACGTCGCCCACGACGCGCGGATGATCCGAGTCATAGCCGCGGTGGGTGGCGAGATCGAACGCCACCGAGAGGCCCATCTGGCCGGCCGCGAGATTGGCGCGATAGAACTTGTTGCTCTCCTCGGCGGTCGAGAAGCCGGCATACTGGCGGACCGTCCACGGCCGGCCGGCATACATCGTGGCCTTCGGACCCCGAGTGAAGGGCGGAAAGCCCGGCAGCGAGCCCCCCAACTCCGAGCCCATCGTCTCGAGCTGCTCCAGGTCGGCCGCCGTATAGAGCGGCTTCACCGCGATGCCCTCGGGGGTCATCCACGTGAGGTCGCTCAAGGGGCGGTCGCGCAGTTCCTTCGCTGCAACCTTCTCCCAGTCGGCGAGGGTCTTGTTCGGAAAATCGGCCATCGCTATTTTTAACGCAAACCCGGGCCTTTGCCCATCCCGGGGGCGCGAAAGCTACTCGTTGGCCAAAATCGTGTTTCGCACCAAGGGATAGATCTGGCTGGCCCAGCGGCGGCCGCTGAACACGCCATAGTGGCCGACACCGGCCTGCATATAGTGCTTCTTGCGATAGGGCCGCAGGCTGGAACAGAGATCGTGGGCGGCCACGGTCTGGCCGATGGCGCAGATATCGTCACGCTCGCCCTCGATCGTGAACAGGGCGGTGCGCCTGATCGCCTTGGGATTGACCCGCCTCCCCTTCCAGTCGAGTTCGCCCTTGGCGAGACGATGCTCCTGGAACACCCACTGCACGGTCTCGAGGTAGAACTCCGATGCCATGTCGAGCACGGCGAAATATTCGTCGTAGAAGTTCTTTATGGTGGCGGCCTGCTCGACCTCGCCCTTGGCCAGGTGCTTGTAGAGATCGACCTGCGCCTTGATGTGCCGCTCGGCGTTCATGCTCATGAAGGCGGTGAGCTGGACGAAGCCGGGATAGACGCGGCGCATGGCGCCGGGATAGCGCAGCGGCACGCGGGCGATCAGGTTCTGCTCGAACCAGCTGATCGGCTTGCCCATCGCCAGCTCGTTCACCTTGGTCGGGCTGACGCGTGTGTCGATGGGCCCGGCCATCAGGGTCATGCTGCGCGGCTGGGCGGGATTGTCGTCCTCGGCCATGATTGCCGCCGCCGCCAAGGTCTGAACGCAGGGCTGGCACACGGCGATGACATGGGCACCCGGCCCCATCGCCTCAAGGAACTTGATCAGATGCTCGACATATTCGTCGAAGCCGAAGGGGCCGTTCCACAGGCCGACGTCGCGCGCATTGGCCCAGTCTGTGATGTGGACGTCATGCTCGGGCAGCAGCACCTTCACCGTATCGCGCAGCAGGGTCGCGAAATGCCCGGAAAGCGGTGCCACCAGCAGCACCCTGGGCTGCGGCGGGACATCAGGCTTGGCGAAGCGCAGCAGGGTGCCGAAGGGGGTGGCGAGCACCTCTTCCTCCTGCACCGGCACGACTTTGTTGCCGACGGTGACTTCGTCGATGCCGAAGGAGGGGCGGCGGTGGCTGAGGGTGGCCCGGCTCATCATCTCGCAGAGCGCGCCTGCAGCCCGCCAGCTTTCCCGGGTCTCCGCCCTGCTTCCAGTCAGGGTCTGCCCGGTCGCGGTCGCCCACGCCCGCATCGGCAGCATCATGTCGGCGGCGGACTGGTAGAGCGCATACAACATGAAGGGGAACCGGCTCGGAAATTGCACACACAACGCCTGTGACACAGACAGAACCCGCCGAATCGAGAGGGTTGGCGCCCATGGCCGAGGCTTCGCTCACCGTCAGTAGCAAGAACTATTCCTCTTGGTCGCTGCGCGGCTTTCTTCTCTGCCGAATGGCAGGTCTGGACTTCGCGGAGCGGCTGGCGCCGATCGACGATCCGGCGACCCGGGCCGAGCTTTTGCTGCTGTCGCCCTCCTTTCTGGTGCCCTGCCTAGAACATGGGCAGGTGAAGGTCTGGGATACGCTGGCGATCGGCGAATATCTGAACGAGATCAAGCCCGAGGCCAGTCTGCTGCCGGCCGATCCGGTGGCGCGGGCCCATTGCCGGGCAATTTGCGGCGAAATGCACTCAGGTTTCGCCAACCTGCGCTCGGCGCTGCCGATGAACCTCAAGGCCAGGCACGACGGCTTCAAGGTGTGGGCCGGCGCCCAGGCCGATATCGAGCGGGTGATCGCGATTTGGCAGGAGTGCCTGAAAACCTATGGCGGGCCTTATCTCTTTGGCAAAACACCCACGACCGCCGACGCCATGTACGCGCCGGTCTGTGCGCGGTTTGCCACCTATGACGTAAAACTCGATCCGGTGGCGGCGGCCTACCGCGACCTGATGCTCAGGTTTCCGGCCATGCTGGAATGGACGGCGGCGGCCAAATCCGAGCCCGAGGAAGTCGAGGAACTCGACGTCGAGTTCTAGGATCCGCCCACGCGGCGCAGGACGAGTTCGACGCGGCCGACACGGAGGCCCCATTTGCCGACAGTCGCGCGGTTGATCAGCGAGCCGTCATCACGCAACGCCAGCACGTCGGAGAAATCGACGGTCCAGCCGCCCAGCATGACCGAATACTCGAGCCGCACGACCTTGCCCTCGGTCCAGGCGCGCGCCGAGCCTACGACATCCTCGCGCGTGCCGGCGTAAACGCCCGGGCTTGTGCGCTCCAGCCGCCAGGTCTTGCGGTCCTTCTCGCCGTCGGCATAGGCGAAATCCTCGACCAGGGTGAGCGTGCGACCATCCCAAGAACCCTCGATCACGACGCTGAAACGCCGCTCCGAGCCGGTCCAGCTGTTGGTGAAGACGCCGTCGCCGACGGTGCGGCCGGGAAAGAACTGTTCCAGCACCAGCGGTGGCGCCGCAGCGGCGGCCGGGACGTCCGGTGGCGCGGCGCAGGCACCCAACAGGGAAGCAAGAAGGCCGGCGGCGACTATATGCGAAGGGGTCATACGCCTTGTACGCAGGCCACGGCGCCTGGATCATCCCTTGTCGGCGACGCGGCCGCCGCGCAGACTTCGGCAAAAGAACCGGAGGAAACCAAATGTCGATCACCCGCCGCGGCGCGCTCGCTGGGCTCGCCGCCTTGCCCGCCGTCGAGGCGCGGGCGCAGGCGCCCTTTCCCAGCAAGCCGCTCACCCTGGTCGTTCCTTTCCCCGCAGGCGGTCCGGCCGACATCTTCGGCCGCAACCTGGCGCAGGCGATGAGCCCGCATCTCGGTCAGCCGGTGCTGGTCGAAAACAAAAGTGGTGCGGCCGGCGTCACCGGCGTCGACTTCGTCGCCAAGGCCGGCAGCGACGCCCATGTCATCGGCCTGATGAGCGCCAGCGCTGGCGCCATCATGCCGGGCCTGATGCCCAAGATGCCCTACGACCCGGCCAAGGACATCGCGCCCATCGTGCTGGTCGTGAGCGTGCAGGAGATCCTGGCGATCAACGCCAAGCTCGGCATCAACGACCTGAAGAGCTTCATCGCCCATGCCAAGGCCAATCCCGGCAAGGTGACCTGCGGGTCGGCCGGCACCGGCGGCATCACCCATCTCGCCATCGAACTCTTCAAGCGCGAGACCGGCACCGACCTGCTGCACGTGCCCTACCGCGGCGCCGCGCCGGCCACCAACGATCTTCTGGCGGGCACGGTGAACACGGTGCTGCTCGACATATCGGTGCTGCTGCCGCACATCCGCGCCGGCACGGTGAAGCCGCTGGCCGTCACCTCCGACACGCGGGCGCCGCTGCTGCCCGACGTGCCGACCATGCGCGAGATGGGATTCCCGAAGGTCAATTCCGACAACTGGTACGCGCTGATGGCGCCGGGCAACGCGAGCCTGGAGCATCGCCAGAAGATCTTCGCAGCCGCCAGTGCCGCGCTGAAGTCGAAGGAAGTGATCGACGCCTATGCCGCCGTCGGCGGCGTCGTGGGCGGCGGCACCTCGGCCGAACTCGCGGCTTTGCTGCGGGCGGAAAACGAGAAGTGGGCCGCCGTCATCAAGGGCGCCAACGTCAAACTGGAGTAGCGAAGAATGCTCGATGCCGAAGCCCGCAATTTACTCGACCTGATGGACGCCGCCACCAAGGCCGGCCGGCCCAGGCTCGAAACCCTGCCGCACCTGGTCGGCCGCAAAGCGGTCGACAAGATGTCGGAGGACGGCGAGGCCGAGCCGCCGGAAGTGGCCGAAGTGGCCGACGGCGGTTTCGCCGGGCCGGCGAGCGAGATCCGATTCAGGCGCTACAGGCCGATGGGCGCGAAACCCGGCCTGCTGCCGACGCTGATCTATTATCACGGCGGCGGCTTCGTGATCGGCAACATCGAAACGCACGATTCGACCTGCCGACGATTGGCAAACAAGAGCCGCTGCCAGGTGATCTCCATCGACTATCGCCTCGCGCCCGAGCATCCCTTCCCCGCCCCGATCGACGACGGCGTCGCGGCTTTCAGGCACATCAGGGACAATGCCGAGTCGTTCGGCGCCGACGCGGCGCGCATCGCGGTCGGCGGCGATTCGGCGGGCGGCGCGATGGCCGCCGTCGTGTGCCAGCTCTGCCGGGACGCCAAGGAGATAGGGCCGGCGTTCCAGATGCTGATCTATCCCGCGACCGACTCGAGCCGCGAGAGCGGATCGCGCAAGGCCTTCGCCGAGGGCTATTTCCTCTCCGGGGCGCTGATGACCTGGTTCTGGGAGGCCTATGTGCCGGACGAGGACACCGACCTCGCCGACCTCCGCCTCTCGCCGCTGCTGGCCAAGGACTTCACCGGCCTGCCGCCCGCCTTCGTGCTGACCGCCGGCTACGACCCTCTGCGCGACGAGGGCCGGGCCTATGCCGACAAGCTCGTCGATGCCGGGGTGAAGACGACGTACGTCAACTACCCCGGCACCATCCATGGGTTCTTTTCGCTGACGCGGTTCCTGAAGCAGGGATTGAAGGCCAACGACGAGGCGGCGGCGGTGCTGGGCGCTTTTATGGACACCTGAACGTCGATAAAAAGTGTCGATAAAACCTGTCTATAAAATCAGGCGGACGAAGCCGACGGGCTCGGCGAAGCCTTTTAGCGCTACGCTTTCCTCGCGTTTCGGGACATTGGCCAACACGGCTTGCACCGCCGGATCGTCGGCGACCGCGCGCGACAGCACGACGTCGCCGCCAGTGCTCTGGCCTTGCAGGCGGGCGGCCATGTTCACGGTGGAGCCGAAGTAGTCGAGACGGTCGTTGAGCGTCACCACGACGCTGGGGCCGACATGGACGCCCAGCTTGAGCTCGAGATCGTGGTCGGCGATGGCGGCCTGCATGGCGAGGGCCGCGCGCACCGCGTTGGCGGGATCGCCGAACGAGGCCATCACCGCATCGCCGATGGTCTTCACCACCGCACCATCGTGATCGCGCACGATCGAGGCCATCAGGGCGAAATGCTCGCGTACGATATTGTAGGCCTGGGCATCGCCCACCCGCTCGTAGAGCGCCGTCGAACTCCGGAGGTCGGAGAAGAGCAGCGCCACCTGGCTCACCCCCGCCTCGTCGCCCGGCCTGAGCGTCGCGGCGGCAAAGAGATCGCGGAAGGCTTGCAGCGAGATCACTTCCGGCGCGGTCAGGGCCTCTCGGGTCCAGGTGCGGTCCTCGATCAGCACCGCGAGCTCGAAGCCGGCCTCGTTCACGAAGGGAATGTGGCCGGCCTCGCCGAGCGGCATCGCTTCGACGCCATCCGCCGTGATCCTGAGCCCCGGGAACGCCCCACCCTTGTGTTCGACGTCGGCATGCGCGCCGGGATGCAAGGTCCGCAGCCGGTAACTCCCCGCCGGCAGATCCAGCGGCACGTTCCGCCGCTCCCCGGGCTTCAGCAGCAACTGCACCGCCACATGCGGCGTCGCCATCGGACCGCTGAGACAAAAGCCGCCGGCCAGGATCGGCCGCACCTGGGGCGCCGGCGCAAACGACAGTTCGACGTTCTTCTCGAAGTCGCGGTCGTAGTCGATGTTGCACGAGGGGCAATGCGCGCCGCGCGGCAGCTCGCTCAAGGCCGAGGCGCTGGCCTTGGGTCCGCGGCAGTTGGTGCAGAGCAGGTCCCATTTCATGGTCAACAGTCCGGCGCGGACGGCGGCCAGGCAGGCTTCGATCGCGGCGCGCTGCGGCACCCGGAGATCCCGCGCCAGCAGCTTGGGCTTGAGCTGCGCCAGATCGGTCGCCATGCCGGTCATCACCCGCTCGGCGAGGCGGCCGCCCAGCCCGTTGCCGTAGGGGCTTCGGTCGATTTCGCCGGCCATCGCCGCCGCCCGCTCGCGCGCGCCCTCGGGCAACTCCGGCGCCGGCAGCTCGAAGAAGGTCGGGCGCTCGCCTTTCGCAAACGACACTGCCTCCAGGATACGCTTGCCGACGACGGCGCCCGCCTGTTCGGCCAGGCGCTTGCCGAACAGCCGGCCCATCAGGGTGAGCGGCTCCCATTCGAGCGCGTAGCTGACGCGGCTGCCGACGGCGACGCCGTCCTTGTATTCAGGCTCGAGATCGAACACCGGCCCGAAGCGGCGGAACGGCCCCTTGGAGAATGCGCGGGCCTGGCGGAAATGGCGGCCGTGGATCCACTCGTAGGGCTTCTCCTCCCATTCGAGGGTGAAGCCCGCGGCCTTGCCCTTGCCGCGGCGGAGCACCGTGCCGTTGGGCTGCGGCGTCTCCTCCAGCGCATAGGGCGGCAGGCCCATCGCCTCGTTGAAGCGGTTGGTGTCGGCCAGCACCGGCCAGAGGTCTTCCGGCGGCAGGTCAAAGGTCCAGGACCAGGTGCGGCGGGCGGTCGATGCCATGGGGTTGATACTGTACCACCCGGCGGGTTGGATGCCTCGCGGGGCATCACGGCTGGGTGAGCAGCGGCACACGAAGTGTCCCGGAACAAAGCGGCCAGCTGTGCCGATGCGTGTGCCGGGAGCAGCGGATTTGCCAAGGGCTGGAACGGGTTGCGTCGAATGGCCGGAACAGCGCCGCGGGCGATGGGGACCAGGCTCCGAATCGCGGAGTTGTTCGCCGTTCGAGAACCGTGCGTGGGCGCGTGGCGCGAGTGCTGGCAGTGCCTGCAGGAGGAGCGCGGCCGCGCAGGCAGCCAGCAACGCCCGCAGGAGAGCGAGTTCGAAGGGCATGGGTAGACCCGGGGTTTGGACATGAAAAGGCCGGCGCGGGTGGCGCCAGCCTATAGGAAATATAGGACGATTCTTGCAGAACTTGCAAGGCGATTGTATACTTGACATACCCTATCAAGTGCCTGATATCATTGCATTTGACAGGCCGGCGTGCGTTTTAGGGCAGTGGAAGCAAGGGGTATGGTAAGGAATAGGGCTGTGCGCTAGGATGCGGGCATCATGCTCCGCAGGGAATGCCCTACTTCCGAGATTACTCCCGAGATGATCGAGGCGGGAGCGCGTCTGTTCGAGGAATGGGCCAAGTCGTGCTTGGGGCAGAGCGAAATGGGGGCGTCACCGAGACAGGTTGAACGCTTGCTTAGGTCGGTTTGGGATCTTCGCGCACATAGCTCTTCAAGTAGCCGTGTGAGTACAGCACCCTAACCAACTCAAGCATCTGATCCCGAATTGCAGCGGTCCAAACCTGTATTTGCTTCGCTATGATTAGCTTTTGCTTCGTTGAAACCTTGCCCACTACTCGCGACGTTGCCACGACCATAATCTGAGGCTTTGCGTGAGCCGACCAAACGCCATGCACAAGGTCGTTCCGATGGTCGCAGATATCGGAAAGTTTTTCGGTGATCTTCTCGATTTTTGTCGCGTCAACCTCTGGCAGGCGATGCTGCGATAGCGTCTTGAGCAACCCAAGATGGGTGCGTGCAGCCATACCAACTAGCGGGCTCGCGAGTACCAGCGCATCATCATCGTCGCCCTTTATCGAACGCCCTGCCATCAGCTCAGCAAGCGCGAACAAGATGAAGTTTTGAGCCCACGCCCAGGTTACAATCAAGTCCCCCAAAGCTGCTGCGGTGTCCCTCGGCGGCAATGCATATCGACCCTTGGATTCAACCATGCCCAAGCCCTCCCCCAAGCTAGACCCAGCGACAGAGGCAGTCGTGCGCCGGATGCTGGCGACTCCGCCAGCACCGCGGTCACTCGTCAAGGATGCTGGCAAGAAGCCTGCGAAGGGCCGCGTTACCCCAGCGAAGGGGGCGAGGTCCGGCCGTAAGTCCGCCGATAAGTGAGGCGCTTGCCTTCGATGCCCTTCAGGGCCTTTTCGGCGCGCTCTTTGTCCGACACGCCCAGCGCCGTGCGGTTGCTGTAGCGGAAATCGAACTCGTGCAGATAACGCTGCAAGTGCTGTTCGCCGCAATGCTGATAGACGCCTTTCATGCCGCGCTTGAAGATCGAATAGAAGCCCTCGACCGTGTTCGTATGCGCGGTGCCGCGAACGTACTCGTCCTTGGAATGATTGACGGCCTCGTGGCTGGCGAACTTCTTGCCGACTGACTTGTAGGCAACCGCCTCGTCCGACATGAGCGCCGACTTGGGCGAGGCGTTGTCCTCGACAATGCGGCGGATGACATGCGGGGTAGCGCGATCGACCTTGAATGAGCGGGCGCGGCCGTTGCGCTCCACCAGTGATACGACGGCGTTCTTATGGCCGACGCCAGAGCGGACCTTGGTGCCGCGCTTGCGGCCGATGTAGGTCTCATCCGCCTCGACCGTCTTGCCCTCGCCACCCAGCGGCGGCTCGCCAGCAGCCGGACCCATGCTTTCGCGGATGCGGTGCGTCATGAACCAAGCCGACTTGTAGGTGATCCCCAGCATACGGTGCAGCTGGTGCGCGCTGATGCCCTTCTTGGACGAGGCGAGCAGATGGGTCGCCAGCAGCCACTTGTGCAGGGGGATATGCGAGCGCTCGTACAGGGTGCCAATGGTGA
The DNA here is from genome assembly GCA_052386855.1 of Reyranella sp. Taxonomy (GTDB): domain Bacteria; phylum Pseudomonadota; class Alphaproteobacteria; order Reyranellales; family Reyranellaceae; genus Reyranella. The sequence goes on from JBQTJT010000101.1 coordinate 16,272, forward strand.
CGCTGTAGGGCTTGCGGCAGTCGTTGCACTTCAGGAGGCCGGGGCGGGTCGTCTTGCCCTGCATACGGGTGCTGTTGTCGATGCAGCCGCAGAACGGGCACACCGGGCCGGACGGCCAGCGGATCGCCTCTAGGGCTTCGCGGGCCTTGGTCTCATCGGTGAAGTGCGGGGCGGTAATGTCTGCGGTCATGGCTAGCCTCGGTTGATGACCCGAAACTAGCCTCCCCGGCGTGGTATGTCAAGTATACAATCGCCACTGTAGGTAGCTAATGAATTGACCGGATTATGTAGCGAGTGAACTGACCGGCTTTGATGGGCCTCCAACTGGGGAGGTCTGGATGGGCCGGGCAAGGACACTTCAGGACATCCGGATCATGAGGTT
>JBQTJT010000102.1:0-13530 GCA_052386855.1 Reyranella sp.
CGCCAGGGCTCATCCGTGGCAACAAACTCAGGCCCCCGGCTGCAGGCCCAGAGGGCCAAGGCAGCCGACATGATCAACGCCGGAAAAACGCGGGACAACGTCATGGGATGGCAAGTCTACGGGCAACGCTCTTGAGCTTGCGTTAACCACCCCCATCCCGCTGCGTTCATACGTGAGCTTTGCGGCAGCTTTGCGAGGCGGCCGGGCGCAGGCCGCTCACGCCTGTGCCTTCCCCGGCTTCTTCGTGCGCTCCAACAGGCTGCCGAGAATGCCCTTTGGCAGAAAGATGATGAACAGGACGAGGAGGACACCGTAGATCAGGTTGTCCCAGCCGACTGCCTGGGTGCCGAAGCCAACTCGCAGCACTTCGGCCAGCATGATGGTGATGATGGCGCCGACCGTTGGACCAAGGGCCACGTAGATGCCGCCGACCACCGCCGCGAACACCATCTGCAGCGACACCGAGATGCCGCTCACGGTGTCGGGCGAGATGAACATCTGGTACTGGCAATAGAGCGCGCCGGCGAGGGCAGTCATGACCGCGCTGAGGACCGTGATCTTGAGCTTCTCGGCCGTCACATTGATGCCGGCGGCGGCTGCGGCGTCCTCGTCCTCCGAGATCGCTTCCATGGCATAGCGGATCATGCTGCGGTCGACCCAGTACCAGATCGCAAGACCCGCGGCCCAGACGCCAAGCGCGATCAGGTACCAGGTCTCCTTGTCGAGGAACTGGAGGGCCGCCAAGACGCTGCCCTTGGTGCGCTCGGGGGTGTAGCCCAGCGAGCCGCCGGTCTGGTCGCGGGTGGCGGTGATGACCTGCAGCACGATGCCCGACAGCGCCAGCGTGACCAGCGCGAAATAGTGGCCAACGATGCGGAATCGGAAACAGGGATAGGCCACCACCAGGGCCAGCACGCCGGCAGCCAGCATCGCAAGCGGAATGCCGATCCAGGGCGAGACGCCCAGATGATTCCAGAGCAGCGCCGTAACGTAGGCGCCCACGCCCATGAAGCCGCCATGGCCCAGCGACACCAGCCCGAACCGGCCCATCACCGACCATGAGGTGTAGGCGAAGGACCAGATCAGGACGAGCACCATCACGTGCATGTGGTAGGGCTGCTTATAGACGAACGGCAGCGCGACCAGCCCCGCCGCGACGACACCTATGAGCAGGCCGCGCGCGCTCACGAGCGCCTCGCCAGCAGGCCCTGCGGCCGTGCGAACATCATCAGGATGAAGAACGCGAAGGCCAGCACGTAGCCCCATTCGAGGTCGGAGTAGAGGCCGCCCAGCGAGATGATCTGCGCGAACAGGAAGGCAGCGACGAAGCCGCCGATGAAGTTGCCGAGGCCGCCCAGCACGCAGATCAGGAAGGTGATGGGCCCGAACGACAGGCCGACGAAGGGATGGACGTCGTACTGCAGCACCAGCAGGCAGGCGGCGAGGCCGGCCAGCGCGCCGCCGATCGCCGAGGTGACGAGATAGAGCCGCCTGGTGTCGACGCCCATCAGCGCCATGATCTGGCGGTCCTGCGAGATGGCGCGGATCGCCGTGCCGATGTAGGTCCGCGTCATGAACAGGTAGACCACCACCATGCCGGCCAGCGCTGCACCGAAGGCCAGCAGTCGGGCATAGCTGAAGTGCATCTCGCCCAGCGCCAGCACCGGCAGGCGGATGCCGAGATTGCGGAAGTCGATGCCGAAGGCCACGGTGGCGAAGCTCTGCAGGAAGAACAGCACGCCACCGGTCGCCAGCAGCTGGTTGATCGGCGCCGCATCGAGCAGCGGCGCGATCACGATGTAATGCAGGAGCAGGCCCAGCACCGCCACGATCGCGATGCAGGCAGGTGCTGCGACCCACATCGGCAGGCCGAAGACGGAATAGAAATAGTAGAGCGCGTACATGCCGAGCATGATCAACTCGGCGTAGCAGATCCACGTCACGTCGATGACGCCGAAGATCAGGTTGAGGCCGAGCGCCAGCAGCGCCAGCACGCCGCCCAGCAGGATGCCGCTGATGATCGCCTCGGCCAGATAAATGTCGAATATGTCCGCCATCGTGCCCTGCCCTAGACGCCGAGATACGCCTGTTTGATCGTGTCGCTCGCCAGCAGCTCGGCCGACGTGCCCGAGATGCGGATGGTGCCGGCTTCGAGCAGATAGGCGCGGTCGACCACGCGCAGCACCTGCTTCACGTTCTGCTCGACGATCAGCACGGTGAGCCCGCTGGTCCGGATCCGCTTCACCAGTTCGAACACCTGCTGGACGACGACCGGCGCCAGGCCAGCCGACGGCTCGTCGAGCAGGAGGAGCTTGGGGTCCGACATCAGGGCGCGGCCGATGGCACACATCTGCTGCTCACCGCCCGACATCGTGCCGGCGAGCTGGCCGCGCCGCTCCTTCATGCGCGGAAACAGGTCGAACACGAACTCCAGGCGTTGCGCGAACTTGGGGCGCGCGGCGGGCGTGAAGGCGCCCATGCGCAGATTGTCCTCGACCGTCAGCCGGGGAAACAACCGGCGGTTCTCCGGCACGTGCGCGATCCCGAGTTCGATGATGCGATGCGGCGGCGTCGTCAGCACATCGGTGCCTTCCATCGCGATCGAGCCCTTGGTCGGGCGGATCAGTCCGGAGATCACCCGCATCAGCGTCGTCTTGCCGGCACCGTTGGGTCCGATCACGCCCACCGCCTCGCCGGCCTTGACCTCCAGGGTGGTGCCGAAGAGCGCCTGGAATGTTCCGTAGCCGGCGTCGACCGATTTCAATTCGAGCATCGAGCGCATTCCTTCAGCGTGCCGCCGCCGCCGTGACCGCCTGGGCCGCGTCGACGTCGGTGCCGAGATAGACCTCGATGACCCGCGGATCGCTCACCACCGCGGCCGGCAATCCCTCGGATATCTTCTCGCCGTGATCCAGCACCATGACCCTGTCGACCACGCGCATCAGCACGCCCATGATGTGCTCGACCCAGATGATGGTGATGCCGAGATCGTCGCGGATGCGGCGCAGCATGTCGGCGGCCTGGTCCATCTCGTGCTCGTCTAGACCGCCCAGGCTTTCGTCGGCCAGCAGCAGCGTGGGCTCGGTCGCCAGTGCCTTGGCAAGTTCGAGCTTCTTCAGCCCCGCGGCGCCCAGGCCATCGACGCTGGCCTGGCGGTCAACCGGCAGGCCGACCGCCGCCAGCGCCCGCTCGGCCGATTCGGCGGCCTTGCTGCGGCTGTGGCTGCCCTGGCCGTAATAGCCGGCCAGCGCCACGTTCTCGAAGATCGACAGCCGGCGGAACGGCCGCGGGATCTGGAAGGTCCGTCCGATCCCGCGGTTGATGATCTTGTGCGGCGGCAGGCCGGCCAGTTCGCTGCCTTCGAACAGGATCGAGCCCGCGGTCGGGGGAAACGTCCCCGAGAGCATGTTGAAGATCGTGCTCTTGCCCGACCCGTTGGGGCCGATCAGGCCGAGAATTTCGCCCTTTTCGACCTTGAACGACACGTTGTTTACGGCCGTGAAGCCGCCGAAACGCTTGACCAGACTTTCGACGACGAGCACCTGCGCACAGCCTCTTCGGACGGATGTTACTTGGTCGGCGTAGGTTACTTGGGCGAGTAAACGGTGCCGGCGGGGAACGGGATGACGGGGTCGCGCTGGGCCTGGCTCTTGGGCCACACCACAAAGGACTTGTCGTCGACGTACTGCACGACGACCGGGCTGGCGCGCTCGTTCTGTCCGGCAATCGGCGAGCCTTCGCCCGCATACTTCACGCCGAAGCCCAGCATGGTGCCGCCCTCCGGAAGATCGACTTCGAGGGCCGCCTTGCGCAGCGCCTCGGCATCGACGCCGCCGTACTTCTTGATCGCCCGCGGCAACACTTCGGTGAAGAAGACGTAGGTGTTGGAGGCGGCCATGCCGACGTGAGCCGAACGGATCGTCGTGCCGGGCTTGGCCTTGTCGTACTCGTCGCCGACCATCTTGATGAGCGGCGGCAGTTTCTGGTCGAGCGCCTTCTGGTTGGTGTCCCAGATCGAGATCGGGTCGACGTTGAAGAAGTAGTTGACGTCGTTGCCCAGGCCTTCCTTGAGCTTGGTGTAGACGCCGTAGCCGGCGCCGTGGCCGATCAGGGCGCTGAACTTGAGGCCGCCTTCACGCGCCTGGCGATGGAACAGGGTGATGTCGGGGTTGTAGCCGGTGTGGAAGATGACGTCCGGCCGGGCACGCTTGAGCTTGGTGATCAGCGCCGACAGGTCGGGCGCGGTGGCGGCATAGCCTTCCTTGAGCGTGATATTGAAGCCAGCCTTCTTGGCGCCGGCCTCGTTGCCCTTGGCGACATCGACGCCGTAGGCGCCGTCCTCGTGGATGATCGCCACACGCACGTCCTTGGCATCCTTGCCGAGCTTGGCCTTGGCGTTCTGGGCGATGAAATCCATCGACAGCTCGCCGAACTGCGAGCCCGAGGGCTGGGTACGGAAGACGTACTTGAGATTGCGGTTCTCGAGCACCGCCGAGGAAATGCAGGTGGTGATCCACATGAATTTCTTGAGCTGCTCGACGCGGGCCGCCACCGGCACGCACTGCGCCGAGGAGAAGAAGCCCAGCACCATGTCGACCTTTTCCTGTTCGATCAGGCGCACGGCTTCGTTGATGGCGACGTCGGGCTTGCTCTGGGCATCGGCGTAGACCGCCTCGATCTTGTAGCCCTCGACGCCACCCTGCTTGATGAAGTTGTCGATCATGATCTTGGCACCGAGGTGGTGCAGCTCCGATCCGCCGCCGGCCAGCGGGCCGGTGAGGTCGTAGATCACGCCGATCTTGATCTTCTTCTCCTGGGCGGCGGCGATGCCGACAAAACCCAAAGCAGCCGCCACGGCGACCGCGCCGCCCAACAGGCGACGCCCAATTTGCATGGTCATGATCTTCCTCCCAAAAGACGGCACGCTGTTGCGCGTTTTCTTGCACGCATCACAGAGGTCGGACCGCCCGATGTCAAGCGCCTCGCGGCGCCTCGCGGCCGTCACCGGCCGTTAGGCGGCCTTCGCCAGGCGTGAGGATGTCGAACATGAAGCCGGAGGGCTGTTCGAGCAGGCCGAACAGGGTCGCGAAACTGGAGAGTTCGCCGTCGATCCTGAGGGCGCCCGTCTGGATCGCGTCCATGGGTGTGGTCTTTCGCAGTACGATGGCATCGAGCGTGGCGCGCGTCGTCGTGATCGAGGCCGCCGCCGAATCGGACCATTCGCCCATGCGATGGCTGAGCGTGCAGTGCTTGAGCGTCAGCGCCAGCTTCTCGACCCGGTCGGTGAAGTGCCAGTTCAGCACCATCGACTGGCCGGCGGCCTTGGCCGCGTCGAGCCGGATCGCCATCAGGTCGAAGAACACGTCGGTGGCGAGGCCGGCCAGCGTATCGGCACTCATGGTCCCGCGCGCCGGTATCTGGAAGACGCCGTGGCGCAGCTCCTGCGCGCCATAGAGGAAGGCGTTGCGCCAGGTCGCCGACTCGGCCTGATAGCCCATCTGCTCCAGCGCGTCGGCACAGAGCGCGCGGGCTTCCTTGTTCGCGGGCTCGGCGTAGACGACCTCCTTCATCACCTGCGCCACCCAACGGAACTCGCCCTTGGCGAAATCGGCGCGCGCCCGCGCAATGACTGCCGCCGCACCACCCATGTACTCGACGAACTTGGCGGCCGTGGGTGCCGGCGGCAGCGGATGGAGATTGCACGGGTTACCGTCGTACCAGCTGAGATATCGCTGATAGACCGCCTTCACGTTGTGATTGACGGTGCCGTAGTAGCCGCGCACCGACCAGCGCTCGGCCAGGCCCTGAGGCAGGTCGATCACCTCGGCGATCTCGGCCGGCCGCCAGCCCTTGTTCATGTAGCGCAAGGTCTGGTCATGGATGTGCTTGTAGAGATCGCGCTGCGCCTCGAGATAGTCGACCACCGCCGCCCTGCCCCACACCGGCCAGTGATGCTGCCCGATCAGGATCTCGGTGGCGGGACCGTACATGCCGATGGCATCGGCGATGTACTTGGCCCAGATGCGCGGATCGCGCGCCACCGCACCACGCAGCGGGATGAAGTTGTGCAGCAGCGGGCAGGCGTTCTCGGCCATGTTGAGCACATGGAGCTGCGGATAAAACATGTGCATCTCGGCCGGCGCCTCTGTCTCGGGCGCCAGCTGGAACACGATCCGGATGCCGTCGATCGTGTGCTCCTCGATCGCCTGGAAGATCGACTGCGTCGGCGCGATCAGCCCCGGCGTCCCGCGCGCGACGGCTTTGCCCAACCCGGCATCGACCTGGCCGCGCGGCCCGCGCGGCAGCAGGCCGCCGAACTGGAACTGGGCGCGGCGGATCATCGGCGGGCCGGCCAGCACGTTCTCGCCCGAGACCGCCTCCATGAACCCCGCGGGCGCGATCACCGCGACCTTGCCCGCCTTCACGTCAGCCTCGTCGACGACACCGCGCACGCCGCCGAAATGATCGACGTGGCTGTGGGTGTAGATCACCGCCACCACCGGCTTCTTCGGCCGATGCGCCCAGTAATGTTCGAGGGCGGCGCGCGCGACCTCGGCCGTCGTCAGCGGATCGATCAGGATCAACCCGCTGTCGCCCTCGATCACCGTCATGTTGGCGATGTCGAAGCCGCGGAGCTGGTAGAGGCGGTCGGTGACCTTGAACAGCCCGTTGGCCATGTTGAGCCGGGCCATGCGCCACAGGCTGGGATTGATCGTGGCCGGCGCCAGCTCGCCGTCGATGAAGGCATATTCGCCGAGGTTCCAAAGCACGGTGCCGCCGGCCGTCCGCACCAGGCCGTCCGGCACCTCCGCGATCAGCCCCCGCTTCGCCGCCTCGAAGTCGGCGACATCGGCGAACGGCAGATGCGCGGCCATGGCGGCATTGGCCGCCCTGGTGGCAGGTTCGGCGTCGCGCGCGGCGTCGAGATGCGTTGCCGGCACCGGCACGGCGGAAACTGAAGCCATTTTTTCTTCCTCTTCCCAAACTCGTTGGGCACTCTACGCCATGGAGAGGCGGCGACATGAAACTCTATTTCAGCAACGGCTCGCCATTCGCGCGCAAAGTGCGCGTCGTGCTGGCGGAAAAGGGCCTGGCCTACGAGGCCGACATCCTCGACGGCGCCTTACGCCCGGAAGCGACAGCACCCGGTCCGACGCTTGCTATTCCTGTGCTCGAGGACGGCGCGTTGAGACTCTGGGAATCCGACCTCATCGTCGACTACCTGCTGCGCACCTATCCCGACGCCCGCGCCACCAATGACATGACGGCGGCTCCTCCCCTGTCTCCAGTGTTGGCGCGGCCCCACAACTACTGGGGCGACATGACGGTGCTCGCGACCATCGCCACCATGGCAACAAGCATCGTCAACGTGCACCTGATGACGCCCGAGGGTGTGACGGCCGAGACGTCGCGCTATATGGCGCGACAGAAGACCCGCATCGATCGTTGCCTCGACTGGCTGGAGACCCAGGTGACCGACCAGGGCTTCGCGCCCGGCTGGTTCTCGATTCTGGATATCGCCTTCGCCTGCCCCGTCCTCTTCGCCGAGGCGCGCGGCTTCCTGCAGTGGCGCGGCCGGCCGAAACTCGATGCGCTGGCTGACCGCGCCTCGGCGCGGCCCTCGTTCCGGGCCACGCCTCTCAGCGCCAATCGGGTGGTCTAGCCCTCGACCTTGATGCCGTTGTCCTTGACCACCTTGGTCCAGCGCTCGGTCTCGAACTTGAGCTTTTCCTGATACGCCTGGGGTGTCGAACCGGTGGTAACGTAGCCGAGATCGGCGAATTTCTTCTCGACGTCGGGTTCCTTGATGATCTGGCGGACCAGCCCGTTCAGCCTGTCGAGCACAGGCTGCGGGATGCCGGCCGGCGCGACCACGCCGAAGAACACCGCGCTCACCATGTCCGGCATGCCGAGTTCGACCACCGTCGGCACGTTGGGGGCGACCGGCGAGCGCTTCTCCGACGACACGACGATCCCGGTCAGGCGGCCCTGCGCGGCATGGACGCCGGCCGGCATGACGACGTCGATGACGATGGGCACATGACCGCCCATGACGTCGCGCAGCGCGTCGGCGGCATTCTTGTAGGCGACATTCTCGAGGTTGAGCTTGTTGCGTGCCCTGAAGAGCTCGGCCCACAGGTGCGGCTGGTTGCCAAGCCCCGAGGTGGCGTAACGCACCTTCTGCGGCTGGCTGTTCACCCAATCGGCAAAGCCCTTGTAGTCCTTGACCGGCAGGTCCTTGTTGATGGCGATGAAGTCGGGGATGTCGGCCAGCGTCGAGATCGGCTGGAAATCCTTCAGCGGATCGTAGGGCTGCTTCAGACCAAGGGCGGCATTGGTGGCGAGCGTCGTCGTTCCGAGCAGCAGCGTGTAGCCATCGGGCTTCGACTTGGCGACCAGCTCCATGCCGATGATGGTGTTGCCGCCGCCCTTGTTCTCGACGATGACCTGCTGGCCGACCAGCGCCGTCATCTTCTCGGCGAGCAGCCGGCCTGCCGTGTCGGTGGCGCCGCCCGGGCCGTAGGGAACGACGATCTTGATCTGCTGGGCAGGCCAGGCCTGCGCCCTGACGGCGGAAGCGCCGACGATGGTCCAGCCGGCGGTTGCCGCCAGCACGTTGCGTCTCTTGAGCATCGGATCCTCCTACCCTGTTTGGCCGGGAGGATCGCAAACGCCCGGGGGCTGCGCAATGCGCGCGCGACCGACGTTCTTCTCTGCGGGCTTGTTGCTATTCCGCCGGCTTGGCCGCCGCCACGGTGTGGACATCCCGTTCGCTGGGCAGGAACGACAGCGCCAGGAACGAGCAGAAAGCCACGCCGGCCAACACCATCAGCAGCACCGGGAAGCCGGCATCCTTCACCGCCGGCCCGATCAGCGCCACCACGAAGGAGCTGACGCCGAAGCCAATGGCCAACCGCACGCCCGTCACGCGGCTGCGCATGCGGTCGTCGATGTAACGCACGATCATGGCGTCGGTGAAGGGAATGGCGCCGAACACCAGCAACATGAAGCCGACGGCGGTGAGGAACAGCGCCCAGCCCTCGGCCTGCGAGGCGATCAGGAACAGCGGCACCTGCATCAGCACGATCGGAAGGTAGATGTTCTTGAGCGGATAACGGTCGATCAGCTTGCCGACCACGAGCTGCGCCAGCGAAGCGAGCGCGAAGATGACGAACAGCATGGCAGCCAGCATCACCGGATCCTGCGCGATGCTCTTGGCGCGGATGCTGAGCAGCTCGCCGTTTCCGTTGGTGGTGAAGTTGAAGATGATGCTGCCGGTGACGGCGGTGAAGGTCATGATCGTGAACACGCGTGCCATCACCGACGGCGGCAGGTCGAGCATCTTGGCCTTGCGCCTGGCCGGCGCCTCTTCCTCGCGCGGCACCAGGATCACAAAGGCCACGGCGCAGACCAGGCAGATCACGCCGGGAATGACGAAGGCCATCTGCCAGCCGAAGCGCTGGGCGATGTAGACCGAGAGGCCGGCGGCGATGGCGATGCCCATGTTGCCGGCGAGCCCGTTGACGCCGATCGTGAAGCCCGGGTTTTTGGCCTTCTGCACCAGCATCGGGATTCCGACCGGATGGTAGATCGACGCGAAAGCGCCCATCAGGGTGAGCGCCGCGCCGATCTGCCATTTGTTGCTGCAGAGCGCGATCACCAGCGCCGAGACGCCCATGCCGGCGAAGAAAATCACCATCATCACCCAGCGGCCCCACAGGTCGCCGAGGCGCCCGCTCACGATCGAGCCGGCGCCGAACATGAAGAGCGCGCCGTAGTTGAACGGCGTCAGCTCGGTCCACTCGACGCCCCAGACACCGGCGATGACGCCCCAGCTGTAGGCGAACACGACCAGGATCCAGTGATCCATGGCATGGCCGATATTGAGCAGGATGGCGCTGGGGCTGCTGTGGTTCATGTCGTGTCGTTCCTCCGTGCCCATAGAGTAGGCATGGCAGCCCTGGCTGTCTTGCGCTAGATTGCCAACTTATGTCGAGAAAGAGACAAGCGCCCACCCCGCCACCGGAACGGTCCACCGATCCGGCCGACTATCAACACGTGCCGCGGGCCGTGGCGGCCATGCCCAAGGATTTTCCCGACGGCTTCCGGATCGCGCCGCACAGCCACGAACGGGCACAGCTCATCTACGCCACGGCCGGCACCATGCGCGTGGCCACCGACGACGGCATGTGGATGGTGCCGCCGCAGCGCGCGGTGTGGATGCCGCCGGGCGTCCGGCACGGCATCGTCATGTCGAGCGACGTCACCATGCGCACACTCTACCTGCGCGAGGACGCCGCCCACTTGATGCCCGACGCCTGCCGCGTGCTGCCGGTGTCGCCGCTGCTGCGCGAATTGATCGTGCGCGCGACCGAGCTGCCGCTGCGCTACGACGAAGATGGCCCCGCCGGCCATGTCGTGGCGCTGATCCTGACCGAGCTGCACGGGCTGCAGTCCCTGCCACTGCAGTTGCCGATGCCGCGCGACCCCGGGCTGCGCGGCCTCTGCGAGCAGCTTCTGGCGGCGCCGGGCGACCAGCGCACGCTCAGCGCCTGGGCCCGCACCCTGAACGCCAGCGCCCGCACGCTTGCCCGCCACTTCCAGAACGAGACCGGCCTCAGCTTCGGCGCCTGGCGCCAGCAGGCGCGCGTGCTCGAGGCCATGGGCCGTCTGGGCGGCGGCGCGCCGGTCACCCAGGTGGCGCTCGATCTCGGCTACGACAGCGTCAGCGCCTTCAGCGCCATGTTCCGCCGCGCCGCCGGCGCATCACCCAGTGCCTACCGGCCGCAGCGTCCAATATCGTGACAGTCGCCGTGACAAGACCCTCACCCCCGTGGGGATTTTTGTTGAACTGCAAGCGGTTAGCGCACACAAGCCTTGACGCCGTCCGCGCATTTCCCCCCAATGCCGGTCCCTTTTGAGGTAATCTAAACCGTCATTTACCTCAGATCGGCCGCTCCGCTGCTGCCGCCTGGAGTTCCTGTTGAAGCCGACCGACATCGCCAACCCGGACTATTTCCACAAAGTCGTCGATTGCCAGTGGGCCTGTCCGGCTCACACGCCCGTCCCCGAGTACATTCGGCTGATCGCGCACGGCCACTATTCCGACGCCTACATGATCAACTGGAAGTCCAACGTCTTCCCGGGAATCCTGGGCCGGACCTGCGACCGTCCCTGCGAACCGGCCTGCCGGCGCAGCCGCGTCGAGGACGAGACCCTCGTCAAAGGCAAGAAGGAGCCGGTGGCGATCTGCCGGCTGAAGCGCGTCGCCGCAGATTATAAAGACGACGACGATATCAACTCCAAGATGCCGAAGGCGCCGGCCAAGAACGGCAAGCGTATCGCCTGCATCGGCGGCGGCCCCGCTTCGCTCACGGTCGCGCGCGACCTCGCGGTGCTGGGCTACGAGATCGTGATCTACGACCAGGATCCCAAGCTCGGCGGCTTCATCCGCACGCAGATCCCGCACTTCCGCCTGCCCGAGTCGGTGATCGACGAGGAAGTCGGCTACATCACCGGCATCGGCAACATCGAGTTCCGCCACAAGAAGATCGAGTCGATGAAGGCGGTCCTGGCCGAAGGCTTCGACGCGGTGTTCGTGGGCTCCGGCGCACCGCGCGGCCGCGACCTCGACGTGCCCGGCCGCAAGGAAGCCGCCGCCAACATCCACATCGGGCTCGACTGGCTGTCGTCGGTCTCGTTCGGCCACATCAGCAAGGTGGGCAAGCGCGTCATCGTGCTGGGCGGTGGCAACACCGCCATGGATTGCTGCCGCACCGCGCGCCGCCTCGGCGGCGACGATGTGAAGGTGATCGTCCGTTCCGGCTTCGAGGAAATGAAGGCGTCGCCCTGGGAGAAGGAAGACGCGATGGGCGAGGACATCCCCATCCTGAATATGCTCGTGCCCAAGGAAGTGCAGCACAAGGACGGCAAGATCACGGGCGTGCTGTTCGAGAAGGTGAAGGCCGAGTACGACGCCAAGGGCCGCCGCTCGCTGGTGCCGTCGGGCGAGCCTGACGAACTTCATGAATGCGACGACGTCCTGGTCGCGATCGGCCAGGAGAACTCCTTCCCGTGGATCGAGAAGGACGCCGGCATCGAGTTCGACAAGTGGGGCCTGCCCAAGCTCAACGAGAAGACCTTCGGCAGCAGCCACCCCAAGGTGTTCTTCGGCGGCGATGCCGCCTTCGGCCCCAAGAACATCATCTGGGCCGCCGCGCACGGCCACGATGCCGCCATCTCCATCCACAAGATGCTGATCGGCGAGAACCAGGAAGAGCGCCCCGCGCCCGGCGTCAACATCGCCAGCCAGAAGATGGGCATCCACGAGTGGAGCTACGACAACGCGCCCACCATCGATCATCGGCTGAAGGTTCCGCACCGCCCCAAGAAAGAGGCGCTGAAGGACATCATGGCCGAGGTCGAGCTGGGTTTCGATCCGCAGCTCGCCTTCAAGGAAGCGCAGCGCTGCCTCAACTGCGACGTCCAGACGGTGTTCACCGGCACTCTCTGCATCGAGTGCGACGCCTGCGTCGACATCTGCCCGATGGACTGCATCACCTTCACCGACAACGGCGAGGAAAAGGACCTGCGCACGCGGCTGATCGCCCCGGCGATGAACCCGACCCAGGACCTCTACATCGGCAGCGACCTCAAGACCGGCCGGGTCATGGTCAAGGACGAGGATGTCTGCCTGCATTGCGGCCTGTGTGCCGAGCGCTGCCCGACCGGCGCCTGGGACATGCGCAAGTACTACATGGAAATGACCCAAGCGGAGCACGCATGCCGCAAGCAATAGCCGCCGTTAACGACTTCGTCGTCAAGTTCGCGAACGTCAACGGCTCCGGATCGGCCAGCGCCAACGAACTGTTCGCGCGCTCGATCCTGCGCATGGGCGTGCCGGTCAGCCCGCGCAACATCTTCCCGTCGAACATCCAGGGAAAGATGTTGCGCGAACTCGCCGGCACGCCCATGCGCAGGATCGACTTGGCGAAAAGCTGGTTGGCGCTCGCCGACCCGGAGCCGTTGACGTTGGCGAACTTGACGACGAAATCGTTGACGCGCTCTATCGGGCTCGGCATGCGGACCCCGCGTGCGCCATGTCGATCAGGAATTTCTGCATGTCCCAAGCGCCCGTCGGACAGCGCTCGGCGCATAGGCCGCAGTGGAGGCAGACGTCCTCGTCCTTCGCCATCACGCGGCCGGTCTTGAGCGTGTCGGATATGTAGAGGTCCTGCGTCAGGTTGAGCGCCGGCGCGTTGAGCCGCTTGCGCAATTCCGGCTCCGCGCCGTTGTCGGTGAAGGTGATGCAATCCACCGGACAGATGTCGACGCAGGCGTCGCACTCGATGCAGAGACCGGTGGTGAAGACGGTCTGGACGTCGCAGTTTAGGCAACGTTGCGCCTCGGCGAAGGCGAGCTTGGGATCGAAGCCGAGCTCGACCTCGACCTTGATATCCTTGAGCGCCACCTCTTTATCGCGAAGCGGCACCTTGTAGCGACGGTCGATCGAGACGTCGTTGTCGTAGC
>JBQTJT010000103.1:0-25270 GCA_052386855.1 Reyranella sp.
GAGGCCGGGCGGCGTTGTCGGCCGGGGCTTGAAGGTCTCGGCGGCATCGGCCGGCAGGATCTGTGCGCCGGCCGGCGGCGCGCCCAGGCGCCCGAAGCCGTCGAGGGTGCGCCACGGCTTCAGCGCCTTGTTGACGCCGTCGCCGGCGACGCCGCGCGACAGGGTGACCAGCCGCTGCAGCATGTTCACGAACAGGCCGGAGAGCGAGAGGTTGCTCCAGCCCGTGTTGGCGGTGGTATGGATCAGCACGAGATAGCCCTGGCCGCGCTTCTCGGCGGTGACCAGCGGCGTGCCGTCGGCCAGGCGCGCCCAGGTCTTGTCGGCGAGGTCGGGCGTCGGCTCAGCCAGCACCTGCTGGGAGATGCGCACGTCCTTGGGAATCGGGATGCCGAGGAAGGGGCTGTTGGCGGGGAACTCGGACAGGGCCGTGGGCTCGCCCCAGCTCATGACGCCACCCAGCGCACGGTCGCCCAGCCTGAGACGCGTCGGGACCAGCGTGTCGGCGCCGGCGGCGAGATTGGCGCCGGCGAAACGCACGGCCACGCCGCCGCGCTCGATCCACTTGGCGATCTCCTCACGGTCGTTGGTCGAGGGAATGGCTCCATCGGGGATCAGCAGGACGGCGGTGTTTCGCGTGAGGACCGTTTCCAGGTCGCCGATGCTGAGGCTGACGTAGGGGTCGAGGGCGCGCTCGAGGAAGTAGATTTCCTGCAGCAACGGCTGGCCGCCGGCGGTGGCGCGCTCGCCCAGGATGGCGACGGGACGGCGGCGATGGCGTTCGTCGAGCAGCAGGGCGCTACCGGCGCCACCTTGCGTCTCGATGTCGAGCCGGGCCATGCGGTTGCGCAATTCGGCCGGGGCCGGCAAGGCACCTTCGCCCTGCGTGGCGGTGGCGGCGAAATCGACATCGATGCGGGCCACGACCCGGCCCTGCTCGTCGGCCGCCTGGACCGCCACCTTGCGCGGTCCGTCGGCGGCGGGGCGCAGGACACGGACCTTGAGGTCGCGACCCTCGGCGACCGGGGGCAGCAGCAGAAGCGGCGTGGTTGCCTGGTCGGGCACCACAACCTGCAATCCATCGAAACGGCGCAGCCGTTCGGTCAGTCGCGCAGCACCTTCATCTTCCAGGCCGTCGCTCAGCCAGACGGCGTAGGCGCCGGGATCGACCTGCATCTGATCGAGTTCAGCCGCTGCCGCGGCGCGATCGGTCGGCCAGGGCTTGGGCCGGAAGGCGCGCAGGATGGTGCGGGTCTCGTCGGGCCTGAGCGCGCCGCGCCGGGTCGCCGCCTGATCGATCGGGGTGGGCGCCGTGCCCATCAGCACGACGGTGCGGCCGCCGCGCTCGGCGCGCTGGATCAGGCGCTCGGCGTGGGCGATGCGCGTCGTCCAGCCCGGCGCCGAGGACCAGCCGTCGTCGATCACCAGCAGCAGCGGCCCGCGGCCGGGCAGGTCGGCCTGCGGGTTGAGAAGCGGCTTGGCCACGGCCAGGATCAGCGCCGCCGCCAGCAGCAGCCGCAGCAGCAGCAGCCACCACGGCATCTTCATCGGCGTCTGTTCGGTGGGCTCGAGGCCAACCAGCAGCCGGATTGCGGGGAAGCGCACCAGTTTCGGCAGCGGCGGGATCAGGCGCAGCAACCAGTAGATCACCGGCAGCGCCAGCAGCAGTGCCAGCATTCCGGGGGCGGCAAAGGCGAAAGCGCCGAGACCGAGCATGCGCGCTCAGGCCGCGTTCAGCCGACGCAGGTCGGCCATCGCGAGATAAAGGGCGAGCAGGACCGTCTGTGGCGGACGGTCGGTGCGGTGCTGGTGGACCGTCCAGTTGGCCGGCCGGGCCAGGCGGTGAAGCCCGTCCTTCTGCGCCGCCAGCCGGGCGCCATAGGCCGTGCGCACGGCCTCGACGCGGCGGATCGTGTGCTGGCCTTCGGCCTCCAGGCCTTCGAACTTCACATGGCCGTCGAACGGCAGATCTTCCTCGGCCGGATCGAGCACCTGCACGATATGGCCGCGCACGCCGACGCTGGCGTAGTAGCGGATGATGGCCTCGATCTTGTCGAGCGGGTCCAGCCAGTCGGAGACCAGCACGATGGTGCCGTGCGCCGGCAGCGGTACCATCGGTGGCAGGCTGGGCTGGACGCGCGTCGGGTCTCGCGTTTCGTCGAACAGGGTTTCGGCGATCCGCCGCACCGCCACGCGTCCCGAGGTCGGGCGCATGCCGCCACCCAGGACCGCAACGCGCTCGCCGGCATCGGCCAGCAGGCTCGCCACGGCCAGCGTGATCAGCTCACCGCGTACTGCCTTGGTGTCGATGTTCTTCAACGAGGCGTATTGCATCGAGGGCGAGGCGTCGCGCCACAGCCAGACGCTGGCCGCGGCTTCCCATTCGGTCTCGCGCACGAACAGGTGCCGGCTGCGCGCGCTCTGGCGCCAGTCGATCTGGCTGGCGCTGTCGCCGTCGCGATAGGGCCGGTATTGCCAGAAGGCATCGCCCTGTCCGACCCGCCGCCTTCCGTGGACGCCCTGGATGACGGTCGCCGCGACGCGGTCGGCCGCCACCATAAGCGCCGGCAGGGTGCCGGCGAGTTCGAGCGAGCGGTGAAGGGTTGAGGGCGCGGCCATTGGCTGCGGTGCTGCAATGCCTAAGCCAGACGGGCGCACATCTGGGCAATCACCGCTTCGATCGTGACTCCCTCGGCGCGGGCCGAGAAATTGACGGCCATGCGATGGCGCAGGATCGGCCCGGCCAGCGCGACGACGTCGTCGACCGACGGCGCGAGACGGCCCTGGATGATCGCCCGGGCACGGCAGGCCAGCATGAAGGCCTGGCTGGCGCGCGGACCCGGACCCCAGGCGACGCGGTTGCGCACGATCTCGAGGTCGGAACTCTCCGGCCGGCCGGCGCGCACGAGCTTCAGGATGGCATCGACGACGCTCTCGCCGATCGGCAGGCGCCGCACCAGGGACTGGGCGGCCATGAGGTCGGCCGGCGTCAGGGTCTGCGTGGCGGTGGCGGTCACGGCGCCGGTCGTGCCGATCATGATCTGGCGTTCGGCGGCTTCATCGGGATAGCCGACGTCGATCTGCAGCAGGAAGCGGTCGAGCTGCGCTTCGGGCAGGGGATAGGTGCCCTCCTGCTCCAGCGGGTTCTGGGTCGCCAGCACATGGAACGGCGCCGGCAGGTCGTAGCGCTTGCCGGCCACGGTCACATGCTTTTCCTGCATGCTCTGCAGCAGCGCGGACTGGGTGCGCGGGCTGGCACGGTTGATTTCGTCGGCCATCAGGAGCTGGGCGAACACCGGCCCCTGCAGGAAGCGGAACGAGCGGCGGCCGCCGTCGCTTTCTTCCAGCACTTCCGAGCCCAGGATGTCGGCGGGCATCAGGTCGGGCGTGAACTGGATGCGCTTGGTTTCCATCCCCAGAACGATACCCAGGGTGTCCACAAGTTTGGTCTTGGCGAGGCCCGGAACGCCGATCAACAGCAAGTGGCCCCCCGACAGGAGCGCAACGAGCGTTTGATCGATAACGTCCTGCTGGCCATATATGACTTGGCCGATGGCCGTGCGCGCGGCACGTAACTGGCCGCCCAGACGCTCGATATCGGCGAGGGCGGAGCGGGCGTCGGCGTCGGTCGCAGTCGATGTGTCGGGGGCCACCAGGGCGCTCCTGTGGTCAGTGAGGCTAGGCTTGAGGGAAGCCCAGAATTGAGGCCGGAACAAGGGCATGAAGGTTGACGAAATCGTGCATCGGGTGCGCGAACGCAGCAGGCGTTTGGCATCGGGTTTGCCAGTAACCAGCCCGCCGCTCGGCAGCGACTTCTCCCTCAACGGCGTCGTGCCGGCGCCGGAGACCTACCGGCCGGCGGCGGTGCTGATGCCGCTGGTGCGCCGCGAGTCCGGAATCACGGTCCTGCTGACACAGCGCACCGACGACATGCCGAGCCATGCCGGCCAGATCGCCTTCCCCGGCGGGCGCCAGCAGGCGGAGGACGCCGATGCCGTGGCGACCGCGCTGCGCGAGACCGAGGAGGAGGTCGGGCTCACCCGGCAGTTCATCGATGTCATCGGCGCGGTCGACCTCTACCGCACCGGGACGGGCTACGAGATCACGCCGATCGTGGGCATCGTGACGCCGGGATTCACGACCCGTGCGGATCCCCGCGAGGTCGCCGATGTCTTCGAGGTGCCGCTCGCGCACTTTCTCGACGAACGCAACCACCGCATCGACAGCCGCGTCTGGCAGGGCCGCGAGCGCCGCTACTACGCAATGCCCTACGGAGAGCGCTACATCTGGGGGGCGACTGCCGGTATGCTCAAGAACCTGCATTTTGTCCTCACCGCCGGCGAGTGACGCGGGCCACGGAGTAGCCCCATGCGCGTCGTACTGTTGGTTCTCGGACTGGTCATGGCGCCGACCGTCGCCTTCTTCCTGTGGGCGTGGGCGGTGAAGATCAAGCAGGAGCGCAAGATCGCCGGCACGCTGCCGGAGTGGCAGGACATGCCGGTCACCTGGCTCGCCATCGCCGGTCTCGTCTGCACGATCCTGGGTTTCGTCGTGATGTTCTTCACCCAGAACCAGGGTTATGGCGGGCTCTTCGCTTCATGAAGCCAACCGGACGCATCGATCAACCGGCCTGGATGAACGATCCATCGGTGCGCAAGCTATTGGGCGCCCTTGGCGATGCGGGCATCGTGGCGCGCTTCGTCGGAGGCTGCGTGCGCAACGCGGTGCTGGGCCGCGCTATCGACGACATCGACCTCGCCGTCGACAAGCCGCCCGAGACGATCATCCGCGCCCTTGAAGCAGCCGGCCTCAAGGTCGTACCGACCGGCCTGAAG
This sequence comes from Reyranella sp., assembly GCA_052386855.1. Classification (GTDB taxonomy): domain Bacteria; phylum Pseudomonadota; class Alphaproteobacteria; order Reyranellales; family Reyranellaceae; genus Reyranella. The sequence continues at coordinate 4,833 of JBQTJT010000103.1, forward strand.
CATGGCACCGTGACGGCAATCGTCTCGGGCCAGCCCTTCGAGCTCACGACGCTTCGCCGCGATGTCGAAACCGACGGAAGGCGCGCGGTCGTGGCCTTCACCGACAATTGGCTGGAAGATGCCAATCGGCGCGACTTCACCTTCAACGCGCTCTACGCCGATCGCGACGGCACGCTCTACGATCCGTTCGACGGCCGGCGCGACCTCTCGGCGGGCCGCGTGCGCTTCATCGGCGAGGCCGACACGCGCATTGCCGAGGACCGGCTGCGTGTGTTGCGCTTCTTTCGCTTTCACGCCTGGTATGGCCGGCCGCCGCTCGACGGGCCGAGTTTCGAGGCCTGCCGGCGCAACGCCGGCGTGCTGGGCGGCCTCTCGGGCGAGCGCGTCGCCAAGGAGCTGCTGCGGCTGCTCCAGGCGCCGACGCCGGCCGATGCCCTGCAAGCCATGGCCGAAGCCGGTGCACTCGATCACTGGTTGCCGGAGTATGCCGGCATCGCACGCCTCAAGGCGCTCATCGCGCGCGAAGACGCGCCCGATCCGCTGCGCCGGCTGGCGGCGATCCTGCCATCGGGCGCCGATGCCACTGCCATCGGCAAGCGCCTGAAACTCTCCACCCAGCAGGCGCTGCGCCTGGAAGTGATGCTGGCCTCGACGCCCCTCATCGATGTCGCTGGTGGCCCCAAAGCCTGGCGGGCCGGCATTTATGGCCTCGGCAACAACCTTTATGCTGATCGCCTGCTGCTCGCGCTCGATGCGCCGGGCGACTGGCGGGCGGCGCTGGCTTTGGCGCGCAGCTGGACGCCGCCTGAGTTGCCGGTGAGCGGCGGCGATGCGCTGACGCTCGGTCTAAAGCCTGGTCCTCGTGTGGGCGCGCTGATCGAAACGGTCGAGCGCTGGTGGATCGAAGGCGACTTCGCCGCCGACCGCGTGGCATGCCTGGCCGAACTCGAACGCCTGGCCCACTCGGAATGAGGGTCGCGGCGTGATTCGTCCCGGCGTCACGCTCACGCTGTGGATGGCGATCGCGCTCCTCGTCGTGCTGAACGACGCCGTGGGCGATACCTGGATCGCCGGCACGCTCTCGGTGCGCGTGGTCGAATGGTACAAGGGCCTGGTGCCGCTGCCCTATGTCGTGCTGATGGCCTTCATCCACGCCCGACACACGTCGGGGCCGCGCTGGTTCGAGGCGGCGCTGCTCGCGGCGCTGCTGTGGCCGCCGTCCACGGTGCTCGTCGACTTTCTCTATACGCGGCTGACCTACGGCGAGGATCCGGCATCGTTCCTCGATCGCTTCGCCTTCTGGTGGGGCGCGCCTTATCCGTTGCTGGTGTTGACGCTCTTCGCCGCGCCGCTGCTGGCCGGCCTCGCTCTTTCCCGAGGCCGAGCCTCGTAGGTTCGCCGCTGATGGCAGGCCTTGACTTGGCGGGCAGGATTGCTATCCTATCCTATCCTATCCTATATTCGTTCTATAAATCGTTCGATGTGAAGAATGCGGGCTTCCGAAGCACTCTTGGAGAGCGGAGAAATGTCGCGATTTCTTTCCCGCTCTGTTCTGAACATTGCCTAGGAAAATCAAAGGCCTAAGCCAGAAAAATCCGCGCAAGATAGGAAGGTTTGGATGAGCGATTCCCGCGCAAGCCTACGGCCAACGTGCCTCCGGCGGCAGCGACATCAGGATCGCCTCGACGTTGCCGCCGGTCATCAGGCCGAATTTGGTGCCGCGATCGTGCAGCAGGTTGAATTCGACATAGCGGCCGCGGCGCACGAGCTGGTGTTCGCGCTCGGCGTCGGTCCACGGCTCGTTCATGTGGCGGCGCACCAGTTTCGGATAGATGTCGAGAAAGGTTTCGCCGATGCCGCGGGTGAAGGCGAGGTCGCGGCCATGATCGCCGCTGTCGAGATAGTCGTAGAAGATGCCGCCGACTCCGCGGGGCTCGCCGCGATGGGGCAGATGGAAATACTCGTCGCACCATTCCTTGAAGCGCGGATAGTAAGAAGCATCGTAGCCGTCGCATGCCGCCTTGAACGCGGCGTGGAAGTCGCGCGTGTCGGGTTCGTGCGGCACCATGGGTGTCAGGTCGCCGCCGCCGCCGAACCAGGCGCGCGTGGTGACGATGAACCGGGTGTTCATGTGTACCGCCGGCACCTTGGGCGAGCGCGGGTGCGCCACCAGCGAAATGCCCGAGGCGAAGAAGCGCGGATCCTCGGCGGCGCCGGGAATTTGGCTCCGGAACTCCGGGCTGAACTCGCCGAACACGGTCGAGACGTTGACGCCGACCTTCTCGAACACGCGGCCGTGCATCAGCGCCATGGTGCCGCCGCCGCGATCCTGGCCGTCGGGCCCTTCCTCGCGCCGCCATTCCTTGCGCTGGAAACGGCCGGCCGGCAGCTCGGCGTGCGGGCCTGAAAGCTCGTCCTCGATTCTCTCGAATTCGGCGCAGATGCGGTTGCGCAGGGTTCCGAACCAATGCCGTGCATTGTCCTTCCAGCGAAGGACAGTCTGCTCGTCGGGCAGCGGGGAAGGGCCGTTGGGGCCGGTGGCGGTGCGGGGGGACTTGCTCATGGGGCTCGCGGAAAACCTGCGGTCTGGCGCAGGCCCTCGCTCAATACCATTGCCGCCGCCAGCGCGACATTGAGCGATCGGGCGCCCGGCTGCAGGGGAATGCGTATCCTCACGTCGGCGGCGTCATGGACCTCGGCCGGTACGCCGGCGCTTTCGCGGCCGAGCAGCAGGATATCGCCGGCCTGAAAGGCGACGTCGGGGAAGACCGCGGTGCCGGCCGTCGACAACAGGACCAGCCGGCCGGCCGGCCGGGCCTCGAGTTGGGCCTGCCGGAAACTGGTCCAGGAGGCATGCCGGACGATGGTCGCCAGGTCGTAGTAGTCCATGGCGGCCCGGCGGATGCGCTTGTCGTCGACCGGGAAACCGCAGGGTTCGATGATGTCGAGGGGGACCCCCAGGCCGGCAGAGAGGCGGATGAAGGCGCCGAGATTCTGCGGGATATCGGGCTGGAACAGGGCTAGGCGCATGGTCAATTCTACTCCCCGTCCGCGTCGCGAAAGCACCATCCGTGCGGCACGCTGTCACAGAATGTCGCGCCCCCTGCCGCGGTGTGGGCCTGCGACCAACAGAGCCTTGAAACATAAGGGGCTTTCGCGGTCTAAAGGCGGTATCTCCTCGGGGGGATGGAAAGAGAAGACAATGGCGACAACAAGCGTACCAGCCGGCGGTCACGGTGATCCGACCCGGCGCGATTTCCTCATGGTTGCGACCGGCGCTCTTGGCGCCGTAGGCGTGGCGGCCGTCGCCTGGCCGTTCATCAACAATCTCAACCCTGCTGCCGACACGCTGGCACTCGCCTCGATCGAGGTGAACGTGCAGCCGATCCAGGTCGGACAGGCGATCACCGTGAGCTGGCGCGGCAAGCCGGTCTTCATCCGCCACCGCACGCCGCAGGAGATCAAGGAAGCGGAGGCCGTGCCGATGTCGGAGCTGCCCGATCCGCAAACCGACGATTCGCGCGTCACCGACACCGCCAAGAAGGTGCGCCGCGAGTGGCTGATCATGATCGGCGTCTGCACCCATCTCGGCTGCGTACCGCTCGGCAACAAGCCCGGTCAGGACAAGGGCCCCTATGGTGGCTGGTACTGTCCGTGCCACGGCTCTGCCTATGACACGTCCGGCCGCATCCGGAAGGGACCGGCTCCGAAGAATCTGGTGATTCCGGAGTACCTGTTCGCTTCGGACGCTCTCGTCCGCATCGGCTGATCGCTCAAAGATCGCCCGCCCAAGATCGCGCAGGAGTTCGCAGAATGGCCTCGTCTCACGGCACGCCGCCGGTTTTCAACAACAAGGTGATCGCCTGGATCGATCACCGCCTGCCGATCTTCTCGTATATCGAGAAGGAGTATCACACCTTCCCGACGCCGCGGAATTTCAACTACTTCTGGAATTTCGGCGCGATCGCCACGGTGATGCTGGTCCTCATGATCGCCACCGGCATCGTGCTGGCGACCAACTACACGCCGCATGTCCTGATGGCCTTCGACTCGGTCGAGCGCATCGACCGCGACGTGCCGCAGGGCTGGCTGATGCGCGACCTGCACATGAACGGCGCGTCGTTCTTCTTCATCGCCGTCTACGTCCACATCTTCCGCGGCATGTACTACGGCTCCTACAAGGCGCCGCGTGAACTGCTGTGGATCCTGGGCGTCGTCATCTTCCTGCTGATGATGGCGACGGCGTTCATGGGCTACGTGCTGCCGTGGGGCCAGATGAGCTTCTGGGGCGCCACCGTGATCACCAGCCTGTTCTCGGCCATCCCGGTGGTCGGCCAGTCGGTCGTCGACTGGCTGTGGGGCGGCTTCTCGATCGGCAACCCGACGCTCAATCGCTTCTTCGCGCTGCACTACCTGCTGCCGTTCGTCATCGTCGCGGTCGTGGCGCTCCATGTCGTGGCGCTGCACGTCCACGGCTCGAACAACCCGCTCGGTATCGACCCCAAGGGCCCGCAGGACACCGTGCCGTTCCATCCCTACTACACGATGAAGGACGGCTTCGGCGTCGTCGTCTTCCTGATCGTGTTCGCGGGGTTTGCGTTCTTCGCGCCCGACTACCTGGGACATCCCGACAACTACATCCCGGCCGACCCGCTGGTAACGCCCGAGCACATCGTGCCCGAATGGTACTTCCTGCCGTTCTACGCGATCCTGCGCGCGGTGCCGGACAAGCTGGGCGGCGTGATCGCCATGTTCGGCGCCATCGCGGTGCTGTTCATCCTGCCGTGGCTCGACACCTCACGCGTCCGCTCGGCCACGTTCCGGCCGATCTACAAGTGGGCGATGCTGGTTCTGGTCGTCGACGTGATCGTGCTCGGCTTCTGCGGTGCCAACCCGCCGGCCGGCTTCTGGATCCCGCTGTCCCAGGTCGCCACGCTCTACTACTTCTTCCACTTCCTCATCCTGCTGCCGGTTCTGGGCAAGGTCGAACGGCCATTGCCGATGCCGCCCAGCATCGCCGACGCAGTGCTCAAGAAGAAGGCAGGGTAAGCGCCATGCGTAGACTGATCGTTTCCGGCGCGATTGCGCTCGCTGCCCTCGTCACCGGCGCCGGTGCTGTCGCCATCGCGGCCGGCACGACTCCCGAGGCTCCGGCTCGTCAATGGAAGTTCGAGGGCCCGTTCGGCACCTACGACCGGGCCGCCGCCCAGCGCGGCTATCAGGTCTATCAGGAGGTCTGCTCGGCCTGCCACTCGCTGTCGCTGCTGGCCTATCGCAACCTCACGGAGCTGGGTCTCACCGACAATCAGGTCAAGGGCCTGATCAAGGACATCACGGTTCCCGATCTCAACGACGACGGCGCACCAATCGACCGGCCGGCGCGCCTCTCGGACCGCTTCAAGAAGCCGTTCGCCAACGAGCTCGCCGCCGCCGCCGCCAACAACGGCAAGGCGCCGCCCGATCTCAGCGTCATGGCCAAGGCACGCGCGAACGGACCCAACTACCTCTATGCGCTGCTGACGGGCTACGTGCCGTTCGACAAGCTGACGCCTGACCAGATCAAGGCCTACTCGGTCACCAAGGACGACAACTACAACACCTACTTCCCCGGCCACCGGATCGCCATGGCGCCGCCGCTGGCCGACGACAAGGTGACCTACGCCGACGGCACCAAGGCGACGCTCGGTCAGCAATCTTCCGACGTCACCGAGTTCCTGGCCTGGGCCTCGGAGCCGCACATGGAGGACCGCAAGCGCACCGGCGTCCGCGTCATCCTCTTCATGCTGGCGTTGGCCGGCCTGATGTACGCGGTGAAGCGTCAGGTCTGGTCCGACAAGCACTGATCTGCCGAGAGGGGATTGTCATCCTGAGCGTAGCGAAGGATCTCGCGTTCGCTACGCACTCGCTGGCGGCAGTCCGTGTCCGGTCGTTCGGTGAGGTCCTTCGCTTCGCTACAGGGCGGGGGTTACCCCGCCCGTGACGACATGGTTTAGCGCTTCAGCCGCTTCTCGATCGCCTCGTAGCGCGCGATCAGGCGGCGGGCGCGGTCGATCACCGGAATGTCGATCATCTTGCCATCGACGGAGAACGAGCCGCGGCCCTCAGCCGCGGCTTTTTCGTCGGCCACGATCAGCTTCCGCGCATAGGCCACGTCCTCGGCCGGGGGCGTGAAGGCCTCGTTCAGCGTCTTCACCAGCGCCGGATGGATGCAGGTGCCGCCGGAAAAGCCGAAGCGGCGCGCCCGCTCGGCACTCTTGCGGTAGGCGTCGGGGTCGGAATAGTCGGCAACGGTACCCATGACGCCGATCATCGACAGGCCATGCGCCTGGGCGGCAAACGCCACCATGCGTTTGGGCAGCTCGAGCGCATCGGCGGTCGGCAGCGAGCCGGTCTCGAGCGCGAAATCCTCGCCGCCCAGCATCATGGCGATGACGCGCGGCGCATGCTCGGCGATGTCGTTGATATGGGCGAGCGCGCGCGGATGCTCGATCATGGCGCCGAAGCCCACGCTTCCCGCTTGCATGCCGCGGGCGCGTTCGAGGTCGCTCACCACCTCGTCGAGCAGCCTGAGGTGCTGCACGCCCTCGGTCTTGGTGATGAAGAGGGCCGTGAGGCCGGGCCGCACTGCCGCCTCGATGTCGGGAATGGCGAGCTGCAGCGGCCGGTTGATGCGCACCGCCACGTCGGCGCCGCTTTTGGCGACCGCCTTCATGGTCTCCGGCAGCATGGCGCGTGCCTCGGGCTTTTGCGCCGGCTGGACGCTGTCCTCGAGGTCGACCAGCACGCAGTCCGCGCCGCGCTCATGCGCCTTGTCGATGAACTTCGGGACATTGCCAGGCACATAGAGGATCGAGCGCCAGACGGGCGGGACGGGCCTCATGACGTTGAATGTCACTTCCTTTTCCCTTTCGAGATGGCGCCGGCCGCGCACAGCTTGTCGTATTCGGCCTCGCCCAGCAGCGGCTTCAGCAGCGCCTCGTTGTGCTCGCCGATTCTGGGCGCGGCGCTCTTGAGGGCACCGGGCGTGCCGGACAGGCGCGGTACCACGGGATGAGTCGGCAGCGCGCCCATGTCGTCGTCGGGAATCTCGATCAGCGATTCGCGCTCCAGCACGTAGTCGTCCTGAACGATCTGCGAGATGTCATACACCGGCCCGATGGTGACGCCGGCCTCGTCGAAGTAGCGCAGGTTCTCGTCGAGGTCGCGCTCCGCGATGAAACCGCCGATGATCCCGTCGAGCTCGATGCCGTTCCGGACGCGCTCGATGTTGGTGGAAAAGCGCGGGTCCTTCACCAGCTCCGGCCGGCCGATCTTGACCAGCACGCGCTCGGCCATGCCCTGGGTCGAGGCCGAGAGACAGACCCAGTGGCCGTCCCTGGTCTTGTAGACGTTGCGAGGTGCTGCATTGGTCGAGCGGCTGCCGCTCCGCACCTTCACCTCGCCGGTCAGCCTGTGGTTGGCAGCCTGCGGCCCCAGCACGGAGAACAGCGGGTCGAACAGCGGCAGGTCGAGCGTCTGGCCCTTGCCGCCGTTCACCTCGACCTCGCGGAGCGCCACCATGACGGCGCCATAGCCGTTCAGGGCCGCCGTGGCGTCGGCGAGATACATCGGCGGCAGCACCGGCTCGCGGTCCTCGAAGCCGTTCATCGAGGCGAAGCCGCTATAGCCTTCGATCAGGGTGCCGAAGCCCGGCTTGTGGCGGAAGCGGCCATCCTGGCCCCAGCCGGAGATGCGCACGATCACCAGCTTGGGATTGATCTCGTGCAGCTCGGAGGGCGAGAGGCCCATATCCTCCAGCACGCCGGGCCTGAAACTCTCGACCAGGATCGCGGCCGATCTGGTGAGCTCGCGCACGATCGTGCGGCCGGCGTCGGAGCGCAGGTCGAGCGCCACGCTCTTCTTGTTGCGGCTATAGACTTTCCACGCCGTCTCGATGCCCTTGACCCGCCACGAGCGCAGCGTGTCGCCCTCGGGCGGCTCGATCTTGATCACCTCGGCGCCGAAATCGGCGAGCTGCAGCGTGAGCACGTTGCCGGCGACCAGGCGCGACAGATCCACGACACGGATCCCGTTCAGGGGGCCGCGCGCCGCGGGATCGAAGGCTTTTTTGGCGGGTCTCTTAGCCAACGTACTTCGCGAAATGCTCCAGCGTGCGGGCCATGGCCTGCTTGGATGCCGCAGCATCCCAGCTGCCGCGCTCGTCGCAATGGAAACCGTGGTCGGCCGGATAGTCGAAGATTTGCACGCCGGGATGGAGCGTCCGCAGCTCGTTCACATGCGTCATCGGGATGTGCATATCCTTGTCGCCGAAATGCAGTTGCGTCGGCACCGTGGGCTTTTCGCTCCTGGCGCCGTGGATGCCGCCGCCGTAGTAGCCCGACACCGCGTCGGGCTTCAGCCGAGTCGCCGCCAGCCACGAGATGGTGCCGCCCCAGCAATAGCCGGTGACGCCGATCTTGTTGATGCCACGCTTCTTCAGCTCCTGCATCGCGGCGTCGACGTCCTGCACCGCCTTGTCGGTGAAGCCCGGCGTCATCACGTAGCCGCGGCCCTCGGCGATGGTGTCGGGCGTGTAGCCAAGCTCGATGCCGGGCTTGAGGTGGTCGAAGAAGCGCGGTGCGAGCGCGAGATAGCCCTGGCTGGCGAAGAAGTCGGTGACCTTCCGGATGTGCTGATTAACGCCGAAAATCTCCTGAACCACCACGATGCCACCCTTGGGGGCGCCTGCCGGCTTGGCGAGGTAAGCGCCAATTTCGCCGGCCGCCGACTTAAGACGGATATCTTCGCCCATGAGAATAACTCCCTCTGTTCATTGTATTGGACATGGTAATTCAGCGGCGTTCAACCCATTGGATCAGCCACCGGATCAACCATGTATCTGCCGAAGCACTTCGAGGGCGACGAGGCCATTGGTCGGGAGATCATGCGGGCGCACAGCTGGGCGCTGCTGACGACGACCGCCGAGGACGGTGCCCCATTCACCACGCACCTCTCTCTGATGTGGCAGGAGACGGGTGGGCCGCACGGCTCGCTGATCGGCCATGTGGCGCGCGCGAACCCGCACTGGAAGCTGTTCACGCGCCCCGCGGAATCGCTGGCCTTGTTCTGGGGGCCGCACGCCTATGTTTCGCCGACCTGGTACACGCCCGGCGCCAAGGTGCCGACCTGGAACTACGTGACCGTGCACGCCTATGGTCGGCCCCAGATCATAGAGGACACCAAGGGCGCTCTCGACGTGCTGGCAGCGCTCGCCCGCGAATATGAGGCCGAGGGCCCCGAGGGCTGGGGGCTCGACCGGCTGCCCGCCGGCAACGCCGAGGCCCAGACGCGCGGCATCACCGTGTTCCGCATGCCGCTCTCGCGTATCGAAATCAAGATCAAGCTCAGCCAGAATCGCGAGATGGCGGACCGGCAGCGCGTGATCGCAAAGCTCGAGGAGTCCGACAGCCAGGACGCCCAGGGCACCGCGCGCTGGATGAAACGCGTGCTGCCCTAGGCGGTGACCCCGGCCTTCTTCAGGACGGTGTGTCGCCCAGCACGGTACAGCGGCGTATGACGCGCGGCTCGTTCGCGAGATCGTAGGTTCCCGCCTTGTGCAACAGGCAGCGGTTGTCCCAGACCATGAGGTCGCGCGGCCGCCAGTCGTGGAAGTAAGTCTGGCAGACGGCGACGATCCGGTCGTTGAGGCCGTCGATGAAGGCCCGGCCCTTGTCGTAGCCCATGCCGACGATGCGCTCGGCGTGATCGCCGAGATACATCGCCTTGCGTCCGGTCTCGGGATGGACGCGAACCACCGGTTGCTCGACCGGCGGCGCGACCTTGCGCTGGGCCTCGGTCATCGGCTCGTCGCCATGCCGGCGATTGCGCGAGAAATCGAGATTGTGGATGGCGCGCAGTTCCAAGAGGCGTCGCTGCTCTTCCGGTGGCATTGCCTCGAAGGCCGAGTACATGTCGGCAAAGCCGGTGCCGCCGCCGCGGCTCGGGATCACCTCGGCATAGAGCATCGTGGCCTTGGTCGTGAACCGTTGCCACGAGCCGTCGGTGTGCCAGGCCAGTGTTCCACGGTCGGGATGCTTGCCGTTCGGCTTGCCGTCGGGGCCGACATTCGAGAGCGTGTACAACTCGGGATGGGCGCCGGCGTGATACTGGTTCATGACATGGACCTGCACCTGGCCGAACCGGCGCGCGAAGGCCACTTGATCGCCGGGCGGCAGATCCTGGTCGCGGAAGAGCAGAAGCTGGTGTGTCAGGAAAGCGTTGTAGATGGCCGGAAAGGTCGCGTCGTCGATCGCCGACACGGCGATTCCCTCGATCTCGGCGCCGAGGCCACCCTCGAAAGGGCGTAGCCGGAACGGCTGGGCCGCCTGCGTCCGGGCGGCAGCTGCGGTCGACATGGCGATCCTCCCCAGGACAGTCCTGGGGAAGCTAGCGCCGTGTCGTCGCCGGGGTCAAACGGGCGGCGCCCGTGCTTACCTGGCCTGCAGGAGGTCGGTCACCTTCAGCAGGATCAGCTCGTTGTCGTCGACCTTGCCCAGCGCGCGGCCCGACGAGAAGGGCAGGTTATTGTCGTTGCCCACGATGATGTGGTCGGCATCGACCAGGTCGACGTTCTCGATGGTGAAGAACGGGAAGGTAAGCTTGCCGTCCTTGCCACCCTGGCGGGCCAACTTTTGCGGGTCGTCGATGTCCATCAGGTCGATGTAGCCGACCTTCTTCACGAAGCCGTCGGCATCGGCCTGGGCGAGATCGATCTTGTAGATGCGCTTGAACTTGGCCGGCATGTTGAAGCAGTCGGGCTTGGGCGCGCCTTCGAGGCAGGCCTGGGCGGTGTCGCCCTCGGTGTCGTCGCGCTCGATGATGAGGCCGCTGGTGGCGTCGATCAGGTTGAAGTCGCCGATCGAATTGTTGGGCGCCTCGAGCGTGTATTTGAAGCTCTTGCCAGTGTATTCGCCCTTGGCGGTATCGAACTCGAGGATGCGCAGGAAGCGCTTGCCGTCCTTGGCCTCGGGCTCGCCCGTTGCCGTCAGCAGCGGGCCTTCCAGCAAGGGATATAGGAACTTGCCGTCGGCCGAGGCCGCCATGCCCTCGAAGCCCTTGCTGCGCCGGACCTCAAATTTTACGGCGCCAGGAACGGCCGGCATCGCCACCGCGGGATGATCGGGCGAACGCACGATCTTGCCGTCGACCTTGGTCTCGAACACCTGCAGGACCTTGCCGGCGCGATCGGTCTTGATCAGGAAAGGCCCGAATTCGTCGCCGAACCACAGCGCGTCGCCGACCGGCTGGATCGATTCGATGTCGAAGTCGCCGCCCGTCAGGTAACGCTTGGGCGTGTTCTCGTTGACGATTCGGAACGGCACCTTGCGGTCGGGATCGCTCAGGAACACGGTCGAGACACGCTCGACGGCGCCGCTTTTCCAGTCGGGCTTCACGACATGGAATGTCAGCATGGCGTCGGGCGAATTCGCCTTGGAGCCGAAACCGTTGTCGCTCAGCGTCAGGAACGTGCCGTCCTTCAGGTTCTTGATGCCGGACAGGCCCTGGACCGGCTGGCCCTTCAGCGGGAAGCTGACGCCGGTGGGGCGGGGGGCCGCCTTGTCCGAGAGCGCCGACATGGCGGGAACGGTCCCGGGCGCGTCGACCCGCTGGCCGCCCGGGCCGGCGTAGCGGCCGGAAATCTGCAGCTCCTGGGGCGCATCCGCCGGCGGCGGCACGAGGGTCATGGCCGGCAGCACGGCGTGGCCTTCGAGAACGGCGGGGTATTTGGTCTGCGCCGCCGCTTGCGTCGCGAGAACGAGGACCGCGGTGGCGGCAAGAAACGGATAGGTGCGCATGATGGTCTCCCTCGGATGACTGGCTCGCGGGAGCTACAACAGGTGCGCTACGGTTTGCTGACGGGCCTTGTGGATGAGACTGAAACGGAAATGACACGGAGTTGCAGTGTTGGTATCGCGGGTCGGGAGTACCTCGGTCGCAAACATGAGGAGATCGGGATGGACGGTTACGACAATTCAGAAAACGTCGGTTCGAACACCAGCACCGAACCGTCGATCGGCGATCTGATCGAACGGCGCCTCGGTCGACGCAGCACCCTGCGCGGCCTCTTCGGGATCGGCGCTGCGGCGACGCTGACGCACGAGCTGCTCGGCAGCACGGCGCTCGCCCAGGAGGCCGGCCCGTCGTCGCTCACCTTCAAGGAAGTCGTCCACGGGCTCGACAAGACCCACCACATTCCCGAAGGCTATGAGGCGCAAGTCCTGATCCGCTGGGGCGATCCGGTCGTGGCCGGCGCGCCGGCCTTCGATCCCGCCAACCTGACAGCCGCGGCCCAGGAAAGGCAGTTCGGCTACAATTGCGACTTCATCGGGCTGCATCCGCTGCCTCTCGGCAGCACGGCCGGCGACCGTTTCCTCATGGTCGTCAATCACGAGTACACCAATCCCGGCCTGATGTTCGCGGGCCTGGGTTCGGGCCGCGCCGTCAACCTCAAGGCGTCCAAGCCGCAGGTCGAAGTCGAGATGGCGGCACACGGCGGCGCCGTGATCGAGATCGCCCGCGACGGCGGCACGTGGAAGATCGTGCCGGACAGCAAGTACGGTCGGCGCATCACCGGCACCACGCCGATGGAGGTCTCCGGCCCGGCGGCGGGGCACGACAAGCTCAAGACGTCGGCCGATCCGACCGGCACCAAGGTGCTGGGCATGCTGAACAACTGTGCCGGCGGCGAGACACCGTGGGGCACCTGGCTGACGGCGGAAGAGAATTTCAACGGCTACTTCGGTGGCGATGCCGAGAAGATGCCCGATGCCAAGGCTTACAAGCGCTACGGCATCTCGAAGGCTACCTGGTATGCCTGGGCTCAGTATTTCGACCGCTTCAACGTCGAGAAGGAGCCGAACGAGCCCAACCGCTTCGGCTGGATCGTCGAGATCGATCCGTACGATCCCTCGGCCGCGCCCATCAAGCGCACGGCGCTGGGGCGCTTCAAGCACGAAGGCTGTCACCATGCGCTGACCAAGGACGGAAGGGTCGTCATCTACATGGGCGACGACGAGCGCTTCGACTACGTCTACAAGTTCGTCACCGCCAAGCCTTGGAGTCCGACCGACCGGGCCGCGAACAGGAACCTGCTGGACGAGGGCACGCTCTACGTTGCGCGCTTTGCCGATGATGGCAAGATCGAGTGGATGCCGATGGTCCATGGCCAGGGCCCGCTGACGGCCGAGAACGGCTTTGCCAGCCAGGCCGACGTTCTGATCTATGCGCGCGTGGCCGCCGATCTGCTCAAGGCCACGCCGATGGATCGTCCCGAGGACGTCGAGGCCAATCCGGTCAATGGGCGGGTCTACGTGTTGCTCACCAACAATACGCGGCGCACCGAGCAGCAGGTGAATCGCGCCAACCCGATGGCCCGCAATGCCCATGGCCACGTCATCGAGATCACGCCCAAGGACGGCGAGCATGCGTCGACCGAGGGGACCTGGGCGATCTTCATCGTCAGCGGCAAACCCGGCATCGATGCCGGGGCACGCTATCACCGGGCGACCTCGGAGAACGGCTGGCTGTCCTGCGTCGACAACTGCGCCTTCGACAGCAAGGGGCGAATCTGGCTCGCCACCGACGGCGCCCCGACGGCCGCCGGCATCGCCGACGGTCTCTATGGCGCCGACACTGCTGGCTACGGCCGTGGTCTGACGCGGTGCTTCTTCCAGGCGCCGACCGGTGCTGAGGTCTGCGGCCCGATCCTGACGCCTGACGACAACACGGTGTTCCTGGCCATCCAGCATCCGGGCGAGGATGCCGGCTCGACATTCGAGAAGCCTTCGACGCGCTGGCCCGACTTCAAGGACGGCATGCCGCCCAGGCCATCGGTCATCGCCATCACGAAGAAGGGTGGCGGCGCGATTGGTTCTTAGCGGACCGCGAGCCTCTGGCTCGCTTTCATATCCATTCTGCGCCGTGCGAGCTTTCGCGCTTGGTTACAAGCGCTGCCGCTCGCCGGTTCAACGTGTAACGCGCTTTGCGCGTTACACGTTGAACCTGAAGTGAAACACGTCGCCGTCCTTGACGGCGTAGTCCTTGCCCTCGAGGCGAAGCTTGCCGGCATCGCGCGCACCGGCTTCGCCTTTCAGGCTCACATAGTCGTCGTAGGCAATGGTCTCGGCGCGGATGAAACCCTTCTCGAAGTCGGTGTGGATGACGCCCGCGGCAACGGGCGCCGTGGCCTCGCGGCGCACGGTCCAGGCGCGGGCTTCCTTGGGCCCGACGGTGAAGAAGGTCACCAGATCGAGCAGCTGGTAGCCCGCCCGCACCACCCGGGCGAGGCCGGTTTCCTTCAGGCCGAGCGAGGAGAGATAGTCGCCCTGATCCTCGGGCGGCAGCCGTGCCACCTCGGCCTCGATGGCGGCCGAGATCACCACCGCCAGCATGCCGCGTTCCTTGGCGAAGGCTTCGGCCTTGGCGCTGTGGGCATTGCCGGTGGCGGCCGAGCCCTCGTCGACGTTCAGCACGTACATCATCGGTTTGGCGGTGATGAGTTGCAGGCCGTGGAAGACCTGAAGCTCGTCCGCCGTCAGCGCCGCGTCGCGGGCGGGCTTGCCCTCGCGCAGCGCATCCAGCGCCTTCTTGACCACGGGGGCTTCGGCGGCCGCCTCCTTGTCGCCACTCTTGGCGCGCTTCTCGAGGTTGGGCAGGCGCTTTTCCAGGCTGTCCATGTCGGCGATCATCAGCTCGGTCTCGACGATCTCTGCGTCGCGCACCGGATCGACATTGCCCTGGACGTGCGTCACGTCGCCATCCTCGAAGCAGCGCAGCACGTGGGCGATGGCGTCGACCTCGCGGATGTTGGCCAGGAACTGGTTGCCGAGCCCTTCGCCCTTCGACGCGCCTTTGACGAGGCCGGCGATGTCGACGAACTCGAGCTGGGTCGGGATGATCTTGGCCGAGTTGGCGATCGCGGAGAGCTTGTCCAGCCGTGGATCGGGGACGGCGACGCGGCCGACGTTGGGCTCGATGGTGCAGAACGGATAGTTGGCCGCCTGTGCGGCCTGCGTGGCCGTCAGCGCATTGAACAGGGTCGACTTGCCGACGTTGGGCAGGCCGACGATACCGCAATTGAAACCCATGTTTTACTCTTTGAGGTTCAGACGCGCCGGGAGATCCGGTGCGGGCGCCAGGCTCGCCACCCGGCTCATGTATCTTTCGTCCGCCTTGACCCCGCCTTCGATCAGCAGCGCCGATTCTTCGGCCAGGGCCTGCAGCAACTTCGGGACCCAGCCGGTCGCGGGATCGCGCTCGTCCGGCTCGAAGTCGCGCAGGACCCAGTGCAGCACCAGGTCCTTGTGGCCGGGATGGCCGATGCCGATGCGTACGCGGCGATAGTCCTTGCCGACATGGGCGTCGATGTCGCGCACGCCGTTGTGGCCGCCGGCACCGCCGCCCTTCTTCATCCGCACGCGCCCCGGCGCGATATCGAGCTCGTCGTGGAACACCACCATGCGGTCCAGCGGCACCTTCAGGAAGCGCACCGCCTCGCCCACGGCCTTGGCTGACTCGTTCATGAAGGTCATGGGCTTCAGGACGATGACGCGCTCGCCGCCGAGGTGACCTTCGGCCACCTCGCCGTTGAAGCGTGCACGCCAGGGAGAGAAAACACGGCGGCGGACGATCTCGTCCACCGCCATGAATCCAACGTTGTGCCGATGCCCCGCATAGCGCGGCCCGGGATTGCCGAGGCCGACCAGCAGGAGCATCGAGCGCTTACTTCTTGGCCGGAGCCGGCGCCTTGCCGCCCGCCGCCGGTGCCGCAGCACCTGCCGCCGGCGCCGCACCACCCGCCACGGGTGCAGCACCCGCCGCCGGAGCCGCCGCGCCTTCCGCAGCCGCCGGAGCCGCTGCATCGGCCGCAGCCTGCTCGCGCACCACGGTCGGTGCGGCGATCGAAGCCACGGTGGCGTCCTTGTCGCGGCTCACCACCCGCACGCCCTCGGGAACCGAGATCGTCGAGAGATGAATCGAGTGGCCGATCTCGAGGCCGGTCAGGTCGACCTCGAAGTATTCCGGGATCGCGTCGGCCCTGGTGCGCACCGTGATCTCGTGGAGCACGATGTTGAGCACGCCGCCGCGCTTGATGCCGGGGGATGCCGCTTCGTTCTTGAAGTGGACGGGGACCTGCACGGTGATGATCGACTCGGGGCCGATCCGCAGGAAGTCGAGATGGAGGGGCTTGTCCGTCACCGGGTCGACCTGCACGTCGCGCGGCAGGACCTGGAAGCCCTTGCCCTCGACGTCGATCTCGAGCCGATGGTTGAAGTAACCTTCCTTCTGCAGCTCGCGCTCGATCGATTTCGGCTCGACCGCGATCATGACAGGGGGTTGCTTGTCGCCGTAGATAACGGCGGGAATCAGTCCCTCGCGACGGCTGGAACGGGCGCCCCCTTTGCCGGCCCGATCCCGCATCCTCGCGACGACTTTGGTCGTCTCTGACATCTCACTTCTCCTTGGGTTGGTCTTTTCTCTCTCTCACTCGCGGCGCGGCCTCCAGGGGTGCCGATCGCCGGATCTCCAAATTCCTCAGTCGAACAAACTCGAAACCGACGATTCGTCGGAAATGCGCCTCATGGCTTCGGCCATCAGCGAGGCGATGCTGAGCGGCCGCACGTTGGGCGAAATCCGCACCGCCTCGGTGGGCTGGATCGAATCGGTGATGACCAGCTTCTCCATCGGCGAGGCAGCGACCCGGGCCACGGCACCGCCCGACAGCACGCCGTGCGTGACGTAGGCGCACACCGACTTGGCGCCCTGGTCCATCAGGGCGACCGAGGCGTTGCAGAGCGTGCCGGCCGAATCGACGATGTCGTCGATCAGGATGCAGTCACGGCCCTTCACGTCGCCGATCACGTTCATGACCTCGCTGACGCCGGCCGCCTCGCGGCGCTTGTCGATGATGGCGAGGTCGGCGTCGATGCGCTTGGCGATGGCGCGCGCGCGGACCACGCCGCCGACGTCGGGCGAGACCACGGTGAAGCTGCGGTTGGGCAGCGTCTCCTTGATGTCCTTGGAAAACACCGGACCGGCGAAGAGGTTGTCGAGCGGGATATCGAAGAAGCCCTGGATTTGTGCTGCGTGCAGGTCGAGCGTCAGTACGCGATTGGCGCCGGCATGGGTGATCAAGTTGGCGACCAGTTTGGCCGAGATCGGCGTGCGTGAGCCGGTCTTGCGGTCCTGACGGGCGTAGCCGAAGTAGGGCATCACCGCCGTGATGCGTCGCGCCGAGCTGCGGCGCAGCGCATCGATGGTGATCAGCAGCTCCATCAGATGGTCGTTGGCCGGAAAGCTCGTCGACTGGATCACGAAGACATCCTCGCCGCGCACGTTCTCCAGGATCTCGACGAAGATCTCGTTATCCGAGAAACGGCGGATGTTGGCTCTGACCAGCGGCAGCGCCAGCTTGGCGGAAATGGCTTCCGCCAGCGGTCGGTTGCTGTTGCCGGTGAGAATCTTCATGGATCGCGCCCCTCGCGCCGGGGCGGGACCTCGTTAAGTCGTTGATATCACACGACAAAACGGCCATCCCGGGCCGCGACGCGGCGGACAATACCAATGTGAGCGGGCCGTGTAAACGCCCTGTAATCAGGGCTTTTTCGGCGCGTAGAAGACGCTGTCGATCTCGACGATATCGTCGTCGAACAGGCGCCGGACCTCGACCATGGTGCGCGGCGGATAGGGCGGCTTGCCCCAGAGTTCGGCCTGCGCCTTGTCGACCATGGGCGCGAAGGTTTTCAGGTCGCTGACGTAGATCGTGAGCCGCACGCAATCCTGCAGGCTGGCGCCCTCCGACTGAGCGATATGCCGGATGTTGAGGAAGGCCTGGCGGATGCGGGACTGCGGATCCTGCACCAGTTTGCTGGTCACGGGGTCCACGCCCTGCATGCCGGCCACGAAGACGAAGTCGCCGGCCCGCGCGCCGAGACTCCATGTTCCCTCGGCCTTGATGGCGCCGGGGGGATCGAGCGTGCGTACTCCGTTCGGCGACTGGGCGACGGCGCTACCCGCAGCGAGCAGGACGCAGAAGGAGGCGAGCCACCTCATGGGTGCCCCCTCATGCGTGTTGAGGCTGGGCCACGAACGGCCACTGCGCCTTGTCGACCTTGGTGTAGGGCAGCAGCGACCAGTCCGGCACCAGCGCGCCGGGCGCGGCGACATAGACCACCTCGCTGGCGATCGGGGCGTAGGCCGCGTGGAAGTGCTGCATCGACTTCACCACCACGACCTTCTTGGTCGAGGGATCGACACCGAGCTTCCGGAAGCAGTCGAGGCTGTGACACTGGCTGCGCTTGGTGTTGACGATCACCGTTACATCGTCGATCTGCAGCGCCGCGGCATCGCCGATCGGCGTGGTGCCTTTCCGCTGGCCGCCGAAGGTGGTGTAGACGTCCTTGGCGAGGCCGATCACCTTGGCGCGGCAGTCGATGGGAGCGCCAGATTGCGGGCCGAGCTTGCCGCCGAGGCGAAGGTCGAACTCGGCACCTTCGCCGACCTCGAAGGCGAGCTTCACGACGCCGGGATCCCAGAACATGGCGATGGCGGCGTCCTTGATCTTACGGTCGAGCAGCTCGCGCAGGATGAAGGTCGAATCGGAGGCAGCGCCGCCGCCGGCATTATCCGAGACGTCGGCCAGCACCATGGGCTTGGGCAGGTTGTGCGACTGCGCGCGCGCCATGGCGGTGCCGAGCGTGACATAAGGTGGTTGTGTGGCCGCCCGCATGGCGAAGAACTCCTGGCCGAGTTCCTTGGCAAGCTTCTGCGCCTTGGCCTTGTCGTTGTCGGTGACGGCGATGATCTTGCTGCTCATCTCCTTGATGTCGGACCACGGAAAGCCGTGGGCGATCGACAGCGACAGCACGCCGTCCTTGCCTTCCATCGCCATGAGCTTGTCGACGAAGCCGCGCATCGGCTCGCGCGTGGTGTGGAACACGCCGATCATGCGGCAGTCCCAGGCGGCCATCACCGGCTTGGTCCGGCCCTCGATGGCGCCTTCCATCACGGTGAAGAGATCGTCGGCGCGCTCCGACACATCGACATGCGGATACTCCTTGAACAGCACCAGCACGGTGGCGTCGCGGAAGGTGCCCTCGCCGATGTTGCAGTGGAGATCGAGTTCGACGCCGACCGGCACGTCGGGGCCCACGACCTTGCGGACATGGGCGAGCAGGTCGCTTTCGCAATCGTCGTAGCCCTCGGCCACCATGGCGCCGTGCATCGAGAGGAACACGGCATCGACCGGCATCGCAGCCTTGAGGTCCGCGATGATCTCGTCGCGGAAGGCCTCGTAGACCTTCTTCACCGTCTTGCCGGCGGGCATGGCGAAGGCGCAGAGGCTTTCGACCGTCTGCCAGCCCTTGGCGTCGGCACGCTGCTTCCAGACAGCCAGCGGCGCCCCGAACATCGGGATGTTCGTGCCGTAGCTGGCCTTGCGATAGAGGCAGGTCTCCTCGAAGAGCTGATGGCCGGTGGGGATCGACGCGAAGGTGTTGGTCTCGGTGCCGAGGCAGGCGGTAAAGATCTTTTTCATCGGACTGGGATACTCACTGGGACATTTTCCGGGGCGCTAAGGCGAGAGTCCCATGTCGCACCCGAGGACGGCAAGTGCTTGTTCCATCGGGCTTTTCCGGCGACACTGAGAGTCGCCCGATGTCCCGTAAAGCGGGACATTTTCAAAATGCCTCCCGTGTCGCGGCGACGGGGACATTCGTGGCCTTTGAAGCGGGCAAAGCGGGGCGGCGGGAGAATCGACCATGGCCGGCACGCTACGAAAATCGCCGGGCTGGCGTCGAATGGCGGTTTTGCGAGGGGTGCTTCTGCAAGTGGTTGATACGCCGCGAGATTTTCCGAGCGGCGCGCCAACGCGATTATTTTCCGGACAGGTTGTCGCAGTCAGATAGCGAGCGCGCGATCCATCAGGCGCGTCTCGGCCGTGCCGAGATCGGCGGTGCCGAACTGCGCGAAATGCCCGGCGCCCAGTCGCGTCTCGCCATAGAGCGGGGCGAACTCGGAGCCTGCATCGACAAGGGCGGCCAGGGCCGCGATGCGGGCCAGGCCCTCGCAGAGGAAGCGGGCGCGGCGCTCGGCGTCGGCGGACTTGAGAGTCTGTTCCAGCGCCTGGGCGAGCGGCGCCACATTGAAGGCGCGCGATGCCGTGCGCACCAGGCGGGAGAGCGTGTCCATGGCAGCCTCGGGATGCCGGCCGGCGGCGCGCAGCACGTCGAGCGCCATGACGTTGCCGGAGCCTTCCCAGATGGCGTTGAGCGGCGCCTCGCGATAGTAGCGCGCCAGCGGCAGGTCCTCGGTGTAGCCGTTGCCGCCCAGGCATTCGAGCGATTCGTAGACCACCTGCGGCGTGCTCTTGCACACCAGGAATTTCACCGCCGGCGTCAGCA
>JBQTJT010000104.1:0-15852 GCA_052386855.1 Reyranella sp.
AGCCCGCGCTCGCCGCCACCGCCATCGAGACCGCCGAGCTGCGCTTCGCCAATCGCCACGGCCAGACCATCTGGGCCGATCCGCGCGGCCGACGCGCCGGCCTGCCCTGGCCGCAATTCTCGATCCATCGCGGCGAACTGCAGATGATCCTCTATCGTGCCGCGCAAGCGATGCTGGGCGCCGACGCGGTGCGGCCCGGCCGGCGCCTCGCCGGCTTCGAGCAGCGCGGCGCGCGCGTCCACATGCGCTTCGTCGATCGCGACGGCGCGCCGGCGGAGACCGGCGACGCCGATCTGCTGATCGGCGCCGACGGCATCCATTCGGCGGTGCGCGCGCGCGACTATCCCGACGAGGGTCCGCCCAAATGGCAGGGCATCCTGATGTGGCGCGGCGTCACCGTCGGCAAGCCCTTCCTCGACGGCGCCACCATGGTGCAGGCCGGCCACCACACGCAGAAATTCGTCTGCTATCCGGTGAGCCGCGTCCATGCCGATCGCGGCGAGGCGCTGATCAACTGGATCTGCGATCTCTACATGGGCGACGGCGCGTTGCCCTCGCGCGAGGACTGGAACAAGCCGGGCAATCTCGCCGACTTCCTGCCGCGCTTCGAGAACTGGAATTTCGGCTGGCTCGACGTGCCGGAAGTCATCCGCTCCGCACACACGATCCTGGAATTTCCCATGGTCGACCGCGACCCGCTGCCGCGCTGGAGCCACGGCAGGATCACGCTGCTGGGCGATGCCGCGCACCCGATGTACCCGATCGGATCCAACGGCGCCTCGCAGGCGATCATCGACGGCGAGGCGATCACGCAGGAGCTTCTGGCCGCCGCCGACCCCGAGGTCGCGCTAAGGCGTTACGAGGAGCGGCGCCTGCCGCCGATGGCGCGCATCGTCGACAGCAACCGGCGCAAGGGCATCGACATCATGCTCGACATCGTCGAGCAGCGCGCCCCACAGGGATTCACCGACCTGGAAAGCGTGCTGCCTGCCGGGGAACTAGACAAAATCGTCGGCGACTACAAGAAGCTCGTCGCCCAGGATCGCGAGACGCTGCTGAAGCTGGCGAATGCCCAATAAAAAACCGGCCCCTTTGGGGGACCGGCCGTGGTGGCGGTTTAAACCGGCCATTACATCGCCGGCCACCACCGGGAATGACTATGGCAGCCGGCGATGACAGAATTAAGGCGATGACCCTCAGTCGCGCCATCGCCACCATCGGCGGGATCACCCTGCTGAGCCGGGTCGTCGGTTTCGCGCGCGACATCGTGCTGTCCGCCTTCCTCGGTTCTGGCGCGGTGGCCGACGCGTTCATCGTGGCCTTCAAGCTGCCGAACTTCTTTCGTCGCTTGTTCGCCGAGGGTGCCTTTTCGGCGGCCTTCGTGCCCCTGTTCGCCCGCGAGCTGCACGATGGCGGACGCGCCGAGGCGCTGGCCTTCGCGCGCCAGGCGCAGGCGGCACTGCTGCTGGTGCTGGTGCCGTTCACGGTGCTGTTGATCCTGGCCATGCCCGTCGTGATGGCTTTGCTGGCACCCGGCATGCGCGACGACGCGACCTTCGCCATGACCGTCGAGTTCGGCCGCATCGCATTCCCCTATCTTTTGTTCATTTCGCTCGCCTCGCTCTACGGCGGTGTGCTGAACAGCATCGACCGCTTCGCCCATGTCGCGGCCACGCCCGTCCTGCTGAACCTCGCCCTGATCGGAGCCGTGCTCGGCCTCACCCCGTTCCTGCCCAACAGCGGCTACGCCGCCTCGATCGGCGTGGCGATCGCCGGTATCCTGCAATGGCTGTGGCTGCTTCTCGCCTGCGCCCACGACGGTGTCGGCATGAAACTGGTGCGGCCGCGCTGGACGGCCAGGGTCGCGCGGCTGGTCAAGCTCGCCACGCCGGTCGCCATCGGTGGCGGCGTGCAGCAGATCAGCGTCATGCTCGACGTGGTCTGGGCCTCGCTGCTGCCGGTCGGCACGATCTCGGCGCTCTATTATGCCGACCGCATTGCGCAGTTGCCGCTCGGCGTGGTCGGCATCGCCATCGGCACCGCGCTCCTGCCGATGCTCGCCCGCGAGCTGCGCGCCGGCCAGACCGCGTCGGCGATGGCCAACCAGAATCGCGCCATAGAATATGGGCTGCTCTTCAGCCTGCCGGCCGCACTTGCGCTCTGGCAGCTGGCCGAGCCCATCATCCGCATCCTGTTCGAGCACGGCCGCTTCACCGCCGACGACACGCTCCGGACGTCGAGCGCGCTCGCGGCCTTTGCCGTCGGACTGCCGGCCTTCATGGTGGTGAAGGCGATGACGCCGGGCTTCTTCGCCCGCGAGGACACCAGGACGCCGCTCTATATCGCCATCGTGGCGATTGCCGCCAACATCGTGCTGAACATCGTCTTCCTCTATGGAACGAACCTCGCCCAGGTCGGCATCGCACTCGCCTCGTCGCTGTCGGGCTGGCTGAACGCCGCCCTTCTGGCTGCCGTCCTGCTGCGGCGCGGACAGTGGGCGCCCGACACTCGCCTCGTCTCGCGGTCGCTGCGCATGGTGCTGGCCACGCTGGGCATGGGCGCCGTCCTGTGGGGCGCGCTGGTCGTGCTGGAGCCGTCGCTGGCGCGCGGCAATCTCCTGGGCATCGCGGCCCTGCTCGGTATCTGTGCGCTGGGCGGCGGCGTCTATGGCGCGCTGGGGGCGCTGCTGGGCGTCGTCAGGCTGTCGGAGCTGCGCTACGTGTTGCGTCGCCAACCGGGTCTCAGATCAACCGACCCAGGCGAACAATCGTGACGCCGGCCCGAAGCGGGCGGTTGACGGCAGGCATGATCAGCACGCAATCGTCGTAAGGCGTCGTCACCGGCACGCCGTCGTCGTGACCGAGCACGGTGCCCGCCTTGGCGATCACCTCCTGGCCCTCGAAAGCGCGCGCCGGCGTGAAGTTGCCGTGCTTGGTGGCGACAGCATGGGTGACCTGCACGACGCGCTGCTTGGCCGGCGCCGGCTGCTTCCAGCCCACGGGAAGATCGGCCGCCTCGACGATGCCCATCTCGGCCAGGAAGCGCACCGTCACGTCCTTGGCCACTACCACGGACGAGGCACGCCAATGCTGGCCGGTCTCGATCAGCAGCGCGGTCCTGTCGCTCTTGGGATCGCCGAAGGCGCCGTAGTCGCGCATGCGCATGCCGGCGGCATGGCCGCGATCGCGCACGATGTCGGCCGGCGCGCCGAGCTTCTTGGCCAGCGCCACGCCGCGGTCGAGCGGCCCGCACAGCATCAGCGGCACGCAATCGTCGTGCATGGAATGAAGATCGAGCAGGAAGTCGGCGCGTTCGACATAGGGCTTCACCACCTGCGCCCGCCTGGTCTCGAGCGTGGTCGCGGGCTGGTCGAGGCGACCCCAGGTGCGGTTGAAATCCTCGTCGATCATGCGCGACTTGAAGGGATTCCTGGCATCGAAGCGCTGATAGGCCTCGATGTTGTTGAAGGAAAAGATGAGCGTGCCCCGGTGCGGCTTCAGCCCTGAGGCGAGCAGGTCGTCGACCACGATGGCGCCCGACACCTCGTTGCCGTGGGTGAGCGCCGCCACCATCACCGTCGGGCCCGGCTTGCCGCTGTCGCGCACGTGGATGTAGGGCGCGTCGCCCTTCTCCCAGCGTCCAAGGTCGGGAAAGGCGAACTCGATCGGCGGATTATCGGACATCGTTTTCAAACCGTCACAGGGATCGAATCGATCCTTCGCATGCTACCCTGCCGAGGACAAGGAGCGGCACATGACGCGCACGCGCTACCGGTGGTTCATCGTCTTTCTCCTGTTCGCGATCACCGGCGTCAACTACATCGACCGCGCCGCCATTTCCTACGCCATCCCCGCGATCCAGCGCGACCTCGGCCTATCGCCCGGCGATACCGGCACCATCCTGGGGGCGTTCGGCCTCGGCTATGCGATCACCACCCTTTTTGGAGGCTTTGCCGTCGACCGCTACGGCGCGCGCATCGTGCTCACGGTCGCCGCCATCCTGTGGAGTCTGTCGATCGGGACGACGGCGCTGGCCGGTGGATTTGTCATGCTCTACGCCGCACGCGTGCTGCTGGGCGTCTCGGAGGGGCCCAATTTTCCAGCCCTGACCGGCGCCGTCAGCCACTGGCTGTCGCCGCACGAGCGGGCAACCGCGCTCGGCAATGCGCTGTTTGCCGTGCCGCTGGCGCTCGCCGTTGGCGGGCCTATCGTCACGCAGCTTCTGGGCTGGCTCGACTGGCGCCTCACCTTCGCGGCGCTCTTCGTGCTGTCGGCCGCCTGGGTGCCGCTGTGGTACTTCCTGTTCCGCGACGAGCCGGCGGAGTCGCGCTTCGTCAACGCGGCTGAACTCGCGCACATCCAGACGAAAGACCCGTCGGTCACCGCCGCGCCGCATGCCGCCCTGAAATCCTGGCCCGAGCCCGGCGTGCTCCGGAAGCTCCTCACCAACAGGACGCTGCTTGCCAACTATTGGGCCTTCTTCGTCTTCGGTTATTTCCTGTTTTTCTTCATGACGTGGCTGCCGAGCTATCTCGAGCGCAAGTACGGCCTCAACCTGCAGACCGTCGGCCTGTTCACGGTGCTGCCCTGGCTCTCGGCGGCGGTCCTGCTGTGGCTGTTCGGGCGCTGGTCGGACTATCTGCTGAAGACAACCGGCCGCCTGCGCGTCGCCCGCTCATATCTGATCGCCGGCAGCCAGTTTGTCGCCGCCCTCGCGGTCATCCCGGTGGCGCTCACCGACGATCTCACCGTGGCCATCGCCGGCATCACGCTGGCGGTCGCGGCCTCGATGGGCGCCAACGCCGCCTACTACGCGGTGAATGTCGACATCGTCCCACAGCGCGCCGCAACGGCGTTGGGCATCATGGATTTCGCCTTCGCCATCGCGGGCTTCCTGGCGCCCGCCATTACCGGCTGGGTGCTGAACCTGCGCGGCTCCTTCGCCGACGGCTTTCTGCTGATGACGGGCCTGGCGCTCTCCTCGGTGCTGGTGGTGCTGCTGTTCCACCATCCCGACCAGGACCGCGAGAGCGCCTGACGCGTCAGCTATCGCGGTACCAGTTCGCCAGATCCCAGGTGTTGTTGTCCCAGCCGGTGAGTTCCAGCATGAGTCCGTTGCCCACGCCCGCGGTGCCCGGGCGCATCACCAGGGGGATGACGACGACGTTGTTGACCACAAGCTCGTTCAGCTTGATCAGCATCGCGGCACGCTTGATCGGATCGAGCTCGACCTGGGCCGCCTTGTGGATGTCGTCGTACTCCTGGTTCTGCCAGCGTGTGATGTTGCGGCCCTGCCACTTGTTCTCCTTGGTGGCGACTTCCCACGAACAGAACTGGCGCAGGAAGACCTCGGGGTCGGGCGCGTTCATGCCGTTGCTGTATTCCTGCAGGTCGGCATAGAACTTGGTGTAGGTGTCGGGATTGGCGACATCGGAGGAGAAGAATACCGACGCCGTCACCGACTTCAGCTCCATCTCGATGCCGGCCCTTTGAGCAGCCTGCTTGATGATCGCCTGGGTCTTCTGGCGCGGCTGGTTGATCGAGGTCTGGAAGACGAATTTCAGCTTCTTGCCGTCCTTGGCCCGGATACCGTCGGCGCCGCGCGTCCAACCCGCCTTGTCGAGAATGGCGTTGGCCTTGTCGACGTTGAACTCGAACTTGGTCGTCTTCGAGCGGAAGCGCTCGGGGTTATTGACGTAGTTCGCGGTCGCGATCCCGGTGCGGCCGTAGATGTGGTCCTGAATCGAATTCTTGTCGATCAGCAGCGAGAGCGCCTGGCGCACCGCGGGATCCGACAGGGTCGGATGCTTGGTCTTCAGGCTGGAGCGCTCGCCATCGACTTCGGTCCAGGGATCGGTGTTGTTGAGCTGCATGTGCTCGATGCCACCGCTGGGGGTGATGGCGACCTTTCCCTTGCCGCCCTTTTCCATCCGCAGAAGAATCTCGTCCTCGACCTGCAGGTTCCAGGCGAAGTGATATTCCCCGGTCTGCAGCACGGCGCGGGCCGCCGAGACCGCATCACCGCCACCCTTCATCTCGATGGCGTCGAAGTGCGGCCGGTTGGGCTCGTGATAGTCCAGGTTGATCTCGCCGGTGACGAGGTCGCCCGGCTTGAAGTCCTTGAACTTGTAGGGGCCGGTGCCGACCGGCTTGAGGTTGGTCGGTGCGTCGCGCGACTTGGCGCCGACATAGTCGCCGAAAAGATGCCGGGGGATGATGCCGCCAGCCCAGCCGACGAAAGTGTCGGCCCAGAATGGGGTCGGCTGCTTGAACTTCACGACGACAGTGTACGGGTCGATCTTCTCGACCGTGACGTCCTTGTAGGACCCGCTGCTGACGGTCGCCGTCGCGGGATTGCTGGAATATTCCCAGGTGAAGAGGACGTCGTCGGCCGTGAAGGGCTTGCCGTCGTGCCAGGTGACACCCTGCTTCACTTTCCAGATCACCGACTTTCCGTCGGCGGCGAGCGTGCCATCCTCGCGGCTGGGGATCGAGGCCGCGAGCTTGGGGCGCAGGTTGCCGTCGCGATCCCAGGCAGCCAGCGGCTCGTAAAACAGGCGACAGGCATCCTGATCCTTGGTGCCGACGGCGAAGTGCGGATTGAGCAGGGTCGGACCCTGCCACCACATGACCTTCAGCAGGCCGCCTCCACCTCGCTTGGTTGGTTTGTAGACCGACCGGGTTTGCGCCATGGCAACGCCCGAAAATGCCAGAAGCTGCGTCGCCATCGGCGCCGTGAGCCCCACCGCCGCCATCCGTCGCACGAAGCCGCGACGGGACAGTCCGCCCGACTTCACCTGGTCGATCAGACCACGCAAACCACGTTCGTCCATTGGATGCCTCCATCCCGAGTGTCGAAGCCGTTCCCTGACGCTCCCGCTATCCTGCAAGATGCGTGCAAGCCGGAGGGGAACAGCCGGGGCCGCCCACGTCAACATCAGCCCCGTCAACATCGTCTTGATTAACCCCGTGGTCTGCGCGATACCCGCCCACCCTTGGCCTTCCACCGGCGGGGTGCGCGGAGGTCCAAACCCCGCGCCATCGACCTTTACCGGAGTCCACATCCATGACTGACACGACCATCGGCGCTGCCGCCGCCCCCAATCCGCACCTGCCGCCCTACGCCGCCCGCGGCCTCAAGGGCCGGATCCTTTCCGGGGTGCAGCCGACCGGCAATCTCCACCTCGGCAATTATCTCGGCGCGATCCGCAACTTCGCGCGGCTCCAGAACGACTACGAGTGCCTGTACTGCGTGGTCGACCAGCACGCGATCACCGTGCCGCAGGACCCCAAGATGCTGGCGGCCCAGACGCGCGAGATCGCCTCGGCGTTCCTGGCGGCCGGCGTCGATGGCGCCAAGCAGATCATCTTCAACCAGTCGATGGTGCCCGAGCACGCGCAGCTCGCCTGGATCTTCAATTGCGTCGCCCGCATGGGCTGGATGAGCCGCATGACGCAGTTCAAGGAAAAGGCCGGCAAGGACCGCGAGAACGTCTCGCTCGGCCTCTTCGCCTATCCGGCGCTGATGGCGGCCGACATCCTGATCTACAAGGCCACGCACGTGCCGGTGGGCGAGGACCAGAAGCAGCATCTCGAGCTGACGCGCGACATCGCCATCAAGTTCAACAACGACTTCGCCCAGCCCGACTTCTTCCCGATCACCGAGCCGCTGATCTTTGGCGCCGCGACCCGCGTGATGAGCCTGCGCGACGGCACCAAGAAGATGAGCAAGTCCGATCCGTCGGACTACTCGCGCATCAATCTTACGGACGACGCCGATGCCATCGCCCAGAAGATCCGCCGCGCCAAGACCGATCCGCTGCCGATGCCGGACACGCTGGAAGACGCCGAGAAACGCCCTGATGCCGACAATCTGCTCGGCATCTATGCAGCGCTGGCCGACCAGGAGAAGGACACGGTCGTTGCCCAGTTCGCGGGCAAGCAATTCTCCGAGTTCAAGACGGCGCTAACCGAACTCGCGGTTGCCAAGCTGGGGCCGATCGGTGCGGAGATGCAGCGGCTGATGAAGGACCCGGGACACGTCGATGGCGTGCTGCACAACGGCGCCGAACGCGCCCGCGCGCTGGCCGGCCCGATCCTGGCCGACGTCTACAAGACCGTGGGTTTCCTGAAACCCTAGCCTTCCATCCGGGTGAGGGCCCACTTCACGGTGCAGCCCTCCATGGGAACCTGGCCGACCAGGACGATCTGCTCGGTGCGGCGCACGCGACCTTCCTCGCCGAGATAGATGCTTTCGGCGAGGCCGATGCCGGCGCCCGAGGCGCGCAGCCGCCAGCCGCGGCCGCTCGGCAGCCGCATCAGCACTGCCTGGCCGCTTTGCGCCAGCGTCGCCTTGACCGCCGGATGAAGATGGAAGCGCACGATGAAGCGCTGGTCAGGCACCGTCACCGGCCGGCCCTCGGGGCCCACGAACGTATCCTCGCCGCGCAGGTCGCCGCCATCGGGCGACAGCCACAGGCGACGGCGATGGATGATGCCGTAGAGCGAGCGATAGCCGTCGTGGCTCATGTCGAGCCACTGCGCGCCCTCGTTGTCGGCGCGATCGACCAGCACGTTGCCGGCGCGATATTCCAGCGCGCCGTGGTTGGTGATCTCGGTCGAGTTGGTGTCGTCGACCACCGCGGTGCTGTGCGCGGCCGTGTAGCGCATGAAGTGGCGCCAGTCGCGCAGCGCACCGGGGTAGGTGCCGCAGTTCACGATCAGCCGCTCGTGCGCGGCGCTCATCTCGAAGGACAGCGTGCCGGCGTGCGCGATACCGTCCATGCCGCGGCCCGGCGGGCTGCCGGCATCGGTGATGACCAGCGACGTGCCCGCCGCCAGGCGCTGGAAGCCGCTGGCCAGCGCCATCATCGGCGCACCTTCGTTCGAGCCCGACCGCCCAAGCATCAGGTCGATGAGCGTGCGATCGCCCTCCCAGGCACCATTGAAGAGCGCCAATCCGCCGTCGCCGTGGCGGAAGAAGCGCAGCATTGGCGCCATGCGGTCGATCGCGGCGATGAGCTCGGCGGGCGCGCGGCGCTCCGCCGACGCGAGCGCGGCACGCACGTCGAGCAGATGCCGCAGCACCGCCACCTGCAGATGCGGCGCGCGCTCGGCCACGATGCCGTCATGCATGACGTAGCGCTTCACGAACTTGGCGAGCCGCGCCAGGGTCTGGTCCAGGCTCTTCTCGTAGCGCTTGCCGTCACGCAGGAAGGCGATATCGGCGAAGATCATCGCCTTGAGCGCAGCGACCGCCTCGTGGCCGACCAGGCCGGTCCGCAGCGCCCGCTTGAGATGGGTGCGCTGGCGGCCGAGCGAGAATACGAAGCGGGCGGCGAAGCCCGGGTCGGCGGCGGCGGCCAGCCAGTCGTAGTGCCGGATCCAGGACACCATGCGCGCGGCCAGAACGTCGCGCCGCCAGGTGCGCGGCGACCAGCGCCATTCGCGGTTGGTCCAGTCGTCGACCAGGCGCGCGGCAAGGGCTGCACCCGCCGGATCGCCGCAATCGCGCAGGTCGCGCAGCCAGGCAAAGCCGTTCAGGGCGTCGATCCAGAGGGGCGCCGCGCCGGGGCGCTGCCACGGCGGATCTTGCGACTCGGGCGAAACAGGGCCCGCGCTGCCGTGGGCGGCGAACTCGCCCCCCAGCAGGCGCTGGCCGAGTGCGGTATCGCCGGGCCAGGAATCGGGCGCCACGGCGAAGAAGCTGCGCGGCGTGCCGTAGCCCAGGGTCAGGGAATAGAGGGCGGAGCCCAGGAACCAGCGGCCGAATTCGCGGCCTTCGGCCGACGCGCCGGAGGAACGGGCAGGCACCGAACGGATCGGCCGGCTTCCGGGGACCAAAAGTTCACCGGGCCGTCGGGTCTCTGAGGCGACCAGCGTCATTTTTCTGTTCTTTGGCCACGCGGTGGTCTGCGGGGCGGTGGAGGGGGTTTTCCCCAGTTTACCCGAGCCGGAGGCCTATGGCGATGGCCTGGCAGGGGCTGGCCCCCCTTGAACCGGGGCCTTGAAAGGGGGCGGGGGCTCCCCAAATTTACCCTCAAGGGAAGGCCTAATTGGGTTCCCGGCCACTCGCTCCTCGGAGGGGGGTTTTATGAGTCGCGTATCGATGTTCAATTCGCCCCTGCTGCTGGGCTTCGACCAGCTCGAGCGCACGCTCGACCGGCTGGCCAAGAACGCCGAGGGCTATCCCCCCTACAATATCGAGCGGATCGGCGAGAACGGCCTCAGGATCGTCCTCGCGGTGGCCGGCTTCACGACCGGCGACCTCGCCATCGAACTGGTGGAAAGCCAGCTCACGGTGCGCGGCAAGCAGACCGAGGACGCCGACCGCGTCTATCTCCATCGCGGCATCGCCGCGCGCCAGTTCCAGCGGGCTTTCATGCTCGCCGACGGTATCGAGGTCACGGGCGCCCGCCTGGACAACGGCCTGCTGTCGATCGACCTGATGCGCCCGACCGCCGAGCCCCGCATCCGGACCATTCGAATCGACTCCGGCAAGACGACCGCCGGCGCGGCCAATACCGTCGATATCACAGCGCGCCGTACGCAAACGCGCTGATGCTGCCAAGGAGGTAGCCATGGAAAACAACCAGACCACTTTTACCCGCCTCGCTGACGAGGCGTTCCTGAGCCTCGGTGCCGAGCAGGTCGCCTATGTGAAGGCGATCAACCTGCCCGACGGCGCGCATGCAATCGGCATCTTCTCGGCCGACGGCAAGCCGATGGCTGCCGCCCCTTCAATCGAAGTCGCGCAGGCGCTGATCCGCCAGCACGATCTCGAGCCGGCGCTGGTCCACTAGACGCGAGAGAGAACAGAGGTGGTTCAGGCCGCGCTTTGGGCCTGGACCGATTCGACGAGCAGGGCGTAAAGCGCCTCGGCGCTCTCGGTGGCGCGCAGCTTGTCGACGAGACTGCGGTCACGCAGCAGCCGCGAGACGCGGGCAAGCGCTTTCAAGTGATCCGCGCCGGCACCCTCGGGCGCCACCAGCAGGAAGACGATGTCGACCGGACGCTCGTCGATCGAATCGAAGGCGATCGGATTGGCGAGCCGGGCGAACACGCCGCGCGGTGTGGTGAGCGTGGGCATGCGCCCGTGCGGGATGGCGATGCCGCCGCCGATGCCGGTCGATCCCAGCGCCTCGCGCTCGATCAGCCGATCGAACAGGCGACGCTCCTCGAGCCCAAAGACGCTGGCCGCGCGGCTGGCCAACTCAGCCAGCAGGGCCTTCTTACCGGACGTCTTCACGCTGGCCAGAACGGCCTCGGGGCCGGTCAGCAAATCAGCGATTTCCACAATTACACCAATGGGTTAGAAGGCGAGGACTATATTCGCCCGGCGAGGGGTGCGCCCCTATAGGCGCGTCCTTCGAGCCGGTCAAGCCACCCCCCTGCGCGCCCATGCGGGGGCCATCGCCGAAGCCTCAGTCGGCGGGGCCGGTCAGGGCTTGCGACGCCACGGCAGCACTCGGCATGGACGCCGGAAGGCTGCGGCTCATGCCCAGTCGGCCGAGGCGCCGGCGCTCGGCCGACGAGGGAATGCGCATGGCTTCACGATACTTGGCGACGGTGCGGCGGGCGATCTCGACACCCTCGCCCTTCAGCAGATCGACGATGCGATCGTCCGACAGGGGTTGGTGAGAACTCTCGCCACCAACCAGCAGCTTGATGCGCGAGCGCACCGACTCCGACGATACGACCACCCCCGGCGTCCGCGCGGGCAGCGACGAGGTGAAGAAATATTTCAGCTCGAAGATGCCGCGCGGCGTGGCGATGTACTTATTCGACGTGACGCGGCTCACAGTGCTTTCGTGCAGCTCGGTGGCGATGGCGATGTCGCGCAGGACCAACGGCTTCAGCGCACTCACGCCATGACGGAAGAATCCGTCCTGCTGGCGGACGATCTCGCGCGCCACCTTCAGGATCGTGGTCGCCCGCTGCTCCAGGGTCTTCACCAGCCAGTTCGCCGACTGGAAGCGTTCGGCCACGAAAGCGCGATCGTTCTTGGCGCGCACACCCTTCATCAGAGTCGCGTGATAGTTGCGATCGACCAGAACCTTGGGCAGCGCGTCGGTGTTGAGTTCGATGAACCAGCCATCCTCGCCGGTGTCGGGATCCTTGGCCGGGCTGAGATAGAGATCCGGCGCCACCGGTTGGATCGGCTCGAAGTCGAACGCCTGGCCGGGGCGCGGATCGAGCGTACGCAGCTCCGCCAGCATGTCGCGCAGATCCTCGTCATCGACACCGCAGCGTCGCCGAAGCTGGCCAAGCTCGCCGGCCGCCACGAGGTCGAGATTGTCGAGCAACGCTTTCATCGCCGGATCGAGGCGGTCGCGTTCGGCGAGCTGGGAACCCAGGCACTCGGCGAGCGAACGGGCGAAAAGACCGGCCGGTTCGACTTGGCGCAGGCGCGCCCACACGGTTTCGACGGCGTCGGTGCTGGCGCCGGCGGCTTCGGCGACATCCGCGACCTCCAGTCGGCAGTAGCCGGCTTCGTCGAGGCCTTCGGCCAGCTTCACGGCGATCCGCCGGTCGTCGAGGCTGGCAAACAAGAGGTCGATCTGTTCGAGAACATGGACCGCGAGCGAACGCGGACGGCCGGCGACGAAGTCGAGCGCATCGGGCACACCCTCGCGCTGACCCAGCGTGTTGGCGGTGGCGTCGCCGCCGCGGTCGGCATGTTCGCGGGTCCAGCGATCATCGGCTTCGGCCAGCGCCGGCGCTGCCGCCGCGAGGGCCTCGGCCGTGTCGGCCGGCGCCTCTTGCATCGGGGCGTCGGGCTCGGCGATGGGGCCCTCGTCGGAGGCGCCCTCCGACAGCAGAGGGTTCTTTTCGAGTTCCTGCTGGATGAAGGCCGCGAGTTCGAGGTGCGAGAACTGCAGCAGCTTGATCGCCTGCTGAAGCTGCGGCGTCATGGCCAGCGTCTGGCGCGACGCCAGCAGGAGACTCGGACCGATACGCATCGTTACCCCCAACCCCGAGGGTCAATGACCCCCGCTGGAAGTTTTAATGCAATAGTCGTGCCAAAGTCAGCTCGAATCCTGTTTCAGTGGGCGAAAATGTCGAGTTCAGGCCAGCCCGCGATATCCAGGCGGGCCCGGGTGGGCAGGAACTGGAAGGCGGCCTGGGCGAGGTCCGTCCGGCCTTCCCGCTTCAGCAGCTCGTCCAGCTTGGCCTTGAGCGCATGCAAATACAGCACGTCCGACGCAGCATAGGCCAGCTGTTCGTCGCTCAGACTGTCGGCACCCCAGTCGGAGGTCTGCTGCTGCTTGGACAGGTCGACGGCCAGGAGTTCCTTGCAGAGATCTTTTAGGCCGAAGCGGTCGGTGAAGGTCCGCACGAGCTTGGCCGCGATCTTGGTGCAATAGACCGGCTCGCAGCGCACGCCGAGCGCGTGCTCGAGCACGGCGATGTCGAAGCGGCCGAAGTGGAAAAGCTTGAGGACCTTGGGGTCGGCGATCAGGGCCGCCAGGCGCGGCGCCTTGATCGGGGCCCCTCTGTTTTCCGGGCGCGGAATCTGGACCAGATGGGCATTGCCGTCGCCGGACGAGAGCTGGACCAGGCAAAGCCGGTCGCGATGGGGGTTGAGACCCATGGTCTCGGTGTCGATGGCCACGATGGGCCCGAACGACAGATCGGCGGGAAGGTCGCCGCGATGAAGGCTGATCGCCATTTAACGGATGCCTCGCAAGCCCTGCATGGTGCCCAGGAGAAGACTCGAACTTCCACGCCTTTCAGCGCTAGTACCTGAAACTAGTGCGTCTACCAATTCCGCCACCTGGGCACGGCATGCGGGCTGTTGCGGGCCGTGAGTTAGGGCGGGGCCGCGCCGATGTCAACCGCGCCGCCATCGCGCCATGCTCTTGCACCGCAACGTCGATGGGCTATAGGCAGCATCCATGAGCATCAAGCAGGTCACGGTTTTCGGCGGCAGCGGCTTCATCGGCCGGGCCATTGTGCGGGCGCTCGCGCAGGAGGGCCTGCTGGTCCGCGTCGCGGTCCGCCGCATCGAGCTCGCGGAATCCGTCAAGACCGCGGGCGACGTCGGCCAGATCACGGTGATGCGCACCAACCTCAGGATGCCGCAGTCGGTGGCGGCGGCCATCGCCGGCAGCCAGGCGGTGATCAACGCCGCAGGCATTCCGTTCCAGCGCGGCCGCCAGCGCTACCAATCGGTTCATGTGGCCGGCGCCCGCGCCATCGCCGAGGCGGCCCGTGCCGCCGGCGTCGAGCGGCTGGTCCATATTTCAGGCATCGGCGCCGACCATCGCGGTTCGAAAAATCGCTTCGTGCAATCCAAGGTGGGCGCGGAAGATGCGATCGTGGCGGCCTTCCCGTCGGCCACGATCCTGCGGCCGAGCGTGGTCTTCGGGCCCGACGATGCGATGTTCAATCGCCTGGCGCGGATCGCGGCGATGGCGCCGTTCGTGCCGGTCGTGGGCAGCGGCCTGGCCAAGGTCCAGCCGGTGTTCTGCGGCGATGTCGGCCAGGCGGCCGCGGTGGTACTCGCCCGTCCCGAGACGGCAAAGACCGTGTTCGAGCTGGGCGGGCCGCGCGTCTACACCTATCGCGAGATAGCGGCCCTCGTGCTGCGCGAGATCGGCCGCCACAAGCCGATCATCGGCGTGCCGGCGCCGCTGATGAAGATCGCGGGCTTCTTCGCCGAATTCCTGCCCGTGCCGCCGCTCACCCACGACCAGGTCGAGCTTCTGACCCAGGACAATGTCGCCCGGCCGGGTGCCCCGGGCCTCGCGGCGCTGGGCATCCAGGCCACCGCGGCCGAGGTCATCCTGCCGACCTATCTCGACCGCTTCCGCATCGGCGGCCGCTACAACCAGCACGCTCCCGCCTAGTTAAATCGGGCTTTTCCGCCCGCATCTGGCTGCCTTCTTCAATTAGTCCTAAATCGGTAATTAATTTCCGCTTTTATTCGGATAAACCTCTCCTGATAGTCACCTCAGATTCTTTCATCTGAAAAATAGGTCAGTATTATTGACTATAGGGTTAAACCATGATGAATGGGCAACGGACGCGCAGCTTTGACGCCGGCGGCACGCCCTTTGCGTAATAAAATTACATCATTGGCTACATCGTTGGTTTAGGGGCTGGGTCATGGCCGAAAGGATGCTGAAGTTCGTCGGAACGTCGCAGGCCATGCCGGACAAGCGTCCGGCCGCCGAGCGCCGGCGCGACTTCGATGAGATCTACAGCAACTATGCCCGCGGCAAGGCCGCGGAACAGGCCGCCCGCTGCTCGCAGTGCGGGGTGCCGTTCTGTCAGATCCATTGTCCGCTCAGCAACAACATCCCGGACTGGCTAAAGCTCACGGCCGAAGGGCGTCTCGAGGAAGCCTACGAACTCTCCTCGGCCACCAACAATTTCCCCGAGATCTGCGGCCGCATCTGCCCGCAGGACCGGCTGTGCGAAGGCAACTGCGTCATCGAGCAGTCGGGCCACGGCACGGTCACCATCGGCGCGGTCGAGAAGTACCTGACCGACAAGGCCTGGGAAATGGGCTGGGTTAAGCCACTCACCGCCGGCGCCGACCGCGGCCAGTCGGTGGGCATCGTGGGCGCCGGTCCCGCGGGCCTCGCCGCCGCTGAGCGCCTGCGCGAGCTGGGCTACGCCGTCACCGTCTACGACCGCCACGACCGCCCTGGCGGCCTGCTGGTCTACGGCATCCCCGGCTTCAAGCTGGAAAAGGAGGTCGTCGAGCGCCGAACCCGCCGGCTGGCCGAGGGCGGCGTGAGGTTCGCGCTCAACTTCGAGGTCGGCCGCGACGCGACGCTGGCTGAGCTGCGCGAGCGCCATGACAGCGTGCTGGTCGCCACCGGCGTCTACGCCGCGCGCGACA
>JBQTJT010000105.1:0-10710 GCA_052386855.1 Reyranella sp.
ATCCCAAGGGCGACAAGCTGGGCAGTGTCGAGGACATCATGATCGACAAGGTCAGCGGCAAGGCGATCTATGCCGTGATGTCGTTCGGCGGCTTCCTCGGCATCGGCGACAAGCATCATCCGCTGCCCTGGGCGAGCCTCAAGTACGACACCGCCAAGGAAGGCTATGTCGTGAACCTCGACAAGAAGACGCTGGAAGGCGCTCCGAATTACGAGAGCGACGAGGACTTCCGCTGGACGCCGGACTACGGCCGCACGGTCGACAAGTACTACGGCGTGCCGACCTATTGGCTGTAGGCGTTCGTTTCCAGATGAAATGAGACGGGCGCCTCCTCCCGGGGGCGTCCGTTCCGTCTGCCTGTGCCATAGTCGGGCGATGATCCCGCCCAACATGCACCGCATCGTCGCCGCCGGCACCATCGGCAACGTGCTCGAATGGTACGACTTCGCCATCTACGGCTATTTCGCCGCCACCATCGGGCGTGTCTTTTTTCCCGCCGAGAGTCCCACGGCGCAGGTGCTGGCGGCGTTCAGCATCTTTGCCGTGGGCTACCTGATGCGGCCGCTGGGCGGCATCGTGGTCGGCCACATCGCCGATCGCTTCGGCCGCCGCGCCGCTCTCGCCTTTTCGGTGATGGCGATGGCGGTGCCGACCTTCCTGGTGGGCGTGCTGCCCGGCTACGAGGTGCTGGGCGTGGCGGCGCCCGTCGTGCTCACCCTGCTCCGCGTCATCCAGGGCCTGTCGGTCGGCGGCGAGGCGACCACGGCCTTCGTGTTCCTGGTCGAGCGCGCAGGACCCGGCCGACGCGGTGCGATCGGCGCGCTCGCCTCCTGCGGCGCCAACTTCGGCATGCTGTCGGGGTCGGCCGCCGGCGCGCTGCTGGCCACGGCGATGCCGGCTTCGATGCTCGACGCCTGGGGCTGGCGCATCCCCTTCGTGCTGGGCCTGCTGGTGGGCGTCGCGGGCTATTTCCTGCGCCGCCATATTGCCGAGACGCCGCCCACCGCGACGGGCCGGCACCGGCTGCCCCTGGTCGAGACCCTGCACGAGCATTGGCGGCTGGTGCTGCGGCTGGCCGGCCTCGCCTGCTTCAACGCCATCAGCTTCTACTTGGTGTTCCTCTATGCCGTGAGCTGGCTGCAAACCATCGACGGCATCGCGCCGGCACGCGCGCTCGGCTTCAACACCGCGAGCATGCTGCTGCTGTTGCCGCTGATGTTCGGCATGGGTTGGCTCTCCGACCGCATCGGCCGCAAGAAGCTCCTGCTGGCGGCGGTGGCGGCGGGCTTCGTGGGCGCGCTGCCGCTCTTCTGGCTGATGCACCACCCGCAGCCGGCGATGATCCTGCTGGGCGAGGCGGGCTTCGTGCTGATCCTGGCCACCGTGCTCGGCATCATGCCCGCCACCATGGTCGAGGCGACGCCGCAGGGCGTGCGCTGCACCGCGATCTCGCTGGGCTACAACATCGCCTTCGGGATCATGGGCGGCCTGACGCCGCTTGCCGCCGCCTGGCTGATCGACCGCACCGCGATGGACCTCAGCCCCGCCTACATGATGATGGTGGCCGCGGCGATCTCGTTCGCGAGCATCCTGACGTTCCGCGAAAGCTACCGCGACGCCTGAAGTTAGGCTGAACCGCCCTCGACGCTGCGGCCCTCTGCGCGCCAGCGCAGCATGCCGCCCGGCAGGTTGGCGATGTCGGTGAAGCCCGCCTTCTGCAGGATCGCCGTGGCATGGGCGGAGCGGCTGCCGGCACGGCACACTGCCACGATCGGCTTGTCCCCGGGCAACTCCTTGGCGCGCTGCGCGAGGTCGCCCAGCGGCACCAGGGTGGCGTCCTTGATATGACCCAGGGGGCCGCTGAATTCCGCGGGCTCACGCACATCAACCACGCGCACCTTGGCGAGGTTCTCTTCCAGCCAGTGCGGCTCGACCTCCCAGACGCCGCCGAAGGTGAAGCGCAGCGGCGCCCAGGCAGGCTCGGCCGGCACGACGGTCTCGTTGCCGGGCTGGCCGCAGCGCAGGTTGGCCGGCACCGCCTCGTCGATCTTCTTGGGATGCGGCAGGTCAAGGTTCTTCATGTAGCCGACATAGTCGTTCTCGCCGACCTCGCCGCCCAGCCGCGGATTGAACTTCTTCTCCTCGATCACGCTGCTGACCGTGAGCCCGCGATAATCGTGCGCCGGATAGAGCAGGCAGCTTTCCGGCAGCGCAAAGATGCGCGACCGCACGGAGCGATAGAGCGCGCGCGGATCGCCCTGCTGAAAGTCAGTGCGGCCCGAGCCGCGGATCAGGATACAGTCGCCCGTGAAGGCCATGCTCTCGTCGTCGAGCACGTAGGTGACGCAGCCCGACGTGTGGCCTGGGGTGGCGCGAACTTCGAGCGCGCGGCGGCCGAACTCGACGCGATCGCCGTCGGCCAGCAGCCGATCGGCGCCGCTCGCGCCCGAGCCGGTGGAGAGCGCGATCCCGCTGCCCAGCCGCTGCTTCAGCAGCCAGGCGCCGGTCACGTGGTCGGCATGGACATGGGTGTCGAGCGTCCAGGTGAGTCTCAGCCCCAGCTCGGTCACCAGGGCCGCATCGCGGCGCACCTGCTCGAACACGGGGTCGATCAGCAGCGCCTCCTTCGTCGCACTACACCCCAAAAGATAGGTGTAGGTCGACGAAGTCGGGTCGAAGAGCTGGCGAAAGACGAGCATCGGGCCCTCGAGTTCAGGGCGCGCTCGCCTTGTCGATGGCGGCGAGCGACTCCGGGTCGAGCTTGATCGACGCCGACTTCACGATGTCGTCGAGCTGTTTCAGGCTGGTAGCGCTCACGATCGGCGCGGTGATCGACTTCCGCTGCATCAGCCAGGCGAGCGCCACCTGCGCCGGATTGGAGCCGGTCTTCTTCGCTGCATCGTCGAGCGCCTTCAGCACCGCCATGCCCTTGGGGTTGATGTATTTCTTCACGCCGCCGCCGCGCTTGGCATCGCCGACATCGGCCTCGGAGCGGTACTTGCCCGAGAGGAACCCCGAGGCGAGCGAATAGTACGGGATCACGCCGATCCCCTCCTTCAGGCATTCGTTCTCGAGCTCGCCCTCGAACAGGCCGCGCTCCATCAAATTGTAATGCGGCTGCAGGCTCTCGTAGCGCGGCAGGCCCTTGGCCTTGGAGATGGCCGCAGCCTCGGCAAGGCGCTTGGCATCGAAGTTCGAGGCACCGATGGCGCCGATCTTGCCGGCCTTCACCAGCTCGCCGTAGGTCGAGAGCGTCTCCTCCTGCGGCGTGGCGGCATCGTCCTTGTGCGACTGGAAGAGATCGATGCGGTCGGTATTGAGGCGCTTCAGGGAAGCGTCGACCGACTGCACGATGTGCGCTCGCGACAGGCCCTGCCCCACGGCGGGCATCTCCATGCCGCACTTGGTCGCGATCACGACCTTCCGGCGCCTGGCCGGATCCTTCTTCAGCCAGTTGCCGATGATGGCCTCGGACTCGCCGCCCTTGTGGCCCGGCACCCAGCGCGAATAGACATCGGCGGTATCGACGAAGGTGAAGCCCGCGTCGACGAAGGCGTCGAGCAGTCTGTGCGAGGCGGCCTCGTCGGCAGTCCAGCCGAAGACGTTGCCGCCGAAGGCGATGGGGGCGAATTCGATGCCCGATTTGCCGAGTTTGCGCTTTTCCATGAGGTCACTCCTTCGTGTTGCGGGATCCGCTATTCGGCGGCCTTGGCAGCCGGCACGGGGGCCGGTGCAGGCGCCGTCGGCGGCGGCGGCGGCGGAGCGTACGCCATCGGCATCTGGAACGTCGAGGCCTGGGCGAACTGGATGCCGAGCGCCGGGAACGTATCGTACATGCGCCGCACGGCGACGCGCTGGACGATGCCGGGATTGTTCGGCCGCGCCATGTACTTGAAGCGGATGATGACGCTGCTGTCCTTAATGTCGACGACGCCCTGCATCTTGAGCGGCTGCATCAGGACGGATTTGAACGCCGGCTCCGCCATCATGTCGAGGCCCATCTTCTTCACCGTCTTGCGCAGCAGCTCGATGTCCGTTCCCTGCGTGAAGGCGAGCGTGAACTTCACCACCGTCCAGTCGCGGCTGAAGTTGGTGATGTGGCCGACCTGGCCGAACGGCACGATGTGGAGCTGGCCGTTCTGATGGCGCAGCCGGAGCGAGCGGACGCTGAAGCCTTCGACCGTGCCCTTGACCTTGCTGCAGTCGAGATACTCGCCGATGCGGAACGAATCCTCGGCGAGGAAGAACACGCCGGAGACGACGTCGCGCACCAGCGACTGGCTACCGAACGATATGGCAAGACCGAGGACCGAGGCGCCGGCGATCAGCGGCGTGATGTTGACGCCGAGCTCGGACAGCACCAGCAGCGTGCCGATCACGGCGATGACGCCGCCGGAAACGGCGCGCAGCAGCGGCATCAGCGTGCGCAGCCGCGAAGCCGACACCTGGGCATCGTCCTCGGTCTCGCCCTGCGAATCGGCCGACGGCAGCGGATTGGCGGCGATGTAGGAGTCCATGCGGTAGCGCAGGAAACGCCACAGGGCGTAGATCGCCACCGCACTCAGCGCGGCGATCTTGGCGCCGCGATCGTGGACCGCCCACTCCGCCGCGGTCGAGGCCGCCAGGACCTGGACCATGAGGGCCTGGGCGATGACGATGGCGACATAGAGCCGGGCGGCGAGGCGCACGCAGTCGGCCACGACGTCGCCCGCCATCGGCAGCTCCGACACGATGTGCCGCGTGATCCGGTACATCAGGGTCTCGAACAGCAGGAGCCCGATCAGCGCGCCTTCGATCACGTCGAGGCCGCGTGGCGCCGCCTCGTTTCCGCTCAGTTCACCGTAGAGTTCGGCGGCACCGGTAAACCCGTAGAAGATCAGGCCACCCATCCACCAGTTGCGGGCGATATCGAGCTTGAGCCGGCGCGCGAAGCCTTCCTCCGGAACCATCGCCGTCAGCCAGGTCGCCATCTCGCGGCGCCAGTGCCAGACGACGCCCATCAGCGCGACGGCGATACCCCCCACATAGAAGAACTCGGCCACGTTGACGGCCTCGGCCGTGGCGCCGGTCGCCAGCAGGAAATCCTCGAGCTTCTCGGCGCTAAGCGGCAACAGGATCATGAGGTTGAGGCCGACCAGCAAGCTGCGCGCAGCGGTGTCGTCGACCGGCGCAATACGCCCGGCCGGCGCGTCGGGCCGCAGCCAGGCGCGAAACACCAGGTTGAAGACGCGCCAATAGATCAGCGTCATCAGGAATATCTGGCCGACCTTGCCGGCGACGCTTTGGCTGTCGCCGATTTGGCCGAGCACCAGCCGGCCGGCCACCCAGAAGGCGACCACCGCAAGGGCATCGAACAGCACGGCGCGCCAGAAACCATGCAGCGCCGAATCGGCGGTGAGGCGGCCGAAACCCCTGACCCTGATGCCCTTGAGCAGCCACCGGACAAGGTATTCCGCCGCCAGGCCGGCGACCAGCATGCCGATCAACAGCAAGACCGTCCGGCCGCCGATCATCTCGGGCAGCCGTGCCAGGTGGGCAGCCAGCGCCGGAAAATGCGAAATCGTGAGCTCGAGCCGGCTCGAGACGACTTCGAGCAGCGTTCCGCCGGCGCCGTTCGTCTTGGCCTCGGCCACTTCCGCTGCCGCTGTCAGGTCCCAGACGGCAAACAGGCCACCGATTGCCAGCCCAACGCCCCGTATTGACCGCATTGTTGTTTCCCCCCCAAGGATAGCGGGACAAAGGGTAGGGTAAATAGCCAGCCCTCGCCAGAAGACCCACGATCGAGACTGCCCAATTTGGGCCATTTGGAGAATGTTACCGATGTTCGGCCTCATGCAGGATCGGCCGCTGCTGATCCAACAGCTCATCGACCATGCCGCCCTCAACCATGGCGACACCGAGATCGTCTCCCGGACGCTGGAAGGCGGCCTCCACCGCTACACTTACCGCGACGCCCGGGTGCGGGCGAAGAAGGTGGCGGAGGCGCTCACGGCACTGGGCATCAAGCCGGGCGACCGCATCGGCACCCTGGCCTGGAACGGCTACCGGCATTTCGAACTCTACTACGGCATCTCCGGCATGGGCGCGGTCTGCCACACCATCAACCCGCGCCTGTTTCCCGAGCAGCTCGTCTACATCGTCAATCACGCCCAGGATCAGCTCCTGTTCGTCGACCTCAACCTCTTGCCGGCGGTCGAGAAGCTGCTGCCCGAGCTCAAGGGCCTGCGCCACATCGTGGCCATGACCGACCGCGCGCACCTGCCGAAGGGTCTCAACATCCCCGACCTGCTGGTCTACGAGGAGCTGATCGCCGACAAGCCCGGCACCTATGAATGGCCGGAGTTCGACGAGCGCACGGCCTCGTCACTCTGCTACACCTCGGGCACGACGGGTAACCCCAAGGGCGTGCTCTATCACCATCGCTCCACCATCCTGCACGCCTATGGCGCGGCGCTGCCCGACACGCTCGACCTCTCGGCACGGTCGGTCGTGCTGCCGGTGGTGCCGATGTTCCACGTCAATGCCTGGGGCCTGCCCTATTCGGCGGCGCTGGTCGGCGCCAAGCTGGTGTTCCCCGGCATCGCGCTCGATGGCGCCAGCCTGCACGAATTGTTCGAGACCGAGGGTGTGACCTTCACCGCTGGCGTGCCGACGGTGTGGCTGGCGTTGCTGCAGCACATGCAGGCCAACAAACTGAAACTCTCGACGGTGAAATACGCGGTGATCGGCGGCTCGGCCGCACCTCCGGCCATGATCGAGACCTTCGCCAGAGACTATGGCGTGGAAGTCCTGCACGCCTGGGGCATGAGCGAGATGAGCCCGCTCGGCACGGTCAACCACCCCAAGGAGAAGCACAAGAAGCTGGCGCCCGACGACTTGCTGGCATTGCGCCTGAAACAGGGCCGGCCGCCGTTCGGCGTCGACATGATGATCGTCGACGATGCGGGCAAGGAGCTTCCGCGCGACGGCAAGGCCTTCGGCGACTTGCTGGTGCGCGGCCCCTGGATCACCTCGGGCTACTTCCGGGGCGAAGGCGGCGAGGTCTTGCGTGAAGGCGGCTGGTTCGCCACCGGCGACGTCGCCACCATCGATCCCGACGGCTACATGTCCATCACCGACCGCTCGAAGGACGTGATCAAGTCGGGCGGCGAATGGATCAGCTCGATCGACCTCGAGAATGCCGCGATGGCCCATCCCGCCGTCGCCGAGGCCGCGGTGATCGGCATCGCCCATCCCAAGTGGGACGAGCGGCCGCTGCTGATCGTGCACAGGAAACCCGACACCGACGTGACCAG
Source organism: Reyranella sp. (assembly GCA_052386855.1). Taxonomy (GTDB): domain Bacteria; phylum Pseudomonadota; class Alphaproteobacteria; order Reyranellales; family Reyranellaceae; genus Reyranella. The sequence goes on from JBQTJT010000105.1 coordinate 7,296, forward strand.
GCAGGAGCTGATCGACTTCCTCGGCACCAAGGTCGCCAAATGGTGGCTGCCCGACGACGTGCAGTTCGTCGAGGCGATCCCCCACACCGCCACCGGCAAGATCCTGAAGACCCGGCTGCGCGAGGACTTCAAGGATTACAAGTTGCCGACGGCGTAGAGCCGGTGAAATCCGGCCGAGCCTGCGGCATCAGTCGTCCTGAGCGAAGCGAAGGACCTAGCGGACCGACCAAAGGACCCCGTAGCAGGCGTGAGATCCTTCGCTTCGCTCAGGATGACAAGGCAAGAGCTGTCATCCTCGCGCCGAACTTCATGCCCTCTCGATCCAACTGAGCGCCGCCCAAAGGTAGAATGCAGTCGACCCCAGGCCGAGCATCGTGCGGCGCATGTGAAGGCGTCCCCAGCGCTCCAGTAGTCCGCGGCTCTCCGTGCCCGCTTCGTCGGGCGGAATTGCCTTCAACCTGTTGTTGGTCGGCATGATCATCAGCATCGTGTAGGGCCAGTTGGCCACCAGCACGACGGCGCCGACTGCCCAGAGCTCGTCGCCGGTGCGCCACCATGCCGCCAGGCCGAGGGCGAAGCCGATCAGGGCCAGCGAGGCCTGCATTTGTGCGCCCCTGGCATAGGACGGCTTCCACTGGATGAGTTGCGCGCGGTCGTCGAGCGCGGTGCGCGCCGGGTGCTCGACGAAGCTCACGTAGAACGCCGCGCCGGCGAAAATCGCGGCAGCGGTCAGGGCCAGCACGCCAAACACCATTCCAGGCCTCCGTTGCGGCTGGACCGCCCGGCCGCCCCGGCATTATCGTCCCTTATGGGCTGAATGGGGAGCCCACGGAGGAGCATGCCATGGCGACAGAGACGATTCCCGTCATCGACCTCGGCCCCTACCTCGCCGGCGAGGAAGGCGCGATGGACCGCACGGCGCAGGAACTCCGCTTCGCGCTGACCGAGATCGGCTTCTACTTCATCGTCAACCACGGCATCGCGCGCGAGAAGATCGCCGGCATGTTCGCCGAAGTGAAGCGCTTCCACGCGCAGCCGGTCGAGAAGAAGCTCGAGCTGAAGCTCGACCAGCACAATACCGGCTACCTGCCGATGCGCGGCAATACGCTCCGCACCTCGACCGTGCAGACCGGCACCAAGGCCAATCTCAACGAGGCCTTCTTCGTGAAGCGCGAGATGGCGCCCGACCATCCCGACGTGCTGTCGGGCCGCCGCTTCCGCGGCCTGAACCGCTGGCCCGACCTGCCGGGCTTCCGCGACACCGTGGTCGACTATTGCAACGAGATGGAACGGCTGGTGCAGAGACTGGTGCGGCTCTACGCGCGCGCGCTCGACCTGCCGGCAAATTATTTCGACACGGCCTTCTCCGAGCCGATGTTCTCCATGCGCATGACGCACTATCCGCCGCAGGAAGGCCCGGTGAACGACGAGTTTGGCCTGGCGCCTCATACCGACACGAGCTTTCTCACCTTGCTCGCACCCAACCGGGTGCAGGGCCTGTCGATCCGCACCCAGAGCGGCAACTGGCTCGACGCGCCCGCGATCGACAATGCCTATGTCGTGAACGGCGGGCAGATGCTGCAGCGCTATACCAACGACCTGTTCCTCGCGACGCCGCACCGGGCCATCAACAAGAGCGGTGGCGAGCGCTATGCGCTTCCGTTCTTTTGCGACAGCGGCATCGATTGGCCGGTCGCCGCCGTACCGACCACCGTCGGGCCAGACAAGCCGCCAAAGTATCCAACGACCTGGTACAGCGACTACATGACCTGGTACCTCAAGCGAAACTACGACGTGCTCAACGACGCCAACCAGCAAGCGGCGGAATGAGCGCGACGCTCGCCCGCGTCGATGCCCACGTCTTTCGCACGCCCATCAAGGAGCCCGTCCGCACCTCCTTCGGCATCATGACCGAGCGGGTGGCGGTGTTCGTGCAGGTCGAGGATTCCGACGGTGCCCGCGGCTGGGGCGAGATCTGGTCCAACTTTCCGACCGCCAGCGCCGAGCATCGCGCGCTGCTGTTCGCCGACATCGTGGCGCCGCGCGTGCTGGGCAAGTCGCTCGAGGATCCGGCGGCGCTGTGGAGCGACCTCGACCGCGCGCTCCATGTGCTGCGTGTGCAGAGCGGCGATGCCGGCGCCCTCTCCGCCGCGGCGGCCGGGCTCGACCTCGCGATCCACGATCTCCGGGCGCGCAAGCGTGGGCTGCCGCTGTGGCGGGCACTCGGACAAATGGTGGGGGGCGGCACGGACGAGTCGCCGGTTCCGGTCTACGCCTCCGGCCTCAATCCCGGCCGCGCCGCCTACGACACCGTCGGACGCATGAGGGCCGCAGGCTATCGCGCCTACAAGATCAAGATCGGTTTTGGCGAGGAAACCGACCTCGGCTCGCTGCGGCCGGTGGCCAAGGAGCTGAAGGCTGGCGAGCGGCTGATGGTCGACGTCAACCAGGGCTGGGACCTCCGCACTGCCTGCGCGATGGCACCAATGCTCGCCGAGTTCGGCCTGTACTGGATCGAGGAGCCATTGCTGGCCGACCGTCCCATGGCCGAATGGACGCAGGTGGCCGCCGTCGCGCCGACGCAGCTTGCCGCCGGCGAGAACCTGCGCGGCGCCGGCCCCTTCCAGGAGGCGATCGATTCAGGATTGTTCGGTGTCATCCAGCCCGATGCGGCCAAGTGGGGCGGCCACTCCGGCTGCCTGCCCGTGGCGCGCGCCGCGTTGGCCGCCGGCCGGAGCTATTGCCCGCACTTCCTGGGGGGCGCGATCGGCCTCGTCCATTCGCTTCACTTGCTGGCGGCGGTGCGCGGTCCCGGCCTGCTGGAAGTGGACGCCAATCCCAATCCGCTGCGCGAGGGACTGCTGGGCGACCTTTTGACCGTGCGCGACGGCAGCGTCTCCCTTCCCGGCGGGCAGGGTCTCGGTCTAGAACCGGACATCAAATCGCTGGCGTCGCTCAGAACGCTCCATCTGGAGCGGCGCGCCTAAGAAACGAAGAGGAAACGCCATGCTCGGCCTGATGCAAGACCGTCCGCTGCTGATCTCGCAGATCATCGACTTCGCGGCTGCCGCCTATCCCGAGGTCGAGATCGTCTCGCGCACCGTCGAGGGGCCGATCCACCGCTATACCTACGCCGACGCCGCGCGCCAGTCGCGCAAATGCGCGCAGGCCATCGTCAAGCTTGGCCTCAAGCCGGGCGACCGCGCCGCCACCCTGGCCTGGAACGGCTACCGCCACTTCGAGCTGTACTTCGGCGTCACCGGCTCCGGGCGGGTGGTGCACACCATCAACCCGCGGCTGGCGCCCGAGCAGGTGGCCTGGATCGCCAACCATGCCGAAGACCGCGTCTTGTGCTTCGACATGACCTTCCTGCCCATCGTCAAGGGCATCTGGAAACACTGCACGACGGTCAAAC
>JBQTJT010000106.1:0-10403 GCA_052386855.1 Reyranella sp.
TGCAGCGTCGGCACCACGTTGGTGGCCCGCACCGCCCGCGTCAGCTCGCGGTTGACCACGATCAGCGTGCCGTCGCGGCCGCCTTCCTTCAGCGTTCCCAATTTCATTACGGTCTTCCCTACTCTGCCGCCTGCTTCAGGGAGGGCGGCCGCCACGACTTCACATAGCCCTCGAACTCCACACCGGCCGGCATGTCGGCGACGTCGATCGCGTCGCGCGTGTCGATCATCACCGCGACCTCGTCGGTCTCGGTCTTGCCTCCTTTGGTGGCAGCATCGAATGCCTTGGGATGCGGGCCATGCGTGAAGCCGGTCGGATGCACCGTCATCATGCCGGGATGGATGTTGTCGCGGCTGAAGAAGCTGCCCTTGTGATAAAAGATCACTTCCTCGAAATCGTCGTTGTTGTGGAAGAATGGCAGGCGCAGCGCCTCCGGATCGCTTTCCAGCGGGCGCGGCACGAAGGTGCAGACCACGAAGCGCCCGGCCACGAAGGTAGTGTGCGCCGACGGCGGCAGATGGGCGCGATGGCTCATCAGCGGCCGGAGATCGCGCCAGTTGATCCGCACGACGCTGAGGTCGCCGTGCCAGCCCACGGCATCCAGCGGATTGAACGGGAAGGTCACCGTCGACAGCTGCTGGCGCCGCTTCACCGACACTTTCCAGGTCCGCTCGTCCTGCTGCGCCTTGAAGGCTTCGTCGATATGCGGCGTGTCGAGCATCGCCGGGTCGAAGATCGCGTGCCGGCCAACCAGGCCTTTTTCCGGCAGCGTAAAGTGATCGTTGGTGGCCTCGACCATCAGCGATACGGTGGGAAACCTGGGCTCCAGCCGCCACATCGTGCCCCTGGGGATCATGAGATAGTCGCCATCGACATAGTCGAGATGGCCATAGTCGCAGAACAGCGCCCCGCTGCCCTCATGGATGAACAGGAGCTGGTCGCCATCGCTGTTGCGCGCGAGGTCGGGCATCGCCTTGTCGAGGCGCCAGATGCGCATCTGCATGTGGGCGTTGCCCATCACCTTCTCGGCCATCCAGGGATTGGCCCTGGCCGTTACGAGCTTGTTGAGGTCGAGCGCGCGCGGGCGGATCGGCCCGTCGAACTCGACCCAGTCGGTCGGCTTGTGCTTGTGATGAAATTGCGCGGACGGGCCGAAGAAGCCCTCCTTGCTGATCTCGCGCTCGAAGGTGCCCTCGGGCAGACGGACATGGGCCTGGCGCGAAGCATTGCCTTCGACCTGGCGCAACGGGATCCAGTTCCTGGCCATTCTTTCCTCCTATGCCTTCAGCACGCCGCGGCGGATCTGGTCGAGTTCGATCGACTCGAACAGGGCGCGGAAGTTGCCCTCGCCGAAGCCTTCGTTGCCGCGGCGCTGGATGATCTCGAAAAAGATGGGACCGATCACCGTCTGGGTGAATATCTGCAGCAGCAGCCCGCCGCCCTCGGTCGGCGCCCCGTCGATCAGGATGCGATCGGCCGCCAGCCGCGCCACGTCCTCGCCATGGTCGGGCAGGCGCTTGTCGACCTGCTCATAATAGGTGTCGGGCACGGTCTGGAACGGCACGCCCTTGGTCCTGAGCGTCTCCACCGTCTCGTAGATATCGCCGGTGCCGAGCGCGATGTGCTGGATGCCCTCGCCGTGATAGGCGGAGAGATATTCCTGGATCTGCGACTTGTCGTCGGTGCTCTCGTTGATCGGGATACGGATCTTGCCACAGGGGCTGGTCATCGCCTTCGATTTCAACCCGGTCAGCTTGCCTTCGATGTCGAAGTAGCGGATCTCGCGGAAATTGAAGAGACGCTCGTAGAACGACGCCCATTCGTCCATGCGGCCGCGATGCACGTTGTGGGTCAGATGGTCGATATAGGTGAGACCCACGCCCTTCGGCGCGTGCTCGACCCCGGGCAGAAATTCGAAATCGACGTCGTAGATGCTGCCACGTTCGCCGTAACGGTCGACCAAGTAGATCAGCGAATCGCCGATGCCCTTGATGGCCGGGATGTTGAGCTCCATCGGGCCGACCTTGTTCTCGACGCCCCAGGCGCCAAGCGAGAGCGCCCGCTTGTAGGCGCGAGCCGCGTTCTTCACACGAAAGGCGATGGCGCAGACGCTGGGGCCGTGTACGCGGGCGAAGCCCTGGGCGAAGCTCTCAGCCTCGCCGTTGACGATGAAGTTCACGTCGCCCTGACGATAGAGCGAGACGTCCTTGGAGCGGTGCCGGGCGACGCGCACGAAGCCCATGCTCTCGAACAGGGCGCCCAGCGCCGCCGGATCGGGCGCGGTGTATTCGACGAACTCGAAACCGTCGGTGCCCATCGGATTGACGGGATCGGCCTCGAGAACGGTCCGCTCGCTGATGCTGGCCATATTTGACCTCCCGGCTGAATTAGTTTCATATGTAACTATTATGCCGAACGCTTTGCAAGCCCTCGAATTGGAGAAATTCCTCCCCTACCGGCTGTCGGTCCTGGCCCAGCTGGTGAGCGAATCGCTGCACGACCTCTACGCCCAGCCCTACGGCCTTTCGGTGACACAATGGCGGGTGATGGCCGCCCTGGGCCGGTTCGCGCCGCTTACCGCCTCGGATGTGGGGCAGCGCATCGTCATGGACAAGGTGGCCGTCAGCCGGGCCGTGGCCGGTCTCATGAAACGCGGCCTGGTCGAGCGCGCCACCGACCGCAGCGACCGCCGCCGCGCCTCCCTCAAACTGAGCGCCCGTGGCCGCGCCATGCACGCGCGCATCGTGCCCCTGGCCCTGGCCTACGAGGCACACCTCTATAAGGCACTCGGTCCCGATGAAAGACGCAGCTTCGATGCACTGGCCGACAGGCTGTTCACGCATGCGCAAACGCTCCGGGAAACCCCTTAGGAGCCGGCCTGTCCCCGCCTTGTGACCCTGACTCGCCATGCTATAACGCCCGCCACGTATGAATTAGGGAGGCAGGCTTGGCCGCGAAGGCCGCCCGGCGTCCATCGGTCAAGAAGCCGGTGCTGGTGCTCAACGGGCCCAATCTCAACATGCTGGGCAAGCGCCAGCCGGAGATCTACGGCCGCGAAACCCTGGCGGACGTCGAAAAGTCGTGCCGGGCCGAGGCTTTGCGCCTGGGCCTCCCGATCGAGTTCGCCCAGAGCAACCATGAGGGTGTGCTGGTCGACCTTATTCAGGCGGCACGCGAGAAGAATGCCGGCATCATCATCAATGCCGGCGCCTACACTCATACGTCCGTCGCCCTGCTCGATGCGCTGAATGCCGCCGAGTTGCCGGCGGTCGAGGTGCACCTGTCCAACATTTATAAGCGCGAGCGGTTCCGGCACCATTCCTACATCAGCCCGGCCGCCGTCGGCGTGATCGCGGGCCTCGGCACCCAAGGCTACCTTCTGGCCCTCCAGGCGCTGGCCCGCCTGCTGGGTCGCTGACTTTCATCCGGAGCGTTTCTCCATGGCAAAGTTCGAGATGGATACCGAGTTCGTCCGCAAGCTCGCGGAGATACTGGAGGAGAAGAATCTCGGTGAAATCGAGCTGGAGGATGGCGACCGCAAAATCCGGATCGCCCGGCCGACCGTGACCTATGCCGCGGCACCGATGGCAGCAGCCTCCGCCCCGGCACCCGGCGCCGCGGCTGCCTCAGCCGCAGCCCCCGCCGGCACTGCCGATCACGGCAAGCATCCCGGCGCCGTGAAGTCGCCCATGGTCGGCACCGCCTATCTCGCGCCCGAGCCGGGCAAACCCAATTTCGTCAGCGTCGGCGACAAGGTCACGGCCGGCCAGACGCTGCTGATCATCGAGGCGATGAAGACCTTCAATCCCATCAAGGCGCCGAAGGCCGGCACGCTGATGCAGATCCTGATCGAGAACGCCCAACCGGTGGAGTTCGGCGAAGCTCTGATGATCGTCGAATAGGGGCGGTCCGGCACAATGTTCGACAAGGTCCTGATCGCGAACCGGGGCGAGATCGCGCTCCGCATCCATCGCGCCTGCCGCGAGATGGGCATCCAGACGGTGGCGGTCCATTCGACGGCCGACAGCGACGCCATGCACGTCCGCCTGGCCGACGAGTCGGTCTGCATCGGCCCACCGCCAGCACGCGACAGTTACCTCAACATTCCGGCGATTCTTTCCGCGGCGACCATCGCCGGCGTCGACGCCATCCATCCCGGCTACGGCTTCCTCTCGGAGAACGCGCGCTTCGCCGAAGCGGTCGAGGCGCATGGCTTCACCTTCATCGGCCCGACGCCCGAGCACATCTCGATGATGGGCGACAAGATCGTGGCCAAGCAGACGGCCAAGGATCTCGGCCTGCCGCTGGTCCCGGGGTCGCCCGGTCCCGTCTCCTCGATCGAGGAGATCGTGGTGCTCGGCACCAAGATCGGCTGGCCCGTCCTGATCAAGGCGGTGGCCGGCGGCGGCGGACGTGGCATGAAAGTGGTCGAAGATGCCGAGGGCGCGGCCGAGGCGTTTTCGTTGGCGCGGACCGAGGCCAAGGCCGCCTTCAGCAACGACTCGGTCTACCTCGAAAAGTACCTGCCGCGGCCGCGTCACATCGAGATCCAGGTGCTGGGCGATGGCCTGGGCGCCGGCGTGCATCTTGGCGAGCGCGACTGCTCGCTGCAGCGCCGCCACCAGAAGGTGCTGGAAGAGGCGCCCTCGCCCGCCCTCAATGCCGAACAGCGCAACCGGATCGGCGAACTGGCCGCCGCCGCCGTGCGCAAGCTCAAGTACCGCGGCGCCGGCACGATGGAGTTCCTGTTCCAGGACGGCGAATTCTACTTCATCGAGATGAACACCCGCCTCCAGGTCGAGCATCCGATCACCGAGGCGGTGACCGGCATCGACCTGGTCCGCGAGCAGATCCGCATCGCCTCGGGCGCACCACTTGGCATGACCCAGAAGGACATCGTCATCCAAGGGCATGCCATCGAGTGCCGGATCAACGCCGAGAATCCCGAGACTTTCGTGCCCTGCCCCGGCCTCGTCACCGACTATCACGCGCCCGGCGGGCTGGGCGTGCGCGTCGACTCCGGGCTTTATGCCGGCTACTCCATCCCGCCCTACTACGATTCGATGGTGGCCAAGCTGATCGTGAACGGCGGCAGCCGCAACGAGTGCCTGATGCGGCTCCGCCGCTCGTTGGAAGAATTCGTGATCGGCGGCATCGACACGACCATTCCGCTCCACCGGCGGATCATCGGCGAGCAGGCGTTCATCGACGGCGACTACGACATCCACTGGCTGGAGAAGCTGGTCGGCCTCAAGAAGTAATCGCGACGATGCTGGAGATCACGCCCGACGTTCTCCTGAAGGCCTATCGCATCGGCGTCTTTCCCATGGGCGAGCGCCGCGACGACCCCAAGCTCCATTGGCTCGATCCCAGGATGCGCGCGGTATTGCCGCTCGACGGCTTCCACCTCCCCACCCGCCTCGCCCGCACGGTGCGCTCGGAGCGGTTCACCATCAGCGCCGATACCTCCTTCGTCGAGGTCATGCGTGCCTGTGCCGAGCCGCGCCCGGGCCATCCGGAAAGCTGGATCAACGACCCGATCATCGACCTCTATTCGGAGCTGCACGAGCGAGGCCACGCCCACAGTGTCGAATGCCGGGCGGGCGACCAGCTCGTGGGCGGTCTTTACGGCGTCTCGGTGGGGGCGGCCTTCTTCGGCGAGAGCATGTTCAGCCGCGAGCGCGATGCCTCGAAGGTGGCGCTGGTCCATCTCATGGCACGCCTCATCCGGGGCGGCTTCCGCCTGCTCGACTGCCAGTTCATGACCGAGCATTTGAGGAGCTTCGGCGCCATCGAAGTGCCCCGCGAGGCATTTCACGTCCTGCTGGCCGACGCGATCGACCGGCCGGCGACCTTTCAGCGCGAGCTGGGTGGCGCCGATCCCTGCGCCATCGTGCAGGCGAGCACGCGCACGTCGTAGACGCCGTGGTCGAGCGCCGAGAGCGACGGCGTCGAGGCGAACATCCAGCCGGCGAACAGCTTCTCCGGCGCCTGGCCCGGCTTGTTGTCGACGATGGTAAGATAGGCCACCGATTCCGGCGGCGCCTCGGGCACGTTCACCAGGCAATCGGCGACGGCGATTTCCAAGGTGCCGAAGCGCGTCGACTGGCCGACCGGCGCATAGAAGCGCTGGGTGCGTGCCGTCACCTTGTCGAGGCCCTGCAACTCGGCCACGCGCTTGCCCGGCGCATCGGGGATTGGCCGGAGGTTGGTACCTGGGTTGACGTTGGCTGGCCGCGGCGGTGGCGGCGTTTGCGCTAGGGCCGCGCCGACGCAGGCGGCCAACACCGCGAGGACGACCAGACCGCGCATTCTCAGTCCTTGGCGCCGGGCGGCTTCAGCCCGTCGATCAGCGCATGCAGGGCCGCCTTGATCTGATCGACGTCGCATCCCATCAGGACTCCGTCCTCGAGCGCATCGGCGCAGAGGGTTTCGATTTCCTGCACATTCTGATTCATGACTTTGATCTTTTCGAGGCACGACACCGGCTTGCCGTCAGGTTGCCGCCACACCGGCGGGCCCTTGGGCGCCTGCGCGCTCATCACTTCGACCCGGTGCCACCGAACATGAACTTGGCGATCAGTTCGGTGAGGGGGATGGAATCCTGCGTGTTGCGAATCTCGCCGGCGGGGCCGATCCGCTTGTCGTCGTTTCCCGGTTCGAGGGAAACGACGGTGCCGCCCAGGAGCGATTCGCTCACGATCTTGGCGTTGGTATCGGCCGGCAGGTTGACGTTCGACGACACCGTCATGCGCACGATGGCCTGGTAGGTCTTGCTATCGAGAGAGACGCCGGTGACGGTGCCGATCTTCACGCCGCTCAGCGTCACGTCGGCGCCGCGCTTCAGCCCGTCGATCCGGCCGAAGCGCGCGACGACTTCATAGCCGTCAGGGCCGGTGCGATCGGACTTGGCGAAGGCGTAGAACACGAAGACGCCCGCCACCAACAGGACCAGTGCGCCAACGATCGTTTCGACGATATTGCGGCCCACGCCGTTTCTCCCTTGCTGCCGGCGCCGCTCAGCCCGGGCGCCACGCCTCGTAATGGGGCTTGGGCTTGTCGCCGCTGCTCAGCGTATGGCCCGGCGGGCGATAGGCATGACTGGTGCCGGTGTGGTTGGGTTCGTGATCCTTCTGCCACGTCTTGCGCGGCGCGCCGCCGGCGGGCGGGGTCGCATCGGACGTGTAGTGCAGCCAGCCGTGCCAGTCGGGTGGCACGCGCGAAGCTTCGGCGACGCCGTTGTAGATGACCCAGCGCTTGCGTCGACGACCGGCGATCACACGCTTGTCCTGGAAGTATCGGTTGCCTTCGGCATCGCTGCCGACGAGTGCGCCATGCAATTTCGTGAAGAGCCAAGTGCCGATCGTCATGAGCGAACCACGCCTCGAAGAGTGACCGCGCCGCTTGTACGCGTGCGGTCGTTGGCGCGCAACGCGACGCGGTGGAGTGGCGATTCCAACTCGTTCGATGACATGCGATTCGCTCGTTTCGATGACCTGTTGCCGAGTTGCATCATCTAGTATCATCAACACCATGGTCTACAAAATGTAGTTGCGCACACAAGATTTTGTAATTTACTATCCACTGGTGCCTACATGTGCGTGTTCGAATCTAACTCGAACACACCCCGCAAGGGAACGAATGACGGGAACGGGGCACGGGGGATCGTCGATGCGCTTCGAGCGTCGGTATACGCAAGCAGGAAAATCGCCATTCGAGGGAATGGCGTTTCGTGCTGCCGACTCCGAAATCCGCAATCCCGACGGCTCGATCGTCTTCCAGCTGAAGGGCGTCGATGTGCCGGCCGACTGGTCGCAGGTCGCTGCCGACGTTCTCGCGCAAAAGTATTTCCGCCGCGCCGGGGTCCCTGCCCGCCTCGTCAAGGTCGCCGAGACCGACGTGCCGGAGTGGCTGTGGCGCGCGCAGGCCGATGAGGTCGCGCTGGCGCTCCTGCCCGAGGCCGAGCGCACTGGCAGCGAGCGCAGCTCCCGCCAGGTCTTCGAGCGCATGGCCGGCGCGTGGACCTACTGGGGCTGGAAGGGCGGCTACTTCGACAGCGAAGACGACGCCCGCGCCTTCCACGACGAGCATTGCTACATGCTGGCGGCCCAGATCTGCGCGCCGAACTCGCCGCAGTGGTTCAACACCGGCCTGCACTGGGCCTACGGCATCGACGGCCCCGGCCAGGGTCACTGGTATGTCGACCATCGCGACGGCACCTCTCATCCGTCCGACTCGGCCTACGAACGGCCGCAGCCCCACGCCTGCTTCATCCAGGGCGTCTCCGACGATCTGGTGAGCGAGGGCGGCATCATGGACCTGTGGGTCCGCGAGGCGCGCCTCTTTAAGTATGGCTCGGGCACCGGCTCGAACTTCTCGGCGCTGCGCGGCGAAGGCGAGCGCCTGTCGGGCGGCGGCCAGTCGTCCGGCCTGATGTCCTTCCTCAAGATCGGCGACCGGGCGGCCGGCGCCATCAAGTCGGGCGGCACGACGCGGCGCGCGGCCAAGATGGTCAGCGTCGACATCGACCATCCCGACATCGAGGACTTCATCGCCTGGAAGATGCTGGAGGAGCAGAAGGTCGCCGCCCTCGTCGCGGGCTCGCGGCTGGCCGACCGGCACCTCAATGCCGTGATGCGCGCCTGCCTCGACACCGAGATCGAGGGCAAGGCGGCGTTCGACCCCCGGCAGAATCCGAAGCTGCGGCGCGAGATCGTGGCGGCGCGGCAGGCGGAGATTTCCGAGAACTACATCCAGCGCGTCGTCCAGTTCGCGCGCCAGGGCTACCGCCACATCGAGTTCCCCGCCTTCGACACCGACTGGCAGTCGGAGGCCTACCTCTCGGTGTCGGGCCAGAACGCCAACAACTCCGTCCGCGTCACCGACGATTTCCTGCGAGCGGTCGAGGCCGACCGCGAGTGGTCGCTGACCGCGCGCACGACCGGCAAGACGGTCAAGACCGTGGCGGCGCGCGACCTCTGGGATCGCATCGCCGAAGCGGCTTGGCATTCAGCCGACCCCGGCGTGCAATACGACACCACGATCAACGACTGGCACACCTGCCCGGAGTCGGGGCGCATCAACGCCTCCAACCCGTGCTCGGAGTACATGTTCCTCGACGACACGGCCTGCAATCTGGCCTCGCTGAACCTGATGCGGTTCCGCCAGGCCGACGGCGCGCTCGACGTCGCCGCCCTCGAGCATGCCGCCCGGCTGTGGACCGTCGTGCTCGAGATCTCCGTGATGATGGCGCAGTACCCGTCGCGCCGGATCGCCGAACTCTCCTACCAATACCGCACCCTGGGCCTCGGCTACGCCAACCTCGGTGCCCTCGTGATGGCGTCCGGCCTCGGCTACGACAGTGCCCGCGGCCGTGCACTCGCCGGCGCCGTGACCGCGGTCATGACCGGTGCCGCCTACGCAGCCTCGGCCGAGATGGCCGGCCTCATGGGCGCCTTCCCCGGGTTCGCCGCCAATCGCGATTCCATGCTTCGTGTCGTTCGCAACCATCGTCGCGCCGCCCATGGCGAGGCTGCCGGCTATGAAGGCCTGGCGATCGCGCCGGTCGCGCTGGACGCCGGTAATTGCCCCGACGCCCCCCTCGCCGCGGCAGCCCAGCGCGTGTGGGACCGCGCCCTGGAACTCGGCGAACGCCACGGCTTCCGCAATGCCCAGGTCTCCGTGATCGCCCCCACCGGCACCATCGGTCTGGTGATGGATTGCGACACCACCGGCATCGAGCCCGACTTCTCGCTGGTCAAGTTCAAGAAACTAGCGGGCGGCGGCTACTTCAAGATCATCAACCAGACGGTCACGCTGGCGCTCAAGACCCTGGGCTACGACGCCGGCACCATCGACCGGATCGTGGCCCATGCCGTCGGCCGCGGCTCGCTCAAGGACGCGCCGGCCATCAACCACGGCACGCTGGCCGCCCGCGGCTTCGATGCCGAGACGCTGGCCCGGGTGGAAAAGGCGATCGTCACCGCCTTCGACATCCGCTTCGCCTTCTCGCGCTACACGCTGGGCGACTCGTTCTGCCGCAACGTCCTCGGCCTCGACGAGGCCGCGCTCTCCGACTCCAAGCTCGACGTCCTCGCCAGCCTCGGATTCTCCAGGAGTGACATCGCCGAAGCGAACGTCCACGCCTGCGGAACGATGACTCTCGAGGGCGCACCAGGTCTCAAGCGCGAACATCTTCCGGTGTTCGATTGTGCGAATCCCTGTGGACGAGATGGTACGCGCTGCTTGTCTGCGGAGAGTCATATACGCATGATGGCTGCAGCCCAGCCGTTCGTATCGGGCGCCATCTCCAAGACCATCAACATGCCCAATGAAGCTACGGTCGAGGATTGCCGCAAGGCCTATGAAATGTCGTGGAGGCTTGGCTTGAAGGCCAATGCGCT
>JBQTJT010000107.1:0-16530 GCA_052386855.1 Reyranella sp.
TCGACCGTGCGGCGTCAGGCGGGCATTCTTGTGGATGTCCATTCGGCTCTCCCAAGGATCAGTTGACGTCTCGACAACATCAGCTTCCTCGGCCCGGGCCGGATGGACAACCTATTGAAAGCTCACATCTAGCTAAGTGCTGAGCGAGCGCACCAGCGCCACGACATCGACGCCCTTGGCATCGATGCCGAACCATTCGAGATAGAGCGGGATCTGGTGATCGAGCATGTGACGGCCGTGATGGATCCGCCGGCCGTGCGCGCGGGCGCGTTGCAGCAGCGGCGTCTCGACCGGGCTCATGATGACATCGGCCACCAGCGCGGCGGAATCGAGGGTGACCGGGTCGAACGACAGCGGATCGCCGGGACGAAGCCCCAGCGGCGTTGCGTTGATGGCGATGTGGATACCCTTGGGCGGGGTTGCCACTTCCGCCACCGGCACGTCGGGATAGTGGCGCAGCAGGCGATCGATGGCGATTTCCGCTCGCTCGGCATCGATCTCGGTGACCAGCAATCGTCCGACGCCGGCCTCGCACAGGGCGGCGGCGATGGCGCCGCCGGCGCCGCCCAGGCCGACCAGCCAGACGCTGGCGCCGCGCACGCGATGGCCCTGCGCCTCGAGCCCGCGCACGAAGCCGGTGCCATCGACAATATCGCCAGCCAAGGTGCCATCGGGCTCGCGCCGTACCAGGTTGACGCTGCCCGAGGCCTCGGCGCGCCGTGTCGTACGGCCGAGCAGCGGCAGGATGCCGGTCTTGTGCGGGATGGTGACCGTGAAGCCGCCCAGGTTGCGCATCCTGGCGAGCGCCTCGAGCATCACCGGCAGCAGGTCGGCGGCGCCTTCGAACGGCAGCCAGACGGCGTTGGCGCCGACTGCGGCAAAGACCTGGGGCATGATTCCGGTCATCCGCAACTGGCGGATGGGATCTCCGATCGTGCCGTACAGGCGGGTGGCGCCGTTGATCGGGAAGAGGCCGGTGAAGACGGGCGGTTCTGCCAGGATCATGTTGCCTCAAAAAGAAAGCGGCGGGACTTCCGTCCCGCCGCTGATCTTGGCTGCGCCGGAGGCGAAGCGCTAGAGATGCTTCAGCACGTATTCGGCCGAAGACACCTCGAAGGCGCCGGGCTTTTCGACGAACAGGTGCTTGATGACGCCATTGTCCACGACCATGGCGTAGCGCTGGCTGCGCGTGCCGAGGCCGAATTTGGAGCCATCCATGGTGAGGCCCATGGCGGTGGTGAATTCGGCATTGCCGTCACCCAGCATCATGACCTGGTCGCCGGCCTTCTGGTCCTTGCCCCAGGCGCCCATCACGAACGCGTCGTTCACGGAAATGCAGGCAATGGCATCGACGCCCTTTGCCTTCAGAGCAGCTGCTTCGGCCACGAACCCGGGCACGTGCTTTGCTGAACAAGTGGGGGTGAAAGCCCCCGGCAGCGCGAAGGCCACGACCTTCTTACCGGGTGCAAAAATCTCTTCGGTGGTGATCGCCTTGGGGCCTTCCGGACCCATCGTGCGCAACGTGGCGCTCGGCACCTTGTCGCCAACTTTCGCCATTCTTCCGCTCCTTCACATGCCGCCCTAAACGGCGGTTTTACGACCGGCGGACCCTAGGCCGGAGGCCCTGGTTTGTCCATTGGACGGCCTGTCGCCGACCCGCCGAGTCTTGACCTTTGACCGGACAATCCCCATGGATTTGGAGGATCATAAATCATGCCCGGGCCCAGCTCCCCCGCCGCCTCGTTGGTTGGCCGCTTCCTGGTTGCCGCGCCGTCCATGCCGGACGAGCGCTTCCGCAAGAGTGTGGTCTTCGTCTGCAAGCATGACGACGACGGCGCACTGGGCATCATCGTCAACAACAGCGTCGACGATCTGCCGCTCGGCCAGGTTTATAAGCAGCTCGGCATCGACGTGCCGTCGGACGAGGCCGAGCGGCCGGTACTGTTCGGCGGGCCGGTCGAGACGTCGCGCGGCCTGGTGCTGCATTCGGCCGACTACAAGCGCGACGAGACGCTGCTGATCGACGGCGGCATGGCGCTGACGGCGTCGCTGGAAATCCTCAAGGACATGGCGGGCGGCAGCGGCCCCCAGCGGGCGTGGCTGGCACTGGGACATTCCGGCTGGGCGCCGGGCCAGCTCGACCGCGAGATGCAGGACAATGCCTGGCTGGTGGTCGATGGAGACGCCGAACTGGTGTTCGATGCCGACTTCGCCGCCAAGTGGCAGCGCGCCCTCGATCGCCTGGGCGGCAAGGGCGGTCCCGGCGGCCGGTTCGACCTGGCCTCGTTCTCGCACCAGACCGGTCGCGCCTAACTGGCCGCGCCTGAACTGATTGCGCCCGCCGGCTACGCTTGGGGGTGCACCAGATGTGCGATCTGCGACTCCCGATTGCGCTTACTTTCCCCAGGCGAACGGGCTTATAGCGAGCTTGCGTCTTCGCAAACCTCCCTTTGCTAGAGGCGCGCGTACCCGGGACGCCTTCGCTCCCTTCTAAACCCCTTGGGAGCGCGGGCGTCCCGAAGTTTTTGGGTCGAAGTCTGTGGGGAGGCCCGCTACTCGGCCGCGGTCGCCTGCACGGCGGGCTGACGATAGGCCTGAAGCAGGCTCGCTTCGCGCTCCTTGGCCGTCTTCACGTTCTTCTCCTTGATGTGGCCGAAGCCGCGCATGGTTTCCGGCAGTGCCGCGATCTGCAGCGCCAGCGCATGGTTGTCCTGGCCCAGCGTGGCCAGCACCGTCTCGATGGTGGCCTGGTACTCGCCGATCAGGCGGCGTTCCATGCGGCGCTCCGAGGTGTAGCCGAAGACGTCGAACTTGCCGCCGCGCAGGCGCTTCATCGACGCGAGCAGGCGGAACATCGGCATCACCCAGCCGCCATACTCGCGCTTCTTGAGTTCTCCCGTCGTCGGGTCGCGATCGGCGAACAGCGGCGGCGCGAGATGAAAGGTGAGCTTGTAGTCGCCCTCGAACTGCGCCCCCAGCTTCGCCAAGAAGTCGCCGTCACTGTAGAGACGGCCGACCTCGTACTCGTCCTTGTAGGCCATCAGCTTGTAGAGCGACTTGGCGACCGCCTCGGCAAGCCCGCTGCGGCCGCGCGCCTTGTCCTTCTCCGCCGCCGCCACCTTGTCGACAAAGGCGCGATAGCGCTCGGCGTAGGCCTTGTCCTGGTAGGCGGTCAGCAGCTCGACGCGCTTGGCGACGATGTCCGTGAGCGTCCGCGCCACCGGCTTCTCGATCCGCAGCGTCGGCTTGGCGGCGGCCTGCACGGCCTTGAGGTTGTGGGCGGCAAGCCGACCCCAGTCGAAGGTGCGCTTGCTCGACTCCACCGCCACGCCGTTCAGCTCGATGGCGCGCATCAAGGCTTCGAGCGACAGCGGGACAAGTCCCTTCTGCCAGGCATAGCCCAGCATGAAGAGGTTGGTCGCGATCGAATCGCCCAGGATTGCGGTGGCAAGCCCGGTGCCATCGACGAAGGTCGAGGCCTCTTCGCCCGCGGCGTCGCGGATCGACTTCATCATCGCCTCGGCGCCGAGGTCCATGTCGCCGTTCAGCACGAAGGCTGCGACCGGCTGCATGTAGCCGTTGATGACGGCCTGCGTGACGCCCTGCTCGATGCGCGACAGCGCCGCCGGCGCTGCGGCTACGACCATGTCGCAACCCAGGACGAGGTTGGCCCCACCGGCCGCGATGCGCACCGCGTGCAGGTCCTCGGGCCTTGGCGCCAACCGGATGTGGCTCATCACCGCGCCGTTTTTTTGTGCAAGACCGGTAAAGTCGAGCACGGTGCAGCCCTTGCCCTCGAGATGCGCCGCCATGCCGATCAGTGCACCGACCGTGATGACGCCGGTGCCGCCGATGCCGGTGACGAGGATGCCGTAGGCTTCGCTCAATGGCCGCAGCGCGGGCAGCGGCAGCGAGGCGAAGGGATCGTCCTGCACCACTTTCAGCTGCGGGCGTGTTGCCTTGCGGACACCGCCGCCATGCACCGACACGAAGCTCGGGCAGAAGCCGTTCACGCAGGAGAAGTCTTTGTTGCAGTTGCTCTGGTCGATCTGGCGCTTGCGGCCGAGCTCGGTCTCGAGCGGCTTCACCGATACGCAGTTGCTCTTCTCCGAGCAATCGCCGCAGCCCTCGCACACCGAGTCGTTGATGAACACGCGCTTGGCGGGATCGGGGAAGGTGCCGCGCTTGCGGCGGCGGCGCTTCTCGGCGGCGCAGGTCTGGTCGTAGACCAGCACGGTGAGGCCGGGGATCTCGCGCAGCTCGCGCTGCACGGCGTCCAGCTCATCGCGATGGCGGATCGTGACGCCATGCGCGAAGCCGGCGTTCAGCGGGTATTTGTCGGGCTCGTCGGTGACGACGATCACCTTCTTGGCGCCCTCCGCCTCGACCTGGCGCGTGATCTCCGGCACCGACAGCGGACCGTCGTGCGGCTGGCCGCCCGTCATGGCGACAGCGTCGTTGTAGAGGATCTTGTAGGTGATGTTGACGCCGGCGGCGGCCGACTGGCGGATCGCCATCAGACCCGAGTGGTAATAGGTGCCGTCTCCCAGATTCTGGAAGATGTGATTGTCGCCGCTGAACGGCGCCTGGCCGATCCAGGCCACGCCTTCGCCGCCCATGTGTGAGATCAGCGACGTGCGCCGCTCGGGCATCCAGATCGCCATGCCGTGGCAGCCGATACCGGCCATGGCGCGGCTGCCTTCCGGCACCTTGGTCGAGGTGTTGTGCGGGCAGCCGGAGCAGAAGAACGGCGTGCGTGCCACTTTCGGCGGCGGCGCATTCAGGAGCTTTTCCTTGGCCTCGAGGCGCGCCAGGCGCTGGTTGAGCTCCGGCGA
Organism: Reyranella sp.; assembly: GCA_052386855.1. Classification (GTDB taxonomy): domain Bacteria; phylum Pseudomonadota; class Alphaproteobacteria; order Reyranellales; family Reyranellaceae; genus Reyranella. The sequence goes on from JBQTJT010000107.1 coordinate 4,836, forward strand.
CTCGCCGCCGTGCTTCATCAGGCGGCCGGCAATCACCATGGCGACGCCGGTCGGCGACAGCTCGCCCTCGCTCGGGAAGATGATGCGGCCGGTCTCGTCGGTCTTGCCGACGACCAGCGGACGCTCGCTGGCCGGCAGGTTGTAGAGCAGGCGGACGAGCTGGTCCTCGAGGTTGGAACGCTTCTCCTCGATGACGATCACTTCCTCGAGGCCATGGGCGAAGCGCTTGGCGCCTTCGGGCTCGAGCGGCCAGGTGACGCCCACCTTGTAGAGGCGGATGCCAAGGGCGCGCGCGCGTTCGTCGCTGATGCCGAGATCTTCCAGGGCCTGGCGCGTGTCGAGATAGGCCTTGCCGGTGGTCATGATGCCGATGCGCGCGCGCGGCGGATCGATCGCCGTCTTGTCGAAGCCGTTGGCGCGCACGAACGCCTTCACCGCATCCATCTTGGGCCCATGCAGGCGCCGCTCCGCCTCGAGCGGCGGATCCGGATTGCGAATGCCGAGCCCGCCGGGCGGGAGCTGGTAATCCGTCGGCAGCATGATCTTGATGCGCTCGGGGTCGACCCACACCGAGGCGCCCGACTCGACGGTCTCCGAGATCGCCTTGAAGCCGACCCAGCAGCCGGAGTAGCGCGACAGGGCAAAGCCCAGGATGCCGAAGTCGAGATATTCCTGGACGTTGGCCGGGTTGACGACCGGGATCATCGCCGCCGCAAACACCTGCTCGCTCTGGTGCGGCAGGGTCGAGGGCTGGCAGCCGTGGTCGTCGCCTGCGAGCGCGATGACGCCACCATGCGGCGAGGTGCCGGCGGCGTTGCCGTGCTTCAGCACGTCCATCGAGCGGTCGACGCCCGGGCCCTTGCCGTACCAGATCGAGAACACGCCATCGACCTTGGCGCCGGGAAACAGATTGACCTGCTGGCTGCCCCACACCGACGTGGCCGCCAGGTCCTCGTTGAGGCCGGGCTGGAAGTGGATGTTGTTTTCCTTGAGGTAGCGCTTGGCCGTCCAGAGCGCGTTGTCGTACATGCCGAGCGGCGAGCCGCGATAGCCCGAGATGAAGCCGCCGGTGTTGAGGCCCGCTGCCAGGTCGCGCTGGCGCTGCATCATCGGCAGGCGCACCAGCGCCTGGATGCCGGTGAGATAGACGCGGCCCTTGTCGAGCCGGTAGCGATCCTCGAGGGCGTAGTCGCCGAAAACGAGTGGAACGGACGTGGCGGCGGTGCTCATCGCGGAAGGCCCTCCGGTGCGGCGGCGTAAACGGGCGTTTATCCGCCGCCAGCATAGCGGGCCGGGCCGTCGGCGGGAAAGGCCATGAGGCCTCCCGCCGATCCAAATTTCGCTATTGGCCGCGATAGATCAGTTGGTCGGCTTCCTGCCGGCCTTGTAGTTGGCCACCGCCGTCTTGAGCAGGCGGTACTCGGCGCAGCCGAACACGCAGAGCGAGTCGAGGCGTGCCAGGTGCTGCTCGGCCTGGGCCGGCTGGTCGAGCATCAGATAGGCTTCGCCGATGTACTCGTGGGCCCCGAGATGCCGGGGATCGATGGCGAGTGCCTGCTGGTAGTACTGCAGCGAGCCGTTGGCGTTGCCGGACTTGCGCGTGGCGAAGCCCATCAGGTTGTAGGCATCGGCATTCCTGGGATCCTTGGCCACGACCTGCTGCAGGAGGGGCAGCGCGTTGGCGTAGTCGCGGCCTTCGATCATCGCCTTGGCGCGCGTGTAATTAGGATCGGCGGGCTTGGCGGCGGGCTGCTCCGAGCCGCCCCCGCCGCCACCACCGGCTGCGAAAGCGCTGGCCGCGAGGCCGAAGCTGAGAGCGGCGATGACGGTGATTAGGGTCGAGCGCATGGTCTACCTCCTGAGTTCGGTGGATTCTTGCCCTGCGGCCGCCCGGGGCAACGAAATTCTTATGACATTGCCGTGAGATCGGCGGCACTCTTGAACGCGCGCACGGCCAGCCGGCCCTGGCGCCCCCGGATCTCGACCTCGTGGCGCGGGGCCATCTCCGGGTCGATGCCGGCGCGGTCCAGCAACTCCTGCGACACGACGAGCTCGGCGCCCAACTCCTTGGTCAAGGACTCGAGACGGCTGGCGGTATTGACGGTATCGCCGATCGCCGTGATCTGGGCCGCGCGCTCGTAGCCCATTTCGCCGACGATGGCCGGTCCGGCATGCAGGCCGATGCCGATGCGCAAGGGCATGTCGAGGTCGCCCGACATGGCCTCGTTGAGATCGTCGAGGGCAAGCGCCATGCGCCGTGCGGCATCGAGCGCCTGCCGGCACGCTGTCTGGGGATCGGTGGTGAGGCCGAAGATCGCCATCACGCCGTCGCCGATGAATTTGTCGACACGGCCGCCGGCCGCCTCGATGGCGTGGCCGGTGGCGCGGAAATAGCGGTTGAGCAGGAACACCACGTCGTAGGGCAGCTTGCCCTCGGAGATCGAGGTGAAGCCGCGGATGTCCGCAAAGAGGATGGCGACATAGTGCTCGCCGCCGTGGGCCTGCGGCTGGCGGCGATAGGCCTCCACCGGGCCAGCCGAGGCCGGCAGCAGCGGCGTCACCCGGTAGCGGCCGGGCGGCGGCCGAAGCTGGCAGGCGAGGCGCACGTTGTCCGGCGCGCCAACGCGGGAGAGCACCTTCTGCTCCTCCGCCGAGGCCGGCGGCAGCTTGGCCCGATCCTCGCCGCCAATGCGCACCCGGCAGGTCGAACAGCGGCCGCGCCCACCGCAGACGGAGGCATGCGGAATGCCGGCGATGCGGCTCATCTCCAGAACGGTGAGGCCCGTGGCATGCGACGCCGACCGCCGTTCGCCGTACCTCAGGTGGACGACGCCGCCGCGGCGCTCCCACAGCGTGCGGGCCGGACGCGCCAGCAGCAGCACGACGAGGAGGCCGAGCGCCGTGAACAGAAGCGCATCCGCGATCGAATAGAGCGTGGCGATCTGGGCCGCCGTCGGCACGCGCACGCGGATAAACAGCTCATTGAGGAAGCCCGGTTGCTGGGCCAATTCGGCGACGTCGCGAAGCGCTATGCCCGCGCCGGCAATGCCCGCGATCGGCACCAGCAGGGCGAAGGCGTAGAGTACCGGCAGCCAGGGGCGGTACCACGGCCGCAGGCGCCAGGCGAAATGCAGCCCGATGCAGGCATGCAGCCAGACGACGAGCGGCAGCGAGAATTGGCGGACGATGCCCGGCCAACCGCCGTCGACGAGCGATCCGAGCACCCAGGGGTAACCCGCGTCGACATTGTAGAGTTCGTGGGCGATGCGCGTGCCGACGACATGGATGGTGCCGAGCGGCACGATCAGCACACCCAGGATCCACTGCGACCATTCCCAGCGCGACAGCCTGAGCGTCCGCCGCCGATAGAGCGACCACAGTGCCAGGCAGAAATGCACGAGCAGCGCGCCGTAGAGGACGATCTGGCCGAGTGGATTGTGCCAGATGAAGACGAACCAGATCCGGCCGGCCTCGAGCACGCGCAGCGAGATCAGCCCGAGTGCGTGATTGAGCAGATGCGTGACGACATAGAAGAAGAGGATGTAGCTCGACCAGAGACGGATCCGTCCGGCCATGGCGCTATCTCAGCAGCGGCAACACCGCTTCGGGCGGCCGGCCGATTGCAGCACGTGAGCCTGCAACCACGATGGGTCGCTGCAACAGGACCGGGTGGGCGGCGATCGCCTTGACGATGTCAGCCTTGTCGAGGTCGGCTTTCTTTTTGCCGAGCGCCTTGAACTCCGGTTCGCCGTCGCGGATCAGCGCATGCGGATCGCCGCCGACGAGATCGATCAGTTTTTCGACCTCGACCTTGCTCGGCGGTTGCTTGAGATATTCCCTGATCGCGGGCTCGACGCCCTTCTTGCGAATGAGCTCGAGGGTCTCGCGCGATTTGCTGCAGCGTGGATTGTGCCAGATCGTGATCGTCATAACGGAACCATGGCCGGGCGCTCAGCCTTCGTCCAGCGCATCGGGCGTGGCGGCATCGACCACCTTGCGGGCGATGTCGTAGGCGAAGCCGGCGCGGGCCATGGTGGCGAGATCGCGCAGGCGATGGTCCGCGCGGTGCTCGGCCAGACGATAGGGGCCGAGCCGGCGGCGGCGCGCGAGGGCTGCAGCGGCGCGCCATTCGCGCTGCGCGGGTGTGACGTCCAGTTCGACATCGAGGCCCTGCATCGCATCGTCGAGTGTTCCGCCGTCGACGCCGGCCATTTTCAGTTTCTGGCGGGTGACCCGGCTCGACGTGCCGCGCCGGTGCAGCGACCGCGCCTTGGTCTGGGCGAAAGCCTTGTCGTCGATCACGCCGGCGTCGACGAACTTGGCAACCACGGTTTCGATCGCCTGCTTGACGTTGTCCATGATCGGCGCGTCGAGCATCTTGGCCTTGTCGACCCGCCGGTTCAGCACGCGGCGCAGACCCTCGGCGGTGCTGGGGTAGCGTTCGAGATAGAAAGCCGCGGCGTTCTGGAGATATTTCGCGGTGATCGGACGCGCGACCCGTTTCACCGTTCAGCCCCTGAGCGGAATGCCGACCATGGCTTCCAGTTCGGCGATCGCCTGGTCGGGATCGCCGACCTTGATGGTGCGCATGCCCATGGCGCGCGCCGGCTTCAGGTTGATGCCGAGATCGTCGAGATAGATGCAGCTCTGCGGCGACACATCGAGCAGTTCGCAGGCATGGTGGTAGATGCGCGGGTCGGGCTTGCGCAGCCCGAGCTTGCTCGATTCCACGACATGCTCGAACAAAGTCATAATGTCGGCAACGGCCTGGGCCTTTTCCGGGCTGCGCGCCATGCCGGGGCCTTCGCCCGCCTTCATGTTGTTGGTGATGCAGGCCACCCGGAAGGCTGCCTTGCAGCGGCGGAGCGCCTCCACCATCTGCGGCCGAATGTCGCCGCTTATGGACTGCAGGACCCGCCAGCCGTCGAGCTTGTGGCCCTGCGCCAGCGCTTCGGCTTCGAACAGCTCGACGAAGCCCGCGAGCGAAACCTCGCTGCGTTCCATCTTTGCCCAGGCATTTGTATCGGGATTGCGCGCATTCAGGCTGCGGATGAAATCTTTGGGAAGCCCGGCCTCGGTTTCGTAGCGGGCGAATGCCTCGAAGGGGCTGCTCAGGATAACCCCGCCGAAGTCCCAGAGGACGGCGCGCGGGGAATTTGCATGGCTCGTATTCATGGTGGTGCGACGGTCTTTACCTTGTTCCTGCCCTACTCGGCGCCTATCTCATGCCTTCCATAGGCGACGGCTTGGCTATTGGCCACCGATTGCCTTCCTCCGGTTTAGGAACACGGAAATGAGCGAAGCAGCCTACGTAGGGCGCGGCGATGCCGTGGCGCATAACGACGAAGCAGAAGCGACCAAAGTGGTTCATCGCGACGGGCGCAATCGGCGCGCGGACGAGACGCGCCGCAAGGTGATCGCGGCCGCCAAGGCCATGATCTCCGAGACCAGCATGGCCCCGACGGTCGTGGCTGTCGCCCGACGGGCAGATGTCTCCGTCCGGTCGGTTTTTCAGCATTTCGGCGACGTTGAGTCACTTTTCGTAACTGTTATGGACTCCATTCGGGAAGACCTCGTCGTGCCGCCGGTGGGCTCGAACGACCGTCCCCTGGCTGTGCGCATCGCGTCGGTGGTGCAGAACCTGGCTGAAATTTTCGACAAGATCATCCCCCTGCGCGTCGCCGCCGGGCAGTTCGCCGGTCATCCGGCGCTGATCGAGCGTGGGCTGGCGTCCAAGCGGGAGTTGCGGGCCGCCACTTTCGAGGCGTTCGCGCCCGAATTCGGCGTGCTGAGCGAGCAGGCCCGCGAGGAACTGGCCGACGCCATCGGTGCGGCCCTGTCCCTCGATGCCTGGATCGTGCTGCGCCGCCGGGACGGCCTCAGCTTCGAGCGGGCGACGGCCGTTTGGCAGCTGACGCTGACGGCGCTTCTGGCCCACCGATTTGCAGCGCCGGCCGCGGAATAGCTTCCCTCGCTGGTCCCAATTGACTTGTCGATTGGGATCAGTGACTTAGGGGCCCCTGTCCGGACATTCCAGCGCGGCAAATGGCGACCAGCCAGCTTCATGAGGACTTTTCGCGGGAGGAGCACGTCACGGCGGGCTCCGATCGTGGTTTCGGGTTCGTTTTCGCGGGCGTCTTCGCCATCGTGAGCGCGATCTCGCTATGGCGTAGTGGCACCACCTGGCATTGGGCACTGCCGCTGGCGGCCGCCTTCCTGCTGGTGGCGCTGGTCTATCCGCGCCTGCTGGGCCCGCTCAACCGGCTGTGGTTGAAGTTCGGGTTGTTGCTCTACAAGGTCATGAATCCGCTGATCCTCGGCCTGCTGTTCTTCGTGACCATCATGCCGATCGGCCTGGTCATGCGGGCGTTCGGCAAGGACTTCCTCCGGCTGCGGCTCGACGGCAATGCCAAGAGCTACTGGATTGACCGCACTCCGCCGGGCCCGCCGCCGCAATCCATGCGCAACCAGTTCTGATCTCGAAAGGATCGAGCAAATGGGCTCCATCATCGTCGAACTCTGGGCCTTCATGCGCGAGCGCAAGAAGTTCTGGCTGTTGCCGATCCTGATCATGATGGTGATCTTCGGCGGCCTGATCGTGCTGACCAAGGGCTCGGCGATCGCGCCCTTCATCTACACCTTGTTCTAGGCGGGCCTGAGGCGTCGCATGCGGGTCCTCGGCATCTCGGCCTACTATCACGACAGCGCCGCGGCGCTGATCGAGGACGGCCACCTGGTGGCCGCGGCGCAGGAAGAGCGCTTCACCCGCAAGAAGCACGATGCGAACTTTCCGGAGAAGGCGATCGAGTACTGCCTCGGCCGCTCCGGCATCAAGCTCGCCGACGTCGACTATGTCGCCTTCTATGACAAGCCGTTCCTGAAGTTCGAGCGCCTGCTCGAGACCTACCTCGCCTACGCGCCGCGTGGCTTCACCTCCTTCCGCATGGCCATGCCGCTGTGGCTGAAGGAGAAGCTCTTCCAGAAGATCCTGCTGCGCGACGAGATGAAGAAGTGGCAGCCCGACTTCGACTGGCAGAAGCGGCTGCTGTTCGGCGAGCATCACCAGAGCCATGCCGCCTCGGCGTTCTTTCCCTCGCCGTTCGAGGAAGCAGCCGTCCTCACCATGGACGGCGTCGGCGAGTGGGCCACGACGTCGCTCGGCTACGGCAAGGGCAACAGCCTGGAGATGTTGAAGGAGCTGCACTTCCCGCATTCGCTGGGGCTGCTCTATTCGGCCTTCACCTACTACACCGGCTTCAAGGTCAACTCGGGTGAGTACAAGGTCATGGGTCTCGCGCCCTACGGCGAGCCCCGTTTCAAGAACCTGATCCTGGACAAGATCGTCGACCTCAAGGAAGACGGCACCTTCCGCCTCGACCAGAGCTACTTCGACTATTGCACTGGCCTCCGCATGACGAACGACAAGTTCGCCGATGTGTTCGGCATCAAGACGCGCAAGCCCGAGGAAGAGCTGACGCAGATCCACATGGATCTCGCAGCATCGGTCCAGGCCGTCACCGAGGAAATCGTGATCCGTCTCGGCCGCTCGGTCCGCAAGGAAACCGGCGCCAGGAACATCTGCCTGGCGGGCGGCGTGGCGCTGAACTGCGTCGCCAACGGCAAGCTGCTGCGCGAGAACATCTTCGACAACATCTGGGTCCAGCCGGCGGCCGGCGATGCCGGCGGCGCGGTCGGTGCGGCCTATGCCGCCTACCACGGCTTCATGGGCCAGCCGCGCAAGCTCAACGGGCACATGGACGGCATGGCCGGCTCCTACCTCGGCCCCGAATTCACCGACGACGAGATTGCCGAGCGCCTGACGGCGGCAGGTGCGAAGTTCACGCGCCTGACACGCGAGCAAACCATCGAGCAGACGGCGCAGGCACTGGCTGACGAGAAGGCGGTCGGCTGGATGCAGGGCCGCATGGAATTCGGGCCCCGTTCGCTCGGCGCCCGCTCGATCCTGGGAGATGCGCGTTCGCCCTCGATGCAGAAGACGCTCAATCTCAAGGTGAAGTATCGCGAGTCGTTCCGTCCCTTCGCGCCAGCGGTGCTGCGCGAGGACGTCGACAAGTACTTCGAGATCAAGAGCGACAGTCCCTACATGCTGATGGTGGCGCCGGTGGTCGAGAGCCGCCGCCGCGTCATGACTGCCGAGGAAGAGAAGCTGTTCGGCATCGACAAGCTGAACGTGCCGCGCTCCGATATTCCGGCGGTGACGCACATTGACTATTCGGGCCGCGTCCAGACGGTGCACAAGGAAACCAATGCGGCCTTCCACGACCTGATCACGTCGTTCAAAGCCAAGACCGGCAGCTCGGTGCTGGTGAACACCTCGTTCAACGTGCGTGGCGAGCCGATCGTGTGCACGCCGGAAGACGCCTGGCGCTGCTTCATGGGCAGCGAGATCGAGGTCCTCGTGGTCGGCAATTGCTTCCTGCGGAAGGAAGACCAGGATCCGGCGCTGAAGCTCGACTACAAGAACGCCTTCGAACTCGATTAGACCTTCCGGGCCTGCAGCTTGTTGCGAGAGAGTGGCCTAACTTTCAGTCTTGGATTGTCCGCACTGTCGTTGCCCGTCGAGATATTCATCCTCCGCGGGTACGCAGAGCAAACGTGCGAACGTTTTGGCTGTCCTGCAGGCCAGAGTTCGTGGCAGGCAGTTTTTTCCCTGTATGGATTCACCCTGTTGGTCGTCAGTCTGGCATTGCTGGCTGGAGGGATCGTGGCCCATCTGCTTGCGCGCCGTGTGACGAACGTTGCAGGGCGCTTCGCTGTACTGGCGGTAGGCTCCGTTGTCCTTGCCTTTGTCGTAGTGTCGATTCCTGCCGGGATCGCGATGTCCTTCTGGATAGGGCCGGTTGGATTCCTCAAGATCACCGCCGTGGCATTGATAGCCGGGACGTACGAATATGGTGTTCCGGCCCTGGCGGTCGCAGCATTGTGGACAATCCTCTACCTCACGTTTCCCAGACTAAGCCGTGAGGTCTGACATGCGCGCCGTCGTTTGCGATCGCCTCGGTGATCCGTCTGTCCTGAAAATCGAGGAGAGGCCTGTTCCCGTCGCGGGACCACGCGACATCGTCGTGAAGGTCGGCGCGGCTTCAGTGAATTTTCCCGATGTGCTCACCGTTTCGGGCGATTACCAGCACAGGCCGGATTTGCCTTTCGTGCCCGGCATGGAAGGCGCGGGTATCGTCCACGCCGTGGGCGCCGAGCGCCTCGACTGGAAGGTCGGCGACAAGGTGATCTTCGGCATCCGCCCGGGCGCTTTCGCCGAGTATGTGGCCGTGACGCCCAAGGGCCATCTGCTGCGCCTGCCCGAAGGCTGGTCGTTTGCCGAGGGCGCGGGCTTTCGTGTTGCCGCAACCACCGCCTACCATTCGCTCGTTCATCGCGGCGCTCTGCGCCAGGGCGAGGTCGCGCTGATCCACGGTGCGTCGGGTGGCGTCGGGCTGGCAGCCGTGCAGCTCGCCAGGCATCTCGGCGCGCGCGTGATCGCAACGGGGGGTGACGACGAGCGCCTTGCCGTTGTGAAGCAGAACGGTGCCGACGAGGTCGTGAACTACCGCACGTCCGATTTCGTCGCTGCCGTGAAGGCGTTGACCGACGGCAAGGGCGCCGACGTGATCTACGATCCGGTCGGCGGCGAGGTGCTGGAGAAGTCCATGCGTGCGGCGGCCTATGGCGCGCGCCTGCTGGTCGTGGGCTTCACGTCCGGCGGACCGAGCAAGCTCATGTCGAACCACGTGCTGATCAAGGGACTATCGATCCTGGGCATCCGCGCGGGCGAGACGCTGCTGCGTCTGCCCCGGATGGGATACAGCTACGCCGAGCTGCCGCGCCTTGCCGCTCTTGGAGTCATGCGGCCGCACATCTCGCACCGGTTCCCGATGGAGCGTGCGGCCGATGCCTTCCGCGCCCTGATCGACCGCAAGGTCGTCGGCAAGGCGGTGATCGAGATGCAGATCTAGCGCGAGAAGAAGATCGTCACCTTGCGGTCGACGACGGATGCGTCTTCCTTGCCGAGGCTCATGTTCCCGAACGCCTCCGGGTCGGCCACGATATAGAGGTGGTTGGCCGGCACGCCGTCCCGGATCATTTGGGCTGCGACGGCCTGGGCGCGCGAGCGCGACAATTTCTCGTTGAATGCCTTGTCGCCCAGCTTGTCGGTGTGGCCGATCAGGCAGATGACCGACACCTGTCGCGCCTTGGCCGTGGCCGCCGCCTGGGCAATGACCGGCTTGTTGTCGGCCCTGATCTGGGCGCTGCCGAGATCGAACAGCACCCGCGCCGGCGGGGGCTGGTTGCCACCACCGCCGCGCGGGCAGGTGCCGACGGTCTGGGCGAAAGAGGGCGCGGCGGCGAAGAGGAGGCCAGCCGCGACGAATACACCGAGTCTTTTCACTTGAGCTCTCCCTTGAGGGCCATTTCGACGAAGGGCAATCGATCGTTGCCGAAGAACATCGTATCGCCCACGAAGCTGGTTGGCGCGCCGAACACGCCGCGCGCGACGGCTTCGTCGGTCGTGGCCTTGAGGCGATCCTTTACGTCCTGATCCTGGATGCGGTTGCCGAACTTCCGGGCATCGAGGTCTGCGGCCGTGAGCACCGCCGCCACTTCGGCCATGTCGTTGAGATTGCGACCATCCACCCACATCGCCTTGTAGATGGCGGGATGGTAGCGCTCGAACAGCCCGTCGATCTGGGCCGCTGCGGCGCCGCGCATCAGGGCCAGCGTATTCACCGGAAAGAACGGGTTGCGCTGGAACGGCACGCCGTAGTGCCGGGCCCACAGTGGCATGTCGAAGGCGCTCCATTTCGACTTCTGCTCGACCGTCATCGGCGAGGCATTGCCGGTCGCCTTGAAGACGCCGCCCAGCAGCATCGGCTTGCGCACCAGCGCGGCGCCGGCGCGCTTGGCGATGGCCTCGACCTGGGTGTCGGCCAGATAGCTATAAGGGCTGCCGTAGTCGTAATAGAATTCCAGTGTGCGGGTCATGCGATCCTCTCGTCTTGTGGCAAGCCTGCGCCGCTTCTAGCTTGGCGACAAGAAAAGATGGGCCAAGAATATTAGGGACGGAAGCATGGGTCGGGTTGCGGACAAGGTCGTCTTGGTGACGGGCGCGGGATCGGGCATCGGCCGCTCTGCTGCCAAGCTGCTGGCGGCCGAGGGCGCCACCGTGATCGTGACCGACATCAACCAGCCGGGCGGCCTGGAAACGGTTCAGCAGGCCGGGGCACGCGCGCGCTTCCTGTTGCACGACACCGCGCAGGAAGCCGACTGGAAGCGGGTCATCGACGATGTCCTGGCGCGCGAGGGCCGGCTGGATGGCCTGGTGAACAATGCCGGGATCGCGGGACCGTTTCCCTCGACCTTCGAGAGCGAGACGGTCGAGCAGTGGCAGCGCATCCTGTCGATCAACGTCCAGGGCGTGTTCCTGGGCTGCAAGCATGGCGTGCCGGCGATGCGCGGATCGGGCGGCGGCTCGATCGTCAATCTTTCGTCGCTCGCGGCCTTCCTCGGCACGCCGGATCTCTCGGCCTATGGTGCCAGCAAGGGCGCGGTGCGGCAGTTCACCAAGACCGTGGCCATCGACTGCGCCCGCAAGGGCTACAAGGTGCGCTGCAATTCGGTGCATCCCGGCGTCATCCTGACGCCGATGGGCGAGGGCATCCTGCCCAGCGACAAGGCC
>JBQTJT010000108.1:0-71289 GCA_052386855.1 Reyranella sp.
TTCGATCCGAACCCACTCCTTGTCGTTCAGCCAGTAAACACCTTTGCCCATGTCCAAGGCTCCTTCTGGAAGCCTTGAATCATCAACTCCCAACGACCGCCACTGCTAATTGAGTACGGACCCTAGCAGGGCGACCTCCACTGGAGAAAGACATGTTTGAATTCGGCGGCCTGTTGGCCGTTCTTCTCCTCGTGGCCGCCAACGGATTCTTCGTCGCGGCCGAATTCTCCCTGGTCGCCGTCCGCCGCAGCCGTGTCGTCGAGCTGGTCGCGGCCGGAAAGATGAATGCCAAGGCGCTCGAGCGCGCGCTGGAGCATCTCGATTCCAATCTCGCGGCCACCCAGCTCGGCATCACGATCTCCTCGCTGGCACTGGGCTGGATCGGCGAGCCCGCGATCGCGCACCTGATCGAGCCGGTGCTGGCAGGGAGCATCGGGGGATCGCTGGCCGGGATCAGCGCCTATGCCATCGCGGTCGCGCTCTCGTTCATTGTCATCACGGCCCTGCATATCGTGCTGGGCGAACTCGCGCCCAAGAGCCTCGCCCTTCAGCGCAGCGAAAGCACGGCGCTGTGGGTCGTGCGCCCGCTCGGCCTGTTCCGCTGGCTGCTGAGCCCGGCGATCACCGTGCTGAACGGGCTGGGCAATCTCGTGCTTCGGCTCTGCGGCCTGCAGGCCGGGACGGGCGAGGATTCCATGCATTCAGCCGGCGAGCTGAAACTCCTGGTCGTGGAGAGCCAGGAAGCGGGGCTGCTGCAGGAAGCTCAGCAGGAGGTCGTGGTGCGGGCGCTCGACATCGGCAGCCGGCGCATCGGCGATATCATGACACCGCGCACCGAGATCGACTGGATCGATGCCGACGACGATCGCGAGGCGATGCTGAAGACCATCCTCGAAAGCCGGCATGAGCAGCTTCTGCTGGCGCGCGGCAGCATCGACGAGTTGCTTGGCGTGGTGTCGAAGAGGAACCTGCTGGCCCAGGTGCTGGGCGGCGGCGCCCTCGACCTGCCGGCGGTGGCGGGCCCGCCGCTGCTGGTTCACGAGACCATGCCGATCTTCAAGGTACTGGAACAGTTCAAGCGGGCGCCGGTCCGGCTGGCGGTGGTGGTCGACGAGTATGGCGGACTGGAGGGGATCGTCACCCAGTCCGACCTGCTGGAGGTCCTGGCCGGCGACCTGCCGCAGGGGGATGGCGAGCAGCCCGACATTGTCGTGTGCGACGACGGTGCGCTCCTGATCGACGGCATGGCGCCGGCCCACGTGATCTTCGCGCGGTTGGAACTGAAGCCGCCGGCCGAGGCCCCCTTCCACACCATAGCGGGCTTCGTGCTGGGCGAGTTTGGCCGCCTGCCGACGGCGGGCGAATCGTTCACCTGCGAGGAATGGCGTTTCCAGGTCGTCGACATGGACGGAAGGCGCATCGACAAGCTGCGGGTGACGCGGGCCGCGGCGTGAGCGTCAGCGCGGCGGCGGCGCCAGAGTGAGCGTGCCGAGGGCGGTGCGGGCATTCTCGGCGCGGGTGCCGGCGATCTCGATGTAGCGCAGCGCCTGCCAGCGATCGACGAAGTTGCGTGCCCAGGGTGACAGCATGTTGCCCGACTGGCCGAGCGGGATGGCGAAGCGGCTGTTGTCGAGATCGGCGAAATCGTAGACGGCGCGATAGCCGGCACCGTGCGTGGCGTCGAAGGGCCGCGGCCCGCGATACGAAGGCTGGGCGCGATTGAGCGTCTGCGCGCCGCCATCGGACGGGAAACGCACCGAGGCGAGGTCGCGCAGCAGCGGCACGCCGTCGAACAGCGGGTGACGATGGACCGCGAGGTGCGCGACGCCCCACTGCCACTTGTCGAGGTCGGCGCCTTGTTGCCTGGCGATGCCGTCGAGCGCACGTTCGAGCGCCTGGGCGATGGCGTCGTCGCAGGTCTCGGTGGCGCGCGTGCCGCCGTCGTCGCACCAGCCCGGCTTTTCGCGCAGGATGCGCGCCAGCAGCGCGACGTTGGGCGCGGCGAGGGAGGCGTAAAGCTCGTTGCCCAGCTCGTCGGCAAGCAGGCCGCGCTGCAGTTCGGTGAGCCAGGCGGTGTAGATCAGCGGCTCCGGCCGGCTGGCCAGCATGAAGTGGTTCCAGCTGGCCATCGCGGCATGCGCCTTGGCCGCACGCGGGTTGCGCGGTGCCGACTTCAGCAGCAGCGGCACCATGTCGACCGCATCGAGCGAGAGATTGTCGGCCTGGATCACGATCATGCCGTAGACTGGATGGCGTTCGACCTCGTGCAGCATCTGGCTGGCGCGGCGCTGGCGATAGGGTTCGGCCCAGTCGCGGCTTATGAAGTAGCGGTAGTTGTCCGGCACCACGCGGGCGTTGGCGTTGACGAGGATGCCGCTCGGCGGATTGTAGGCGCGGGGGAGCGCGTCGAACGGCACGAAGCCCGCCCAGTCGTACTCTCCCGTCCAGCCCGGCACCGGCATCGAGCCGTCGCCCTTGCGCCGCATCGGCACGCGCGCGGGCGAGAGCAGCCCGGTGTTCCCGGCGGTGTCGGCATAGACCATGTTCTGCATCGGCGAGACGATCTTTCGCGCCGCCGTCTGGAATTCCTCCCAGTTCTGCGCCAGGCCGAGGCGGGCGAAGCCTTCGCCGGAGGTGTCGGCGCCGTCGAGTGCCGTGGCCTGCAACGCCAGCACATGGCCGGCCGGCGTCAGGTTGCCCGGGTCGTCGCGCCGGGTCAGGAAGTCGTCGATCACAACGCCGTGCCGGGTCTGGCGCACCCGGAGCGGCACGGGATCGCCCCAGAGGACGTTGATCGTCTCGTCGCGCACCGCAAAGGGCCGCGCGCCGTCGGGGGTGATGTAGCGGTTGGGATCGGTCGGATCGACGCGCTCGACGAAGAGATCCTGGCTGTCGAGGTTGGTGGTGGTGAATCCCCAGCCGATGGTGCCGTTGTGGCCGAGCACGATGGCGGGCGAGCCGGGTGCGGAGGCGCCACGGATGTCGAAGCCCGGCCCGACCAGACGCGCGAGATACCAGATGCCGGGGAAGGTGAGCGCCAGATGCGGATCGTTGGCGAGCAGCGGCTTGCCCGACACCGCGTGCGCACCCGACAGCACCCATTCGTTCGACGCCTCGCGCTTGCGCGTCGCGATATTGTCGGTGGCGCGATAGAGCCGCTCGAGGTCGATGCCCTGGGTTGCGGCGCGCACCAGCGACAGCGTGGCGTCGCCATTGTCGCCCGACGGCTCGATCAGGAACTTCACGCCGTCGTCGCCGATCTTGCGGGCGAGGCGCAGCCGCAGCAGTTCGGCGCGCCAATTGCCGTCGAGGCCCAGCGCCATCAGCTTGCCCCACACCAGCGAATCGGCGGGCCGCCACGGTTCGGGCCGATAACGCCCGCCTGACAGCAGCTTGAGAAGCGTGAGCTCGAGTCCGTACTGCTGGTCGTCGTCCTTCAGCCAGGCGTTGACGCCGGCGGCGTAGGATTCGAGTTGGGTCCGCGTGCCGGGTGACAGGGCGTTCACGCTTTCGCTGGCCTGCCGGTAGAGGCCGAGACCGCGCATGGTGCGGTCGGTGTCGATCAGGCCGCTGCCGACCACCGCCGGCGGCACAATCTCCGAGAGGCGACCCTGGCCCAGCCGGCGCGTCATTTCCATTTGCCAAAAACGGTCCTGAGCATGGACGTAGCCCAGGCCAAAGGCGGCATCTTCGATGGAGCCCGCGATGATGTGCGGCACCGCATTCTTGTCGCGCTGGATTTCGACCGGGGCTTTCAGGCCGACCGCATCGACATGGCCGCTGTAGGGCGGCAGCGCACCGCGCACCTGGAAATAGGTGCCGATGAGGAAGATCAGGACCGCAAGCCCCGCACCGGCCACGAACTTCGCGACACCGGCAGCGATACGGACCAAGGTCATCGCGCGGGGTGCCCGCACGGTCTAGCCACCGAGGTAGGACAGGATGGTCTGGCGGTCGCCGTCGAGGTCGGGCGCGGCGGGCCGAGTCTTCGGGTCCTCGAAGGCGGACATCTTGAGCGGATTGCCCGCGAGCGTCAGCGTGCCGCCGCTGCCGTCCGGTACCTCGACCAGCATGTTGCGCGCGGCGACCTGCGGATGGGCGATCGCCTGCTTGACGTTGTTGATCGGCCCGCACGGCACGCCGCCCTTGGACACGACGGCAATCCAGTGATCGGTCGTGTTGGTTTTCAGGACCGACTCGATCTCGTGCTTCAGCTTCTTCTGGCTCTTTTGGCGGAGCGCGTTCGACTTGTACGCGGGGTCGGTCGTCATGTCGGACCGGCCGAGCGCCTCGCACATCTTGACGAACAGGCTGTCGTTGCCGGCGGCGATGATCATTGAGCCGTCGGACGTGGCGAAAGCCTCGAAGGGCGTGATGGTCGGATGGCGCGCGCCGAGCGGGCCAGGAATTTCCTTCTCGACCGTGTAGCGCATGATCGCGTTCTCGAGCAGCGCGAGCTGGCAGTCGAACATCGCGATATCGACCTTGGTCGACTCGCCGGTCTTGAGGCGATGGACGATCGCCGCATTCACCGCGACGGCGGTGTAGAGGCCTGCGCCGATGTCGCCGATCGACATGCCGACGCGGGAGGGCGGCTGACCTTCATTGCCGGTGATGCTCATGATGCCGCCCTGACCCTGCATGACCATGTCATAGGCCGGGTCCTTGGAGTTCGGGCCCGTGTGACCGAAGCCCGACGCGGCGGCATAGATCAGCTTCGGGTACTTGGTGTGCAGCGTCTCCCAGCCGTAGCCCAGTTTCTCCATCGTGCCGGGGCGGAAATTCTCGACCACCACGTCGGCCTTCTCCAGCAGCTTCTCGAAGATCTTGCGGTCGGCGTCGCTCTTGAGGTCGAGCGCGATGCTTTCCTTGCCTCGGTTGACCGAGGCGAAGTAGGTCGACTTGCCGTTGACGAAGGGACCGTAGGCGCGGGCGTCGTCACCACCCTTGGGCGGCTCTACCTTGATCACCCGCGCGCCCATCTCGGCCATCAGCAGGGTGCAGTAGGGCCCGGCCAGGATGCGGGAGAGATCGACGACGACGATGCCGGAGAGGGGGCCTTTGGTGGTCTGGGTCATCCTCGTTTCTTAGCCAGTGGGCCGCCGCGAATCCAGCCGCACGTTGAAGGCGGTTCAGCGCGGCGGCAGGTTGAAGGCGCCCCGCAGAAACGCCGCGACATCGCGCTCGGCACGGGCAAGAGCTGCCGGATCGCCCCCGATGGTCGCGCCGCGCTGCATGCAGGCGCGAAAGTAGGCAGAAATCGCCGTCTGATCGCGAAGCCCTTCGCCAGTGTCTAGTCGTCGCATGGTGCCGCTGTCGACCTCGACTTCAGCCTTGCAGCTACGGGCGCTTTGCAGCGCAGGCAGGAAGCGCGGCGGATCGGGAATGTCGAAATCGTGATAGGCGCCGTTGTAGGCGATCACCTCGACGGGGACGCCCTTGGTGGCGAACCAGGCTGCGTAGTCGCGACAGGCCGCGGCTGGCGTGTAGTCGTCGGCGCCGCCGAGCAGCATGAGGATCGGCGCGGCGCTGACCTCCTCGGCACGATAGGGAATGCTGCAGGAAGGATACAGCGCGACGTGGGCGGCAAAGCTCAGGTTGCCGTCGATCATGCCGCGCCGGAGCGGCTCCAGTGCGCTGTAGAGGGCGGCCTGACCGCCGCGTGAGAAGCCCATCACGCCGATGCGCGCCGGATCGATGCGTGGATGGGTGGCAAGCAGGCGCAGCGCGGCCAGCGCGTCGGCGAGATTGGCCATCGTCGAGAGCCGGCTCTGGTCGCGCGACGTCGATTGCAGGCCGCGCGACGTGAAGCTGTCGACCACGAAGGTGGCGATGCCGATCGCATTGAGGCGCACCGCCCAGGCATCCTCGCGGCCCGGCAGGATGCCGCCGCTGCCGTGGGCGATCACCATGGCGGGCGCCCTGCCGTCAGCGGCCGGCGGCAGGACGAGCGTGCCGGTGATGGTCATTCCGGTGGTGGGATAACTCCGGCGGACGAGTTCGGTCGGCCCGCTGGGCGTCACCGACGAAAACGCGATGCGCCCCGTGTGGCCGTCCGCCAGCGAGACGACCGGGTCGGCGAGTGCCAGCTGCGGCAACAGCAGAAGAAGCGCGGCAGCGGCGGACAACGCGGCGACTTTCATGTCGAAGTCCTAGCCAGCGGGCCGCCGCGAATCCAGCAACACATTGGCTCCGGCGGCGGCGATGACAATGGCGCCGCCGATCAGGGTGAGGTCGTCCGGCTTTTCGCCATCGAACAGCCACACCCAGATCGGGCCCAGGACCAGTTCAAGCAGGCCGAGCAAGGCGGCCCGGCCGGCGGGAATGCGCTTGAGGCTTGCCATGTAGAGAAGGAGCCCACCCACGAGCTGGCCGGGGCTGAGCGCAAAGAGCCAGGGCACCTGCGACCAGGCGACATTCTCCGGATGGGCAAAGGGAAGCGCGACCAGGCCCGAGATCACCCCGGCCAGCCAGATCGCCGGCGCCATGCCGACGTCGCGGCGATGACGGACGACGATATAGTTGCCGCTCATGCAGAGCACGACGATGAAGGCCACGGCCATGCCGGCCAGCGCGCCGGCCTGCAGGGAGCCCGCAACGCTGATGCCAAGCCCCACCACCGCCGCTGCCATGGCAAGCACGGTATGGGTGTGCAGTTGCTCGCCGAGGAAAAGGCGGGCGGCGATGGCGGTGATGAACGGTGTCGCCCCGAACATGATCAGGACGTTGGCGACGGGCGCCAGGCCAAGCGCCAGGATGAAGGCCACGAAGCTGCCGGCCAGCAGCACCGCGCTCAGCAGCAGGGCGGGGCCCGCGTTGCGAACGTCGATCCAGATGCGGCGGTACTGCCACAGCAGCAGGGGCAACATCGTGACCACGAGGAAGGCCGAGCGCCAGAACGACACGTCCCATGCAGGAAGCTCGATATGGCGCACGATGACGCCGGCGGTGCTGAAGATCACAGCCGCAGCAATGGCGTAGGCCGCGCCCAGCGCTGCGGAACCCTGCGAAGAAGCCTGCGTTTTCATGTCGAGAAAACTGTGAATAAGGATTCGACGTGCCCCCGTCCATCGATTCCCTCGATCTGCCGCCCTTTAAGCCGCGGTTTCCCTGGTGGGGAGCTGATTTGCAGACGATCTACAATCGGTGGACCGCGCCCGAGGCGGATTTGTCGCCGCACTGCAGCGAGCGCCTCTGCTTTCCCATGGCCGATCGCACCGGCGACATTCTGTTGGGCATGCTCGACCACCCCGCGGAACCGGTCGCGGACCGGCCGCTGGTGGTTCTGCTTCATGGCCTGACTGGCAGCGAGGACAGCCCCTACATTCTGAGTTCGGCCCGCCACCTGCTGGACTGCGGCTATCGCGTGCTGCGCCTCAACGTGCGCGGTGCAGGACCCTCGCGGCCCTATTGCAGCGAGCACTATCACGTCGGTCGCACCGCGGATTTCCGCCGCGTGCTCTGGCAAATTCCCGAGGAGCTGACGGACAACGGCATCGTCGCGGTCGGCTATTCGCTGGGCGGCGCCATGCTGCTGAAATACCTCGGTGAGGAGGGCTCTTTCGCGCCGCTGCGTGGCGCTGCCACGATCTGCGCGCCGATCGACCTCGCACGCACCGGTCAACACATGCAGAAGCCGCGCAACTGGCTCTATCACACCTATATCCTGAACGGCATGAAGGCCGAGGCTTTGGCGGACGGCGCGCGGATCTCGGCGGAGGAGCGCGCCGTCGTGCGTGCCGCGCGCAGCGTCTGGGAGCACGACGAACACTTCATCGCACCACGCTACGGTTTCCGCGGCGCCGAGGACTACTACGACCTCTGCACGCCATCGCAGTTCATGCCCGAGATCCGCGTGCCGACCATGGTGGTGGCAGCCTGCGACGACCCCTGGATTCCGGTCGAGCACTATCGCGAGTTCAAATGGGACGATAATCCGTGGCTTCTGCCCGTGATGCCGCCGACCGGTGGCCATGTCGGGTTCCACGGCGACGCCAGCCGCAAGCCCTGGTGCGATCTTGCGGTAGAGAAATTCGTCGAGCGGATTGCTACTATGGAGGCGTGAGCCTCGCATTCGATCTGCCGCCCTTCCGCCCGCGCTTTCCCTGGTGGGGAGGCGACCTCCAGACCGTCGCCAACCGCCTGCGCCCGACCCGGGCCAGCCTGGCGCCGCATGCGAGCGAGCGGCTTTCGTTTGCCTTGAAGGACGGCACCGGCGACACCCTGCTCGCCACGCTCGACCGGCCGACAGAGCCGCGGCTCGGCACACCGCTCGTCCTTCTGATTCATGGGCTGACCGGTGCCGAAGACAGCCATTACATCCGGAGCATGTCGTGGCTGATGCTCGAGCGCGGCCACCGCGTGCTGCGTCTCAACCTGCGCGGGGCGGGGCCGTCGCGGGCGCTGTGCAGCGAGCACTACTATGCCGGCCGCAGCCAGGATTTCCGCGCGCTGCTGGCGCTGCTGCCGGAGGACCTCACGCGGGACGGGCTGGTCGCCGTCGGCTATTCGCTGGGCGGGGCCATGCTGCTGAAATATCTCGGCGAGGAAGGCGCGGCGTCACCCCTCAAGGCAGCGGCCAGCGTCTGCGCGCCGATCGATCTCGCCATTACCTGCCGAAACATGATGCGTGCCCGCAACAAGCTCTATCACCATCACATCCTGAGCCAGATGAAGGTCGAGGCGACGGGCGAGGGCGCCGTCCTCTCGGCCGTGGAGCGCGGCGCCATCCTGCGCTCACGCACGGTGTGGGAATACGACGACGTCTTTATCGCACCGCACTACGGCTTCGGCAGCGCCGAGAACTACTACGAACGCTGCATGCCGCTCAGGTTCATGGCCGCCATCCGTGTGCCGACGCTGGCGCTGGCGGCGGGCGACGATCCCTGGATTCCGGAAGCGCTCTATCGCGGCTATGATTGGGCGGGCAACAAGGCGCTCGTGCCGCTGTTGCCGGGGGCAGGCGGCCATGTCGGCTTCCACGGCGCCGGCAGCGACCAGCCGTGGAGCGACGTCGCCATCGCGAGGTTCTTCGACCATGGGTGAGACAGAGCCGATGACAGTGATCGTGGGCGTTGCCTGTTCTCTCGTCGCTCTCGTGTTGGCGTGGCGAGCCTATCGCAGCGCGTCGGCCGAGCAGGAGGAGCGCAAGCGGGAGAAAGAGGAGCGCGACCGGCACTAGGCGCGGGTCAGAAGCGCCAGCAGTGCCTTGGCCGCCGGGCTGAGATAGCCGGCGCGTCGATGGATGGCGGTGATCGGGATGGTGGTCCGCATGGCCGCGATATCCAACGCCACCAGGGCGCCCTGGCGCAGCTCGTCGCGCACACTGCTTTCCGGCACCAGCGCCAGACCGAAGCCCGCCTGGGCCAGGCGTTTCTGCGCTGTCAGACTGTCGATCAGGGTGATGTCGGCGGCGTCCAATCCGGCGCGAATCAATTGATGGGCGAGTACGTGGCCGGAGGAATCGCGTTCGTCGGGCGCCGGCGGAAAGCCGATCCAGCGCTCGCCTTTCAGCAGATGCGCCTGCCGCACGCGGCGGCCGGCCAGGCGGTGACCGGGGGCGGCCACCACCAGCATCGCCTCGCCGCCCGCAGGCTGCGAGACCAGCTCCGGTCGATCGCTGGCGAAGTAGCGCAAACCTAAAGTGGCCTCGCCGCGCCGGACCAGATTCGTCACCTCCGCGCTCGAGGCGGTACGGAGTTCGAGGCGGACATCCTTCGAGCGCCGCGCGAAGCGGCGCAGCACGTCGACGATGTGGGTGTCGGCGAGTGTGCCGACCAGCGCGAGCGAGATCGCACCCCGCATGCCGGTCCTGAGACCGTGCACCGCTTCGCGCCCGTCCTTGAGCGCCGCAAGTGCTGCCTCGGCGTGGGGGAGAAAGGCGCGCCCCGCCTCGGTCAGTCGGGCACGACCCCTGAGGCGCTCGAACATCGGCGCGCCGAGTTCTTCCTCGAGCAGGCCGAGGCGGCGGCTGATGGCGGGCTGCGACCGATGCAGCCGGCGGCCGGCCTGGGTGAAGTCGCCAAGTTCGGCGATGGCGACGAAGGTCTGGATTTCATCGATGTTCATGGATCAGGAATCCAGATGTTAACTCAAAGAACTATGCATTTTACAAAAGGTAGCGCAGCGCCGAGGTTCAGACGACCGGATTCACGCGAACGAGGAGACAGACGATGCGCAGCCAAGCGGAGAAAGCGGCGGCCTTCCGCGCCCTGCACGAACGGCCCGGCGCCTTCATCATCCCCAACCCGTGGGACGCCGGCACGGCGAAGCTGCTGGGGGCGCTCGGCTTCGAGGCATTGGCCACCACCAGCCTCGGCCTTGCCAACATGCTCGGTCGCGCCGACAGCGCCGTCAGCCGGGCGGAGGTGATCGCCAACTGCCGGGCGATCGCCGAGGCGACGGACCTGCCGGTCAATGTCGACCTCGAGAATTGTTTCGCCGACGATCCCGAGGCCGCGGCCGAGGCGATCGGCCTTGCGGCCACGGCGGGTGCCGTCGGCGGCTCGATCGAGGACTCGACCGGCGATCCCAAGAACCGGATCTACGAATTCGACCTGGCGGTGGCACGGGTGCGGGCGGCCGCCGTCGTGGCCCACGCCCAGCCGGTGCCGTTCATGCTGACCGCACGGGCCGAGAACCTGATCAATGGCCGCAGCGACATGGCCGACACCATCCGCCGCCTGCAGGCCTACGCCGACGCGGGCGCCGATGTGCTCTATGCACCCGGCCTGCGCACGCTCGCCGAAGTTCGGCACGTGGTCGGTGCGGTGAGCCGGCCGGTGAATGTCGTGACGGGCTGGCTCGATCCCGACATCACGGCCGGCGCGCTCGGAGAGGCCGGCGCCAAGCGGATCAGCGTCGGCGGTGCGCTCTCCCGGCTCGCCTTGGCGACGTTCGTCAATGCCGGACGGGCGATGAAGGAGCAGGGCTCGTTCGCCTGGATGCGCGACATGCTGGCTTTTGCCGACGTGCAGCGACTGCTGGGCGAGGGCGCAGGCGCTAGCCGATCGTGACCGGCTCTTTCGGCGGGCCGTTGCGCAACAGGGATTTCAGGCGGACGCCGAGGTCATTGGGCTCGAAGCGTTCGCCGGAGCCGGCAATCTCATCGGCCGTCCACCAGCGATGACCCTGGGTCCAGCTCCGCTCTTTTTCGTCGAGGCCGGACGTGTCGATCTCTGTGCGATCGGTGCGGGCAAGGAAGAAGCGCTCGCGATGCATCACATCGGTGCCGCGCCAGCTCATGCGGCGCTCGCGCGTCCATACCCAAACCGGTTCGCCGATCACGGGCAGCTTGGTTTCTTCGCCCGCCTCGCGGACCGCGGCCTCGGCAAAATCCTCGCCGGGATCGACCATGCCGCCGATCATCACCCAGAAGGGATCGAAGAACGGCTTGGCCGGATCGAACACCTTGGGATCGTGGACGTTGAACAGGAACAGGCGGTCCTGCGGATCCAGCAGGATCAATCGCGCCGACGGACGCTCTTTCATTTCGACTTGAGCAATCGCGCCGCGTCGACCGCGCCGTAGGTCAGGATGCCATCGCACCCGGCGCGCTTGAAGCTGGTCAGCGTCTCGATCAGCACCTTGTTCCAGTCGAGCCAGCCGCGGTCGGCCGCGCCGCGCAGCATCGCGTACTCGCCGCTCACCTGGTAGGCGTAGGTCGGCACGCCGAAGGCATCCTTCACGCGGCGCACGATGTCGAGGTAGGGGAGGCCGGGCTTCACCATGACCATGTCGGCACCTTCCTCGATGTCGAAGCCCACTTCACGCAGCGCCTCGTCGGAGTTGGCGTAGTCCATCTGGTAGGTCTTCTTGTCGCCCTTCAGCGCGCCTGAGCTACCGATGGCGTCGCGGAACGGATTGTAGAAAGCCGACGCATACTTGGCCGCGTAAGACATGATCTGCTCGTGCTGGTAGCCCTTGGCGTCCAGCGCCTTGCGGATGGCGCCGATGCGGCCATCCATCATGTCGGACGGTGCCTGGATGTCGGCGCCGGCCTCGGTCTGCACGATCGCCTGCTTGATCAGCGCCTCGACCGATTCGTCGTTCAGGATCTGGCCGTCGCGCACGATGCCGTCGTGGCCATCGCTGTTGAAGGGATCGAGCGCCACGTCGCAGACGATGCCGATGTCGGGCACGGCCTTCTTCGCCGCGGTGATGGCGCGGCAGACGAGGTTGCCGGGGTTGTAGGCCTCGCACGCATCGGGCGTCTTCGATTTGGGGTCGGTCTCGGGAAAGATCGCGATGGCGGGGATGCCAAGGTCGCGCGCTTCCTTGGCCGCTTCGACGAACAGGTCGATCGAGAGCCGATCGACGCCGGGCATCGACTCGACAGGTGTGCGGGACTTGCTGCCCTCCTGCACGAACACCGGCCAGATCAGGTCGTCGACCGAGAGCTTGTGCTCGGCGACGAGACGGCGCGACCATTCCTCGCGGCGGTTGCGGCGGAGCCGTGTCGATGGGTAGCGGCCGAGGGTCGTGAAGCGCTTGGACATGAGCTGCCTTATCGCGCGAACCACGAAGGGCCGCAATGCGGCTTGTTTGCCCGCATTGTTTGACTGCGGAAGGCCCCCCGATATGATCGCACCGCAATGGATTTCACCCTCACCGAAGACCAGCAGGCCTTCCGCGACACGGCACGGCAATTCGCGACCGGCCGGATGCTGCCCGAGGCCGCGCGCTGGGATGCGGAGAAAATTTTCCCGGTCGAGGTCCTGCGCGAGGCGGCGGCCCTGGGCTTCGGTGGCATTTATGTGAAGGACGATGTCGGCGGCAGCGGCCTCAGCCGCTTCGACGCCGCCCTGATCATGGAGGAGTTGGCCGCAGCCTGTCCCAGCACCGCGGCCTACATCTCGATCCACAACATGGCCGCCTGGATGATCGACGGCTTCGGCGACGACGAGCAGCGCCGGCGCTTCCTGCCCAAGCTCTGCTCGATGGAACATTTCGCGAGCTATTGCCTGACCGAGCCCGGCGCCGGGTCGGACGCGGCGGCGCTGGCCACACGCGCCGAACTCAATGGCGAGCACTATATCCTGAATGGCACCAAGGCTTTCATCTCCGGCGGCGGGCGTAGCGACATCTATGTCGTCATGCTGCGTACCGGCGGGAAGGGCGCGGGCGGCATCTCGGCGCTCGTTGTCGAGGCGGGGACGCCGGGGCTCTCGTTCGGCAAGCAGGAGAACAAGCTCGGCTGGAACAGTCAGCCGACGGCGGCGGTGATCTTCGAGAACTGCAGGGTGCCGGTCGGCAACAGGCTGGGGCCGGAAGGCCACGGCTTCAAGGTGGCCATGGCCGGGCTCGACGGCGGGCGCATCAATATCGGCGCCTGCTCGGTGGGCGGGGCGCGCGCCTGCCTGGAGACGGCGTCGCGCTACGTGGTCGAGCGCAAGCAGTTCGGCCAGCCGATCGCCGATTTCCAGGCGACCCAGTTCAAGCTGGCCGACATGGCGACCGAACTCGACGCCGCGCGGCTCCTGATCTGGCGGGCGGCGGCGCTGCTCGACGCCAAGTCACCGGAGGCCACGCAAGCCGCCGCCATGGGCAAGCGCTTCGCCACCGACGTGGGCTTCAGCGTGGTCAACGACGCGCTGCAATTGCATGGCGGCTACGGCTACTTGAAGGACTTCCCCATCGAGCGTTATTTGCGCGACCTCAGGGTGCATCAGATCCTCGAGGGCACCAACGAGATCATGCGCGTGATCATCTCGCGCCGACTGCTGATGGGGTGAAGTCTAGAAATGTCCGACGCTGAAATTCTGTTCGAGATCAAGGACGGCCTGGGTCTGATGACCCTCAACCGGCCCAAGGCGCTGAACGCGCTCTCCTACGGCATGATCCTGGAGATGGAAAAAATCATGCCGCAGTGGGAGAAGGACCCGGCGGTCAAGGCCGTGGTGCTGCGCGGCTCGGGCGACCGCGCCTTCTGTGCCGGCGGCGACGTGGCCGGCCTCTACCGCGAGATGCGCGACGATCCCAATGGCACGGTGCGGCGCGACTTCTTCCGCGACGAATACATCGTCAACCGGCGCATCTACCGCTTTGCCAAGCCGTGGATCTCGCTGATCGACGGCATCGACATGGGCGGCGGCGTCGGCCT
Source organism: Reyranella sp. (assembly GCA_052386855.1). GTDB lineage: Bacteria > Pseudomonadota > Alphaproteobacteria > Reyranellales > Reyranellaceae > Reyranella. Next base: position 14,102 of record JBQTJT010000108.1, read on the forward strand.
CTCGGTGCACGGCTCGCATTCGGTGGCGAGCGAGAAGTTCCTGTTCGCCATGCCCGAGACCACCATCGGGCTCTTCCCCGATGTCGGCGGCGGCTATTTCCTGACGCGCCTCCAGGGCGCGCTCGGTACCTTCCTGGCACTGACCAGTCACCGCCTGAAAGCGGCGGACGCGCTGTGGGCCGGCATCGTCGATGCCTATGTCCCAAGTGCCGCCATGAACGAGCTGCAGGCGGCGCTGGGCGCGGCCGATCTGTCGGGGCCCGATGTCAACCGCAAGGTGGACGCAGTGATCGCCCGTTTCGCCGGCGATGCCGGCATGCCGACGCTGCCGGCGATGATGGCCGACATCGATCGCTGCTTTTCGGCCGAGTCGCTGCAGGACATCGAGGCCAAGCTCCGGAAACATCCGGGGGAGTGGGCTGAGAAGCAGCTCGCGGCTCTCCTCAAGCTCTCGCCGCTTGCCATGGCGATCACGCTGGAGCAGCTCAAGCGCTGTGCCAACCGCTCGTTCGAGGATTCGATGACCATCGAATACCGCATGTCGCAGCGCTGCATGCAGAAGGGCCACGACTTCTTCGAGGGCGTGCGCGCCCTGCTGATCGACAAGGACCAGAAGCCGCAGTGGAACCCGCCGACCATCGACGGCGTGACGCGGGAAATGGTCGAGTCACATTTCAAGCCGGTGTCGAACGACCTGTTCTTCGACTGACGGCGCAAGCAAGGAGGACACCATGGCGAAAATCGCCTTCATCGGTCTCGGCAACATGGGTGGCCCGATGGCCGCCAACCTCGCCAAGGCGCAGCATCACGTGACGGCCTTCGACCTGTCGGAGGCGGCGGTGAAGACGGCGGTGGAGAAGGGCGCGCACAAGGCGGCGTCGGCCGCCGAGGCGGTCAAGGGCGCCGAGATCGTCGTCACCATGCTGCCAGCCGGCAAGCATGTGCGCGAGGTCTACGAGAAGGATGTGCTGCCCAACGTCGCCAGGGGCACCTTGCTGATCGATTGCTCGACCATCGACGTCGACAGTGCCCGCCACGTTGCGGCGCTCGCCGCGAAGGCGGGGATGGAGATGATCGACGCGCCGGTGTCGGGCGGTGTCGGCGGCGCCACGGCAGGGACGCTCACCTTCATGGTCGGCGGCGGCGATGGCGCGTTCGGCAAGGCGAGGCCGATCCTGGAGAAGATGGGCAAGAACATCGTCCATGCCGGTGCCAGCGGCAACGGACAGGCGGCCAAGATCTGCAACAACATGATCCTGGGTGTCTCGATGATTGCCGTCAGCGAAGGTTTCATGCTGGCCAAGCGATTGGGCCTCGATGCGCAGAAGCTGTTCGATGTCGCCTCGACCTCGTCGGGCTCGTGCTGGTCGCTGGTCAATTACTGCCCGGTGCCGGGCCCGGTGCCGACGTCGCCGGCCAATCGCGACTACCAGGCGGGTTTCACCGCGGCGATGATGCTGAAGGACCTGATGCTGGCCCAGCAGGCGGCGAACGCGGCCGGCGCCAGCACGCCGCTGGGCGCCGAGGCGGCGCAGCTTTTCAATATGTTCGTCAACAGCGGCAATGCGGCCAAGGATTTCTCGGGCATCGTCAAGATGCTGGACGGCAAGTGAGGGCCCGATGATCACGCTCTACGATCTCGCTTTCGAAGACGACCGCCGCCCCAGCCCGTTCTGCTGGCGCGCCAAGTTCGCCCTAGCGCACAAGGGCCTCGACTACACCAACGTGCCGATGGGGTTCACGGAGAAGGAGAAGATCGCCTTCGCCGACTCCAAGACCGTGCCCGTGATCAAGGACGGCGACAAGCCGGTCAAGGACAGCTGGGCCATCGCCGTCTACCTGGACGAAATGTATCCGGAAAAGTTGCTGCTCAAGAGCGAGATGGGCCGTTCCTACGCACGCTTCATCAACGGCTGGGCCGACGTCGTGGTGAACGGCGCGATCTTCCCCATGGTGGTGGGCGACCTCTATGACCGCGTGCGGCCGCAGGACAGGGAATATATCGCCGAGTCGCGCGGTGCGCGGCTGGGCACCAAGGACTTCGCCCCGTTCCAGGCCCAGGCAAGGGAGAAGGGTCTGGCGGCGTTCCGGGCGGCACTCGAACCCGCGCGCCGGGCGTTGCGCGAGCAGAAGTTCCTGTCCGGCGCCGAGGCCGCCTATCCCGACTACATCCTCGCCGGCACCTTCATGTGGCCGCGCACGATCAGCCCGCTCGAGCTGCTGGAAGCCGACGACCCGGTCTACACCTGGCGCGAGCGCATGCTCGACCTGTTCGATGGGATGGCCCGCAAGGCGAAGGCGGCGTAGAAGTCGAGACACCCAGGGAGATCGCCGTGCCGGATACAGACGTAAAGCCCTTCGATCCGGCCGAGCACCGCTTCGGACCGACGCACTGGTTCGAGGACCTCAAGATCGGCCAGAAGTTCTACATCAACTCGCGTACCCAGACCGAGGCGCTGTTCTCCGCCTTCCAGCTCGCGAGCGGCGACAATCACCCGATCCACTACGATCGCGAATACTGCAAGGCGCTCGGACACCGGGACATGCTGGCGCACGGGCTGCAGGTGGCGATCCAGGGCGCGGCCGGCGGCGGGATCTTCCCCCATGTCGTGGGCGAGTCGCTGGTGGGGTTCCTGGAACAGTCGTCGCGGTTCCTGAAGCCGGTCTATGTCGGCGACACGCTCTATCCGATGCTGACGGTGAGCGAGCTGAAGCCCGGCCGCACCACCGGTGTTGCCGTCCTGAAACTCACCATCCACAACCAGAAGGGCGAGCTGGTGAGCGACGGCGAGCACAAGTACCTGATAAAGAAGCGGCCACAATAGAAGGAACGGGACCATGATCGGCGTCATCGCGAAACTGACCATCAAGCCCGGGACCAACGCCGATTTCGAGGCGACAATGAAGGCGTTGCAGGCCAAGGTGCGGGCCGACGAGCCGGGCAACAAGCTCTACGCCTTGCACAAGACGGCCGATGTTAATGTTTACGTCATGTTGGAACGCTACGACGACCAGGCGGCGCTGGACGCGCATCGCGCCGCGCCGCACTTCAAGGAACTCGGCCGCAAGCTCGGCGACTATCTCGCCGGCCGCCCCGACGTCCAGGTGATGCAGGAAGTCTGAGGTCCGGACCGGGCGTCAGGACGGATCGGCGAGAGGCACAATGGACGGCTTTTTTCACCGCCACACCAAGCCTGGCACTGCCCCGGGGACGCTCGCGGGCCGCGCGCCAGTCACCGACGAGGCGCTCGACTTCACCTTGGTCGAGTACACGCCGGAAGATGTCGAGGTGGTGCACGGCGTCGAGGTCGACCAGTGCCGCTTCCATCTCGGCACGCCCGGCCATACCTGGATCGATGTGGCGGGCCGGCCCAGTTCGGAGATGCTGCGTGACCTCGGCATGGCCTTCAACCTGCATCCCCTGGCACTCGAGGACGTGTTCCACGCCAACCAGAGGAGCAAGCTCGATCTCTACGAAGGGCAGGGGTTCATCGTCCTGAACGATCCGGCTTACGAGGATTGCGAGCTGAAGGGCCGTCAGGTCAGCATCTTCTTCGGCGAGAACTACGTGATCTCGTTCCACGATCACAAGGCCGACATCTTCAAGGCGGTACGCGACCGCATCCAGACCGCAGGTTCGAGATTGCGGACGTTCGGCGTCGACTACCTCGTCTATGCGCTGATCGATCTCGTCGTCGATCGCAAGTTCCCGCTGATCGAGGCACTGTCGAGCCACATCGAGGAGCTGGAAGAGGAGGCGCTCGGCCGTCCGACGAAGGATACGCTGGCGCACATCCATCAGGCGCGGCGCGCGCTGGTGGCGTTCCATCGCATCCAGTGGGCGGAGCGCGAAACGGTGTTGGCCGTGATGCGGCCCGATGTCCCCTACATCATGCCGGAGACGCGGACCTACCTGCGCGACTGCTTCGACCATGCGGTGGCGGTACTGGATCTCGTCGAGAGCTACCGGGAAATGACCAACGGCCTGATGGAAGTCTATCTCATGGACTCGTCCAACCGCATGGCCGAGGTCATGAAGACGATGGCGATCATCACCGTGTTCTTCATGCCGCTGAGTTTCCTCGCCGGCATCTACGGCATGAACTTCGACACTCAACTCGGCAACATGCCGGAGCTCGGCTGGCAGTACGGCTATTACTTCTTCTGGGTCATGGCGGCGGCGATCGTCGGCACCATCTTCTTCTGGCTGAAACGCAAACGCTGGATCTGATGACATACAGGATCTTCGGCTCCGAACTGTCGCCGTACTCGGTGAAGGTCCGCTCCTTCTTCCGCTACAAGAACCTGCCGCACGAATGGATCCTGCGCTCGCCCGCGGTTCAGGCTGAGTTCCAGAAATACGCCAAACTGCCGCTGGTGCCGCTGGTGGTCACGCCGGAAGGCGAGGGTGTGCAGGATTCGACGCCGATCCTGGAACGATTCGAGGCATCGACGCCGGAGCCGTCGATCGTTCCCGCCGACCCCGCGCTCGCCTTCCTCTCGGCGCTGCTGGAGGAGTATGGCGACGAGTGGGGCAACAAGTGGATGTTCCACTATCGTTGGCGCTACGAGCCTGACGTCTGGTCGACCGCCGAACGCATCGCCGTCCAGATGATGGGAGCTCATGGCACACTGGCCGTGGCGCAGGCGCGCGCGGCCGTGGCCGAGCGCATGATGGGCCGGCTGGGCTTCGTGGGCTCCAACGACAAGACCCAGCCCTTGATCGAAGCCTCGTTCATGCACGCGCTCAGCCTGCTCGACGCGCATCTCGCCGCTCGGCCCTATCTGCTGGGTGGCCGGCCGGCGATGGCGGATTTTGGCCTGTGGGCCCAGCTTTACGAGGCCGCCACCGACCCGACACCGGGGACCATCATGCGGGCCTCGGCGCCGCATGTGCTGGCCTGGGTGCAGAGAATGGTCACGCCCAAGGCGGAGGGCGCGTTCGAGGCCTGGCCGGCACTGGCACCGACGCTCATGCCATTGCTCAAGAAGGAAGTTGCAGCGCTCTTTCTGCCTTGGTCCGTCGCCAATGCCGCGGCGATCGCGGCCGGCGACAAGATGTTCGAGCTGTCTCTCGGCGGCACGGTGTGGTCGCAGGAGCCGCAGAAATACCACGCGCGCTCGCTGGCCGAGATCCGGCACAAGTACGCCGCCGCGAAGGGTGCGCCCGGCCTGGAGGCAATTCTCCGCGAGAGCGGCTGCCTCGGTGCGCTAACGCAGGCTTGAGACGATCAGCGTTGCCCCCGAGAGGGTGAGCAAGCCCAGGATGATGCGCCGGAATCCAGTGTCGTCGACCCGGCCGTACAGCATCAGGCCGAGCCGGGCGCCGATCAGGGTGACGGGCACCGTGATCGCGGCCCAGATGAAGAAGGTGCGATCGAGGAAGCCCGCGATGCCGGCCGAAACCAGGGCGAGCAGCAGGATGCTCATGTTGAAGGGCTGATTGACGCCGCGCTGCTCGTTCTTGCCGTAGCCGCGCAGCTGCGCCCAGATCGCCGGCGCCGGGCCGCTGAGGCTCGCCATGCCGCCCAAGACACCGCCGGTGAAGCCCACGGCAGCGTCAGCGGCGCGGCCGCCGCCGGTGATGATGGGCGGCCGGCGCACGAAGGCCATCCAGGCGCTGTAGAGGATCAGGAGCGTGCCGACGCCGATCTTGAGCGGGCTCGGCCGCACATGCTCCAGCAGCATGGTGCCGATCGGCACGCCGATGATGCCGGCGGCCAGCATCGGCCACAGACGCGGCCAGCGAACGCCCTTCCAGATGGTCGGCAGGGATTGCACGTGGCCCATGACGCCGCAGAGCGCGGTAAGGGGCGCGGCGGTGAGCGGCGACATGGCCTGCAGCCAGAAGCCCAGCGCCACCAGCGCATAGCCGGTGCCGCTCAGCCCGTTGACGAAGCCCGCGGCGAGCGCCCCGGCGGCGACGATCGCGATGTCGCCGAGGGGCGGCAGGTCCACGCCGGTTACGACCCGGACGAGAAGGCCTGGATGCCGGTCATGGCGCGGCCGAGGATCAGCGCATGGACGTCGTGCGTGCCCTCATAGGTGTTCACCGCCTCGAGATTCATGACGTGGCGGATCACGTGATACTCGTCCGACACGCCGTTGCCGCCGTGCATGTCGCGGGCGACGCGGGCGATGTCGAGCGCCTTGCCGCAGTTGTTGCGCTTGATCAGCGAGATCATCTCCGGCTGGGCGTGGCCCGCATCCTTCAGGCGACCGACGCGCACGCAGGCCTGGAGGCCCAGCGCAATCTCGGTCTGCATGTCGGCCAGCTTCTTCTGGATGAGCTGGTTGGCGGCCAGCGGCCGGCCGAACTGCTTGCGGTCGAGCGTGTAGTTGCGCGCCTGCTTCCAGCAGAACTCGGCGGCGCCCATGGCGCCCCAGGCGATGCCGTAGCGGGCGTTGTTGAGGCAACCGAACGGGCCGCCGAGGCCGGCGACGTTGGGCAGCATGTTCTCCACCGGGACCATGACCTCGTCCATCATGATGCCGCCGGTCACCGAGGCGCGCAGGCTGAACTTGCCTTCGATCTTGGGGGTCTCGAGGCCTTTCATGCCGCGCTCGAGGATGAAGCCGCGGATCGCGCCGCCGTCGAGCTTGGCCCAGATCACCAGCACGTCGGCGATCGGCGAATTGGTGATCCACATCTTGGAGCCGGAGACCTTGTAGCCGCCGGGCACCGTCACGGCGCGGGTCTTCATGCCGCCGGGATCGGAGCCGTGGTCGGGCTCGGTGAGGCCGAAGCAGCCGACCCATTCGCCTGTCGCGAGCTTGGGCAGGTACTTCATGCGCTGCTCTTCGGTACCGTAGGCATAGATCGGATGCATGACGAGGGAGGACTGCACGCTCATGGCCGAGCGGTAGCCGGAATCGACGCGCTCGACCTCGCGGGCGACCAGGCCGTAGGAGGTGTAGTTGGCGCCGGCGCAGCCGTACTTCTCGGGCAGGGTCGAGCCCAGGAGGCCGAGCGCGCCGAACTCGTTCATGATCTCGCGGTGGAACTTCTCGTGCCGATTGGCCTCCAGCACGCGCGACATGAGCTTTTCCTGGCAGTAGTCGCGGGCAACGTCGCGGATCGCGATCTCGTCCTCGGTGAGTTGGTCGTCGAGGAAGAACGGGTCCTCCCAATCGAACGGCTTGGCGTCTGAACTGATGCCCTTGGCGGCGCTCTTGATCGGTGTTGCGGCGGTGGCCATGATTTCTCCTCGAAGTGTCCGTGGCGTCTTATCAGGGACCGTCCCGCAGGCCAACCTTTGCAGCGGGGAGGTCCGGCGCTACAAACTCGCCTCGTCGGAACGCGCATTTGTCCGTAAAGGCGAGGATCATCGGTGAAACTGTCCCTGTGCAACGAGGTGATCCGCGAACTCTCCTTCGAGCGCCAATGCGTGTTGGCGGCAGGGCTCGGCTATCGCGGCCTCGAGGTCGCACCCTTCACCCTGGGCGACGACGCATGGCGTATGCCGGCGTCGCGGCGGGCGGAGATCCGCGGCGCCTGCGCCGACGCCGGGATCGCGGTTAGCGGCCTGCATTGGCTGCTGGCCGCGCCGGCGGGCCTCTCGATCACCACCGTCGACCGCGCTGTCTGGCAGAGGAGTGTCGATGTCCTGCGGAGTTCGGTCGAGCTCTGTGCCGACCTCGGCGGCGACTACCTGGTGCATGGCTCGCCCGCGCAGCGGCGCGTGGCCGGCCCCGACGACGCCAAGCGGGCCGAGGAAGCCTGGCGCATCGCGGCGTCGGAGGCGGGCCAGGCCGGCGTCACGTACTGCCTGGAGCCGCTGGCCCGGCCCGACTGCAATTTCGTCAATACACTCGCAGAGGCCGCCGACGTCGTGAAGCGTAACGGCAATCCGGCCTTCAGCATCATGATCGATACGCTGGCGGCTGGCCTGGAGGAGAAGGAGCCGGTGGCGGAGGCCATCCGGCGCTGGATGCCGACCGGTCTGGTCGCGCATGTGCAGTTCAACGACCGCAGCAGGCGTGGGCCGGGGCAGGGCGACGACAGGTTCGCGCCCGTGGTGCAGGCGCTCAAGGAAGCCGGCTATGCGGGCTGGATTGCCATGGAACCCTTCGTCTATGAGCCGGACGGTCCGACCTGTGCCGCGCGCATGATCGGCTACGTCGCGGGACTTCTGGAGCGGGACGCGCGAGAGTGAACGAGCCTGCACGTCCATTTCGTCAGGCGCTTTGGAACCAAAGTGATGTTATTGTCCCTCGCGGGACGGCTTGAGCAGGCTCTGTTTGATGCCAGCAGCGGCCGACTTGGAGTTATCGAGGGGGAGAATATGCGCACCATCATCGCGGGATTTATCGCGGGCTTCGTGAGCGTGTTGGTTTTCCATCAGCTTGGCTTTCTGATTTCCAACGAACTCGGCCTGACAAAGGCGCAACTCTACAGCCTGCGTCCCTTGCCGCCCCTCGGGGTCCCGGCGATTCTGTCGGCGGCCTTCTGGGGAGGTCTCTGGGGGATCGCGGGTGCCTATGTCGTGCCACGCCTGCCGATAGTGATGGATGGCCCCGTCGGTTGGATTCTGTTTGCCGGCATCATCGTCACACTCGTCAACTGGTTCGTCGTGCTGCCGATCAAGGGCTCGCCGGTCGGCGGTGGTTTCCGTATGCCTGGCGTCGTGGTCGTGCCGCTGGTCTATGCCCTCTGGGGCTTCGGCATGTGGCTCATCTTCGGACTGGTGCGGCGTGCGCTGGGCGGCAACAAGTGGAATGGCTAGGGGCCATTGATGCTGATCGCCGACGCCCAGATCCACATCTGGGCCGCCAATACGCCGGAGCGGCCATGGCCGGCCCGCGCCGAGCCGCACCGTTCGCCGCTCGGTAAGGACGAGCTGCTGGCCGAGATGGACAAGGCCGGTGTCGACCGCGCGATCCTGGTGCCGCCGTCATGGGAGGGCGACCGCAACGATCTCGCCCTTGAGGCAGCCGCGGCGCATCCGGGCCGCCTTGCCATCATGGGCCGCTTCGACCCCGATGCGCCCGGCGCCCGAGATCTGGTCGCGGGCTGGAAGAAGCAGAAGGGCATGCTCGGCATGCGCTTCACCTTCCACACCGACATTCTGCGCCAGCCGCTGCTCGACGGTCGCTTCGACTGGGTATGGGGCGAGATGGAGAAGGCCGGCATCCCGGCGATGGTGCTGTTTCATCACGAATACATGCATCTCGCCGACAAGGTCGCGGAGCGCTATCCCGGCGTGCGACTGGTGCTCGATCATCTTGGCCTGAAGAGCGGCAAGGACGTCACGGAAGCCACCAACTTCGCCACCCTCGACAAGGTGCTGGCGCTGGCCAAGCGGCCGAACGTGGCCGCAAAAGTCTCGGCCATGCCATGCTACGCCGACGACAAGACCTATCCCTTCAAGTCGGTTCATCCCCACATCCGTCGCGTCTTCGACGCCTTCGGACCCAAGCGCACCTTCTGGGGGACGGATCTGTCGCGGCTGCCCGGCAGCTATCGCCAGGGCGTCACGATGTTCACCGAGGAAATGCCCTGGCTGAAGGGGACCGATCTCGAGGGTGTGATGGGCCGCGGCGTCTGCGACTGGCTCGGCTGGAAGGGCTAAACCCCTAAAGCGCGCGTGTCACCGTCTGCGAGCCACCGCCCCAGATCGGCAGGTAGCTCATCTTGTATCCCGCACCGCCGGTTACGATGGGGTGGATGGCAGCCGGTGCGCTTGCCACGTCCTGGCCTTCGTCGAACAGATACTGCTGCACGCGCGCCAGATCCCAACCGTCGTGGCGGACGATCTTCTCGGCCATTTCGAGCGGCAGCAGGAACACCTGTTCGCCGCGCTGGTTCTTGCGGCCCATGCCGGACATGACGATGGCGGCCCGCATCGCTGTCGCAATGGGGGAGAGGATGGCCTCGGGCGTGGCGCCTTCGCCGTCGCCCGGCAGCACCTCGGCGGTGCCCGAAATGCCCATCACCGTGATGGCGCTGGCGTCGCCGCCGAGGCCGCGCCGCGCAGTCAGGGTCGGGAAGGGACCATCGTTCCGTTCGGCAAAGCAGAAAGTGTACTTGCCGGGTTGCCCCATGGTCGCCATGTCGCCCACGTCGGAGCGCGCGCCGCCGATGTTGCGGATCACGAGCTGCAGCGCGCGGCCGATGCTGGCGTTGGCGCGATTGCCGGGACCGAGGCAGTTGGTGCCGGCATTGATGCCGAGCGATCGCGCCAGCGGGCCGTGCACGCAGAGCGCCACGCAGGCCGTGCCTGTCGTCGTGGCGATGCCGAGGATGTTGAAGTCGGGCTCCAGGATCGCCTCGGATGCGGCCAGCACGACCGGCAGCTCGTCGGGCAGCGCGCCCGCGATCACGCACTGGTAGGCCACGGCCTCGGGCGTGAGCTCGCCGAACATCGGCGGCAGCATGCCGCGCGACTCGGCGCGATTGACGACGCCGGCGACCATGGCATCGAGCCGCCGTTGCGTCGGCGGTACAAGCGGCAGGCCGTCGCTGAGCTCTGCGTCAGTTAGGATCTGCTGGGCAACTTCCCAGCCCGCCGACTCCTCGACGACGGGCCAGCCGCACCACTCGGTCATTGGATGCGCGTGCAGGCGACCATGGTGCCGCCGAACGACGGGATGAACGCCGAGTGCTTGCCCGGGCCGCCCGCCACGGTGATGTGTATGTCGTTCGAGGAACGGCCAATGCGCAGCCAGTCACCGTCGCGCTTGTGGCCGGTGGCCTCGTAGGTCTCCATGTTCTCCTTGGAGACGCGGCTGATATGGACACGCGAGCGGGTCCACAGCTCCTCGCGGATGGTCTCGATGGTGAAGCCGTCGCGCTTCAAGGTCGCGGCGTGCTCCGGGCCGATGATGATGAACATCGGGCCTTTGCCGTAGATCGTGTTGGCGCCAGGATTGGCCATGCCGCCGGCGAAGGTCGTCAGCAGGCCATCACCCGTGGTCGAGCCGTGGTCGTTGAGGTTGTGCGGACCTTCACCGGACATCACCGTCACCACATTGTCGGTCGGCTTGAAGCCGCGCTGCACATGGTAGGGCGCCCAAGGGTTCTCTTCCTCGTTTTCGCCAAAACAGAAAGTGAACTTGGCGGGATTGCCCTGGGTCGAGCGATCCATCTCGCCGGGCTTGGCGCCGGCGATGTTGAGCAGCATCAGGCCGAGCGCGCGGCCGATCGTGGCGTTGGCCTGCCAGCCCTGGCCGAAGCAGTTGGAGCCGCAGTTGACGTTGAGCTCCTTGCGGATCGGTCCGCTGATCATGACCATCGGCGCGCAGGAATGCGTCGTGGCGAGCGTGCCGTGCAGGTTGAAGTCGGGTTCCAGCACGCTGCGCAGCGCGGCCGTTACCACCGGGAAGTATTCCGGCTTGCAGCCGGCCATGACGGCGTTGGCGGCCATCGCCTGGATGGTTGGCACGATCTGGCGCGGCGGCACGGGCGAGTAGGGCCGATTGTCGCCGCGCACCGTGTCGACGAACTTCGCCACCTTCGCCTCGGTCGGCACGAAGAGCGGCATGCCGTCGCTCCAGCCCTGTTGGGTGGCGAACTCGTTGAACGTCTCGACGTCCATGTCGCCGATGTCGATGACTTCCTGTTCGGCGATATCCGTCATTGCTTCGTCGCCTCGAGAAGGCCCTTGGTCGCGGTTTCGATGCGCTCGCGCAGCTCCTCGGCGTTGAGACCGCCCACCGGGTGCTTCACGACGATAAGCTTGGGCTCGATCTTGCGGGCTTTCGCCTGGGCAAGCACGAGCGGCTTGAAGGTCTCAGTGGCGATCACGTAGGCCGTGATGCCGAGTTTCTCGAGTTCGATGCTGTCGTGGAAACTCCACGATGAGCAGGACCCTCAATCCCCTAGTGCAAGGAGCGCCGCGCGATACTTGGTGGCGACAGCCTGGATCAGTTCCTTGGGGGCGGCCTGGCTGGCGCTGTTCTTGGCGTGGAACTCGATGTTGTCGACGTTGCGGAAGGCGCTGAGCTTGGCCTTCATGCCCTCGAGCAGCTCGCGCGCATTCGGCTTGGAGTTCGACATGAGCGCGATCGCGTCGGTTGCCCAGTTGATCGGCTTCAGCGCGATCGTGGGGCCCGCGGCGGCCGCGAGACCAAAAGTCGGATTGATGATACGCATGATCGCTCCTCTTCAACTCGCTTTGGCCAGCGCCGCCACGACGGCCTTGGCGGCACGCTGGCCGTCGGCGATGGCGTCCGAGAGATAGGGACGTCCACCGGCCCGTACGTCGCCCGCGGCAAGGACCGAGGGCGCCGAGGTGCGGCCATCTTCATCGACCACGATATGCCCTGAGGCGTCGCGTGCAAGCGTTTCCGGCAGGAATTCCGCAGCGGGAGACTGGCCGACATAGACGAACACTGCGCTGGCCGGAACCGTGTTCCGCGCTGCTCCGGATTCAACCACGATGGACTGCAGGCCGTCGTTGCCCTCCAGGCCGACGATGCGGCCGTCGAGGAAGGTGACGCCCTCGGGCTTCTCGTCCGGCGGCGATCCGATCACGGTGACCGATCCGGCAAGCGCGATCAGCTCCTGGGCTTCGAGGGCGGCCCAGCCTTCCGCGCCGGCGACCACGACCGGCAAGCCCGTGTAGAGAGGACCGTCGCAGGCAGCGCAGTGAGAGATGCCGCGGCCTTCGTATTCGTCTTCGTTGGCGAGACCAAGCCGGCCCTTGTTGAGGCCGGTCGCGACCACGACGGCGCGGGCGGTGTGGCGCTCGCCGTCGGCTGTCTCGATCGTCCACGGACCATTGCCGGAGAGCTTGGTCACTTCGCCGAAGCCGATTTCCACGCCAGCGACCACGGCGTCGTCGGTCAGGAGCGAGGCCATCTGTGTGCCAGTGAAGATCTCGTCGAAGTCGTGCAGTTCGCCAAGGTTGATCAGCACGCCGCCTGGGGCGAGCTTGTCGAGGCACAGGCACTTCAGGCCGGTGCGGGCGGCTTCGGTGGCGGCGGTGAGGCCGGCGGGGCCGGCACCGATGACGATGACGTCGTGGGAGGGCGTGTCCATGGCGGCCACTAATCCGGATTCGCGATGCGAAGTGCAAGCGACTTGACTCGGCAGGCTTCCATACCTAGTTATGCTAGGTATGGAAGCCGAAATGCTCAAAGGGCACCTCGATGCCATCGTCCTCGCCGCGCTGGAAGTCGGGCCGGCACACGGCTACGCCATTATAGAAACCATTAAACGCTGCAGCACTGACACTTTCGACCTGCCGGAGGGCACCATCTATCCGGCGCTTCATCGCCTGGAAGAGGCTGGCCTGCTCTCGAGCGCGTGGACGGTCCCGCCTGGCGGCCGTCGCCGCCGCATGTATTCGCTGACCAAGGCGGGCTCGGCAGCCCTTGCGGATCGCCGCAAGGCGTGGGGCCGGTTCTCGCAAGCCATCAATGCGCTGCTTGGGGGAGGCCGCGCATGGCCGGCATGATCGAACAATATGTCGCCGCCTTGCGGCGCGACCTCGACTTTGATCCGGACCTCGCCGAGCGCCTCGCAGAGGAGGTCGAAGCGCATTTGCGCGATGCGGCCGAGGCCGACCCGGCGTGGCCGTCGCCCGAAGCCGAGCGGCGCGCCATCGCCCGCTTCGGTCTTGCCCGCGAGATAGTCGCCCAGTCGGCGTCCGATGCCATCGCCCGTCAAGCGAGGCGGAGCTGGATCATGCTGGCCGCCACGGTCGCGGTGACCTTCATCGCGATGCGGCTCCGAGTGATGTGGCTCGACGATCTCGGCGGTTCGGTATCGGCGCTGGCGCCGCTGATCGACCGCTACGCCTTCATCGCGGCACTCCTGGTCGGCATGGTCGGCTGGTTTGCCTTCCGGCACTCGGTGCTGCCCTTGGCAGTCTGCCTTGCGGGTCTGGCGGCGTCGATTGCCGCCGGCATCGCGCGTGCCGGCCTGTTTGTCGACGGCGCACCGCTGCATGTGCTGTTGCCCGCCGCTGGCGAGATCGCGTTGATCGGTCTGCTGTCATGGCAGGTCTTCGGCCTGTACCGGCGCCAGCGACGCACTGTAACTCTGAGGAGGGCAGGATGATGGCCGGATGGCGATTGGTCGGAATCCTCTCGTTCCTGGTGGCGGCAATGGCCGCCGGGCTGGTCATCAGCCACGGCGGTGACGTCGAGGGCATGCGCGTCGCCATCCGCGCCACGGCCCGGACCTCGCTGGTGCTCTTCGTCATGGCGTTCACCGCAAGCGCGCTGGTCGAGTTGTTGCCCAGCGAGGCAACACGCTGGCAACGCCGCAACCGCCGCTATCTCGGCGTCTCCTTCGCCGTCTCGCATTTCATCCATCTTGGCGTGATCCTGGCACTTGCGTCGGTCGATCAGGTGTTGTTCTGGCAACTCACCAATATCTCGACGATCGTGCTGGCCGGCTCGGCCTACCTGTTCATCGCCGCGATGGCGGTGACCTCGTTCGACCGCACGGCAGCCTGGCTCGGTCCGCGCAAGTGGCGGCTGCTGCACCTCATCGGTGGCTGGTACATCTGGATCAGCTTCGCCATCGCCGTCGGCAAGCGGGTGCCGCTCGACCGCTTCTACTGGCCCATGGCGGCGCTCGTGCTGGCTGCCGCCATCGTGCGGCTGCTCGCGATGTTCCGGCGTGGCCGCCGGCAGGCCGTCATCAGCGCCTCCTAAGGCCCTCCTCCTGCAGTCCGTCGTGACGACGGCGATATGGTCCGCGATTTGCTCGTAGACCAAGAACGCCGGTACATTGGCGGCCAAGACCCGGAACCGTCGTCGGTCACAGGGCAGGGGAAAGCAGGGGCATGGCGTATTTTTCGCAGCAGTTGATCAACGCCATCACGCTGGGCGCCATCTACGGGCTGATCGCCATCGGCTACACGATGGTCTACGGCATCATCGGCATGATCAACTTCGCGCATGGCGAAGTCTTCATGATCGGCGCCTTCATCTCGCTCATCGGCTTCATGATCTGCAGCATGCTCGGCATCGGCTCGGCGCCGGTCGCCATCCTGCTGGTGCTGCTGTTGGCCATGGCCTTTTCCGCCGTCTACGGCTGGGCGATAGAACGAACGGCCTATCGACCATTGCGCGGCTCGTTCCGGCTGGCACCGCTGATCTCGGCCATAGGCGTGTCGATCGCGCTTCAGAACTACGTCCAGCTCGTGCAGGGCGCCAGGCCCAAGCCCGGCGGGCAGGTCGTGTCGGGCGGCTTCAACCTGTTCACCGCCGACGGCTTCGATGTCCGCGTGACCTGGCTGCAGATCATCATCGTGGTGGTGACGGTCGTGCTGATGGCGGGCTTCACCTGGCTGATCGCCCGCACTTCGCTCGGCCGCCAGCAGCGCGCCTGCGAGCAGGACATGAAGATGGCGGCGCTGCTGGGCGTCAACGTCGACCGCACGATCTCGCTCACCTTTGTGCTTGGCGCGGCGCTGGCTGCCGTCGCCGGCATGCTGTTCCTGATGTACTACGGCGTCATCGACTTCTTCATCGGCTTCCTTGCCGGCATCAAGGCCTTCACCGCCGCCGTGCTTGGCGGCATCGGCTCGCTGCCTGGCGCCATGCTGGGTGGCCTGCTGATCGGCCTGATCGAGGTGTTCTGGGCTGCCTACTTCTCGAGCGAATACAAGGATGTCGCTGCCTTCGCGATACTCGTGCTGGTGCTGATCTTCCGGCCGAGCGGGCTGCTCGGCAAACCGGAGATCGAGAAGGTCTGAACGCATGGGTTCGCGTCTGCCCCCAATGCTGAAGGACGCGGGCCTGACGGCCTTCGTGGCGGCCGCACTGGGCATCTTCGTCGTAGGCTTCCGTACCGTCGATCAGGGACGCGGGCTGACTTTCGACTATCACCTCGTCGATCTCGCGGTGGCCGTGGTCACGATCTTCTTCGGAAGGCTCGGCCTGTCGCTTGCGGCGGATGGCCTGCGCTGGCCGGCTATGACGTTGGGTGCCGTGATGATCGCGGTGGGTGCGTCGCCGCTCCAGCTTCCATCGGGCTTCCTGCACTGGTTCGTGGCCCTGGGCGGCGTTCTGCTGGTGATCCGCGGCGCCTGGCCATGGGCCAACGATGCCATGTCGGCGGCGGCGAAGTCGCCGTCGGGCGTGGTAGTCGGCCGGGCAGGTGCGAAATGGTCAGGTTGGCTGCTCCTGGCCGGCGCGGTGGTGATGCCGTTCACGCCGTTTGCCGACCAGAAGACCATGGACCTTGGCGTGCTGATCCTGACCTACGTGATGCTGGGGTGGGGCCTCAACATCGTGGTCGGCCTCGCCGGCCTGCTCGACCTGGGCTACGTCGCCTTCTACGCCGTCGGCGCCTATTCCTATGCGCTGCTCAGCACACAGCATGGGATGGGTTTCTGGGCGGTGCTGCCACTGGCCGGCATGATGGCGGCACTGTTCGGTATCGTGCTGGGCTTCCCGGTGCTGCGACTGCGCGGCGACTATCTCGCGATCGTGACCCTGGGCTTCGGCGAGATCATCCGGCTGGTCATCCTCAATTGGTTCGACCTCACGAACGGTCCGGCCGGCATCGGCTCGATCCCGGGGCCGACGCTGTTCGGCGCGGTCTTCGCCGAGACGGCGCCCGCAGGCAAGCAGACTGTTTCGGAGATGCTGGGGATACCTTTCAACGGCATCCACCGGCTGATATTCCTCTACTACATCATCCTGTTCCTGGCGCTGATCACCAACCTGTTCACCCAGCGCATGCGGCGCCTGCCGGTCGGGCGCGCCTGGGAGGCGCTGCGGGAGGACGAAACCGCCTGCCGCGCGCTCGGTATCAATCCGACCAACACCAAACTCACGGCTTTCGCCGTCGGCGCCATGTTCGCGGGCTTCGCCGGCTCGTTCTTCGCCGCCAAGCAGCGCTTCATCAGTCCGGAGAGCTTCGTCTTCATCGAATCGGCGATCATCCTCGCCATCGTCGTGCTGGGCGGCATGGGCAGCCAGATCGGCGTCGTCCTGGCGGCGGTGCTGCTGATCGGCCTGCCGGAATGGTTCCGCGATCTCGGCAGCTATCGCATGCTGGCCTTCGGCCTCGCCATGGTGCTGATCATGGTGTTCCGTCCCCGCGGCCTCATCGCCCATCGTGAGCCTTCGCTGCGGCTGCATCCGGTCAGACCGGCAGGCGGCGGATGAACGCGCCGCAAAGCCCGCCTCTCATCGATGTCGAGCATCTCACAATGCGCTTCGGCGGCCTGCTGGCGGTCGACGATGTCTCCTTTGCGGCCCGTCCGCGCGAGATCACCGCCATCATCGGCCCCAATGGCGCCGGCAAGACCACGGTCTTCAACTGCATCACCGGCTTCTACAAGCCGACCGTCGGGCGCCTGACGCTGCGCGGTGGCGATCGCGACTACCTGCTGGAGCGCATGCTGGGTCACGAAGTCGGTCAGCGGGCGAAGGTTGCGCGCACCTTCCAGAACATCCGCCTGTTCCCGGGCATGACGGTGCTGGAGAACCTGATGGTGGCGCAGCACAACAAGCTGATGCGCGCCTCCGGCTGGAGCGTGTTCGGTCTGTTGGGGCTGAGGAGCTATCGCCAGGCCGAGGAAGCCGGCGTCGAACTGGCGCGCGGTTGGCTCGAACGGATCGAGTTGCTCGACGACGCCGACCGTCCGGCCGGCGAACTGCCCTATGGCGCCCAGCGCCGGCTCGAGATCGCCCGCGCCATGTGCACCGAGCCCCGGCTGCTCTGTCTCGACGAGCCGGCCGCGGGTCTCAATCCCCGCGAGTCGGCACAGCTCAACCAGCTCCTGGTCTCGATCCGCGACCGCGACGGCGTCGGCATGCTGCTGATCGAGCACGACATGAGCGTGGTCATGAACATCTCCAACCACGTCGTCGTGCTCGACTACGGCCGCAAGATCGCCGAAGGCAGCCCAGGCGAGGTACAGGACGATCCCGCCGTGATCCGCGCCTATCTCGGCACCGACGACGAGGCGATCGATGGCTGAGCCGCCGATCCTTTCGGTGAAGGGCGTGGAGACCTTCTATGGCGCCATCCAGGCGCTTCACGGCGTCGACATCGAGGTCGCCAAGGGGGAGATCGTGGCCCTGATCGGCGCCAATGGCGCCGGCAAGTCGACCCTGCTGATGACCATCTGCGGCAGTCCACGCGCCCAGAGGGGCACGATCCGGCTCGACGGCGAGGATATCACGGAGTTGCCGACGCATGAGATCGTGCGGCGCGGCGTAGCCCAGGTGCCGGAGGGCCGGCGCATCTTTTCGCGGATGAGCGTGTTCGAGAACCTGCAGATGGGCGCCACGCTCGCTGCGCCCGCGCACTTCGCACAGGACCTCGAGCGGGTGTTCGCGATGTTCCCCCGGCTCGCCGAGCGGCGGGACCAGCGTGGCGGTACGCTGTCGGGCGGCGAGCAGCAGATGCTGGCGATCGGCCGGGCACTGATGAGCCGGCCGCGGCTCCTGCTGCTCGATGAGCCGTCGCTGGGTCTCGCACCGCTGATCGTGCGCCAGATCTTCGAGGTGATCGGCCGGATCGCGCGGGAGGAGGGGGTGACGATCTTCCTGGTCGAGCAGAATGCCTATCACGCGCTTCGCCTGGCCGACCGTGGTTATGTGCTGGCCAACGGCCGGGTCCGGCTGAGTGGCGCTGGCCGCGAATTGCTCGCAAATGCCGAAGTCAGGGCGGCCTATCTCGAGGGCGGCCACGGATGAGCCCACTCGACACCTTCATGTTCGACTGGTTCGGCGACACGCTGTTCAACGTGCTGCTGTTCAACCTGGTGGTGATCGGGCCGGCGTCGTTCGCCGCCGGTCATGCCGTCGCCACGACCTGGCGCCATTGGGCCCAGATGGTGTTTTACACCGGGCTTCTTTCGGCGACGCTGCGCTTTCTCGACTATGCCCTGGCGGGTGGGGAATTGTGGTCGGTGGCCGGTTTTTTGCTGGGCTGGGGCGTCCAGATGGCGATCGGCGCCTTCGCCTACCGCCTGACGCAGACACGGCAGATGGTCCGGCAGTATCCCTGGCTCTACCAGCGCAAAGGCTTGCTGGGCTGGGAGGAGCGGCACTAATCTAGCGGCAATGCTCCACATCCGTGGAGGGGCCCAAACAGGGGAGACAAGCATGAAGAAAACCTACGGTATGCTCGCCGTCGCAGCGATCGCCCTGATGGCGACGCCGGCGCTGGCGCAAATCAAGATCGGAACCGCCGGCCCGATGACCGGCTCGAACGCCGCGTTCGGCGAACAGCTCAAGCGTGGCGCCGAGATGGCCGTCCAGGACATCAACGCCGCCGGCGGCGTGAACGGCCAGAAGCTCCAGCTCATCATCGGCGACGACGCCTGCGATCCCAAGCAGGCGACGGCCGTTGCCAACAAGATGGTGTCGGACAAGGTCGCGTTCGTCGCCGGGCACTTCTGCTCGGGCTCGTCGATCCCGGCGTCGGACATCTACAAGGAAGGCAAGATCCTGCAGATCACGCCGGCTTCGACCAATCCCAGGCTCACCGACGATGCCGCGACCAAGGGCAACACCACGGTGTTCCGCACCTGCGGCCGTGACGACGTCCAGGGCGCCACGGTCGGCGCCTACATCAACAAGTTCCACAAGGGCGCCAAGGTCGCGATCCTTCAAGACAAGTCGCCCTACGGCAAAGGCGTGGCCGACGAGACCAAGAAGGCCCTGAACAAGTTCGGCATCCGCGAGACGATGTACGAGGCCTACAACGACACCGACAAGGACTTCTCCGCGCTGATCAACAAGATGAAGCAGGCGAAGATCGACATCATCGTTCTCGGTGGTTACCACACCGCGGGCGCGCTGATCATCAAGCAGGCGCGCGAGCAGGGCCTGGCGGCGCAGATGATGGGCTTCGACTCGCTCGAGACCGCCGAGTTCGCCCAGCTGGGCGGCGCGGCGACCAACGGCGTGCTGATGTCGTTCCCGCCCAAGGCCGAGGACGACCCGAAGAATGCCGCGTTGGTGAAGAAGTTCCTCGACGCCAAGTACACTCCCGAGGGCTACACGCTGTTCAGCTACGCCGCCGTCAAGGTGTGGGCCGATGCCGCCAACAAGGCGAAGTCGATCGATGCCGCCGCTGTTGCCGCCGCGTTGCGCGGGGGCAAGTACGACTCGGCTGTCGGCGCCCTCGAGTTCGACGCCAAGGGTGACATCAAGAACGCGGTCTACGACATCTACGTCTGGAAGGACGGCAAGTCGTTCCCGACCGTCAAGTAGGCCTCGCGACCTGACAGGAAAGGCCCGGCGTATGCCGGGCCTTTCTCTTTAGGATTCAGTGTCTTGTGGCTCGCTTTCCACGATTTTGGGGGCTGGTAGCGCGGCCACCCCGGATATGGTATCCGGGGTCTCAACAGCTAGAGGGGATCGATCGTCGAGATGGCGGGGGCCACCATCGCGGTCGCGTCGGATCATGCCGGCTTCGACCTGAAGGAACTGCTCAAGCGTGACCTGCAGCAAGCGGGCCACGACGTGCTCGACCTCGGCACAAATTCCACCGAATCCGTCGACTATCCCGACTTCGGCAAGGCCATGGCCGAGGCGATCGGCTCGGGCAAGGTGGCGCGCGGCGTCCTGGTCTGCGGCACCGGCATCGGCATTTCGATCGCCGCCAACCGCCATCCCAAGGTGCGGGCCGCCCTCGTGCACGATGTTACCTCGGCCAAGCTGTCGCGGGAGCACAACGACGCCAACGTCGTGGCCTTTGGTGCGCGTCTGATCGGGACGGAGACTGCGCGCGAGGCGTTGAAGGTTTTTCTGGATACTGAGTGGGCCGGCGGCCGGCATGCCGGTCGCGTCGCCAAGCTTTCGAAGGACTGAACGAGATGAGCCAAGCTGCTGCCAAGATGTACGACTCGCCATTGCCGATGTTCACCAGAAGCCTGGCTGAAGCCGATCCCGCGATCGACGCGGTGGTGAAAGGCGAGCTGCATCGCCAGCGCGAGCAGATCGAGTTGATCGCGTCGGAGAACATCGTGTCGCGCGCGGTGCTCGAGGCGGCCGGTTCGGTGCTGACCAACAAGTATGCCGAGGGCTATCCCCGCCGGCGCTACTACGGCGGCTGCGAGGAAGTCGACAAGGCCGAGGACCTCGCGATCGAGCGTGCCTGCAAGCTGTTCAACTGCACCTTCGCCAACGTCCAGCCGCATTCCGGCGCGCAGGCCAACCAGGCCGTGTTCATGGCGCTGCTCAAGCCCGGCGAGACGTTCATGGGCATGGCACTCGACCAGGGTGGCCATCTCACGCACGGCTCGCCGGCCAACCAGTCGGGCA
This sequence comes from Reyranella sp., assembly GCA_052386855.1. Taxonomy (GTDB): domain Bacteria; phylum Pseudomonadota; class Alphaproteobacteria; order Reyranellales; family Reyranellaceae; genus Reyranella. The sequence goes on from JBQTJT010000108.1 coordinate 35,291, forward strand.
AGTGGTTCAAGGTCGTGTCCTACGGCGTGAAGGCCGACACCCATCTGATCGACTACGAGCAGATGGAAGAGGTGGCGCGTCGCGAGAAGCCGAAGCTGATCGTGGCCGGCGCCTCGGCCTACTCGCGCCACATCGACTGGGCCCGCTTCCGCAAGGTCGCGGACGAGATCGGCGCCTTCTTCATGGTCGACATGGCGCATTACGCTGGCCTGGTCGCGGCCGGCGTCTATCCCACCCCGCTGCCGCACGCCCATGTCGTGACCACGACGACGCACAAGACCCTGCGCGGGCCGCGCGGCGGCATGATCCTCTCGAACGACGCCGAGATCGGCAAGAAGATCAACTCGGCTGTGTTCCCGGGCCTGCAGGGCGGCCCACTGATGCACATCATCGCCGGCAAGGCGGTGGCGTTCGGCGAGGCGCTGCGGCCCGACTTCAAGATCTATGCCCAGAACGTCATCGACAACGCCCGGGCGCTGGCGGCAGTGCTGACCGAGCGCGGTCTGAAAATCGTCTCGGGTGGTACCGACAGCCACGTCATGCTGGTCGACCTGCGCCCGAAGAAGGCGACCGGCGTGTCGGCCGAGAAGGTGCTCGACCGGGCCGGCATCACCACCAACAAGAACAGCATTCCGGGCGATCCGGAGAAGTACACGATCACGTCGGGCGTGCGCCTGGGATCGCCGGCCGGCACGACACGCGGCTTCGGCGTTGCCGAGTTCCGCCAGATCGGCCACCTGATCGCCGACGTGCTCGACGGCATTGCCAAGAACGGCCCGGACGGGGATGCCCAGGTCGAACAAGAAGTGCGGGGCAAGGTCCAAGCGCTTTGCGCCCGCTTTCCCATCTACCGCGACTGACAACGCGCAAAGACAGAAAATAACAGGGGGACTAAATGCGCTGTCCATTCTGCGGTCACGAGGACACTCAGGTTAAGGACTCGAGACCGACCGACGACAATTCAGCGATCCGCCGCCGGCGCTACTGCCCGTCGTGCGGCTCGCGTTTCACCACCTTCGAGCGCGTGCAGCTGCGCGAGCTCACGGTCGTGAAGAAGAACGGCCAGCGCGTGCAGTTCGACCGCGACAAGCTTGCGCGTTCGATCTCGGTGGCCTGCCGCAAGCGGCCGGTCGACCCCGAGCGCGTCGAGCGCGTGGTCAACGGCATCGTGCGGCGCCTCGAAAGCTCCGGCGAGAGCGAGATTCCCTCGACCCAGATCGGCGAGCTGGTGATGGACGCGCTGCGCGCGCTCGATCCGGTGGCCTATGTGCGGTTCGCCTCGGTCTATCGCAATTTCCGCGAGGCCCGGGACTTCGAGGAGTTCATCTCCGATCTCGCCGAGACGGCCAGCCTCAAGGACTGACGCGATGATGCGCGCGGCGCTCGCGCTGGCGCGCCGTTCGCTCGGGCGCACCTGGCCCAATCCGGCCGTGGGCTGTGTGATCGTGCGCGACGGACGCGTGATCGCGCGCGGGCGCACGCGGGATGGCGGCCGCCCGCATGCCGAAGCCGATGCGATCGCCAACGCGCACGAGCCCCTGAAAGGCGCGACGGTCTATGTGACGCTCGAGCCGTGCGCGCATCACGGCAAGACGCCGCCGTGTGCCGATGCCTTGATCGCAGCCGGCGTCGGCCGTGTCGTCTCGGCGCTGGAAGATCCCGATCCGCGTGTCAAAGGGCAGGGGCATGCGCGCCTGGCGGCGGCGGGCATAGAGGTCGAGGTCGGCGAGGGTGCAGCGGCAGCGGCCGAAATCAACGCCGGCTTCCTCCTGCGCGTGAAGGAGGGCAGGCCGCTCTTTCACCTCAAGATCGCGAGTTCGCTCGACGGCCGGATTGCCACGGCCTCGGGCGAGAGCCGTTGGATCACCGGCGAGGCAGCGCGGGGCGACGGTCATCAACTGCGCAGCCTCCACGACGCGATCCTGGTCGGATCCGGCACCGTCGCGGCAGACGATCCCGACCTCACCTGCCGCCTGCCCGGCCTAGAGGCCTACTCGCCAGACCGTATCGTGCTCGATTCAAAGGCGGGATTGTCCGCCACGTCGAAACTGGCGGCGACCGCGCTCGCAACGCCGGTGCTGCTCTTTCATTCCGGCGCTCCGGCGGCACGCGTCGAGCTGTTGCGTCACAAGGGAATCACCGTCATTGAGATGCCGGCGCGCGGCGAGGGGCGGGTCGACGTCACGGCGGTCGCAAAGAGGCTGGCGGAGCTCGGCTATTCGAGCGTGCTGATCGAGGGTGGCGGACAGGTCGCGGCCGCGTTCCTGCGGGCGGGGCTGGTCGACCGGATCAGCAGCTACCGCGCAGGGATCGTGCTGGGCGAGGACAGCCGCTCTGCGGTCGGACCCCTGGCACTCGACCGCCTCGATTTCGCGCCCCGGTTCAGGCTGGTTTCCAGCCGGACCGTGGGCACCGACACACTGGAAACCTGGTACAGGCGGACCTAAGTACAACCATGTTCACGGGCATCGTCACGGATATCGGCGAGATCGGCACAGTGGCGCCGGGCGGACAGGCGGGCGCCAAGGCCGGCGATCGCCGCTTCGTGGTGCGGACCAAACACGACATGAAGCCGATCGCCATCGGCGCGTCGATCGCCTGCTCCGGCTGCTGCCTTACGGTGATCGACAAGGGGATCGAAAACGGCGGCGGCTGGTTTGCCGTCGAAGTCTCCGGCGAGAGCCTGGCCAAGACCCATCTCGGCGACTGGGCGGTCGGCAGCCGGATCAACCTGGAACTGTCCCTGAAGCTCGGCGACGAGTTGGGCGGACATCTGGTCTATGGCCATGTCGACGGCGTCGGCAAGGTGGTTTCCATGACGCCCGAAGGCGGCAGCGTGCGCTTCGTCTTCGAGGCGCCCGCCGACGTCGCCCGCTTCATTGCCGCCAAGGGCTCGGTGGCCATCGACGGCATTTCCCTCACGGTCAATGAAGTCGCGGGTAATCGCTTCGGCGTGAACGTGATTTCCCACACCCAGGCTGTTACGACCCTGGGACAGGCCAAAGTCGGCCAGCGGGTCAACCTTGAGGTCGATATGCTCGCGCGTTACGTTGCGCGATTGTTGGAGCACGGAAAATCATGAGCGCGCTCGAAAAGGACGCCTGGCGGATCACCTTCGGCGAAGTGAAGGCCGCCGCCGAGGACATCATCGAGGAAGCCCGCAAGGGCCGGATGTTCATCCTTGTCGACGACGAGGACCGTGAGAACGAGGGCGACCTCGTGATCCCTGCCCAATGGGCGACGCCCGAGGCCATCAACTTCATGGCCAAGCATGCCCGTGGCCTGATCTGCCTCGCCATGACCCGCGAGCGCGTCGAGCAGCTCGGCCTGCCGCTGATGGCCCAGAACAACGGCACCCGGCACCAGACCGCCTTCACCGTCTCGATCGAGGCGCGCGAGGGCGTGACGACCGGCATCTCCGCCGCCGACCGCGCCCGCACCGTGCAGGTCGCGATCGATCCGTCGTGCGGGCCGCAGGATATCGTGACGCCGGGCCACGTCTTCCCGCTGGTCGCCCGCGATGGCGGCGTGCTCGAGCGCACCGGCCACACCGAATCGGCCGTCGACCTCGCGCGGCTGGCCGGCCTCACGCCGGCCGGCGTGATCTGCGAGATCATGAACGACGACGGCACGATGGCGCGCCGCAACGATCTCATCACCTTCGCCCAGCGCCACGGCCTCAAGATCGGCACCATCGCCGACCTGATCGCCTACCGCCGCCGCTACGACTCGATCGTGAAGCGCATCAGCGAGACCGCGCTCGACAGCACCTACGGCGGCGACTTCCGCTGCGTGGTGTACGTGAACAAGGTGACGATGGCACAGCACGTGGCGCTGGTGAAGGGCGACCCGGCGACGGGTGGCCCGATCATGGTGCGCATGCATGCCGTCAACCTCTTCACCGACACGCTGGGCCAGCGCTCCGGTGGCCGGGGCGGCGAGATCGAGGCTTCCATGCGCGAGATCTCCAAGGAAGGCCGCGGCATCATCGTGCTGATCCGCGAGCCGCTCACCGTCGTGCTGGCCGAACAGCGTCGCCGCGCCGGCGAGCCGATCGCTCCGGCCGGCCAGGAACTGCGTGACTACGGCGTCGGTGCCCAGATCCTGATCGATCTCGGCGTCAAGGAAATGGTCCTGCTGACCAACAGCAAGAAGAGCGTGGTCGGCCTCGAAGGCTTTGGCCTCAAGATCACCGGCCAGAGGCCCGTCCCCGGCCGCCCGTCGCAGAAATCCCCGTCGCAGAACTCATAGTGCGCTGAACATGTCGACACGGACGGAAACCCCGACGGCCCGACCGGCGGTCGACGGCGTCAAGGGCGCGCGCATCCTGATCGTCGAGTCGCGCTACTACACCGACATCGCCGATGCGCTGATCGCCGGAGCCGAACGCGAGATCAAGAAGAATGGCGCCACTTCCGAGCGCGTCGTGGTGCCCGGTGCCTTTGAAATTCCGGGCGCCATCGCGCTGGCGGCAGGTCACTACGATGGCTTCGTGGCTCTGGGCTGCGTCATTCGCGGCGAGACCACGCATTACGATTACGTCTGCGGCGAGAGTGCCCGCGGCCTGATGGATCTGGCCGTGCGCAACCGGCTGGCGATCGGCTACGGCATCGTCACGGTCAACAATGGCGACCAGGCCTGGGCGCGCGCCGCCATCGACCGCGGCGACAAGGGCGGCGACGCTGCCCACGCCTGCCTCGCCATGGTGGCGCTCGGCCGCCGCTGGCGGAAAACGTGAGCGACCATTCGACACCCGCTCCGAATCCGAGCCGTCGCCAGGCGGCGCGACTGGCCGCCGTGCAGGCGCTCTATCAGTGGCAGGAAGGCCAGCACGGACCGGCGGAGATCATCGAGCAGTTTCTCGGCGTGCGGACCGGCGAAGCGGGTGAGGGCGGCATGCGCCGCGACGCCGATCGGCCGCTGTTCAAGGACGTGGTCGAAGGCGCCGCACAGCACAAGGAAGAGCTCGAACAGATCGTGTCGGCGGCGCTGGCGCAGGACTGGACCTGGGCACGCATCGACCGTCTGGTGCGGGCGATCCTGTTGGCCGGCGCCTATGAGCTGGTTCACCGCGGCGACGTGCCGCCGCGCGTGGTCATCAACGAGTATGTCGAGATCGCGCATGCGTTCTACGACCAGGGCGAGCCGAGCTTCATCAATTCCGTTCTCGACCGCGTGGCGCGCCAGGTGCGACCGGCCGAACTCGTGAAGTGACCGGACGATGGCGTCACGCCGGCGAGTGGGTGAGTTCGAGCTGATTGCCCGCCATTTCGCGCCGCTGGCCCGGAGCTTTGCCGGTGCCCGCGGTCTCGAAAGCGACAATGCCTTCCTGCCTTCAGACCCACGGCACGACACCGCGGTGAAAACCGACACGGTGGTGTCAGGTGTCCATTTCCTCGACGATGAAGCGCCGGAGCGCGTGGCGGCAAAGGCGCTCCGGGTGTGTCTGTCGGATCTCGCGGCCGGTGGTGCCGTGCCGCTGGCCTATCAATTGTCCTTGGCGCTGCCGAAGGGCTGGCAGAAGCGGTGGGTCCAGGGCTTTGCGCGCGGGTTGGCCGCGGATCAACGCCGCTACGGCATCGTGCTCTGCGGCGGCGACACCGTCGTGACGCCGGGCCCGCTCACCGTCACCATCACGGCCTTCGGCACGGTGCCGCGCGGCAAGGGATTGGGACGCACCGGCGCCCGCCTGGGCGACGAACTCTGGGCGAGCGGCACGATCGGTGACGGGGCGCTGGGCCTGCTGGTCGCGCGGGGCGGACTGAAGTGGCTGGGCGCGCGCGACCGCAAGATGCTGGAGGACCGCTACCGCGTGCCGCGGCCGCGTACCGCGCTGGGACGGCGCCTGATTGGCATTGCGCGCGCGGCCGCCGATGTTTCCGACGGCTTGCTGGCCGATGCCGGCCATGTCGCCGCGGCGTCCGGGCTCGCCGCGCACATCGAACGTGAACGGATACCGCTGTCCGGTGCCGCCCGGCGGGCGCTGGCTCTTGCCCCGACCTTGTGGGCGAACGTGCTGGGCGGGGGCGACGACTACGAACTCGTGATCGCCGTGCCGCCGCGCAAGCGGGCGGCGTTGCTGGCGGCAGCGAGTCTTGCCAGCGTGCAGGTGACGCCGATCGGGCGCTTCGAGCAGGGCAGCGGTGCGCGGCTGACGGTCGGCGGCAAGAACATGAAGATGCCGCGCGCGGGCTACGTTCACTTCTAATACGGTCGCGCATTTCATAGCTGGACTGCGCCCGGCGCGCAGCGCTCATGGCAATTTGCTTGGGACGCCGAGAGCGCAGGACTAGAGTGCGCGCCCAATGGACGGTTCGACCAAGCTTCAGGAAACGCCCGCTGCTCCCGCGCGGATACCACCGCGATCGTTGCGCAACATCGCGTTGCTGGCGATGTGTCAGGCCCTGACCCAGAGCAGCAACACGTTGATGTTCGCCTCGTCGGCGCTGGCGGTGCTCACCATCGTCTCGCCCGAGATGCGTATGTGGGCGAACCTGCCGATCACCATGCAGCACCTCGGCGTCATGTTGACGGTGTTTCCTGCCTCGATGCTGATGATGCGGCGCGGCCGCAAGTTCGGTTTCCGCACCGGCTCGGTCATGGGCATGGTGGGCGCGTCCCTGGCAGCACTGGGCCTCGGCCTCGGCAGTTTCCCGGTGATGTGCCTGGGCGGCATTTTCCTCGGCAATGCCATCGCCAACATGCAGCTCTACCGCTTCGCCGCCGTCGAGCTGGCGCCCGGTGCGTTTCGCGCCCAGGCCATCTCCTACGTCACGGCGGGCGGCGTGATCGCCGGCATCGTCGGGCCCGGCCTGGCACGCTTCACGCCGGATCTCTGGATGCCGCTCTTCCAGGCGAGCTTCGTGGCCGTCATCTTCGTCCACATCCTCGTCTTCATCATTCTGGGCTTCATCGAATTTCCCGCCGTGAAGCCCGAGGATACCGCCGGGCCACAACGGCCGCTGTTCGAGATCGTGAAGCAGCCGGCCTATCTGGTGGCCTGCGGCGGCGCCATCATCGCCTTTGGCGTGATGTCGTTCGTCATGGCGGCCTCACCGCTGGCCATCGTCCAGTGCGGCTTGAGCCGGACCGAGGCGCCGATCACCATCTTCGTGCACGTCATGGGCATGTTCGTGCCGTCGTTCTTCACCGGCCACCTGATCGCCCGATTCGGTATCTTCAACGTCATGACCGCCGGCGTGGCGATCCTGGTCGCCGGCGTGGCGGTCGCCCTGATGGGAGTGACCGAATGGCACTTCCGGATCACCATGACCCTCAATGGGCTGGGCTGGAATTTCCTGTTCGTCGGCGCCACCACGCTGCTCACCACGACCTACCGGCCGTCCGAGCGCGGCAAGGCCCAGGCTTTCAACGATTTCATGGTTTTCGGCGTCACCACCGTGGCCAGCCTGATGGCCAGCGTGGTCCTCGAACTCGAGGGCTGGGCCGTCCTCAACTATGTGGCGCTGACCCTGGTTCTCATTGCCCTGGCCTTCATCACCGTCTTCCGGCTGCGGCATCCTTCCCGCGTCTGACGCCCCACGTCTAACGCCCAAGCCTTTGAGGCAATGGGATTATTCCCACTGCGTCAGTTGCGCGGACGGGGCCGTTCTGTCATTTTCCGCCCGCCTCGCGCCGGGGGGAGTTTATGACTTCGGCGAGCGCAGGGCTGAAAATGCCGAAAAAACAATAGGTTAGAAACGATGTCTTCTGTTCTTATGGCCGTCATCGGCTGCGGCGTGATCGCCGTGCTGTATGGCGTCGTTACCGCGTCGCGGGTCATGGCCGCCGATGCGGGCACTCCGCGCATGCAAGAGATCGCTCAGGCCATCCAGGAAGGTGCAGGCGCCTATCTGCGGCGCCAGTACATGACGATCTCCATCGTGGGCGTCGTCGTCCTCGTCATCCTCGCCGCTCTGCTCGGCAAGTATTCGGCCGTCGGTTTCCTGATCGGCGCCGTGCTGTCGGGCGCCACCGGCTTCATCGGCATGAACGTGTCGGTGCGGGCCAATGTGCGTACCGCCGTGGCGGCCCAGAAGAGCCTGGCCCAGGGCCTCGACCTCGCCTTCAAGGCGGGCGCGGTGACCGGCATGCTGGTCGCGGGCCTCGCCCTGATCGGCGTCGGCGGCTACTACGCCATCCTGCTCAAGATGGGTGTCCCCGGCGGCAGCCGCATCATGATCGACGCGCTGGTCTCGCTGGGCTTCGGCGCCTCGCTGATCTCGATCTTCGCCCGTCTCGGCGGCGGCATCTTCACCAAGGGTGCGGATGTCGGCGGCGACATGGTCGGCAAGGTAGAGGCGGGAATTCCCGAAGATGACCCGCGCAACCCGGCCACCATCGCCGACAACGTCGGCGACAACGTCGGCGATTGCGCCGGCATGGCGGCCGATCTGTTCGAGACCTACGCGGTGACGGTCGTCGCCACCATGGTCCTGGCGTCGATCTTCTTCGCCGCAGACCCGATGCTGGTCTCCAAGCTGATGGCCTATCCGCTGGCAATCGGCGGTGCGTGCATCATCACCTCGATCATCGGCACCTACTTCGTCCGCCTCGGCGCGAACGGCAACATCATGTGGGCGATGTACAAGGGCGTGATCGTGGCAGCGGTGCTGTCGATCCCGGCCATCTACCTCGTCACCGACTACCTGGTCGGCATGGGGTCGGTGCTGAAGGTGGGTGACAAGTCGTTCACCGGCATGTCGCTGTTCTGGTGCTCGCTGGTCGGTCTCGCCATCACCGGCCTGATCGTCTGGATCACGGAGTACTACACCGGTACCGACTATCGTCCGGTAAAAGCGGTGGCCGCGGCTTCCCAGACCGGTCACGGGACCAACGTCATCGCGGGTCTCGCGATGTCGATGGAAGCGACCGCCTTGCCTGCGCTGCTGATCTGTGCCGGCATCGTGATCTGCTACGTGCTGGCCGGCCTGTTCGGCATCGCCATCGCCACGACCGCCATGCTGGCGCTCGCGGGCATGGTGGTGGCGCTCGACGCCTACGGCCCGGTCACCGACAACGCCGGCGGCATCGCCGAAATGGCGGGTCTTCCGAAGGAAGTCCGCAAGAACACCGACGCGCTCGACGCCGTCGGCAACACCACCAAGGCCGTCACCAAGGGCTACGCCATTGCCTCGGCCGGCCTCGGTGCGCTGGTGCTGTTTGCGGCCTACACGTCGGATCTCGACTACTTCATCGCGCAGGGCAAGCTGGGCATCCAGGCGGTCGATTTCTCGCTCAAGAACCCGTACGTCGTGGTCGGTCTGCTGATCGGCGGCGGCCTGCCGTACCTGTTCGGCGGCATGTCGATGCTGGCTGTCGGCCGTGCCGCCCAGTCGGTGGTCGAGGAAGTCCGGCGTCAGTTCAAGGAGAAGCCCGGCATCATGGCCGGCACGGATCGGCCGGACTACGGCCGCGCCGTCGACATGCTCACCAAGTCGGCGATCAAGGAGATGATGATCCCGTCGCTGCTGCCGGTGCTGTCGCCGATCGTGCTGTACTTCGTCATTGCCGCGATCGCCGGAAAGTCCGACGCCTTCGCGGCGGTCGGCGCCATGCTGCTCGGTGTCATCGTCACGGGTATCTTCGTCGCCATCTCGATGACGGCGGGCGGCGGTGCCTGGGACAACGCCAAGAAGTACATCGAGGAAGGCCATTTCGGCGGCAAGGGATCCGAGGCTCACAAGGCTGCGGTGACCGGCGACACCGTCGGCGACCCGTACAAGGACACGGCCGGCCCGGCCGTGAACCCGATGATCAAGATCACGAACATCGTGGCCCTGTTGCTGCTCGCCGTCCTCGCGCACTAGACCGGCGACACCGAACGATACGGAAAAGCCCCGGTCCATTGGACCGGGGCTTTTTCTATGTCTCCGCATAGAGGCGGGGCGAGGGGCGAGGTCGGTGGGTCGAGACCTCTGCGCGGGGCGTCAGATCCCGCCGCCGCTGGTCGGCGCACCCTGGCCGGCGGGGTTCTTGCCGGCCGGATTGAACTTGCCGACGTTGCCCAGGATCTGCTCGAGCACCGTGAGTTCCTTGCCCGAGGTCGGCGTGATGCGCTGGACCATGGCGATATTCTCGGCATCCTTCAGATCGTAGTTCTTGATGCCTGCGATGCGTCCGGAATCGTTGAACGTGACCTGGATTACCTTCTGCTCGCTGATCACGGGCTTCAGGAAGGCGAACGATTCCTGGGTTTCGCTGATGTAGTACCAGATGTTCGGATTGAAGGTGGAGACCGCCGACGGTGAGCCCACGAGGCGAATGACGTCCTCGCGGCTCTGGGTGCCGACTTCGAGCTTCTCGACGGAACCGGGCGTCGGGGCGAAACCGCGCTGGTTGAAGTTGGGGTCGCAGCCGGGCAGCGCCACCAGGAGGGGGGCGAGCAGGGCGCCGGCGAGGGCGAAGGAGGCAATGCGGCGCATGGTCAGGTCTTGCGTAGGACTTGGGTTCCGGGAGAAGACGGTGCACAACATGTCGCGATGGTCGGCCCGGGTCAATTGGACCCGCGATCGCAGGGAGTGGATCGTGTTCCGCCGCAAGAGTGCTGAAGACAAGTTTGCCGCTGCTTTCTACACGCGGACCGCGGAGCACGCGCGCCGGCCGGAATTGTTCGACGCCTGCGGCATTCCCGACACGCTCGACGGCCGGTTCGATGCGCTGGCCCTGCATGCAGCGCTCGCCATCGACCGGCTGCGTCGCGAGCCGGACGGCGAACGGCTGGCGCAGGCCTTTTTCGATGCCATGTTTCGCCACCTCGACATCACCTTGCGTGAACTCGGCGTCCAGGACCTGGGCGTTGGCCGCCGGATCAAAATCATGGCCGAGGGGCTGCACGGCCGGGCGCTCGCCTACCGTGAAGCGCTGGCCGGCGGCCCGACACCGCTGGCCGAGGTCTTGCGGCGGAATGCCTATGGCGGTAGGCCGCCTGCCGATGACGCCATGGTGAGCCGCCTCGAAGCCTATGTCGGCGTCTATGCCGGAAAGCTCGCCGATACGCCTCGCAATGAACTGATAAAGTAGATTAATAAAATGTCAGAACCAGTTGATATAAATTATAAATCAGAAATTGAACGGATCATTGACCTGGACCGTCTGGGCCGGTCCGGCTCGGCGGTGGAAATCATTGCCACCGAGAGCGAATGCGCGGCCCTGGCCAAACGGTTCGGCTTTCTCGCCCTTCAGGGCTTTGCGGCCCGGGTGACGGTCGACCTGCAACCGGGCGATCAGGTCGTCGTCGAGGGGCGGCTACGGGGAAAGATCGTGCAGGCCTGCGTCTTGAGCCTGGAGCCGGTGACGCAGGAACTCGATGATGCCTTCCGCATCGTCTTCCAGAAGGATCTGGCAGAAGATCGCGATCCTGAGAGCGGCGAGGCCGTGCTGAACGCCCAGGCCGACGCGCCGGAGCCGCTCCAGGGAAATATGCTCGATGTCGGCGAAATCGTTGCCGAACAGCTCTCGCTGGCGGCAGAACCTTATCCTCGCCGCCCTGGCGTGAAACTGGCGGATGTCCTGCCCAAGCCCAGGGGCGGCCTCCGGCGCGGTGCGCCCGGCCAGCAGCGTCATCCCTTTGCCGGGCTGGCGGCCCTCAGAGACAAGCCCCGCCGCGACCGCTAAACTGTTGCAGTGGTGGAACGATTTAGCTAGAGAAGGCCGCCCGCCGCGCCGTCAGAGCGCGGCTCAGCTTTTTGGGGCCTGCGTTGGCGCGGCCCCGTCGTGGAGATCGTTATGGCTGTTCCCAAGAAAAAGATTTCGAAATCCCGCCGCAACATGCGCCGGTCCCATCATGCGCTGCCGACCATGGCGTTCATCGAGTGCAAGAATTGCGGTGAGCTGAAGCGGCCGCACATGGTCTGCTCGCACTGCGGATACTACCGCGAAGACATGCCGGTCCTGGCCGACGCGACGTCGGCCGAGAAGTAGGCCTCAGCGCGCCGCCGGCAATGCGCTGGCAATCGATAGGCAGAGCATCCCCGTGAGCGTGGGCAAGGTCGTTCTGGCACTTGACGGAATGGGCGGTGACAATGCGCCCGAGGTTATCGTGAACGGAGCCGACATCGCCCGTGAACGCTACCCCGGCGCGTCGTTCCTGCTGTTCGGTGATCTGGCCCGACTGAAGCCGCTGGTCGATCGGCGCAAAGGCCTGGCGCAGGCCCTCGAGATCGTTCCCGCCGAGGATGCGGTCAGCCCCGACGACAAGCCGTCCTTCGCGTTGCGCCGCCGCCGCCAGTCGAGCATGTGGCTGGCCGTCGACGCCGCCGCCCAGGGGCGCGCCGACACGGTGGTGTCGGCCGGCAACACCGGCGCGCTGCTGGCCATCTCCATGGTTGCCATGCGCATGCTCGAAGGCGCGCACCGGCCGGCACTGGCCTCGTTCATGCCGACCAACCGTGGCGAGACGGTCATGCTGGACCTCGGCGCCAATCTCGAGTGCGATGCCGACAATCTCGCGCAGTTCGCCGTCATGGGCAGTGTGTTCGCCCAGGTCCTGCTGGGCCTCAGCGAACCCACCGTAGGCCTGCTGAATGTCGGCTCCGAGGAGCTCAAGGGACATGAGGAGCTGCGGCAGGCGGCCATGATGCTGCGCCGTGAAGGCTCGCCGGTCTCCTTCCATGGATTTGTCGAGGGCAACGACATCGGTGCCGGCAAGGTCGACGTCGTCGTCACCGACGGCTTTACCGGCAACGTGGCGCTCAAGACCATCGAGGGCACGGCCAAGCTCTATACGAGCTATGTGCGCGAAGCGTTCCGGACCTCGACTTTCGCCAAGATCGGCGCTCTCTTCGCTGCTGGCGCCTTGGTTAAAATGCGCAAGCGCGTTGATCCACGACGCTACAATGGTGGCGTGTTCGTGGGCCTCGACGGGGTTTGCGTGAAGAGCCACGGCGGGACCGATGCCCTGGGTTTCGCCTATGCCATCGGGATGGCGATCGACATGGTGCGCTACGACTACAAGAGCAAGCTGGTCGAAGGGCTGGCCAAGTTGCACGCATTGCCGGCGATGGCTGAAGCGCCAGTGCTGCAGGCAGGCGGAGGAAGCGCGTGATCCGGTCCGTCGTTCAAGGGTGCGGCTCCTACCTGCCGGAGCGGGTGGTTACCAACGCCGATCTGGCCAAGACGATGGATACCTCCGACGAGTGGATCCAGCAGCGCACCGGCATTCGCCAGCGCCACATCGCGGCCGATGGCGAGATGACGTCGCATCTGGCGCTCAAGGCCTCGGAGCGGGCGCTCGAGCACGCCGGCCTGAAGGCGTCCGACCTCGATCTCATCGTGCTGGCGACGGCGACGCCGGATGAAACGTTTCCCGCCACCGCGACGCGCGTGCAGGCGGGCCTCGGCATGACCAAGGGGGCTGCGTTCGATGTCCAGGCGGTCTGTGCCGGCTTCGTCTACGGCCTTTCGGTGGCCGACAGCCTGATCAAGAACGGCCTCGCGTCGACGGCGCTGGTAATCGGCGCCGAGACCTTCTCCCGCATCCTCGATTGGGACGATCGCGGCACCTGCGTGCTGTTCGGCGACGGCGCCGGCGCGGTCGTGCTGCGGGCCGAGGAGGGGACGGGAACGTCGGCCGATCGTGGCGTGCTCGCCAATGCGCTTCATTCCGATGGCCGCCAGCACGACATCCTCTATGTCGATGGCGGCCCTTCGTCGACGCGGACCACCGGCTTCCTGCGCATGGAAGGCAAGGAAGTCTTCAAGCACGCCGTCGTCAACATGGCGGCGGTCGTGGGCGAGGTGCTGGCCAAGGCCGGCTTCGAGACCAAGGACATCGACTGGCTGGTGCCGCACCAGGCGAACAAGCGCATCATTGACGGCACCGGGCGCAAGCTCGGCCTGCCGCCGGAGCGGGTGGTCGTCACCGTCGACCGCCATGCCAACACGTCGGCCGCCTCAATTCCGCTCGCCCTCGATGCGGCGGTGAAGGACGGGCGCATCAAGAGGGGCGATCTGCTGCTCCTGGAAGGCATCGGCGGCGGCCTGGCCTGGGGCGCCTCACTGGTCCGCTGGTAGATTTTTCACCGCCCGCGCAGCGTTTGAAACAAAATCGTCCGCAACGGAACGTGAACAGACGGCGATTCAAGTCCAGCCTCTATCCTACTGATATTGACCGCTTTCCCACCTTAGAGTAAGGATTAAGTGGGGGAAGGAAGGGTACCGGAGTGGAAGGCCGGACTATCACACGTGCAGATCTGAGCGAGTCCGTGTTCCAGGAAGTGGGACTGTCTCGCAATGAATCCAGCGATCTCGTAGAGACGATTCTCTCCGAAGTCGTGGAAGCCTTGGCGCGTGGCGAGTCGGTGAAGATCTCGTCTTTCGGGAGTTTCACGGTTCGCGACAAAGGGCAGCGCGTGGGCCGCAATCCGAAGACGGGGCAGGAAGTACCGATCCTGCCGCGACGTGTACTCGTCTTTCGAGCGTCGAATGTCCTTAAATCTCTGATCAATGGGGCACCCGGCGAGAGCTAGAGCTAAGGGGTAGTTGGGGAAACGTGGGGGTTTGTCATGGCCGTTTCGGCTCAGACCGTCGAAAGGCGGGTTGAAAAGTCGGCGCAGGCGTTTCGCACGATCAGCGAAGTCGCGACCGAACTGGATGTGCCGCAGCACGTGCTGCGGTTCTGGGAAAGCAAGTTCAGCCAGGTCCGTCCGCTCAAGCGGGGCGGCGGCCGGCGGTACTATCGGCCGGAGGACATCGACCTCCTTCGCCGCATTCGCACGCTGCTCTACGACGACGGCTACACCATCAAGGGCGTGCAGCGCCTTCTGAAGGAGAGCCGGGGCCGTCTGCCGCAGCCGCAGCGCCTCGATCTGGCGGCGGAAAGCGCGCTCGAAAGCCTGCGCATCGTGTCGGCGCGTGCCGAAGCGATGACCGGCGGTGCTGCGCGTCAGCCGCTGCCGCGGACCGGCCCGCAACCGTCGACCACGACGCCGCGGGCCGCCATGCTGGACTTGCACAAGCGCCGGGAAATCGAAACGGTGCTGGAAGATCTCGAACAGGCGCTGACGCAGCTGCGCAGCACGCTGAAGGCTCAGAACTAGGTCGGGACCTGGGATCGCTGCCGGGGGGCAGAGGCTCGAGGGCTTGAACCGCCAAGTCGGGTAGGCGTCTCCGGAAACGGTGGCATCCACCTGATTTGTTTCGCTTTTTCGGCATCGTCAGAGGGGGGCGTCGCCGTGTTATCCAGCCATGCTCTCGCGCATCAACCGGCGCGGTCACTCGATTCTTTATCATTTAACGACAATGAGTTGGAAGGCGATCTTCCAGCACTTGCCGAGATGCTTTACCTGCGCCGGGGCCTTGGCCAGGCGGGCGGCAAGCTGCCGCTGTTCGACCTCGACGGCCAGGATGTCGATGCCACGGTTGTCCGCCGCTGCGTCGAGCGCGGCTGGGCCGAGCCCTGGTTCAACAATCCGCTGAAGCCGGACTGGCTGGTCTGCAAGCTCACCGATTCGGGTCGCCGGGTGGCGACGGCGCCGTAGCGATCCAGCTCACGGCGGCCGCGACGACCATCAAGGCAGCGGCCAGCAGGAACGGCGCGCCGGGCACGGACACCAGCAGCCAGGCAAACGTCACGGTGAACAATCCCGGTGCCAAAAGTCCGGCCAGGCTCCTGACAGAGCTGTTGGCGCCCTGCAACTGGCCCTGCTCGGATTCACTCACCCGCCGGCTCATCATGTCCATGGCGGCGGGCCCCGCGATGCCCCACAGCGCCATGATCGGAACCCCGACCAGGAACCACGCGCCCGTGGGCGCCAACCCGTAAACCGCCATGCCGACGCCGCCGATCAGGAGGCCAACGAAAAGGGCGCGCCGCGGGCCAAACCGGGCGACGACCGGCCCGACCAACAGACCCTGTACGAGGGCGCTGCAGATCCCGACGAACGCCAGGGTGAGGCCGACGGTCGTCTCGCCCCAGCCGTAGCGGTAGGCGGCGTAGAGCACGAACACCGACGGCAGGACGTAGTGGGCGACGTTGGCGAGGAAATCCACCACCGCCAGCCCGATCAGTTGCCGGTGCCGGCCCAGCAGCCTGAGCGAACCCAGCGGATTGGCGCGCTTCCAGGCGAATGCCATGCGCTTTTCCGGCGGCAGCGATTCCGGCAGCACGAACCAGCCGAAGGCGGCGTTGATCAGGCAGGCCGCCGCCGACACCCAGAACGGCAGGCGGGGATCGAGGCCGCCCAGCAGGCCGCCGATGGCCGGCCCGAGAATGAAGCCCGCGCCGAAGCCCATGCCGATGATGCCGAAGGCCTTGGCGCGGTTTTCGGCCGTCGTCACGTCGGCGATGTAGGCGAAGGAGGTGCTGATGGTGGCCGCGGTGATGCCCGAGATCACGCGGCCGATGAACAGCAGCAGGAGCGACGGGGCCAGCGCCATGAAGATGTAGTCGAGGCCGAGGCCCAGGCAGGAAATCAGGATCACCGGCCGGCGGCCGAAGCGATCCGAGAGGGCGCCGAGCAGGGGCGAGAACAGGACCTGCATCAGGCCCCAGACGGTAGCGAACAGGCCGAACATCTCGGCCGCCCCGGCCGTGTCGCCGTCCATGAAGGCCAGCACGATGCCGGGCAGCACCGGCAGCATCACGCCCAGCGCCAGCATGTCGAGCGTCACGGTGCAGAAAATGAAGGCAAGGGCGCGCCGGGTATTCATGGGAACCGAAGACGGACGAGGGCGGGGCACTAGAGACCACCGTCGTGGTACAGTGCAAGCGACAGGGGAGGACCCGCCACCATGCCGGTATCCATTCGTCTCATTGCCTTTGCTCTTCTGGCGGGCTTCTCGTCAGCAAGTGGTGTGTCCGCTCAGACCGTCGCCGGGACCGCGACCACATGGGGCCTTGTCGGCGTGTGGCAGCTCGACTGCAAAGCGCCAGTCAGCCAGAGCAATGGCGCGTTGAAGTACGCAGTGAGGGGGGGGAAGCTCTTCCACGATCGGGACTTCGGCGGCGGCAATACCGATTCCAACGCGGTCACAGCGATAAGGACAATGCCGGATGGGTCGCTCGAGCTGACCATCTCCTTCGCTTCGCGTTCGCAAACCCGCCAGATCGCATTCGCCAAGGCAGCCGATGGTCGAATTCGCGCCTTCTACAGCAGGAACATCGACACCGATGAATATTCCATAAAGGATGGAAAATTCGTGGCCAACGGCAATGCCGTGCCATGGCAGAGCCGGTGCGCAAAATAGACGAATTGAAGTAATTGGTCGGGACGACAGGATTTGAACCTGCGACCCCCTGTCCCCCAGACAGGTGCGCTACCAGGCTGCGCTACGCCCCGACCGAGCAGGGCGTGTAGCGCGAATGGCAGCGATGCCGCAAGCCGGCTTGCGTCGCAGGGGAGCCGGGCCGATACAGGAGGCCATGAATTCCCCCGACCCCGGCCGGCGCGTCCTGCTGTTTTCCTCGATCGGCCATGCGCTGATGCACCTGATGACGGCGTTTTATGCCGTGATCGTGCTGACACTCGCCATCGCCTGGAAGCTGCCGGCCGAGGACCTGCTCCGCCTCTATGCCCCCGCGACCGTTCTGCTGGGCGTCATGTCGCTGCCGGCAGGCTGGGCCTCGGACCGTTTTGGGGCACCGGCCATGATGGTGGTGATGTTCGCGGGCCTCGGCCTGTCGTCGATCGCCTGCGGCCTGGTGCCCACCGGCGACACCTTCGCCCTGTCAGCCGCGCTCTGCGGCATCGGCGCGTTCGGCGCCATCTATCATTCCGTCGGCATCGGCTGGGTGATCCGCACGGCCAGGGAGCAGGGCCACGCCATGGGCGTGAACGGATTGTGGGGCAGCGCGGGCCTGGCACTCTACGGCATCGTGCCCGGCGTGTTGATCACGCTCTACTCCTGGCGAGCGGCCTTCATCGTGCCGGGCATCGTCTGCCTCGTCGTGGGCGCGGTGCTCCTGTTCGAGATCCGGCGCGGCCGCGTCGGCGACCGGCCGATGCCCGCGACACCCGGCGTCGAGGTCGGCCGCGGCAGCTTCTGGCGGGTCTTCTCCGTGCTCTCGGTGACCATGGCGCTCGAGGGCATCACCTGGGCCGCGGTGATGTTTGGCGCGGCACTCGTGTTCCAGCAGCGCCTCGGCGATCAGATCGCCTGGCTGCGCGACAGTCTTACCTCCTGGGGGTTCGTCACCCAGGCGGTCCTGTGGGTCGGGCTCGCGACCTCGATGATCTACATCGTCTCCGGCGTGGCGCAGTACGCCATGGGCCGGCGTGTCATCGATCGCTATCCGCTGAAGACGACCTATGTCGTGGCCTCGGCGCTGCAGGTCGGCGCCATGCTGGCGCTGGCCATGGGCAATGGCTACGTGGCGCTGGCCGGTGCGATCGCCTCGGCGATCCTGAGTTCGGCGGCGGGCCCGGTCGAGAACATCCTGATCGCGCGCTACACGCCCAGCCGCTATCACGGCCTCGGATTCGGCGCGAAGTTCGTGGTGGCGCTGGGCGCCAGCCCGTTCGCCATCCTGGCGATCGCCTGGGTGCAAGAGAGCACCGGCAACCTGGAACTGTTGTTCCTGGGCCTCGCCGGCACCTCCGTGGTGATCACGCTGGTGGCGCTGCTGCTGCCGGGCAACGACCGCGGCCAGGAGGCTCGCGCACCGGTGCCGCAGGCGGCACCGGCGGAATAGCCGCTACTTCGTCGAGCGCGCCGCCTTGTAGGCCGGCCGCGCCAGGCAGCGATCGAGCCACGCACCGACATTGGGGAAGGGCGCAAAGTCGAACTTGATCGGCTTGGCCCAGCTCATGATCGAGGCGAGGTTGAGATCGGCCACGGTGAAGGTCGAGCCGAGCAGATAGTCGCGGCCCTGCAGTGCGCTGTTGAGGACGCCGAACGGCTTGGGCAGCGCCTTCTGCGCCTCGGCCACGGCGTCGGGCTTGCGCTTGTCGGGGGCGGTCATGAACATGTCGATCAGGACCGTGAGAAGGGGCTTCTCGACTTCGGTCATGCCCCAGAAGCTCCACTGGTGGCAGACCGCCTGGTCTTCCAGGCTGGCCGGCATGAAGCCGTTCTTGTTGTGCTTGGTGGCGAGATAGATGTTGATCGCCATCGACTCGAACAGCTTGAAGTCGCCATCGACCAGCGTCGGCACCTTGCCGTTGGGATTGACCTTGAGATAGTCGGCGGTCTTGAGGTCCTTCATCTCGAGCGCGACATGCTCGAACGGAATGTCGAGCTCGTGCACGATCCACAAGGCGCGTGCGGCGCGCGAAGCGGTGGGACCGTAAATCTTGATCGTCACTGTGCTTTCTCCCCAGAAGGCGTTGGGCGGACGATAATGCAGCCCGCCGGTCCGGTCTAACTATTCCCCCGCATCTATTCCACGAGCCCGTGCTCGTGGCCGACATAGCCGTGCGGGTGGCCGAAGCGTTCCATCATCACCGCGGTGAGATCCTTCTCTGGGCCTGCGATCCAGCCGCCGGCCCGCACCGCGTAGCTTTGCGCCCGTGCGGCGGCCAGTGGCGCGTCGCCCTTCCGCAGAGCGCGGGCGGCGGCCATCACCAGTTTGCGGAACTCGACGATGCCGACGTCGGTCGGGCCGAGATGCTCCTTCGTGCGGTCCTGGATCGGGCCCTGGCTGTCCTGGATCGCGGCGTCCTGATCCGAGACGCCGCTGATGCCGGTGAAGCTCAGGGTCTTCTGCAGTTCGCGGTCGATCAGGTAGTCGTTGCCGATGTTGCGCTTGGGCACATAGTCCTCGCCGATCTCGGCATGCAGGCTGAGCCCTGTCGCGTACTTGGCGCGCTCGGCGTTGGTCAGTGGACGGTCGGGTGTCCAGCTGTAGGTGTAGACCCAGCACGACGTGTCATCGATCGGGACCCAGGTCTGGCCATGATAGACCTCGCCGGGGAAGGCCACCGGTACGAGTGCGTGATTGGGCGCGAGATACTGCGCGATGCGCCAGTAGAGATCGGTCGAGTCGGTCTTGCGGCCGGCGGCGATCACGAGGCCCGCGTCGTGGCTCTGGATCCTGAACTTCGGCCGTGGATCGTCGGTCACCCAGCGCATGCGGTCGGCCAGGCCGCTCTCCTGGCCGATCGCCGACGTCTTGCGCAGGATGTCGAGCTTGATTGCTTCGTCCTTGGTCGGGATGGCATGCAGGAACGAGAAGTGGGCGGTGTCGATGGCGCCCTCGAGGCTCTGCGCCCAATTGCAGTCCTGGCGCTTCTTGGAGACGTAGCGATGCCCTGCCGGCACGAGGCCGAGTTCGAGTTGCGACAGCTCCGGCATCGTCTCGCGCGGACCCATGTAGACCCAGATCATGTCGGCCCATTCACGCGTCGGGTAGGCCAGCAGCTTGATCGTATCCTTGTACGAGGACTCCGGCGGCGAGGTCGGCAGGTCGACACAGTTGCCGTCGATGTCGAACTTCCAGCCGTGGAAGGCGCAGCGGATGCCGCACTCCTCGTTGCGCCCGAAATAGAGGTTGGCGCCGCGATGCGGGCAATGCTGTTCGACGATACCGACGCGGCCGTCGGTCTGCCGGAAGGCCAGCAACTCCTCGCCCAGGATCTTGATCTTCTTCGGCGGCCCGTCGCGCTCCGCCAATTCCTCGGAGAGGAGCGCGGGCATCCAGAAGCGGCGCAGCAGGTCGCCCATCGGCGTGCCGGGACCGCTCAGCGTGAGGAGGGCGTTGTCGGCTTGGCTCAGCATCAGTCACCTAATCCGTATTGGTTGCCGATGTAGCCGCAGTCATGACCGAAGCGCTCGGCCATCACCGTGGCGAGGTCCTTCTCGGGAGCCGCGACCCAACCGCCAGATCGCACCGCATAGCGTGACGCGAGCACCGGCTGCTTCGGCGCCTCGCCGGCGGCAAGCTTGCGGGCGGCGCCCATCACCAGCTTGCGGAACTCCACGATGCCGATGTCGGTGGGCCCGAGGTGTTCCCGGGTGCGATCCTGGATCGGGCCCTGGCTGTCCTGGATGGCGGCGTCCTGCTCGCTCACCCCGGTGATGCCGGTGAAGTTCTCCTTCAGCTGCACGTTGCGGTCGCGCAGGTAGTCGTTGTCCCGGTTGCGCAGCGGCCTGTAGTCGGCATCGACCTCGGAATGGACGTTGAAGCCGGAGCGATATTTGGCGCGCTCGGAGTTGCTGAACGGCCGCTCCGGTTGCCAGCAGTAGCTGTAGATCCAGCAGTTCACGTCGTCGACCGGCACCCACGACTGCCCGTAATAGATCTCGCCGGGGAAGGCGGCGGGCGTATAGGCGTGATTGGGCATCAGGAACTGGGCGATGCGCCAGTAGAGGTCGCGGCTGTCGGTCTTGCGGCCGCCGCCGATCACCAGTCCGGTCTCATGGCCCAACACCTGGAAGCGAGGACGAGGATCGTTCTGCACCCAGCGCACGCGGTCATCTGGCTTGGCCTGGTCGCCGAGTGCGGCGTTGGCCATCGCCTTGCGCGCACTCTCCTCGTCGGTTGCCAGCACTTTATGAAGGAACGAGAAATGTGACGTGTCGATCGCACCTTCCAGGCTCTGCACCCAGTTGCAGTCCTGCCACTTCTTGGTCACGAAGCGCGAGGCCGCGGGGACCAGCGCCATCTCGAGCTGCGGCAGTTCCGGCATCAGCTCGCGCGGGCCCATGTAGACCCAGATCATCTCGCCCCATTCGCGGGTCGGATAGGCCAGCAGCTTGATCGTGTCCTTGTAAGCCGACTCCGGCGGCGAGGTCGGAAGATCGACGCAGTTGCCGTCGATGTCGAACTTCCAGCCATGGAACGAACATCTGAGGCCGCACTCCTCGTTGCGTCCGTAATAGAGATTGGCGCCGCGGTGCGGGCAATGCGGCCCGACAATGCCGATCTTTCCATCGGTCTGGCGGAAGGCCAGCAGGTCCTCGCCCATGATTCGGATCTTCTTCTGCGGACCGTCGCGTTCCGGCAACTCGTCCGACAGCAGCGCCGGCATCCAGAAGCGGCGCAGCAGCTCGCCCATCGGCGTGCCCTTGCCGGCCTGGGTCAGGAACGTGTTGTCGGCGTGGCTCAGCATCAGGCGGTTGCCTTGGCCAGCGCCTGGTCGAGATCGGCGATGATGTCGTCCACCGTCTCGATGCCGATCGAGAGCCTGAGCACGTCGGGCCCGGCGCCAGCCGAGACACGCTGCTCCTCGGAGAGCTGGCGGTGCGTGGTCGAGGCGGGATGGATGATCAGGCTCTTGGCGTCGCCGATGTTGGCCAGGTGCGAGAAGAGCTCGACGCTATCCACCACTTTCACGCCGACCTCGTAGCCGCCCTTGACGCCGAAGGTGAAGATCGAGCCCGCGCCTTTGGGCAGGTATTTCTTCGCGAGCTTGTTGTACTTGTTTGACGCGAGGCCGGCGTAGTTCACCCAGGCCACGGCCGGATGCTTCTCGAGGTGCGCCGCTACCTTGGCCGCGTTGGCGCAGTGCCGTTCCATGCGCAGCCCCAGCGTTTCCATGCCAAGCATGGTGAGCCAGGCATTGAACGGGGCTTGTGAGGGGCCGAGGTCGCGCAGGCCGACGGCATGGCTGTGGAAGGTGTAGGCCATGTCACCGAACGTCTCGTAGAAATTGAGGCCGTGATAGGCGGGCTCGGGACCGGCGAGGCTGGGGAATTTGCCACCGCGCGACCAGTCGAACTTGCCCGAGTCCACGACCGCACCGCCCATCGACGTGCCGGTGCCGCACAGGAACTTGGTGGTCGAATGCACGATCAGGGTGGCGCCGTAGTCGATCGGCTTGCAGAGGTAGGGCGTGGCCAGCGTGTTGTCGACCAGCAGCGGCACGCCCGCGGCCTCGGCGATGCGGGCGATCGCCTCGATGTCGCTCACCACGCCGCCGGGATTGGCCAGGCTCTCGATGAAGAAGGCCTTGGTGTTTTCCGTGACGGCGCGCTTGAAGTTCTCCGGCGCGTCGGCGTCGACGATCGCAGCCTTCCAGCCGAACTTGGGATAGGTGTTCTTCATCTGCTGCAGCGAGCCGCCGTAGAGGCGGGAGGAGGCGACGATCTCGGCGCCCGGGCTCATCAG
Organism: Reyranella sp.; assembly: GCA_052386855.1. Classification (GTDB taxonomy): domain Bacteria; phylum Pseudomonadota; class Alphaproteobacteria; order Reyranellales; family Reyranellaceae; genus Reyranella. The sequence continues at coordinate 58,278 of JBQTJT010000108.1, forward strand.
CGGAAACAGGCCGAGGACCTGGGCGGCATGGCCGGAGGAGGTCACGGTGCAGCCGCGGCCGCCTTCGAGCGTGGCAAGGCGGGCTTCGAGGGCCGCATTGGTCGGATTGGTGAGGCGCGAATAGATGAAGCCCACGGTCTGCAGGTTGAACAGCGCCGCGGCGTGGTCGGCATCCTCGAAGACGTAGGCCGTGGTCTGGTGGATCGGCAGCGCCCGCGAGCCGGTGGTGGGATCGGGCGCGGCGCCGGCATGGATCGACAGGGTTTCGAAACCGTATGTCTTGTCACTCATGGAACTCTCCAAAATGTCCGGCGCCGTGCGGAAAACTTGGAAACCGACTTTGCCGATCTCAGGATGGCATCAAATTGCGGCCAAGTCGTTGAACCCGCGGGTGATTTCGCAGGTAGGAAGGCGTGTCCCATGTCCGCCAAAAGCGGACATTTTGGAAACCGACTTTGTCATTCAGCGACGGTGTCGTCGCGTGTGGAGAACGGGCACAGGCAGGGTCGGCAGGAAGTCATAGGTATTTTCCTACCTCAGGCAGCGGCGGGCGTCAATGCCGCCGTCGTTCGCGCGGCTATCGCGAGAACACGATACAGGCCGGGCTGCCGACCTTCACCCTGACCGGGCTCGGCGTCAACCGGCCGTCGCGGCCGACGCGATAGGTGACGATCGAGTGTCCGTCCTGGTTGGCGACATAGAGATGCTTCTCGGCCGGGTCGAAGGCGAAGAAGCGCGGAGTCTTGCCGTGGGTCGGCACCCACTGCTTCGGTGCCAGCGTGCCCTTGGCGGCATCCACGGCAAACACACCGATACTGTCGTGACCCCGGTTCGAGACATAGACGTGACGGCCGCGGCGATCGAGCCAGATCTCCGCGCCGGTGCTGTAGCCGGTGAAATCGGAGGGCGTGGAGGGAACAGTCTGCATCGGCGTGAGCTTGCCGCTGCGGCGATCCTGGCGGTAGCTCGTGATCGTCGAATCGAGTTCGTTGAGGACGTAGGCCAGTGCCTTGGTCGGATGGAAGTCGATATGGCGCGGCGCGGCCCCAGGCCGGGCGGTCACGCGTGCGGCCTCGATCAACACGCGGCGCTTTTCGTCGAGCCGGTAGGCCACGACGCAGTCCGATCCCTTGCACGGAACATAGAAGAAGCGGCCCTGGCGATCGAGCGGGATGTGATGCGGCGCCATGTTGCGCTGCTGTCCGCGGTGCGGCCCCAGCGTGCCGGTGACCGGCGTGAGCGTGGTGTAGGGGCCGAGGCCGCCATTCTTCTGCACCTGAAGCACGGCCAGGGAATCGGAGCCGTAGTTCACCACCGAGAGGAACTTGCCCGTGGCATCGAACGCGAGATGGACCGGATTGTAGCCGCCGGTCGACTGGCGGTTGATTAGGCTCAAGTGACCGGTGCTCTGGTCGATGGCGAAGGCCGTCGCTTCGCTGCGATCGCCATGCACCGAGTAGAGGAAACGCCCCGCCCGATCGATGGCCAGGAACGAGGGATTCTCCAGGCCGGCCAGATGCTGGACGTGGCTGAAGGCGCCGGTGCGGCGGTTGACGCGATAGACGTTGATGCCGTTGCCACGGCCGTTGCGTCCGGGCGTGGTATAGCTGCCAACGTAGGCGAAAAGCGGATGTGTGTTCATTACGCCATTGTCGGCGTGTAACGGCGGAGGTCAACGATGGCCATGGGACAAAACCGGAAGGTTGCTCTGGTCACCGGCGCCAACCAGGGCCTCGGCCTGGCGCTTGCGCGCGGCCTTTGTCATGCGCTGGGTGGCGAGGGCGTGGTCTATCTCACGGCGCGCAGCGAGGCGCGCGGGCAGGCGGCATGCGAGCTTCTGCGGCGCGAGGGATTGCAGCCGGAGTTCCTCGCGATGGACGTTGCCGATGACGGCAGTGTGCAGGCGGCAGCCAAAGCGATCCTGGAGCGCCACGGCGGCATCGACATCGTCGTGTCGAATGCAGCCCAGCGCATTGCCAAGGACGTGCCGGCGGCCGAGCAGGTGGTCGGGTTCATCAACACCAACAATCACGGCACCTATCGGATGATCGACGCCTTCGTGCCCCTGCTGCGCGACAACGCGCGTTTCATCGTGGTGGCAAGTTCGTTCGGCTCTCTGCGCAATCTCGACGCAAGACTGCACCGGAAGTTCGACCATGAAAGCCTGACACTCGCTGGCATCGAGCAGGCCATGGACGACTACGCGGCCGCCGTGCGCTCGGGCGCTGCCAGCATGGAGGGCTGGCCGGACTGGATCAACGTGCCGTCGAAGATCGGCCAGGTGGCGTCCGCCCGGCTGCTCGCGCGCGAGGCCGAGTTCCGCCGGCGCGGCATCCTGGTCAACGCCGTGTGCCCCGGTCTCGTCGATACCGAAGCCTCGCGGCCCTGGTTCGACGACATGTCGAGTGCCGTCAGTCCGGACGAGGCAGCCAAGGATATCGTCTGGCTGGCGACACTGCCGCCGGGCTCGGCCGAGCCCCATGGCGAACTCGTGCGCCATCGCCAACCCCGCGCCTGGGTGTGATCGTCGCCGCCTAGCCTGCGGACGAGACGATGATCCCGACGCCCAGTACCACCAGGGCGATGCCGGCGAGTTCGCGCCGGCTGATCGTCTCGCGGAAGATGCGCAGCGACACGAAATAGGTGAACAGCACTTCGATCAGGATCAGGGTCCGCACATTGGAAGCGGATTCCAGGGCCAGCGCGGTCACGTTGGCCGCCGAGGCCGAGGCGCCGGCGAGGCCCGCGAACAGCGACAGCCGCCATTCGCGCAGCACGCCCAGCACGACCTGGGGCGTGCGGACAAGGAGCCAGGCGCCGAGCAGCAGGGTCTGCGTGAGTTGACTCCAGAACAGGGTTCCGGCGGCGCCGAGGAAGGGCGAGCCGGCATCGAGCACGAGCGTGGCGCCGCGATAGCCGACCACCGAGATGGCGAAGGCCGAGCCCGAGGCCAGGCCGAACAGGGCGGCGGGGTCGGCCCAACTCCGCGCCAGCACCGTCCCCTGGGGGCGTGGCGACAGCAGCACGACGCCGAATGTCGCCAGCACGATCGCGAGCGCCGTCGCCAGCGACAGGCGCTCGCCCAGGAAGATCACCGAGAAGAGGGCGACCTGGATGACCTCGCTCTTGGAATAGACGAGGCCGATGGCGAAGCTGCGTTCGGCCATGGCGCGCAGCAACAGCGCCGTGCCCGCCATCTGGCTGAGCGCAGCCACCAGGACCCAGACGGCGAAGCCCGTCGTGAGAGGCGGCATCGGATGGCCGCCCAGCGCGATCACGAGGCCGAGCCATAGCGCGAGGAGCGGCATGCCGTAGAGGAAGCGGACCAGGGTGGCGCCCAGAGTCCCGAGGTCGTCGGTCAGACGCCGCTGCGCCGTGTTGCGCACGGTCTGGGCCAGGGCAGCGAAGATCGTGAGCGGAATCCAGAGCCAGGGCAGGGTGGTCATTCTCTGTTTCAGGCCGTCGTTTCGGCTGGCGCTTTGGGTCAATTGACCGTGGTGAACAATTGTTCATAAGATCGGCACAATCGGTCGTCGACCACAAAACAAATCGCTACGGGAGAAACGCCATGAGCTTGATCAAGTCGCGTGCGGCTGGCCGTCGCCAGATCCTCAAAGGTGCGGGTGCCTTGGCCACTGCCGGTGTGATCGGCATGCCGGCCATCGTCAAAGGCCAGAGCGGGGCTATCAAGATCGGCGTGCCGACCATCCTGTCCGGTCGCGTCGCCGTGCTCGGGCAGACCAGTGTCGGTGGCCTGAAAGTCGTGTTCGACAAGGTTAACGAGGCGGGCGGCATCAACGGCCGCAAGATCGAACTGGTGGTGCGCGACTCCAAGGGGGCGCCGCAGGAAGCCGCCAAGGTTACGCGCGATCTGATCAACAACGACGGCTGCCAGATCATCGTCGATGCCGAAGCTTCGAGCGGCGCCTTCGCCGTGCAGGAGGTGATCCGCGAGGTGGGCGTTCTTTGCATCCACTCGAATTCCGAGACGTCGTCGCTGACGGCCGATCCCAAGCTGCATGTACCTACGGCCTTCCGCTCGGCGCGCCAAGGTATTCACGACGCGATCGGTGGCGGCGACTATGCGGCCAAGATCGCCAAGGCGAAGGGTCTGAAGAAATGGGCGACCTGCTCGCCGGATTACGCATATGGACGCTCCAACACGGCCGAGTTCATGGAATACGCCAAGCACTTTGACGGCACGATCACCGTGACCGAGGAGGCGTGGCCCAAGCTGTTCCAGCCCGATTACACCGAGGTCGTGACCAAGCTCCTGAATGCCAAGGCCGATGCGATGTATTCGGCGCTGTGGGGGGGCGATCTGGTGGCCTTCATCGACCAGGCCAATCTCTACGGCCTGTTCGACAAGCAGGCGTCCTTCATGGTGAATCTGGGCGACTACGGCATCGTCGATGAAGTGAAGCAGTTCCCGCAGGGCGTCTACTCGGGCGGCCGCTACAATCGGACCGTGCCGCCGACACCGGAAAATGAGGCCTGGTACCAGAATTACGTGAAGACCCAGAAGCATAAGCCGACCAACTGGTCGTGGGAGAATGCCGTCGCCGCCGAATTCCTGGTCGATGCGCTGAAGAAGACCAACGGCGACACCAATGGCAAGAAGCTGGCCGAGGCGATCAAGGGTGCCACGATCAAGTCGCCGTTCGGCGTCGATGGCACGGTGACGATGCGCGCCGAGGACAACACGCTGATCAACTACATCATCGGTTACGGTCTCTCGCAGTCCAAGGATCCGTACATCAAGGACTTCCAGGCCTCGTCCTGGGGCCCGATCATCGAGCTCGAGAAGGCATGGAAGAAGAAGCAGGGCTACGCCACCTGATCCGCGGAGGGGCCTGCGTACCTGGCCTGAAGGAAACAGTTCGTGGATCTTGAAGCGTTGTTGCGGTGTTTCGGGACTGGGTCATGCGTCGTGACCCAGCTCACCAGTGGCATGATCATCGGCATGCTGCTGTTCCTGATCGCGTCGGGCGTGACGCTGATCTTCGGCGTGCTCAATGTCACCAACTTCGCGCACGGTTCGCTCTACATGGCGGGCGCCTATATCGCTCTCACACTGTACCAGGCGAGCGGTAGCTATTTCGCCTCGGCGATCGGTGCGGCGATAGCGGTTGGCGTGCTCGGAATCCTGTTCGAACGGCTGTTGATGAGCAAGGTCTACGGCTCGAACGTGCTGATGCAACTCCTGGTCTGCTACGCCGTAATTCTCATTTCCGACGATCTGGTCAAGATCATCTGGGGCCCGCGCGTGCTGTCGATGGGCATGCCGGCCGAATTCCGCCTGCCGCCGATCCGCTTCCTGGGCGGCGTCATTCCGCCGTTCTACCTGTTCATGATCGGCGCGGCGATGGTGTTGGGCCTGCTGCTGTGGCTGGTCATCGCGCGCACACGCTTTGGCAAGGTCGTGCGGGCCGCCGCCGTGAACGGGCCTATGGTTTCGGCGCTCGGCATCCGCGTTAATCTCTACTACGCCGCCGTGTTCGGCCTCGGCAGTGCCCTGGCAGGTGCGGCCGGTGCGCTGGCCGCCCCGGTGCGCTCGCTGACCCCGGGCATGGGCTTTTCGATCCTGATCGAGTCCTTCATCGTCACCGTGATCGGCGGCATGGGCTCGATCTTCGGCGCCTTCGTTGCCGCCCTCCTGATCGGCTTCACGCGGTCTTTCGGCAGCATCGGCTTTCCCCTGTTCGTCGACGGCGTGATGTTCCTGATCATGGCGCTGGTCCTGATCTTCAAGCCGAGCGGCCTGTTCGGCCGCGAGCACCGGTAGCCACCATGACGCGACGCTGGCGCGATCTCGCCTGGGCAGGTGTTGGGCTCCTGGCGCTTCTCCTGGTCCCGGCGTTGGGCGCGCCGCCCGCGATCCGCGACTTCGTCATGTTCGCGATGGCCTACGGCCTGCTCGCCATGTCGCTCAACCTGCTGATCGGCTACACCGGCCTGGTCTCGTTCGGTCATGCCATGTTCTTCGCGTCGGGCGCCTACGCGTTCGGCCTCGCCATGCAGTCGGGCAAGTTCTCGATCCCGGCAGCCTTCGCTTTGGCGATCGTCTTTACCGCCGTGCTGGCGCTTGTCATCGGAGCGATCTGCGTCCGACTGAACGAGATCTACTTCGCCTTCTTGACGCTCGCCTTCCAGATGCTGATCTACAACGTGATCCTGGGCTGGGTGTCGTTTACCGGTGGGGACCAGGGGTTGATGGGTGGCATCCCGCGGCCGAAGTTCCTCGGCATCGACCTGGCCGACCGCACGCAGCTCTATGTCTTCTGCGCCGTGATGTTCGTGATCTGCCTCGCCATCATGCGCCAGATCGTGACCTCGCCCTTCGGCTACACGCTGCGCCTGATCCGGGACAACCAGGAGCGGGCGGCGTTCCTCGGCATCGATGTGGTTCGAACCAAGCTGGTCTGCTTCGTGATCTCGGCCTGCATCGCAGCCGTTGGCGGCATCCTGCTCTGCCTGTTCGTGTCCGGCGCCTATCCGAACTTCGCCTTCTGGACGACCTCGGGCGAGGCCATCTTCATGATCCTGCTGGGCGGCTCCAACGTCTTCCTGGGCCCCGTCGTGGGCACGATCATCCTGCGCATCCTGAACGACGTCACCATCGCCTACACCAGTCACACCGATCTGGTGCTCGGCATTGTCATCCTCGTCCTGGTGCTGGGCCTGCGCAAAGGCCCGCTCGACGTGATCGCGGAGCGCCTGGAGAACCGGCGGCAGGAGGCGGCGCGCAAGCTGCGCGACGCCGCCGATGCGGCGAGCGAGAAGAAGTAGCGCCATGCTGAAGCTGGAAGGTGTGCGCAAGTCATTTGGCGGCGTCGCGGCGACCCGCGACGTGACGCTCGACTTCGCCGACGGATCTTTCAGCGCCGTCATCGGGCCCAACGGGGCCGGCAAGACGACGCTGTTCAACCTGATCACCGGCCGGTTCGCGCCGGATGCCGGCCGTATCCTGCTGGCGGGCCAGGACATCGCCGGTCTCGGGCGGCGCGAGATCGTGCGTCGCGGCATCGGCCGCGCCTTCCAGGTCGCGAGCCTGTTTCCGACCCTCACCGTGGCGGAGGCGCTGGCCGCCGCCGTGCAGGCGCATCACCGCAGCGAAGGCGTCAAGCTGCAGTCTTTTCCGCTTCGCGCTGCCGCGGAGCGCGCCGGCGAGATCATGGAAATGCTGAAGCTCACCCGGGTGGCCGGCATTCTCAGCCGCAACCTCAGTCATGGCGATCAGAAGCTGCTCGATGTCGGGCTCGCCCTGGCGCTTGATCCCAAGGTGCTGCTGCTCGATGAGCCGACAGCCGGCATGGGACCGGAAGAGCGCTGGCAGATGATCGAGACGGTCCAGGGTCTGTGGCGTGCCGTCGGCATGACCCTGATCTTCATCGAGCACGACATGGATATCGTCTTCAAGGTGGCCGAGACGGTGCGCGTGCTGTCCTACGGCACGGTGCTGGCTGAAGGAACGCCCGATGAGATCCGGCGCGATCCCAAGGTGATCGAGGCCTATCTCGGCAAGTCGGCAAAGGGCGCGGCCGCGGCATGAGCGGCCAACCGATCCTGAAGGTCGATGCCATCGACGTCTTCTATGGCGCCAGCCAGATCCTGTTCGGTGTGTCGTTCGACGTGGAGCGCGGCCAGTCCCTGGCGCTGCTCGGCCGCAATGGTGCGGGCAAGAGCACGACAATGAAGGCGATCATCGGCCTCGCGCCACCGCGGCGGGGAACGGTCGAGGTGCGCGGGGTGGCGGTGCACAAGCGTACGGCCGACCGCATTGCGCGTGCGGGAGTAGGCTTCGTGCCGGAGGATCGCCAGATCTTCCCCGAGCATTCGGTGGAAGACAATCTCATGATCGGCGTCAAGACCGGGCCCAGCGGTCGAGCCGACTGGACGCTGGAGAAGATCTACGACGTGTTTCCCATCCTGGCCTCGATGCGCGGACGCATGGGTGGACGCCTGTCCGGCGGCGAGCAGCAGATGCTCACCATCGCCCGCACCCTGATGGGCAATCCCGACGTGCTGCTGCTCGACGAGCCCAGCGAGGGGCTGGCCCCGATCATTGTCGAGAAGATCGGCGAACTGATCCAGACCTTGCGCGGCATGGGGATCACCCTGATCGTGGCCGAGCAGAACATGCACTTTTGCCTGGATATCGCCAGCCACGTCGCGGTGATCGACAAGGGCCATATCGTCTATCGCGGTTCGATAGACGAGCTGAAAGCCAACGACGACGTGAAGCGGCGCTACCTCGCGGTTTAGCTGAGCACGACGCCCAATCCGGGCTTGCGATCTTCCAGCCGCACCGACAGCCCGTGCAGGCCGGCGATCGCCTTGACCAGCGCGAGGCCAAGGCCGCTGCCGGCGGTCGAGCGGCTGCGATCGAGGCGGTAGAAGCGATCGAACACCTTGTCGTGCTCGTCTTGTGGAATGCCGGGCCCGTCGTCGGCGACCTCGGCCTCGAAACCGGCGCCGCGCCTGCGCAGGCCGAGCGTCACCGTGGTGCCTTCCGGCGTGTGGTTGAGCGCATTCTCGACCAGGTTGGAGATCATCTGGGCAAGGAGCTGGCGGTCGCCGGTGAGCTTCACGCCGTCCTCGACCTGGATCAGGAGCCTGTGCCGCGAATCCTCGGCAGCTGGCTGGTAGGCCTCGCCGATGCTGCGCGCCAGGGCGGAGAAATCGAGTTCGGTGAAGCCGCTCTTCTGCGCGCCGGCCTCGACCTGGGCAATGCGCAACAGGGCCGAGAAGGTTTCCAGCAGTCCATCCGCTTCGGCGATGGCGGCGTCGGTCGCCTTGGCGTAGTCGGCGGTGTTCGTGGCACGATCGCGCGCATCCTCGAGGTGCTGGCGCAGGCGGCCGAGCGGGGTGCGCAGGTCGTGGGCGATGTCGCTCGAGACCTGACGCAGTCCATCCATGAGCTGCTGGATGCGGCCCAGCATGGCGTTGAGGCTGGTGACGAGCTGATCGATCTCGTCGTGGGTGCCGCGCACCGGGATGCGCGCGGAGAGATCGCCCTCCATGATGGCGTTGCTGGTGCGGGTGATGGCATCGATGCGGCGCAGGAACGTGTTGCCGAGCCAGGCGCCGCCGGCGATCGCCAGCAGGAGCGTGAGGCCGCCGGCCCAGACGAAGGCGCGCACGATGGCGTGCTGCATGTCGGTGAGGCGATTGGCGTCCTGGGCCACCAGCAGGAACGAGCCGTCGGACAAGGTGAGTCCGTAGCCGGTGAGCTTGGGCGGCTGCTCGGCTTCGGCCTCGGCGGCGTCGGGCTGCGGCACGAAATCGATGACGCCGTTGACCGGCGGCATGCCGGGCAGGTTGCCGACCACGACGCGGCGGTTGGGCGCCTGCAGCAGATAGAAGATCGGGCCCCTGGTGCGGAAGTTCATGCGCCGGGTGATCTGATCGGCGAGGCCGGCAAGGCCACTGCGCCGGTGGATCTCGGTGAGCTGCAAGGCCTCGGTGCGGAGCACGGCCGCCATGTCGTTCTGCATCGCCGCCGTCGCCGTGTAGTAGACCGTGGCGAACAGCGCGCCGGCCGAGACCATGAACAGCACGGCATAGATCAGCGGCAGCCGGAAGCTGGCCGACCGCAGGATGCGTGAGAGATTTCTACTCGGGGCGAGGTTCCTAGTCGGGCGCGCGGATGACATAACCAGCCCCCCTGACGGTGTGGAGCAGGGGCTTGTCGAAGCCCTTGTCGATCTTCGAGCGCAGGCGGCTGATATGCGTCTCGACGATGTTGGTCTTGGGATCGAAATGGAAATCCCAGACCTTCTCCAGCAGCATGGTGCGGGTCACGACTTCGCCGGCGTGGCGCAGCAGGTATTCGAGGATCTTGAATTCCTGGGCGAGCAGGTCGAGGCGCTTGCCGGCGCGGGTCACGGTGCGGGCCAGCAGATCCATCTCGAGATCGCCGACGGTGAGCGACGTCGCGGCCATGATCGGCGGCCGGCGGGCCAGTGCGCTGACGCGGGCCAGCAGCTCGGCGAAGGCGAACGGCTTCACGAGGTAATCGTCGCCGCCCGCCTCGAGGCCGGCGACGCGGTCATCGACGCCGCCCATGGTGGTGAGGAACAGGACCGGCGTCTTCACGCCCGAGGTCCGTGCCGCCTTGACCAGCGACAGCCCGTCCATGGCCGGCAGCATGCGGTCGACGATCAGCACCTCGTAGTACTTCTCGCCGGTGGCGAGATAGAGGCCGTCGCGGCCGTTGTCGGCATGATCGACCACATGGCCGTGCTCGCGCAGGCCCTTGGCGATGTAGTCGGCGGTTTGCTTGTCGTCTTCAACCAGGAGGATTTTCACGGCGCCCGTCTATCTGGCGCCGACCCCCGGCGCAACGTTCCCCAACTATACAAACATTCAATCCGGCGGCCATCCGGGCGCCACGGGCAACCCGCCATATTCCTTTCCGAGGCCCCCAAAGGAGGTTGTTCATGACAAAGACCAAGAGCCGTATTCTGACCGCCCTGGCGCTGACCACAGCGCTTACTGCTCCCGCCCTCATTGCCCCGATGTTCAGCGCGCCCGCAGCGATTGCCGCTCCGCAGGTCGTGCAGGACTTCTCCGATCTCGCCGCCAAGGTGACCCCGGCGGTCGTCAACGTCGCCGTGACCATGAAGGCCGGCTCGGACGATGGCGACGACGTCCGCATGTCCGGTCCGCAGGACAAGCAGATGGAAGAGTTCATGAAGCGCTTCGCCGAGCGCTTCGGCCAGCCGGCCCAGCCCGGCAAGCCGCAAGGCAAGCAGCGCCCGGCTGACAAAGGCCAGGCTGTCGGCACCGGCTTCATCGTCGACGCCAAGGGCACGATCGTGACGAACTTCCACGTCGTGGCCAAGGCCGACACGATCACCGTGACCATGTCGGACGGCACCAAGCTGCCGGCCAAGATGCTGGGCGGCGACGAGAAGACCGACCTCGCCGTGCTCAAGGTCGAGAGCGACAAGGCCCTGCCGTTCGTGACGTTCGGCGACGCCTCGAAGGTGCGCGTCGGCCAGGCTGTCATGGCGGTCGGCAATCCGTTCGGCCTCGGTGGCACCGTGACCACGGGCATCGTGTCGGCGCGCGGCCGCGACATCCAGTCGGGCCCGTTCGACGACTACATCCAGACCGACGCCGCCATCAACCGCGGCAACTCCGGCGGCCCGCTGTTCGACATGGACGGCAAGGTGATCGGCATCAACACCGCGATCTACTCGCCGACCGGCGGCAACATCGGGCTTGGCTTCGCCATCCCGTCGAGCCAGGCCGAGCCGGTGGTGTCGCAGCTCAAGACCGCCGGCCGGGTCGAGCGCGGGTTGCTGGGCGTCCAGATCCAGCCGGTGACCAAGGAGCTGGCCGAGAGCCTGTCGCTCAAGTCCGAGAAGGGTGCCCTGGTTGCCATGGTGCAGCCCGAGAGCCCGGCTCTCGCCGCCGGCATCAAGTCGGGCGACGTGATCGTGAGCGTCGACGGCAAGAACGTCGACGGTATCAAGGAGCTGACCCGCATGATCTCGGCGATGAAGCCGGGCACCTCGGCCAAGCTCGGCGTGTGGCGCGACGGCAAGGACATGTCCTTCACCGCCAAGGTCGGCGACCAGAAGGAAGAGAACCCGATCGTCAAGGCCAAGGCCGACGGCAAGCCGGGCGAGGCCGCCAAGCCGGAGCCGATGAGCTACGGCGTGTCGCTGGCGCCGATCTCGCCGGAGGCGCGCAAGCAGCTCGGTCTCGACGCCGCGGTCACCGGTGCGCTGGTGGCGGCGGTCGAGCCGGGCAGCCCGGCCGACGACCAGGGCCTGAAGGCCGGTGACATCCTCCAGCAGGTCGGCCGCGATGCGGTCGACAGCCCGAAGATGGCTGGCGAGAAGCTCAAGGAAGCCAAGACCACCGGCAAGCCGGTGCTGATGAAAATCTATCGGGAGGGCATGACCCGCTTCGTCGCTATCTCTCCCCGGGCGGCGTAGCAAAATCCTTCCGGCGAGCCGGCGGTGGCCCCACCATCGCCGGCTTTGTCGTATCCAAAGCGTAAAGCCTGAGTTTAGGGAGGCGCGTCGTAACGGGCGGAACAACCTCGGACGGCGTGTCACGGAGGGGGAGCCCGCGGTCCGGGAGTATTCGGACCGCGGGTTTTTCTTTGCCCCGGCGCGAGCGGAAGAGTGGGGCTAGCGGAAAAGAAAGCCCACTTCGGAGAGATCCTCGGCGCCGATCCAGCGCAGGCCCGGCGCCAGCGTGCCGGTGGCCGAGTGGGCGGGATCCTTGTCGTCCTCCGGCAGCAGCGCCGGCATCACTTCGCGCGCGAACAGGCGCACCGAGCGCGCCGATTCCTCGAACGAGAGATCGCCGCAGGCGAAACGGCAGATACTGTAGTTGATGCCCGAGACGAACTGGTCGCGCAGCATGCGGTCGCGCACCTTGGCCGGGGAGCCCGCGACGATGTAGCCCTGGTCGACGGCCTCGTCGAAGTCGGGGGTCGACACTTGGCGGGGCAGCTCGACGCCGTTGGCGCGCCACAGATGGACCATCGAATCGTACCAGACATGGAAGGCGCGGCGTGCTGCGGCGACCGCGTCGCGGTCGCTGTCGAGCACCACGACATTGCGCGTATTGCCGAGGAACGGCATGTCCTCGGGCGCGCGGCCGAGGGCGGCCCAGGCGGCGCGGTAGCGGGCGGTGAACTTGCCGGCGTCGTGGGTCGGCATGGCGAGCGCGATGTTGCAGCCGAGCGAGGCCAGGCGATCGGCGCTTTCGAGCGAGCGGGTGACGTGCCACAGCGGCGGGTGCGGCCGCTGCACGGGCTGCATGACCAGCGGCACGTTCTTGAAGGTGAAGAACTTGCCGGCGTGGTCGAGCCGGTCCGCCCCCAGGCCCTTGAGCACGATTTCCAGGCTCTCGTCGAAACGCTCCTGGGCGGTACTGGGTTCGACGCCGAAGAACTCGGCCTCGTAGGGCGAGGCGCCGCGGCCGACGCCGAGTTCGAGCCGGCCGCCGCTCATGATGTCGAGCATGCAGATCTCTTCCATCAACC
>JBQTJT010000109.1:0-41218 GCA_052386855.1 Reyranella sp.
GTACTTGGCCATCGTGTAGGCCACGTGCCCGGCAAACCACTTGGCTTGCATCGAGAGTGGCGGCGAGATGTTGAGGATGTGCGGGTTGGCGGCCTTCAGCAGGTGCGGCAGACATTCACGCGAGGTCAGGTACGTGCCGCGCGCGTTGATCGCCTGCATCAGGTCGTAGCGCTTGATCGGTGTGGCGAGCGTGCCGGTGAGGCCGATCGCGCTGGCGTTGTTCACCAGGATGTCGATGCCGCCGAACTTCGCCACCGTGTCGGCGACGGCTTTCTCGACGCTCTGCTCGTCGCGGATGTCGCAGGCCATCGGCAGCGCCTTGCCGCCGGCCTTCTCGATCTCCTCGGCGGCGGTGAAGATCGTGCCGGCGAGGCGCGGGTCGGGCTTCACCGTCTTGGCGGCAATGGTGATGTTGGCGCCGTCACGCGCGGCGCGGAGCGCAATGGCGAGACCGATGCCGCGGCTGGCGCCGGTGATGAACAGTGTTTTGTTAGCTAGGCTCATGGCGTCCCCAAGAATTCCTCGGGCTCTATAGCCGGGTGTGAGTGAGGCGACTAGTCTCGGCGTGATGCAAGGGAGGCATGCATGGACCCGTGTTTCGAGACCGCTGTCGGCCTTGGACGCGCCATACGAAACGGGAAGCTGAGTTCGGTCGAGGCGACCGAGGCGCACCTCGAGCGGATTGCCCGGGTCAACGGCCCGCTGAACGCACTGGTGGTCGTCGATCGCGCGGGCGCCATGAAGGCCGCCCGGGCGGCCGATCGTGCCCGCGCCAAGAAGGACGCCAGCCTGGGGCCGCTGCACGGCGTGCCCATCACCATCAAGGAGGCCTTCGACGTGGCGGGGCTCGCCACCACCTCCAGCCATCCGCCGCTCAAGGACAACATTGCCCGCTCGGACGCGAGCTTGGTGGCCCGGCTGCGGGCCGCTGGTGCCGTCATCCTGGGCAAGACCAATGTGCCCGAGCTGTGCGCGGACTTTCAGACCGACAGCCCGATTTTCGGGACCACCAAGAATGCATGGGATGTGCGCCGCACGGCCGGCGGTTCGACCGGTGGCGGCGCCGTCGCGGTGGCGGCCCGGATGTCGCCGCTGGAATTGGGCAGCGACATCGGCGGCTCGGTGCGCAATCCCGCCCACTACAACGGCATCTTCTCCCTGAAGCCCACGGAATGGCGGGTCCCGAGTCGCGGCCACGTGCCCGACCTGCCCGGCCTGACACGCACGACCCGTTACATGGGCGTCTTCGGCCCGCTCGCGCGCTCGGTCGAGGATCTCGAAACCGCGCTCCGCATCGTTGCCGGCCCCGACGGTTACGAGGCCGAGGCGCCACCGGTTCCATTTGGGCCTGTGCCGCGCCTGAAGCCGGCCGATCTCCAGATCGCGGTGCTCGAAAGCAATCCTCTGGTCCAAGTCTCGGTGGACACTGCCGCCGTCGTCCAGGCGACCGCTCGCCTGCTCGCCAAGGCCGGTGCCAGGGTGAAGCGGGCGGCACCAAAGGATCTCGACTGGCGCCAGAGTTGGGACGACTGGATCGACCTCTTCCAGTACCAGAACCGCGCTCTAGAACCGCTCGCCGTGCGCCAGCCCTTCTTCGGCGCCGATGGCGGCAGCGATCCGTCGGTACACTCGATGGTGCGGACGGCGCGGCTCGACCTTGGTGAATTCTTCGCCGTCCTCGACCGCCGCGACTTGGCGATGCGCCAGTGCGAGCAGTTCCTCGACGACTACGACGCCTGGCTGATGCCGGTGATGCCGGACGCCGCCTTCATCCGCCAGAAGCAGAGCGAGCCACTCCGCATCGACGGGGTCGAGCATCCCTATTTCTTCGCCGGCTGTTCGTACAACTACCTCGCCAACCTGACAGGCCAGCCGTCGATCGTGTTGCCGTGCGGCTTCTCGCGCGATGGCCAGCCGATCGGATTGCAGCTCACCGCCAAGCGCTGGGGCGAGGCGAAGTTGCTGGGCGTGGCCAGGGCGCTGGAAAAACTCCTGCCGCCCTGTCCGGTGCCGCCCAACTACCTGGGCTAAGCAGTCACTCGATCTTCACGCCCGCCTTTTCGATGATCGGCTTCCATTTGGCGAACTCGGCTTTCTGGAAGGCCGCGAACGCTGCCGGCTTCATCTCCTCGACCGTCGGCAGGTCCTGCCCGAGTTCTTCCATGCGCTTGCGTATCGCCGGGTCCTGCATTGCGGCAACGGCGGCCGCATTGAGCTTGTCGACGATCGCTTTCGGCGTGCCCTTGGGTGCCCACAGGCCGTTCCAGATCGAGACCTCGATTGGATATCCCGCCTCGGCCGCCGTCGGGATGTCGGGCATGGCCGGCGAGCGCTTGGCCGAGGTCACGGCGTAAGCACGGATCTTGCCGCCCTGCGCCTGCGGCAGCGAATTGGACGACTGGTCGACCATCACCTGGATCTGGTTCGAGATCAGGTCCTGCATGGCAGGCCCTGTCCCGCGATAGGGCACGAGCTGATAGGTTGCGCCCGTCGCCGCGTTGAAGGCGAGGGAGCCGATGTGCGAACCGGAGCCCATGCCGGCGGTGCCGCCGGAGACCTGATTGGCCTTGAGATACTCTACCAGCTCCTTCAGCGTCTTCGCCGGCACCTGGTTCGATGAAACGATCAGCATGGGATTGGCCGGCAGGCGCGCGATCGGCTCAAGATCGCCGATGAGGTCGAAGCCGAGTTTCGTGTAGATCACACCGTTCACCACGTTGGTGCCGAGGTGGCCGATGCCGATCGTGTAGCCGTCGGGTGCGGAGCGCGCGAGCTTGGTCATGGCGATCGTGCCTGCCGCCCCGGTGACGTTCTCGACGATGATCTGTTGGCCGAGTTCCTTCGACATGCGATCGCCGAGGATGCGCGCCAGCAGGTCGGTCGGACCGCCGGCGGCGAAGGGCACGATGAGGTTGATCGGCTTGTTGGGATAGGCCTGCCCGAAGGCCGGGCCGCTGGCCGCCACCGCAAGCATGGCAAGGGCAACTCTACGCAGCATGGCAATTCCTCCCTGAGTTTCTCGTTAGCTGGGAGATTAGCCGTCCTGCCGCCTCGACGCCATCACAGGAAGTCAGCAGGCCGCCATTGTGACGAGAACGGCCCGGTTGGCGACCTGCTGGCCTTCCTGCACTGAAATCGATTCGATCCTGGCGTCCAGCACGGCCTTGAGCTGGTGCTGGATCTTCATTGCCTCCAGCACCACCAGCGTCTGGCCACGCACCACCGTGTCGCCGGCCGCCACCTTGATGGCGACGATCCTTCCGTCCATCGGCGCGCGAAGCTTGCCGTCGCTGCCGGCCGCCGCCGTTGCGGGCGGGGCATAGGTCTTGTCGGTGAAGCGCACCGTGAGCGCGTCTAGATCGACGATGACGTCGTCGCCGTCGATATGGAACGGCGCGTCGATGCCATCGCCGCTCGTGACCTGCAGCAACCGCTCCGTACCGCCCGCCGCCAGCCGGATCGGCGTCGGCTCGGGATTGGAGTTGCGCCAGCCGCGCAGCGGTGCCGGATAGCGTTCGGCCGAGGCGCGCCACAGCAGGCGCGCGGCCATGTCCCAATGCGCATCGCTGATCGCCGGCGCGGGGAAGGCGTGTTTGGTCAGGAACGCAGTCGTCGCCTTGCCGGCGGCGAAGTCGGGGTGCTCCAGCAGTCGGATCAGGAAATGCCGGTTGGTGGTGGGGCCCAGGATCACCGTCTCGCGCAGGGCCCGCACCAGCCGCGTGCGGGCTTCCTCGCGCGTCGCGCCATGGGCGATCACTTTGGCGATCATCGGATCGTAGAAGGGCGAAATCGTCGAGCCGTTGGTCACGCCATAGTCGAGGCGTACGCCCACGCCGGAGGCTGGTTGCCAGACATCGACGCGGCCGGCCTGTGGCAGGAAGCCGTTGTAGGCATCCTCGGCATAGAGGCGCACTTCGATGGCATGGCCCTTGAACGTCACCTGCTCCTGGGCGAGCGGCAGCCTCTCGCCGCGTGCGACGCGCAACTGCCATTCGACGAGGTCGAGGCCGGTGATCTCCTCGGTCACCGGATGCTCGACCTGCAGCCGCGTGTTCATCTCGAGGAAATAGAACGCACCGTCGCTGCCCAGCAGGAACTCGACAGTGCCGGCGCCGCGATAGCCGATCGCCTTGGCAGCGGCCACGGCCGCCGCGCCCATGCGGCCGCGCAGACTGGGGTCGACGGCGGGCGAGGGCGCCTCCTCGATCACCTTCTGGTGGCGGCGCTGCACCGAGCAGTCGCGCTCGCCGAGATGAATGACGTTGCCGTGGGCGTCGGCGAAGACCTGGATTTCGACATGGCGGGCATCGACCACGGCCTTCTCGAGGATCAACTCGCCCGAGCCGAAGGCGCTCTCGGCCTCGGCGCGCGCGGTCCGGATGGCTTCCAGGAGATCGCCGTCGCGTTCGACCAGGCGCATGCCGCGTCCGCCGCCACCCGCCGCGGCCTTCACCATCACCGGCAGGCCGATCTTGCGCGCTTCCGTCTCGAGGTTGGCGTCGCCCTGGTCCATGCCTTGATAGCCCGGCACGCACGGCACACCGGCATCGATCATGCGTCGCTTGGCGGCGGCCTTGTTGCCCATGGCGGCGATGGCGGCCGGCGGCGGCCCGATGAACACAAGACCCGCTTTCTCGCAGGCCGTCGCGAACTCGGCGTTTTCGGACAGGAAGCCGTAGCCCGGATGGACCGCATCGGCGCCGGAGGTATGGGCGGCTTCCAGGATGCGGTCGATGCTGAGGTAGCTCTCGCCGACCGGCGCCGGCCCGATGCGCACTGACTCATTGCACGTCGAGACGTGCAGCGCGGCCTTGTCGGCGTCGGAATAGACCGCGACGGTGCGGTAGCCCATGGCCGCGGCCGTCCTGTGGATGCGGACCGCGATCTCGCCCCTGTTGGCGATCAGGATCTTGGCAAAGCCCGTCATTCTGTCGCCCAGCGCGGCGGCCGCTTCTCGGCGAAGGCGCGCAGTCCCTCGGAGGCCTCGGGTCCGCGTCGCGCCTCGGCGAACTTGTCGGCGGCGAAGTCGAGGATCTGCGACAGCGGCTCGGTGCCCACCTTCATCACCACCTGCTTGGTGAGCGCATTGGCGATCGGCGCGCAGCGGTCGATCTGCTTCAGGAGTTCTTCGAGCTTGGCGTCGAGGGCGACCGAGTCTTTCACGAGGTAGTGCGCGATGCCGAGGCGCAGGGCTTCGGCGCCCTTGAAGCGCGCGGCGGTCAGCGTGAGATGGCGGGTCTGCGGCACGCCGATGCGGGCGGCGACAAAGGGTGCGATCTGGGCCGGCACGATGCCGATCGCCGTCTCGCTCATGGCGAAACCCGCGTCCTCGGTGCAGATCGCGACGTCGGAGACGCAGAGGATGCCGAAGCCGCCGGCGATGGCGTAGCCCTCGACCGCCGCCACCACGACCTGCGGTGTGGTGTTCACCATCTCCAGGAAGGTGCCGAAGCCGCGATTCCAGACCGCGATCGGGTCTTTTTCACCGGGCTTGGGCTTGTCGGTAAAACTCTGCTCCATGCTCTTGAGGTCGGCGCCGGCACAGAAGGTGCCGCCGGCCCCGCGCAGGATCACGACCTTGATGTCGCGCCGATCTTTTAGAATCTCGAAGACGGCGCGCAGCTCGCCGATCAGCGTCGGATTGAGCGCGTTCTTCACCTCGGGGCGGTTGAGCGTCACATGCAGGCGCGAGCGCTCGCGATGCAGCAGCAGCGTCTGGTACTTGTCGGCGAATTCGGCCATCTGGTCCTCAGCGAGTCTCGGGACGCGGCAGCGTGCCCATGTGCTTGGAAATGACCTGCAGCATGACCTCGTCGGCACCGCCGCCGATCGAGGCCAGGCGCGAATCGCGGAAGGCGCGCGCCACCGGATTATCCCACAGGTAGCCGGCGCCGCCCCAATACTGCAGGCAGCCGTCGGTCACGAGACGGACCATGCGGCCGGCTTTCAGCTTGGCCATCGAGGCCAGCATCGTGACGTCGGTGCCGTCGAGATATTCCTCGCAGGCGCGATAGCAGAGCGAGCGCACCAGCTCGACCTCGGTGCTGAGCTCGGCCAGCTTGAAATGGATGACCTGGTTGTCGAGCAGCGGCCGGCCAAACACCTTGCGTTCGCGGGTGTATTCCGCCGTCTGGTCGATCAGGCGGCCCATGCCGACCACGGCGCTGATGGCGCCCCACAGCCGCTCCTCCTGGAACTGCTGCATCTGGTAGACGAAACCCATGCCTTCCTGGCCGATCAGGTTGCTCACCGGCACCTTCACCTCGTCGAGGAAGATCTGCGCGGTGTCGGAGCTCCTCATGCCGAGCTTGTCGAGCTTCTTCACGACCTCGACGCCCTTGGTTTTCATCGGCAGGCAGATGAGCGACTTGTTCTTGTGCGCCGAACCTTCGCCGGTCGAGGCCAAAAGACACATCCAGTCGGCTTGGGTGCCGTTGGTCGTCCACATCTTGCCGCCGTCGATCACCCAGTCGCCGCCGACCTTGCGCGCCGTCGTCTTGATCGAGGCGACGTCGGAGCCGGCGCCCACTTCGGAGACGCCGAGGCAGGCCACGTAATCGCCGCTGATCGAGGGCGCCAGGAATTCCTTGCGCAACGCGTCGCTGCCGTAGCGGGCCAGCGCCGGGGTCGCCATGTCGGTCTGCACGCCGATCGCCATCGGCACCGAGCCGCAATGGATGTGGCCAAGTTCCTCGGCCATCACCATGGCGTAGGAATAGTCGAGCCCCATGCCGCCATATTCCGTGGGCTTGCTGATGCCCAGCAACCCGGCATTGCCCAGCTTCTTGAAAACCTCATGCGCCGGGAAGATTCCGTCCTCCTCCCATTTGTCGACGTGCGGATTGATGTCCTTGTCGATGATCGTCCGCAGGGTGCGGCGGATCTCGTCATGTTCCTGGGTGAATTGCATCTAACGATTCCTATTCTTTCTCCTCTCCCCCGCTAGGGGGAGAGAGCGGGTGAGGGGGTTGCGCACGTCGATTCCCCCTCACCTAACCTCTCCCCCTAGTGGGGGAGAGGAACATGAAGCCCGAGCGGTTCTGCATCACCGATTTCCCAATCGAGGGAGCGTGCCCATCAGCTTCGAAATGATCTGCAGCATGACCTCGTCGGCGCCGCCGCCGATCGAGCCCAGCCTTCCGTCGCGATAGCTGCGCGCCACGGGATTGTCCCAGAGGTAGCCGGCACCGCCCCAGTACTGCAGGCAGGCGTCGGAGACCTCGCGGCGGAGCCGGCCGGCCTTCAGCTTGGCCATCGAGGCCAGCATGGTGACGTCGGTGCCGGCGAGATACTCCTCGCAGGCCCGATAGACGAGGGAGCGCAACGCCTCGACCTCGCTCTTGAGCTCGGCCAGTCGGAAATGGACGACCTGGTTATCGAGCAGCGGCTTGCCGAACACCTTGCGCTCTCGCGTGTAGTCGATCGTCGCGTTGATGATGCGGTCGCAGCCCATCAGCGTGCCGGCGCCGGCCCACAGCCGCTCCTCCTGGAACTGCTGCATCTGGTAGATGAATCCCGAGCCCGGCTGGCCGATCGTGTGGCGCACCGGCACTTTCACATTGTCGAAGAAGGTCTGCACCGTGTCGGAGGCGCGCATGCCGAGCTTGTTGAGCTTCTTGGCGACGGTGATGCCCCTCGTCTTCATCGGCACGATGATCAACGACTTGTTCTTGTGCGCCTGGCCGTCGCCGGTGTTGGCCAGCAGGCACATCCAGTCGGCCTGGGCGCCGTTGGTCGTCCACATCTTGCCGCCGTTGATCACCCAGTCGCCGCCGACGCGGGTTGCCGTGGTCTTGATCGAGGCCACGTCGGAGCCGGCGCCGGTTTCCGACACGCCGAGGCAGGCCACGTAATCGCCGCTGATCGCCGGCGCCAGGAATTCCTGGCGCAGCTCGTCGCTGCCGTAGCGGGCGAGCGCCGGCGTCGCCATGGAGATCTGCACGCCCGTCGCCATCGGGATCGAGCCGCCGTTCACCAGCCCCAGCGATTCGGCGCACATCATGGCGTAGGAGAAATCGAGGCCCGAGCCGCCGAACTGCACCGGCTTGTCGACGCCCAGGAGACCGGCATTGCCCATCTTCTTGAACAGCTCGTGGGCCGGGAACTGCCCCTCGGCCTCCCACTGGTCGACGTAGGGATTGACCTCGCGGTCGATCAGCGTCTTCCAGGTCTGGCGCAGCGCCAGATGCTCGGGCGTGAACTTCATCTCTACATCCTTGCAACGCCGAAAGTGGTCGGATTGAGCGGCCGCTCCAGCGATTCGCGGGCGATCGACAGCGTGAAGGCCAGCACCCGGCGCGTGTCACGCGGATCGATGATGCCGTCGTCCCACAGATGCGCCGTGCCGTAGAGCGCCGTCGATTCGCGTTCGAACTGGTCGACGATGCCCTTGAACATCTTGTCGATCTCGGCCTTCGGCGGCTCCTTGCCCTCGCGCAGGAATTTCTGCTCGGTCACGGTCTTCATCACGCCCGCCGCCTGCTCGCCGCCCATCACCGCCGTGCGGCTGTTGGGCCAGGCGAAGATGAAGCGGGGATCGTAGGAGCGTCCGCACATGCCGTAGTTGCCGGCACCGAAGCTGCCGCCGATCACGACCGTGATCTGCGGCACGGTCGCGTTGGCCACTGCCTGGATCATCTTGGAGCCGTGCTTGACGATGCCGCCGCGCTCGGCCTCGGTGCCGACCATGTAGCCGGTCGTATTCTGCAGGTAGACGATGGGCGTGCCCTGCTGGCAGCAGAGCTGGATGAACTGCGCGGCTTTTACCGAGCCCTTGGTGGTGATCGGGCCATTGTTGCCGATGAAGGCTACTGGCTCGCCCTCGATCTCGGCCCAGCCGCAGATCGTCTGCTGGTCGTAGAGGCCCTTGAACTCGAGGAAGTCCGAGCCGTCGACCAGGCGGGCGATCACCTCGCGCACGTCGTAGGGATCCTTGTGCGAGGGTGGCACGACCCCGCAGAGCTCGCCGATGTCGTAAAGCGGTTCCTTGAACGGCCGGTCGCGGCGCGGCGGCAGTCTGTCGTTCCAGTGCCACTTGCCGATCACGTCGCGGGCCATGCGGATGCCGTCGGCATCGTTCTCGGCCATCCATTCAGCGACACCGGAGACCGTGGCGTGCATCTCCGCGCCGCCCAGCTCCTCGTCGGTCGCGATCTCGCCGGTCGCGGCTTTCAGCAGCGGCGGGCCGGCCAGAAACACCTTGGCCTGGTTGCGCACCATGATGACGTAGTCGGAGAGGCCGGGCAGATAGGCGCCGCCCGCCGTCGAGGAGCCGTGCACCACCGTCACCTGCGGGATGCCGCGCGCCGACATGCGGGCCTGGTTGGCAAAGCCCCGGCCGCCGGGAATGAAGATCTCGGCCTGGTACATCAGATTGGCGCCGCCCGATTCGACCAGGTAGACGAGCGGCAGCTTGTTTTCCATCACGACCTGCTGCATGCGCTGGCCCTTGCGCTGGCCCGACGGCGAGATGGTGCCGCCCTTCACCGCGCTGTTGGAGGCCGACACCATGCAGCGCACGCCCTGGACATAGCCAATGCCGGCGATCGCCCCGCCGCCCGCGCCGGTGCCGTCCTTGTCGTCATACATGCGATAGCCGGCGAGGCTCATCAACTCGAGGAACGGCGCGCCGCGATCGAGCAACAGCGCGATGCGTTCGCGTGGCATCAGTTGCTTGCGTTTGGCGAAGCGGGCGCGCGATTTCTCGGTGGCGGCCTGCACGACAGCCTCGGCGTCGCGGAATTCCTGGATCGCCGCCAGCATGCGTTCGCGGTTGCGTTTGAACTCGTCGCTGTTGCTGTCGACCTGGCTCTCGAGGGCCGGCATGGCTACTCGCCTCCCAGCACTTTGGGCGTCTTGGCGAGGTGGAAGCCGTTGAAGGCCTGCGACTTGTCGGTCGCCGGCAGGTCGACCGAGCGGTTGGCGAGCGGCACGCCGCCGTCGATCCTGATCTCGGTGCCGGTGATGTAGGCCGAGGCATCGCTCAGCAGGAAGCAGACCGCGGCGGAAACTTCGCTCTCGGTGCCGAGGCGGCCCAGCGGGCAATAGCCTCTAAGCTTGGGGATCTGTTCCTTGAAGTCGCCGGTGTAGGTGTCCATGCCGGAAGAGGCGATCCAGCCCGGCGCCACGGAGTTCACCCGCACGCCCGCGACCGCCCATTCATAGGCCAAAGTCATGGTGAGGTTGGCCATGCCGGCGCGCGCTGCGCCCGTGTGCACCATATTGGGGAAGCCGTTGCGGTAGTCCGCCGTCATGTTGACGATCGAGCCGCCGTGGCTCTGCATGGATTGCGTAAAGATCTCGCGGCTGACGATGAAGCCGCCGGTGAGGTTGTTGCGCACGACCACGTCGAAGCCCTTGGCGCTGAGGTTGGCGGCGGGCGAGGGGAACTGGCCGCCGGCATTGTTGAACAGGCCGTGGATGCGGCCGTTCTTCGCCACGATGGCGCCGACCGCGTCCTTCACCTGCGCTTCCTCGCGGATGTCGAAGATGTGCGTCTCGCAGGTGCCGCCAGCCGCTTCGATCTCGGCCTTAACGACGTCGAGCTTCTCCTGCTTGCGGCCGGTGATGACGAGGTGCGCGCCAAGGGCTGCGATTTCGTGCGCCGTGCACCGGCCGATGCCGCTGCCGCCGCCGGTCACGACGACGGTCTGGCCTTCAAACAGCCCCGGTTTGAAGACCGAGCGATACGACATGTTTCCTCCAGACTGAATGGCCGTTCACCGGCCTATTTGACGTTTACGTAAAGGTCAAGTAAGCCCCCAGACCATTGGCCGACTGGAGGAACTCGTTCATGACCTTGCAGGAAATCACCACGAAAATGAAGGAAGGTGCTTCTAAGAAGTCGGCCTTCGGAAACAGCGTCAAGTTCACGACCGACCAGGGCGTCGTCCACATCGACGGCAATCAGAACCCGCCTGCCGTCAGCAACGACGACAAGGCCGCGGACTGCACCATCAAGATGGAGTTCGCCGACTTCGACGACCTGATCAACGGCAAGCTCGACGGCATGACCGCGTTCATGACCGGCAAGCTCAAGATCGAAGGCGACATGGGCGTCGCCATGAAGCTTCAGAGCATTTTGCGTTAGCAAAATGCTGGCGGGCGGCAGCGCCTTCTGAGGCGCGATAGCCCGCGCGGTAGTAATGAAGAGGGGGCCTGGCGGCCCCCTTTTTCTTTCGCGCCGTGCAGAACGAATCTAGGTGCGCAATGCCTGCCGTGCGGGCTCTCGCGCTTGATTACAAGCGCTGCCGCCCGCCAGCGCTTATGAAAGCGCTTTCTTGTGATAGTGGCGCCGCGCCTTGGCGCGGTTGCCGCAGCTCTGCATGGAACACCAGCGCCGCTTGCCGGCGCGGCTGTCGTCGAGGAAGAGGTAGTTGCACTCAGGGTTGGCGCAGCGCCGCACCCGATCGAGGCGGGGGCCTGTCAGCAGGTCGCCGGCGGTCCACAGGACCGGCGCCAGCAGCGCCAGCGCCGTGCCCGACCTGACATCGATATCCCAGGCATAGCCGCCTCGCTCGCGCCGCAGCGTCGTGCGCGCCGGTGCCTCCGACAGGGCCGCGTTCAGGCTCTCGACGTCGCGCGGCACAGGGGCCTTGGCCTGGGCATGGGCATCGAACAGGCGATGGACGAGCTCGCGCAGTTCGATGGCGCGCTCGAATTCGCGCCGCGCCGGCGGCTTGGCGGCTTTCAGCCCCTCGTTGGCCACCGTCCAGGCGGCGAGATCCTCGGGCGCGTTCAGCGTCTCGGTCGGTACGTCTTGCCCCCGCCAATAGCGCGTGTTGGCGAACTCCAGGCACAGGTCGGGGCGATTCATGGTCAGGACTTAGTAACCGGTTGGGTGGTTGACAAGGTGGATGTGCTGGAATAACCATATAACCAGTTATCAAGTTATAGGAGAATCCGATCATGTTCGACCATGTTTCCATCGGCGTCGCCGACATCGCCCGGACCCGGAAGTTCTACGATGCCGCGCTGGGGCCGCTCGGCTACACGCTGCTCAGCGACGGCGAAAGCTCGCTGGGCTACGGCGGCAAGGCGGTGGGCCTCTGGATCGGCGCCAGCGCCAGGCCGGTGAAGCCCGACATGGAATCGGGCCTGCACTTCTGCTTCGTGGCGCCGGACCGCAAGGCGGTCGATGCCTTCCATGCCGCCGCGCTGAAGACCGGCGGCAAGGACAACGGCAAGCCCGGCGTGCGCGCCGACTACAGCCCGAAATACTACGCTGCTTTCATCGTCGACCCCGATGGCTACCGCATAGAAGCCTACTGCGGGAAGTGACGGAACCCTTGCACGGATCGCTGCGGTTCCCATCTTTGATGGACCGCGGCGATCAGGTGAGGCGACGATGACGAAGACAGTGGAGACGGCGAGTACCGGCGATGAGGCGGCGGCAATTGCCACGCTCACCCTGGCCTTCGCCGTCGATCCCATGACGCGCTGGAGCTGGCCCCATCCCCGGGCTTATCTGGAAGCCTTTCCGAAATTCGCCCGGGCGTTCGGCGGTGCGGCGTTCGCGAAGGGCAGCGCGCATCGCGTCGATGGCTGCGCCGGCGTGGCGCTCTGGCTGCCGCCCGGCGTGGAGCCCGACGGCGCGGCTTTGGGCGCCTTGATGCAGAGCACGATCACGGGCCCGGCCCTGATGGACGGCGCCGGGATCATGCAGCAGATGATGGCCTTCCATCCCGAGGAGCCGCACTGGTATCTGCCGCTGATCGGCATCGATCCGCAGCATCAGGGCAGGGGCCTGGGCGGCGCGCTGCTCGATCACGCGCTCGCCCTCGCAGATCGCGACGGCGTCCCGGCCTATCTCGAATCCTCGAACCCGCGGAACATCGGTCTTTACGAGCGGCACGGCTTCGAGCAGCTCGGCCGCATTCAGAACGGCAGCTCGCCGACGCTGGTGCCGATGCTGCGCAAGCCTCGTCGTCGAGGGTGATCAGTCGGCCAGTAGAAGAGCTTGCCGGGTGAGCGCGCCGTCGGCATCGCGCAATTCGTGGACAATGGTGAAATGGTCCGCGCCGGCGATCGGCAGCAGCGCCCCCGGCAGATGGGCGGCGGCGCGCCTGGCATGGAGATGGCGGCTGTCCAGGACCAGCGGCGGCAGCTCGGCCGTGCCGTAGGTGATCAGCATCGGCTTGGCCACCATCGGCAGGCGCATCGGCGACAGCGTCTCGATCTCGCCGTCGCTGAGCTTCAGCTTTTCGTTCAGGTAGGTGTCGCGGATCGGGCCCATCTCGTAGACGCCGGAGATGGCGAGGCCGGCATGGACGCGGCTGTGGCCGAGGCACATGGCCGTCAGGTGGCCGCCGGCCGACCAGCCCGAGAGCACGACCTTGCCCTCGATGCCGTGCGCCTTGCCATTCGCCGCCAGCCAGTCGAGCGCCGCGTTGATCTCGGCCACGATCTCGCTGAGCGTGGCGTCGGGCGCCAGCGTGTAGCCGGGGAGCGCGCCGGCCCAGCCGCGGGCATGGAGGCCCGAGATCAGGTTGGCGAACCCGTCCTTGCTGTTGCGCTGCCAGTAGCCGCCGTGGATGAACACGATGCAGGGCGCCTTCGGATCGGTGGCGGGGAACAGGTCCCAGGCGTTGCGCTCCTTCGGCCCGTAGCGCAGGTCGAGATGCTTGGGGTGGGCTTTGCGAAAGGCCGCCGACGCCGCCTCGCGGGCGGCGTTGAGCTCGGGGCTGTTCTTCACCGCCATTGAGTTGTTGTAGGCCGCGTCGCGTTCGGCGCGGCTCATCGTGCCCCAGTTCATCCGGTGATTTCCTTCAGCAACCCAAAGAAGCCACGCTTGCGCACCGACGAGATCGTCCAGTCGACCGGCAGCGACTGGAAGCCGTCCTCGAAACGCTCACGCGAGCGGCGGTAGTCGAAGAAGCCCCAACTCGCGCCGCTCTCGACCGCGGCCATGAAATGGTTGTCGGCCTTGTCGAACTCGAAGTGATCGTCCTCGTTGTAGACGATCGGCTGGCCCCGGTAGGCAGGACTGGCGCGCCAGCGCGCGACCTGCAGGCGGATGCCGTGCGGGCTCGGCTGGAAGGGACCGTCGGGGCCGTGGATGCGATTGCCGTGCGGCAGCAGGAAGTCGGCAACCGCCACGGTCTGGGCGGGCGGCGCGTCAAGGCCGATCAGGCTCGTGCTCACCAGCAGCTTCCCCTTGCCGCGCTTTTGCGCCAGCTCGATCAACTCGTGGCAGCGTGCGGCGGCAATGATAGGATGCGCCCAGACATTCTCGAGGTCGACCTCGTTGCCGATCTCCAGCAGCACGTTGGCCGCGCCTTTTTCGAGCAGCCAGTCGACCGTGTTGGTGACGGCGGCTTTCACGGCGGCTTCGTCCTTCAGCGTCCCGCTCTGCTTGCCGTAGAAGAGGCCCAGGATCACCGCCATGCCGTTGCGGTCGCAGGCCTGGATCACCTTGGCGAGGCGCGTGGCCCAGGCAGGCTTCAGCGTGCCTTCGGGGGTGAAGCCGCAGATTTTCCATGGCTGGTGCCAGGAGTAACCCTGCGGGCTGCCGCCCTGGACGTTCAGGCAGACCGCGAGCAGGCCGTGCGCACGATAGGCAGGGAGTGCGTCGATGAACTCGGCCGTGTTGCGCTCGGCATCCCAGTCGCCGTCGGCATAGGCCCAGCCGCCGCGCGTGGAAGGGTTCTCGTCGTCGGCGATGGCGTTGGCCATGCGGCTGTTGAACAGCAGGCCTTCGATGCGATGGCCCTTCCAGCTCCGGCCGGCGTAAGTCGGCCGGCCGTTGATGGCGAATCCGCCGTCCTGGATCGAGACGACGGTGCCGCCCATGCCTAGAACCCGACCGCGGCGCCGTCGCGGCGGCTCTCGGAGGCGCCGAGGTAGGGGCCGCCGTCGGGATAGCGCCAGATGATCTGGCTCGAGCCGAAGTCGTAGCTCGGCGCCTTGGTGCGCGTGAGCTTGTGGCCGCGCGCTTCGAGGCCGTTGGCGGTGTCGGCCGGCATGTGGTCCTCGGTCCAGACGGTGCCGTCGGTCTCGTGCACGCGCCAGCGCGGCGCATCGATGGCGGCCTGCGGGTTCTGGCCGTAGTCGACGATGCGCGAGAACACCTGCATGTGGCCCTGCGGCTGCATGGCGCCACCCATCAGGCCGAAGGTCGCGACCGGGCGGCCGTCCTTGGTGATGAACGCCGGAATGATGGTGTGGAACGGCCGCTTCTTGGGGCCGACCTCGTTGGGATGGCCCTTGGTCGTGACGAACCCGGTGGCGCGGTTCTGCAACGCAATGCCGGTGCCCGGCACGACGACGCCCGAGCCGAAGCCTGTGTAGTTCGACTGGATCAGCGACACCATCATGCCGGACTCGTCGGCGGTGCCGAGATAGATCGTGCCACCATCCTTGGGCGTGCCGGGCCCGAAGTCCTTGGCCTTCTTCGCGTCGATCAGCTTGGCGCGGCTCTTCAGATAAGCCTTGTCGAGCATCTGCTTGGGCGTCACTTCCATGAAGCGCGGATCGGCCACGTAGCGCCAGATGTCGGCGAAGGCGAGCTTCATCGCCTCGATGCGCAGATGCGTCATTTCGGGGCCGTCGGGATCGTGGCCGGCGACGTCGAAATTCTCGAGGATGCCGAGCGCCATGCAGGCCGCGATCCCCTGACCCGACGGCGGGATCTCGTGCAAGGTCGTGCCGCGATAGCTGAGACCGATGGGATCGACCCAGTCGGGCTTGTGCGCGGCGAGGTCTTCCTTGCGCAGCGTCCCGCCGGTTTCCCTGGCGTACTTGTCCATCGCCTCGGCGAGTTCGCCGCGATAGAAGGCCTCGCCCTTGCTCTCGGCGATCTTGGTCAGTGTCCTGGCCTGGTCGGGGAACTTCCACAGCTCACCCGGCTGCGGCGCGCGGCCATTGGGCAGGAACGCCTTCACCCAGCTCTCCTGGCCCTTCAGCCGGTCGATGGCGCGGTCCCACTGGCGCGCGATCATGTAGGAGACACGGAAGCCGTCATGGGCGTACTTGATGCCGGGCTCAAAGAGGTCGGCGAAGGGCAGCTTGCCGTAGCGCTTGTGCAGTTCCATCCAGAGCGACACCGCGCCCGGCGTGGTGACACTGCCCCAGCCGACGTTGGGCATCTTGTCCTGGCCCTTGTACTGGTCGGGCGTCATCAGGCTGGGCGAATGGCCCGAGGCGTTGAGGCCGACCAGCTTGCTGCCGTCCCACAGGATGCAGAAGGCGTCGGCGCCGATGCCGTTCATGGTGGGCTCGACCACGGTGATGGCGATGGCGCTGGCGATCGCCGCGTCGACCGCGTTGCCGCCCTTGGCCATCATGCGCAGGCCGGCGGTCGCCGCGAGATGCTGCGAGGAGGCCACGACGTTGGATGCGAAGACCGGGAGTTTCTTGGTCGAGTAGGGGAAGTCGTAATTGAAAGACGGCACTCGGAGTCCTTTCTAGGTCTTCTTCGATGCCGCGAGGGCCTCGATGCGCGCCACGAAGCGTGGCGTCTGCAGGAACTGGCGGTGCTCCGCATCGCTCTTGCCGAACAGGCGGGAGAGATCGAACACGCCGGAGCCTGCGATCTCGCCCATCCGTCCGGAGAGCGTCACGCGTTCACCGAGCCGCAGTGTTTTTAGCGCCGCGATGGCCGCCTCGGAAAGGCCCGGCGGCGGCGTTTGACGCGATCGTGTGGAGAAAAGGTCGGTTACGGAGCCCGCGAAGGCCAGCGCCCAGTCGTTGAATGCGTAGAGCGAAACTTGGGGGCCGACCTCGATGGTGACCGCGGCGGTCTGGGCGTTGCCCTCGATCTTGGTGACGGTGCCGCACCATTCGTAAAAGCCGCCGACCTTGTCGGCCAGCGCCACGCTCTGCCGCGCCGCCTCCTGGACAGCGAGGGGATTTTTCGAACTCAGTGCCGGCTTGGCCAGCGCCGACAGTCCCTCGAGGAACGCCTTCTGCGCCGGATTGCGCTCATGGCAGGGCCGGTCGAAACAGCCGCCGAGGACGAGGCCGGCACTGCCGAGGAGAAAGACGCGACGCGACGCGATCATGGTCTTCTGGACCGCGAGCCTCCGGCTCGCTCATGATTTCGAGCGAGCCGGAGGCTCGCGGGCCGGAAGAGAATGATCACGCCGCCTTGGCTTTCGCCTTGGCGCGCTCTTCCTCCTTGAGTTCCTTCTTGGAGAGCTTGCCGACCGGCGTCTTGGGAAGCTCGGCGCGGATTTCCAGCGCCACCGGCATCTCGTGCTTGCCGACGCGCGTGGCCAGATGCGCCTTCATCTCCTCGAAGGTGAGCGAGGTGCCGGGCTTCAGCTTGACGAATACCTTCGGCGCTTCTTGGCGGTAGGGATCGGCAATGCCGATCACGATGCACTCGTCGACCGACGGATGCTCGTACATCGCCTCCTCGATCATGCGCGGATAGACGTTGTAGCCCGACGAGATGATGAGATCCTTGGAGCGGTCGACCAGGAAGAGCCAGCCGTCCTCGTCCATGTAGCCCATGTCGCCGGTGCGCAGGCCCTTCCAGTTGCTGCCGGGATGGCTGAACAGGACCTGCTCGGTCTCCTCGACCTTCTTCCAGTAACCCTTCATCACCTGCGGGCCGATGATGCAGACCTCGCCGACATTCTCCTTGCCGGGCGGCAGCACGCGGTCCTTGTTCTCCATGTCGCGGATCTCGATGATCGTGCCCGGCATCGGCAGGCCGCAGGAGCCCACCCGGCGCACGCTCTTGTCGACCGGGCAGATCGCGCCGGTCGGAGAAGTCTCGGTGAGGCCGTAGCCCTCGATCAGCGTGGCACCGGTCAGCTTCTCGAAGCTCTGCTGGACCTCGACCGGCAGCGGCGCGCCGCCCGACATGCAGATCTTCAGCGACTTGAGGTCGAGGCCCTGCGCCTTGGGATGCTTCAGGATCGCGGTGTAGAGCGTCGGCACGCCGGGCAGGAAGGTCGGCTTCTTGGTCGAGAGGTCGGCCACGATCATGTCGATGTCGGGCCTGGGATAGAGGATGAGCTGGTTGCCGTTGGCGACCGCGCCCAGCATGATTCCCGACAGCGCGTAGATGTGGAATAGCGGCAGCACGCACACGACCTTTTCCGTGCCGGGCGTCGTGTAGGGCTTGGTCCAGGCCATGCCCTGGCTCATCGCCGCCATCACGCAGCCGTGCGTCAGCATCGCGGCCTTGGGCAGACCGGTGGTGCCGCCGGTGTATTGCAGCAACGCCACCTCGTCCCACAGATTGTCGCTGGCGGGCTTGTGGGTGGCGAACTTGCCGTCGTTGGCCAGCAGGTCCTTGAACGACATGTGCCAGTCGTCGCGCGGCCACGGCGAGAGGTCCTTCTTCTTGGCGATCGGATAGAGCCAGTTCTTGGGCCATGGCAGGTAGTCGGCGATCGAGCCCACGATCAGCTTCTTGAGGCGCGTCTTGCCGCGCATCGCCGCCATCTTCGGATAGAGCGCAGTGACGTCGAGCGTCACCAGGATATCGGTCTCGGAATCGCTGATCTTGTGTTCTAGCTCGCGGGCGGCGTCGAGCGGGCTGTAGTTGACCACGATGCCGCCGGCCTTGAGCACGCCGAAGAAGGCCACGATGTAGTGCGGCGTGTTGGGCAGGTAGAGGCCGACGTGGACGCCGGGCTTCACGCCCAGTTTCTGGAAGCCGGCAGCGGCCCGGTCGGAGGCCTCCTTGTAGTCGCGGAAGGTCATCACCTTGTCGAGGAAGTCGGTGAACGGCCGGTCGCCATACTGGGCGCAGCTGTCCTCGAAGGTCTGGTGGATGGTCTTGCGCGGAACCTCGAGTTCCCACTTCACGCCGGGCGGGTAGCTCTTCTCCCAAGGATAGTTCGACATTTTTGGTTCCTCCCGGCGCCGACTATGTGAGGCCGGGCGGCGGGGGGTCAAGCTGCTGGGGTGGGCGGCAGGAGATACTCGTAGCCGTAGACCGTGCGAAAGCCCTGGTCGGCGTAGAGCGGCAGCGCAGCCTCGTTGGTGGCGACCACCTGCAGATAGGCGAAACGCGCGCCGTGGCCCCACGCCCAGGCATAGAGGCTTTCGGTGATCCGCCGCGCCAGCCCGCGGCGCCGGGCATGCGGCATCACCAGCACGTCGAACAGGCCCATATGGTCGCCCTCGACCGCCCCGATCGCCATGGCCATCGGCCGGCCGGCTTCCTCGACCAGCGCGAAGCCGGCGGGCGCTGCGATCGCGGCCAGCATTTGCTGCATGGTCTGGCGGTGCTGCGGCCGCACCGGGCTGTAGGTGCAGAAGGCGTCGATCCAGGCCGGCGAGGGCCGGGGCGAAATGTAGACCTGGGCGTCGGCGGCGAAGCCTGTATGGAGGGGGCAGACCTGCAGGAGACTGTGCTCGATCGTCCGGTAGCCGCGTCCGGCCAGCAGAGGCGCGATGCCCGGGGGCGCCAGCGGCGTCAGCCGCCAGGCCGGCACCAGGCCGCGCCCGAGGTAGGGCGCCTGCAGGGCGGCCACGACCTCAGGATTGCATTTAGCATGAATCTCCAAGGCATTGATGGAATTGGCTCTTTTCGTGTAGCCGCCAGAGAATCGCTGGCGCCAGCCGACAAAGTCCTGACTCTCCAGGGCGGGCCAGCCCCGGAAGGCCATCTCTTCCAGGCGGCGCACTTCTGCAAGATCAGGTGGGCGTGACATTGTTCAGCATTCGTGTTAGTTTAAAAGATAATAATAACAATCGTTTATTTTACCCCCTGCAAGTTATACATGAACCCCGGCAGCCCCTTCGTCGACGTTCGTGTTCGCTGGCAGTCGCCCGCCGCGCTCTCCTCCCGTGCGTTCGGTCACCGACTGCCAGCAACTCTTCTCCTCACCCTTCTGCTCACTCTGTTTTTGGCCGCTTGCGGCAGCAGCGGCTCGCGCAACGGCGGCTACAGCGAACGGCCGCCGACCGACCGCGTCGCGCTCACGGCATGGCAGGAGTGGACCAGATTCGGCCGCTCGACGGTCGTCTACGGCGGCCAGGCCAACGGCTATACCAACCGCACCGGCGTCAGCGAGCGCAGCGAGCCGCTGGCCAGCCGCGTCGGCGACTATTGGGGGGTCTGCGGCAAGCCGGAATGGAACGGCCGTACCTCGGGCAAGCCGTGGTCGGGAGCCTTCGTCTCTTGGGTGATGGCCAAGTCCGGTTACACGCCGCAGCAGTTCCCGCGCGACGGTCGCCACGGCAGCTACCTCTCCGCGCTCTACGACCGCGAGAAGCAGCGCGGCGCGCCGTTCTACCTTCATGCGCCGAACGAATACTCGCCCAAGCCGGGCGATCTCGTCTGCAGCGGCACGGCGGGCCCGACCTGGCGCCACGCCGATCAGCGCACCGCGCACCGGCGCATCGACAACACGGCGAACCACTGCGACGTCGTCACCGACGTGCGGGGCGGCTTCGTCCATGCCGTCGGCGGCAACGTAAAGAACAGCGTCACCATGAGCCTCTATCCCGTCGACTCACGCGGCAGGTTGCAGCCGGTCGGCGGTCGGCCGTGGCTGCTGGTGGTCGAGAAGCGCGGTTAGGCCCTCTCAGTTCGTGAGTCCCGCCGCGTGCATGATGGCGGCGGTACGCTCGGCGATCATGATGGTGGGGGCGTTGGTGTTGCCGCCGACCAGCGTCGGCATGATCGAGGCGTCGACCACGCGCAGCCCCTCCACGCCATGCACCAGCAGCTTGTCGTCGACGACGGCCATGTTGTCGGTGCTGGGCCCCATCTTGCAGCTGCCGACCGGGTGATAGATCGTCTCGCACTTGGCGCGGACCCACTGTTCCAGCTCGGCATCGGTCTTCACCGCCGCACCGGGCTGGAATTCATCGGCGCGGTAGGGGTCGAGGCCGGCCTGGGCGAAGATATCGCGGCCCATCTTCACGCCCTGGATCAGCGTGTCGAGGTCGCGCCGCTCGGCGAGATAATTGGCGTCGATCAGCGGCGCGTCCTTGGGGTTCTTGCTGCGCAGCCGGATCGTGCCGGTGCTCTCGGGCCGAAGCGCGCAGACGTGCAGACTATAACCGTTCTGCTTCATCTTGGTGCGGCCGTGGTCGACCACCAGCACGGGCAGGAAATGGAGTTGTATGTCGGGGGCCGCCAGGCCTGACCGCGTGCGCAGGAAGCCGCCCGACTCGGCGATCGGCGAGGTGCCGGGGCCCTTCTTGTTGACCACATACTGGTAGAGCGAGACCAGCTTGTTGGCGGTGTCGTAGGTGTCGCGCGTCTTGCAGAACTGCAGCAGCGCCGCGTCGAGATGGTCCTGCAGGTTGCCGCCGACGCCGGGCAGGTCGATCACCGGCGTGATGTCGAGCGACTTCAGGTGATCGGCCGGGCCGACGCCAGAGAGCTGCAGCAGTTGCGGTGAATTGACGGCGCCGCCGCACAGGATGATCTCGCGGTTGGCACGCGCCACCTCGTCGCGGCCGTCGATCGTGTAGCGAACGCCCATGGCGCGGCTGCCGTCGAAGATGATGCGTTCGACCAGCGCGTCGGTGATGATCTCGAGGTGGGAATTGCCGCGCGCCACCGCCGGCCGCAGATAGGCGCTGGCCGTGCTCCAGCGCGCCTTGTCCTTCTGCGTCACCTGATAGTAGCCGACGCCATCCTGCTCGGCGCCGTTGAAGTCGGTGACGCGCTTGTGACCGGCCTGCTCGCCGGCCTTGAGGAACGCCTCGTTGAGCTTGCTGGGGTCGACCTGGTCGGCGACGTTGAGTGGCCCGCCGGTGCCATGGAATTCGTCGCCACCGCGCTCGTTGTTCTCGGCGTTCTTGAAATAGGGCAGGACGTCATTGTAGCTCCAGCCCTCGCTGCCGAGCTGGCGCCACTGGTCGTAGTCCCAGGCATTGCCGCGCACATAGAGCATGGCGTTGATCGAGGACGAGCCGCCCAATGTCTTGCCGCGCGGCCAGTACATGCGCCGGTCGTTGCAGTGCTTTTGCGGTGTCGTCTCGTAGCGCCAGTTGTAGGGGCTGGTCTCGCCGAGGCTGGCGAAGCCCGCCGGCATCTTGAGCATGAAGGATTTGTCGGGGCCGCCCGCCTCCAGCACCAGGATGCGCAATCCATCCTTTGCGGCCAGCCGGTGGGCCATGGTGCAGCCGGCAGATCCGGCACCAACGATGACATAGTCGTAGAGCGACAGCCGAGACATTGACGTTCCCTTGACGTTTTCTAGGGCAGACGATTTTCAATCACGGTGAATACCGGACGGGCGGAAATGGGCGACAAAAACCCGCCGCCGTCCAGTGGAAAGACGCTGCGTGTCACCGAGTCGCCCACGTTGCCGCCGATGGCATCGACCGACCCCGGTCGGACCTCGACCACGATGTCGCAATGGCCGGCGCCGCGGTTCAGGTTTTGCAGCGTCGTCCCGCTGCCCTCGCGCGAGGCGCAGATGAGATCGCCGACCCTGGGCGCATACCCGTCCGGTGCATGGGGGATGAAGACGGCGCCTGGTTTCTTCGCCCGCTCGACGATGCGCTCGACGTAGATCGTGTGGCGCTGGTCGGGGCAAAACAGATCGCGCGGCACGCCCGCGCTCTCGATGTCCCAGGAGATGAACGCCGCCGACCACGGCACGTCGTTCAATCCGGACAGGTTCTTGTCGACCGCGGCCCAGTAGTCGGCGATGCGCTGCGGCGCGTCGCGCTCCTTGACGCCGAGCTGTTCGGTCCTGGGCGGCGCATTGGTCGAATAGATCGTGACCTGCTTTCCGAAGCGCGCCCATTCGCCGACCGCCAGCAGGACC
This sequence comes from Reyranella sp., assembly GCA_052386855.1. GTDB lineage: Bacteria > Pseudomonadota > Alphaproteobacteria > Reyranellales > Reyranellaceae > Reyranella. Next base: position 22,695 of record JBQTJT010000109.1, read on the forward strand.
ATCGACGTCTTGGCGCTTGCCGTCGGCGGCGGCGCCTCGGGTTTCCACGACGAGGGCGGGCAGGGGCCGAGCGGCGCCAGGTCCTTCGCCGACCTGGGCGCCGGTGCCGTCGCCGTCTGGGATGCACAGGCGGCAACGGACAATAGAAGAAGGAGGAGGGTGAGCCGCGTCATCACCAGCGCCCGACGCCGCCGATCACCAGGGTCGGCACCCCCTCGGTCTTGTCCTTTACGCTGAAAACCTGGCTGCCCGGCCGGCGCCCGTCACGCGGTTCCGTGACGTCGAGGCCCGCAGCCTTCAGGCGCGCCTGGGCCTTGGCGACGTCGGGCACGCGCCAGCTCAATCCCCAGAGCTGGTCGGGCGCGTCCGATACGCCCTTCTTCAGGTCATGGGCAATCTCGACCACGAGGTCGCCGCAGCGGAAGAACAGCAGCCGCGCGCCCCACTTTTCGTTGCTGCGGTCGAGCCGGAGATCGAGTCCCAGCCGGCCGGCATAGAAGGCGATGGCGCGTTCGGGATTGGGCGTGCGCACCACGATGTGGTCGAGCGCGGAGATGCACGAGGCTTCGTCGGCCGCCAGAGGTGACGGCGCTTCGCTCGCTTTGAGGCCGAGTCCGATCGCCACGCCATGAGCGTCGAGCACGAGCGCATCGCCCTGGGGCGCCGCGGCAACGGCGCGCCGCTCGAGCAGCTTCGCCGCCTTGTCGACGTCGGCGGTCGCGAACACCACCGACTGCAGTCCCGGCGCGCCGCTTGCGAAGGCAAGCCCGACATTGCCGGTGCGCAGCCGGCCATCGTGCGCGCGCCGGCCGAGCAACGTCTCATAGACCGCCGCCGAACCGCCGATGACGAGATGGTCGAGGCTCAGGATCACTCGCGCACCAAACGGCGGGTGATGTTTCGGCGGCCATCGATCACGCGGACGATCGTCACATGGTCCGCGTTCGCGATATAGTCGTAGATGACGATGTACGGGCTCAACACGGCGATCCGGGCATGGCGGCCGAGTTCGGAGCGAGGCGAACCGATCGCGGGAAACATCGAGAGACGGTCGAGAATCGATTGCAGGTCGCTCGCGTACTTGTCGGTAACACGCATGCCCGCCGATTCGCGTAGACGCTCAAGCAGCTCTCCAATGTCGGCGTCCACCTGCCGACCAATCTCGACCCGTGTCATCGACGCCTGAGCGACTCCAGTTTCTCTGACATACGGATCCGATGTTCTTCGAGCGTCATTACCTCTCCGCGCGCAATCGCTGCGCGCGCTTCGTCAACGAGCGGCTTGGCCCAGGACAAGTCTTCGATATCGAGGACCATATGCTCAGCCAGGATGCTCGCCACCGCCTCGTCGACGCTGCCGTAGACACCGGCTTTGACCTGCGACTCCAGCCACTCCTGCTGCTCGCGGGGAAGGGTGATCGTCATGCGCCAATCCTAGCCTTTTTCCCGGCCCTACCCAATACGCTTCAGGTCTTTCTTGTACTGCGCGCCGCGCCGGACGTAGCTCGCGGCGCTCATGCGAAGGCGCTCGACGTTGTCTTCGGTCACTTCGCGCGCCGCCTTGGCGGGCGAGCCGAAGATCACGGCGCGATCGGGGAAGGTCTTGCCTTCGGTCACCACGGCGCCGGCGCCGACCAGGCTGTCCTTGCCGATCACCGAATGGTTCAGCACCACGGCGCCGACGCCGATCAGCGCACCGTCGCCGATGGTGCAGCCATGCAGCATCACGCAATGGCCGATGGTCACGCCCTTGCCGATGGTGAGTGGGCAGCCGGGGTCGGTGTGCAGCACCGAGTTGTCCTGCACATTGCTGTCGTCGCCGATGACGATCGGCTCGTTGTCGGCGCGCAGCACGGCGCCAAAGAGAATGCTCACCCGCTCGCCCAGGATGACCGAGCCGATGATCGTCGCCTCCTCCGAGACGTAGCAGGACGCGGGGATGACCGGCTTCTTGTCGCCCAGTTGATAGATTGCCATCGGACTCCCTTTCGTTCACGCAAAGCGCCTACTTTCGGATGGCCTTGCCACCGAATGCCAGTGAATTCAATGGCTTGGTCCGCTCTCCGATCGTCGCGACGCGCGCTTCGCCGACCGGAAGGCATGGCAAGTCTAGCCCGGCGCCTCGCCACGATCTCAATAGAGAAGCCGACCACGGCGAAGAGAATTTGCTGCGTCAAGAGAACAGGGAAAGTGCGGTTGTGTTCGACGCATGCTGCTGTTAACCTGCATTTGGGTGTTCACCGCATCGGGCGGTGACAGGGAGAAGCGCCGGTCGGGCCGCCGCGCTGAGTGCCCGCGCCGCCCATGCTCCCGGACCCATTTCGCTCATCGCAAACTCGATATCTCTGTCTGAAGCCCGGAGAGGCTGCAGGCCTCGGAAGTGCTCGCTCCGGGAAGCAGGTCGCGCGTGCATGGGCCGCATTCGATCACCGGCCGAGGAAACGCGAGCGCTCTTTCGCCCGAGTCCGAAACGGACTCACGAGCGGGGCTTTACTCGCGCGCATGCCAGCGGTCGCAGGCACGAAGCGACCTCCGCGAAACGTTTTTGCCATGCCTGTCGCCGCGACTTTCATCGAATGTCCGGCGAGGACGCGGCCATCGGAATGGCGCCCGGCGCGCTTGTGCGGCTGGGCTTTTGAGCGGAGGAGGCAATGAGTTGCTGTTGATCGGGGTCACAGTGCTTGGTTTCGCGCTCGTCGCGCTATGGCTCGGCCTTCGCGGGTTTTTTCCACTGCTGGCGAAGTCCTATGCGGCTTCGGCGGCGTTCTCCGTCGTGGTCGCATTCTCGCTGATGTTCGGTTTTGGGCTTACGGTGGTGAATCTGTTCTGACCGCGGTCGCAGCCCGGTGGCCGGATTCCTCTTCTTCGATAGAGCTTCGGGAGGCGGGCGGCGGCTTGACGTTTACGTAAGCGTAAACTAACGCTTCGTCACCATGTCCGTCGCCGTCACCCCATCGGGCAAGAGCCCGGCGCCGCGCGACACGCAGCGCATCTACAGCATCGCCGAACTGTCGCGCGAGTTCGCGGTGACGTCGCGCACGATTCGCTTTTACGAAGACGAGGGGCTGATCAAGCCACGCCGCCAGGGCACGCAGCGGCTCTACAGCGTCGGCGACCGCGCGCGGCTCGGCTGGATTCTCCGCGGCAAGCGCCTGGGCTTCACCCTCTCCGAGATCAAGGAACTGCTCGACCTCTATCATGTCGATCGTACCGGCCTGCAGCAGATGCGCGAGTTGCTGCGCCGCAGCCGCCTGCATATTGAAGACCTCGAACGTCGGCGGGCCGATCTCGACGCCCAGATCGGCGAGTTCAAGGACGTCGAGACCCAGGTGTCCGCTGAACTGCAGCGGCGCGGCGCCGACCCGGCAAGCACCTAAGAAAACTCACGGAGGAAACCATGGCCGTCTACAAGGCGCCGCTGAAGGATATCCAGTTCGTGCTGAACGAGGTGCTCGACGTCTCGCAGCTGGCCAAGCTGCCGGGCTACGAGGACGCCACCCCCGACACCATCCACGCCATCGTCGAGGAAGCGGCCAAGCTCTGCGAGAACGTGCTGTTCCCGCTCAACCGCACCGGCGACGAGGAGGGCTGCACCTACGAGAACGGCGTCGTGCGCACGCCCAAGGGCTTCAAGCACGCCTACGACATGTTCCGCGAGGGCGGCTGGACCGCCGTCACCTGCGATCCGGAGTGGGGCGGCCAGGGATTGCCCGCCACCGTGGGCTTCGCGCTACAGGAAATGTTCACCGCCTCGAACCAGGCCTTCGCGATGTACCCGGGCCTCAGCCACGGCGCCTACGAGGCGCTGTCGCGGCACGGCTCCGACGACCTCAAGAAGAAGTACCTGCCCAAGCTCACCGACGGCACCTGGTCGGGCACCATGTGCCTGACCGAACCCCAGTGCGGCACCGACCTGGGCCTGATCCGCACCAGGGCCGAGCTGCAGGCCGACGGCAGCTATGCGATCACCGGCACCAAGATCTTCATCTCGGCCGGCGAGCACGATCTCACCGAGAACATCCTCCACCTCGTGCTGGCGCGCCTGCCGGATGCGCCCGGCGGCACCAAGGGCATCTCGCTCTTCCTCGTGCCGAAGTTCATTCCCAAGGCGGACGGCAGCGTGGGCGAGCGCAACGGCATCCGCTGCGGTGCCGTCGAACACAAGATGGGCATCAAGGCCAACGCCACCTGCGTCATGAACCTCGACGGCGCCAAGGGCTGGCTGGTTGGCGAACTCAATCGCGGCATGCCCGCGATGTTCGTGATGATGAATGCCGCCCGCCTCGGCGTCGGCATGCAGGGCCTCGGCATCGCCGAGACCTCCTATCAAAGCGCCGTCGCCTACGCGCGCGACCGCCTGCAGGGCCGCTCGCTGACGGGCCCGAAGAACGCCAACGGCCCTGCCGACTCGATCATCGTGCACCCCGACGTGCGGCGCATGCTGATGATCCAGAAGTCCTTCACCGAGGCCGCTCGCGCGCTCTCGCTCTGGGTCGGCCTCCTGATCGACGAGGCGCACAGCCATCCTGATAAGGACAAGCGCGACGCTGCCGACGATCTGGTGCAGATGCTGACGCCGATCATCAAGGCGCACTTCACCGACATGGGCAGCGAGTGCGCCAACCTCGCGGTCCAGACCTACGGCGGCCACGGCTACATCCGCGAGAACGGCGTCGAACAGCTCGTGCGCGACGCCCGCATCACCCAGCTCTACGAAGGCACCAACGGCATCCAGGCGCTCGACCTCGTCGGCCGCAAGCTGCCGATGAAGGGCGGGGCGGCCGCGCAGCGCCTGCTGGGCGAGATTTCGGGCTTCGTCGCCAAGCACAAGGCCGACGACAAGATGAAGGAGTTCGTCGAGCCGCTGGAGAAGGCGCTGGGCCGCGTCCAGGAGAGCGCGCTCTTCCTGCTGCAGAACGCCATGAAGAATCCGGACGAGGCGGGCGCCGCTGCGACCGATCTTCTCCGCCTGATGGCGCTCACCGCCATGGCCTTCATGTGGAACCGCATCGTCGTCGCCGCCCACAAGGGACTGGCCGCCGGCAACGACAACGCCTTCTACGAGGCCAAGCTCACCACCGCGCGCTTCTACATGGCGCGCGTGCTGCCGCAGACGACGTCGCTCAGCCACCAGATCAAGGCGGGTGCGGCGACCGTGATGGCGCTGCCGGCCGAGGCGTTCTGACGACGGACCTCCTCAGGAGCGACGAAGCCGCCGAGGACCTGACGGCGCGGGCGCTGCTCGCGCTGCAAGCCTTCGAGCTCGCGGCGCGAGGCGGTTCGTTCAAGGCGGCGGCAGAACAACTGCACATCACCTCCTCGGCGGTGAGCCATCGCATCGCCGGCCTCGAGCGACTCCTCGGCGAAAAACTTTTCGAGCGCGGGCCGCGCGGCGTCGCGCTGTCGTCCGCCGGTCGGCTGCTCGCCGCCGCCACCGGCCGCGCCTTCGGCGATCTGTCGCGCGCGCTCGCCCGCCAGTCATCGGGCCTGAGGCGCCTGCGCGTCTCTGCTGTGCCGATCTTCGCCTCGCACTGGCTGCTGCCGCGGCTCGGTCAGTTCCTCGGCGCCCATCCCGAGATCGAGCTGCAGGTCGAGGCGAGCCCGCGCATGGCCGACATGGAGGCGGGCCTGGTCGACGTGGCGCTGCGCTATGGCGACGGCAGTTGGCCCGACGTCGCGGCCGAACGCGTGATGGATCTCTTGGCCGTTCCGGTCGCCGCCCCGGCGCTGGTGCGGCGCCTGAAACTTCGCATCCCCGCCGACCTGATGCGCGCGCCGCTGATCCGCGTCTCGCCGTTCGGTCTCTCCTGGACCGACTGGGCCGACGGCGTGGGACTCGATCCCGCGCCCTTCGCCCTGGGCCCGACGCGGCAGAAGGCGCTGCAGGTCGACGGCATGGGCGCCTCGCTGCGTGCCGCCACGCACGGGCTGGGCGTGGCGCTCGCCTTCGATCCGCTGGTCGAGAGCGAGATCGCCGCCGGCACCCTGGTGCGCGTCGGGCCCGGCGTGTCCACGCGCGGGCAGATCTGGTTCTGTTGCCGCCCGCGCGAGCGCAACCTGCCGGCTATCCGCGCGCTGCGCCGTTGGCTGAAATCGGAACTGGCGACGGGCTGAATGTCATTCAGGACGGGGGCCGAGTCTTGCGTTTGTCGTGCCGGCGAGGGACGCCGATAGATCGGCGTCATGGACCTCATGCTTGCCGCCCGCGACGGCACGAAGCTCGCGGCCACCCTGTTCGAACCGGAGACGCCAAACGGCGGCGCCATTCTGGTCAATGGCGGCACCGGAATCCCGCGCCAGTTCTATGCCACCTTCGCCGGCCACCTCGCGGGTCGAGGCTTCACGGTGTTGACCTACGACTACCGCGGCATCGGCGGGTCGGAGAAGCTGCCTGATGCGACGATGGAGCAGTGGGGCGGCGTCGATCAACCTTCCATGATCGATCACCTTGCCTCGCTCGCCCCCGGTGCGGCCCGCGCCGTGATCGGCCATTCCTTCGGCGGCCAGGTGCTGGGCCTCGCCGACAACATCGCCGACGTCCGCGCCGCCGTGCTGATCTGCAGCCAGAGCGGCCACTGGCGCCACTGGCCGCCGGGCCGCCGTCGGCTCCGCATGCTGGCGCTGTGGTGGTTGCTGATCCCCGGCCTCACGGCGGTGATGGGCCGCTTTCCCGGAAGCTGGATCGGCACTGCCGACCTGCCGGCAGGCATCGCCCTCAGTTGGGCACGCTGGGGCCGCTCGCCCCATTATGTCTGCGACGCGTGGGGGCAGAAGCTGCGGCCATACAACGACGAGGCCCTCTTTCCCATCCGCTGGATGAGTTTCAGCGACGATCCCATCGCGCCCTTGAGCGCGGTCGAGGCGCTGCTTCCGTATTATCCCAGCGCCACGGTCGAACGACTTCACCTGTCGCCGTCGGATCTCGGCGCCGGTGCAGTCGGTCACTTTGGCTTCTTCCGCAAGTCGATGCCGCGCAAGCCATGGGATGAAATTGCCGATTGGCTCGGCGACCGGATGCGGCAGACTGCTCCTCCATCGAAGTTGGAGGATCAGTCCGCATGTCCGCACCGCACGTTCTCGCCGAAGTCAAAGACGGCATCGGCTGGCTGACGCTCAACCGGCCGGAGCAGCTGAACGCGCTGTCGATGGAGATGCGCGACCTCCTGATCGAGCACAGCGCGAAGTTCGAGAAGGACCCTGCCGTGCGCTGCGTGGTCATCCGCGGCGCCGGCACGCACTTCATGGCTGGCGGCGACATCCGCGGCTTCCACAAGTCGTTGACGACCGAGAAGGAGGCCCACCTCGCCGGCTTCGAGATGCGCGTGGTCAGGGCGCATCAGCTGATCTACCAGATCCGCCGCATGAACAAGCCGGTGCTGGCCTCGGTGCAGGGCGCCGCCGCGGGCTTCGGCCTGTCGCTGATCCTGAACTGCGACCTCGCCATCGCCTCGGACGATTCCTTCTTCACGCTCGCCTATCGCCACATCGGCCTCAGCGCCGATGGTGGCGCCACCTATTTCCTGCCGCGCGTCGTGGGCGAGCGGAAGGCGCTCGAGATCGCGCTCCTTGGCGAACGGTTCTCCGCCCAGGAGGCCAAGGACAACAGCATCCTCAACTGGGTGGTGCCGAAGGATCAGCTCGTGGCCGAGACCGCGAAGATGGCGCGGAAGCTGGCCGACGGTCCCACGTTTGCGCTCGGCGTCGCCAAGAGCCTGATCCGCAACTCGTTCGACAATTCGTGGGACGAGCATTCCCATCGCGAGGCAGAGGGGCTCGCGGCCTGCGCGGCCACCGAGGATCATTTCGAGGGTCTCAACGCCTTCCTCGAGAAACGCAAGGCAAACTTCAAGGGGAGGTGAGCGCACCGTCAGGCGGTCGACCCGCTGTAGACCGTTGGCGCGACGGTCACTAGCATCGCATTGCGTCGATGTGTGCGAGGGGCGGGGCAGATATGCGATCCAAGATTGTGCTGCTCGTAGTCGCCGTTTCGGCGAGCATGGCCGGGCAGATGCTGGTGCGGCCGGCACTCGCCGCGACCTGTGCGGCCGAGCCTTGGACCTCGTCGCGCAGCGACGATCGGACCGGGGTCTTGGGTCTGTTGAAGGACGTTCCACCGGACGCGAAATGGGTCGACCTGCCCGAGGCGAAGAAAGCCGAGCTGCAACGGCACGCGAGCAACCGGCTCGCCGCGTATCGCGCGCGCTGGGGCGCCGAAGCCCTGGCGGCGAAGGAGCGCATCCTGTTCGACTGCCCGACGCCGGAAATGCGAACGGCGATGGATGCCTACGTTCGTCGGGCCTACGCCGACACCGGCGTGCCGGAGACGTTCTCGCTCGACGACATTACCGGCAAGGCATTGAGGAATGCCTTGGTGAGAACCTATCTCGCCGTGTTCGCGACAAAGCGCGGATCGATGGCCATCGGTGACGGACAGGCGTCGAAGCACGATTGGGACGGCGTGTCGCCCTTCGATTCCCTTCTGCTTCCGGACAAGGCAACCAACGACGCACTCAAGGCTTATGCGGCCGCGATCGTTGCCGACCTGAGGGCCATCGACGAGACGACCCTTGCCGAGGGTGAGAAGAAGCTGAGGCAACAGCTCCTGTTCGATATGCGGGCGCTTGCCCAAGGCGCGTTCGACGGAGACAGCTTCGGCGGTTCCGATCTCGAGACGCCGTGCGGGCTGATCGGGCGACGCAACTCCATCATAACGGGCTATCGGGTCGCCCAGGGCCGGCCGAAGATCTTCGCGACCGACGACGAGGTGCTGCACGAGGTCAACGCCATGTACCTCCACGGCACCGATCTCAAATGGCTCGATCGGGGAACGCTTGCATCGGCGATGATCCAGACGAGCTGTGGCTGGCACGACGACAACGTCGAGAAGTACGTCAAGCCTTTGAACGCCGAGGTCGCCAAGGGGCTGGTATTGCTCAGGAAGTGGTGGATCGAGCGCACTTCGTCGCATCCGGCGATTGCCGGGAAGTGCACGATTTTCTCCGCCCTGGACCGCGCTGCCGCGTGGGATGCGTTCAGTGCCGTTCAAGGCTTCAACAACGATGGCACATCGTCGATGGAAACAGCCCTGGTGTCGTTGGCCAGCTATCGGGAGCGCAAGATCCGGCAGTATCGAGAGCTGGCGGAACGCGCCGTCCGCCTCGTCTTCCCGGACGATGCCGTACTGACGGCCGTCCAGCGCCGGCACATTCTCGATGGGCTGGGCAGGGATTCCATTTTCAATCGATATCCCGAATCGATCGCGAGTGCGCTCGACTCGCTCAACCCAGCCGCGGGAAATGCCTGGAAGCGTGCTTTCGAGACCCATGTGACTTTCATGGGCGGCCATGACTCGGTTCGTCCGGACGAAGAAGCGTCGATCAGGGCGATGTACGAGGAAGTGAAGAACTGGATCGCCCGCCGCGAAACAGTCTCTCCTGCGCGCATTGCGCCGCTCTTTCCGGCGATCACGTTGATTGTCAACAACAGGAACAATGCAACGGCCAGCTCTTCGGGCGAGCTCAACATGGCCCTCGGGACGAGGCGGAGCAAGATCGAGTACTACGCCACTTTGCTTCACGAGCTGCGACACGCGGTGAACTACGCCCGTGCCCGGGTGGCGCAGGACAATGCGGCCGTCGTCATGGATTCCGGCGCGGCGGTGGAAGGATCGGGCGTCGCTGCCGAACTGCTTCTCGGAGACTTCCTTCGCGATACGATGAGAGACGAAGCTACGGTGGTCCTTTCCAGCCTCGAATACGGCAAGAACGACGGGCGCTTCATCGCCACGACCGACGCGACGATCCGGCGTTACCTTCGCCCTGATTGTTCGGCAGCGGAGGACATCGACACGATCGGGTACGCCAAGGAAATCGCCGTCAGCTACGGGCTCACCGGCCGGTTAGCCGACACGGTGGCCGTGCGCGCCCACGTCGGAACCCAGTACCTTCAGTATGTCATCGGCAGCCTGCCGGTCATCGAGGACATTGCCTACCTGCAAGACCAGATCGATCCGTCCGGCAAAGCGATGGTCGACACGTTTCTCCTGTTCGCCTGCGGGCTCAACAATCCTCGCCGGGACGAGAAATACGTTGTGGCCCTCAGGGCCTGCATGAAGTTGTAGTTTCGGATCGCAAAGCGGAGGGAAATCCCATGCAAGACCGCCACATCGGAGACGTTCGCGTCACCCGCATCGAGGAGATTTCGGGGCCGGGCTTTCCGGCCAAGGATTTCTTTCCCGAGTTCGAGCCCGAGACCTTCAAGAGTCACGAGCACTGGATGGCGCCCGGCTACTACCAGCCCGAAAGCGGCCGGCTCGTGCGGTCGATCCATTCCTGGCTGATCCGCACCGGCAAGCACACGATCCTGGTCGATGCCTGCTCGGGCAATCACAAGAACCGGCCCGGCATGCCGGGCTTCCACATGCTGGACACGAAGTATCTCGATCGGCTGCGCGAGGCGGGCGTCCAGCCGGAGGAGGTCGACTTCGTCATGTGCACGCATCTGCACGTCGACCATGTCGGCTGGAACACAAGGCTCGAGAACGGCAAGTGGGTACCGACTTTTCCGAACGCCAGGTACGTGATGTCCAGGGTCGATCACGACCACTGGGCCAGGGTGGCGAAGACATCCGGTGCGCCGGAATACGAGGTCAACACCTACAACGACTCGGTGCTGCCGATCGTCGAGGCGAAGATGGCGGAGTTCGTCGCCGGTGGCGAACACGCCATGTGCGGCTGCCTCAAGCTCAAGCCCGCGCCCGGCCATACGCCGGGACAGATCCGCATCGATCTCGACTCGAAGGGCAAGCGCGCGATGTTTCCGGGCGACGCGCTGCATAGTCCGCTGCAGGTGCCGGTGTGGAGATGGAACAGCCGCTTCTGCGACGACCGCGATCTCGCAGCCAAGACCCGCGGCGCCTTGCTGGCCGACTGCGCCGAGCAGGGCGCGCTGCTGATGCCGGCGCACTTCGGATCGCCGCACGCGGCCTACATCAAGGCCAAGGGCGATCGCTTCGAACTCGACTGGGACCACGACAACGCGCGCGGGCGTTGATCTCGTTCATGTCTTGACCAACCTTCGCAAGGAGCCATCGAGCAGCTGGAAGCTGCTGCGTTGGTTCGTCTCGTCCGGCACCATGAACGTGCCGCAGGCGGGAGGGCCGATCGCGTTCGCGCTGGTGGCGTTGAGCCTCACCGGCCAGACCAGCGGCGGTGCGGCGCTGATGCTCGCCATGACGCTGGCCCAGGTGGTCGGCGCCATTCCGATCGCCCGGCTCGGCAGGCGCCTGCCCATGGCCACGTATCTCAGGTTGCTGGTGGTCGCGCGCACGGTGGCGCTCGTGTCGGTCGCCGGGCTTGCGTCGTCACAGGCGTCTTTCACCTGGCTGATCGTGCTGGCGGCCGTCGCCGGACTGGTCAACGGCGCGGCCCATGGCTACCTGCGCGCCGTGCTCAACCATCTGGCGCCGGCCGAGCGCCTGCCGCGGGCGCTCGGCATCGCGGCTACGCTGAACGAGCTGACCTTCGTGCTGGGACCCGTGGCGGCGGCCGGTCTCGGCACCTTCTCGCCGGTCGTGGCCGTCCTGGTGCTGGCACTTGTCGGCGCGCTTCCGGCCTTGCTGGTCCCGAACACGGGCGCGGCCGCCCTCCAGAACGTGCGCGGTGTTGGCGGCTCCGTTCTCAGCCCCACCATCCTGCTGTGGCTTGCCTGTGCCGCGGCGGGAGGCGCCACCGTTGCGTCCATCGAGATCGGCGCCGTGGCCCTCGCCTTGTCCTTCGGGTACGAGCCGGCGCTCGCCATCGTGTTCACGGTGCCGCTCTGCCTCGCCTCGGTCGCGGGCGGCATCTGGGTGAGCGTGCGCAACCGCATGGCGACGCAGTGGGCCGTCGTGGCTCAGCTCTCCGTCATGACGCTGGGCTCGGCGCTCGTCGGGCTCGAGTTGTCCGTCGCGACGACCGTCGTCGGAACGATCCTCATCGGCGCGGTGCTTGCGCCGCTGGGGACGTACTACTCGCTCCGGCTCGATGCGCTGGCGCCGCCGCAGCGACGCCCGGAAGTGTTCGCCCTGCAGCGCACCGCCCAGGCGACCGGCGTCATCCTGGCCAGTGCTGTCCTGACCGTCGTCTCGCTGTCGGTGGCGTTGATCGTCGTCACGGGCCTGATGATCGTCGTTACCCTGGTGGTCGGGATTGCCTCATGGCGGGTCCCCTTGCCATTTAGATGATTAGCGTCCTATCTTTATGACATGACGCATCCCAAGCAGATCGACTTCGGCTTCAACGTCGCGCGGCTGGCCCGCCGCCTGCGCCAGGCGGTCGATGCCGAGTTGCAGGCTTTCGGCCTCACCGACGCGACATGGCGGCCGCTCGCCTATGTCGGCCGCCTGGGCGGCGGCGTGCGGCAGAAGGAACTCGCCACCGCGCTCGCCATCGAGGGGCCCTCGCTGGTCCGCCAGCTCGACAATCTCGAACGCCGCGGCCTGATCGAGCGGCGCGAGGACGAGAGCGATCGCCGGGCGCGCGGCATCTACCTGACCCGCGCCGGCCGCGACCTCGCGGTGCGCGTCGCCAAGGTGGGCACCGAGATCCAGGAGCGCGTGCTGGCCAAGGTGCCGCCCGCCGACCTGGAGATTTGCCAGCGCGTGCTGGCCAGCATCGAACGTGGATTGGACGAACGGTTTGAAGCGTCGGAGGAACCCGCGACCAAGAGGAGGAAGCCATGAACCGGATCGAGGTCAATGCGCCCAATCGCTGGCGTCTCGAGACGCCTGGTGCCGCCGGCTGGACGCGCAGTGCGCGCCCGGATGCCGCGCGGAAATATTTCATGGCCTCCGCCGATGGCCACGCCAACGAACCGGCCACGCTGTGGTTCGACCGTATGGACAAGAAGTATCACGAGCGTCTGCCGCGCGTGGTCACCGACAAGGACGGCGTGCAGTGGCGCTACTGCGAAGGCTATCGCCCGGACCGCCTGCGTTTGTCGACCCTGGAAGGCGAGGACATGGCGCGCAACAAGGCCGGCGCCGATCCGCTCGGCCGGCTGGCCGATCATGACCAGGACGGCATCGACGTCGAGCTGATCTTCCCCAACAAGGGGCTGGCCATGTGGGCGACACCGGACCCGCTGTTCGCCATGGCGCAGTGCCGGGTGTGGAACGACTGGGCGTGGGAGCAGTTCGGCGCGCACCAGGATCGCATGATCCCGGCCGGCTCCATCGCCACTGGCGACCTCGACGGCTCGATCGCCGAAGTGCAACGCCTGGCCAAGCTCGGCTTCAAGTGCCTGACCTTGCCGTGCAAGCCGGTGTGGGGCGGCCACGATTCCAATCATGTGAACTACAATCTGCCGCACTTCGATCCGCTGTGGGCGGCGATCCAGGACGCGGGCCTGCCGATCACCTTCCACGTCTCGACCGGCCGCGATCCGCGCGCCGCGCGCGGCAACGGCGGCGCCGTCGTGAACTACGTCTCGCACTCGCTGTCGCCCACCATCGAGCCGGTCGCCAATCTCTGCGCCTCGGGCGTGCTCGAGCGCTTCCCCAAGATCCGCTTCGCCACCATCGAGGCCGGCATCGGCTGGGTGCCGTGGCTGCTCGACGCCATGGACGAGGCCTACAAGAAGCATCATTTCTGGGTGCGGCCCAAGCTGCAGGGCCTGCCCAGCGACTATTACCGCGCGCACGGCTTCTCCTCGTTCCAGGAAGACAGGGCCGGTCTCGACCTCGCCGAGAGCCACAAGCTCGACGGCAACTTCATGTGGGCGAACGACTATCCGCATCACGAAGGGACCTGGCCGCATTCGGCCGAGGCGATCGAGCGCACCATGGGCCAGCTCTCCGACGGCGCGCGCGCCAAGGTGCTCGGCCTCAACTGCGCCCGCTTCCTCGGCCTGGATGTGCCGGCCCGGTATCGGACATGAGGTACAAGCAATGACCCGCACCTTGCGCGGCAAGGTCGCCGTCGCCGGCGTGGGCGAGACCACCTACTACAAGCACGGCCAGTCGCCGCATTCGGAGTTCAAGCTCGCCCTGCAGGCGATTCTGGCGGCCTGCGAGGATGCCGGCATCGATCCGCGCCGGATCGACGGCTTCGCCTCCTACTCCAACGATCGCAACGATCCCTCGCGCCTTGCCGCAGCGCTCGGCCTGCCGGCGCTGCGCTTCTCCAACATGAACTGGGGCGGCGGCGGTGGCGGCGGTTCGGCTGCCGTCGGCAATGCCGCGGCGGCCGTGGCCTGCGGCATGGCCAACTGCGTCGTCGTGTTTCGCGCCCTGGCGCAGGGCCAGTTCCAGCGCTTTGGCGCGGCACCTCCCGGCGGCACCGCCTCGGGCGAGGCGGCGCTCAACGCACCCTATGGTGTGATGTCGCCGGCGCAGCGCTATGCCATGCGCGCCATGCGCTTCCTGCACGAAAACAAGATCGCCGACTCGGCCCAGCGCGCCATTGCGCTCGCCTCGTATCAGCACGCGCAGTCCAATCCGCGCGCCGTGATGCATGGCCGGCCGCTGACGGACGAGGCCTACGACAACGCGCGCTGGATCGTCGAGCCGTGGCGGCTGTTCGATTGCTGCCAGGAGAATGACGGCGCAGCTGCACTGATCGTCGTGCCGGCGGAGCAGGCCAGGGATTTCAAACAGACGCCGGCCTATCTGCTGGGTTCCACGCAAGGCTCGGAGTATCGCAACGGCGCGCGCAGCCACAATGCGCCGCTCTACGCCACCTCGAGCTTCACCACGGTGGCGCCGCAGCTCTACGACATGGCGGGCGTGAAGCCCGGCGACGTCGATGTCGTTCAGAGCTACGAGAACTTCACCGGCGGCGTGCTGATGAGCCTGGTCGAGCATGGCTTCTTCACGGCCGAGGGAGCGAACGACTTCCTCACCAAGGAGAATCTGCTGGCGCCGTCGGGCAAGCTGCCGCTCAACACCTCGGGCGGCAATCTCGCGGAGTGTTACATGCACGGCCTCGAGCTGCAGGTCGAAGCGGTCCGCCAGTTGCGCGGCCAGTCGACCGCGCAGGTGCCGAACGCCGAAGTCTCGATGGTGATCTCCGGCCCGATGGTGACGCCGGTCTCGAGCATGATCCTGGGCTCGGAGGCGACGTTATGAGCTACCTCCCTAGTGGCCTGCCCATCCCGGTGCCGGAGAGCGACGCGCTCGACACGCCGTACTGGGAGGCGACGCGCCGCGGCGAACTGCTGGTCCAGCGCTGCAAGAAATGCGCGACGTTCCAGTGGGGACCGGAATGGATCTGCCACAAGTGTCTCAGCTTCGAGGTCGACTGGCACAAGGTGTCGGGCAGGGGACGCATCTATAGTTGGGAGCGTCCCTGGCATCCGGTGCATCCGGCGCTGAAGGGACACGGTCCCTACATCGTCGTGCTGGTCGAACTGCCCGATGCCGGCAACGTCCGCATGCTGGGCAACCTGCTGGGCGATCCCAAGCAGGAGGTCAGGATCGGCGCCGAGGTGCAGGCGGTGTTCGAGCCGCACGACGACGCCAAGCCGCCCTTCACCCTGGTGCAGTGGAAGCTCGTCTAGGGCGTGTACTCATTGACGCCCGCTTTCAAGGTCAAACCGGACCACATTTGATCGGTCCTGGACTTGCCGACTTTGACCCTTTGCAGGCATGAGGATCTCTTGGGTACCTGGAAGACGTAGACCGCCGCTCGAGCGAGGGCCGATGCGATGCCGTGCCGGACGCCCCCTCATACGGTACCGCGCCGCGCGCTCCTGAGAGCCTGTCTTGCGGGCAGTACGTTGCAGACCCTGGTCGGGTGCCGCTCGACGCCGTTGCCGACATTTCAAGAACCGCCGAGTGACGGCGTCGCAATCCATGTGATCGCCGGCGGCTGGCACACGGAGATCGCGCTGCCAGTTCACGTCATCCACGGTCCCTTGAGGGGGCTTACGGCCGACTTTCCAGGCGCCCAATACCTCGTGTTCGGCTGGGGTGAACGCAATTTTTACATGACGCGCGCCCCCACTTTCGACGATGCCGTGCGGGCGCTGTTCCCCGGACCAGCGGTGCTTCTGGTGACTCCGCTGTACGGCCCACCGCGGGACTCAAGACCGGGTGCACAGGTGTTCGAGGTCGGCCTGCCAATGGCGGGGCTCGAGCCGCTATCGAACTACCTATGGGCGGCGCTCGAAAAATCGGGCGATGGAACGCCGCGCCGCCTCGCGGCAGGCCCCGGTCCCGGGAGCGTCTTCTATGTCGCTACAGGAACGTATAGTGCGAGTTACACCTGCAACACGTGGACTGCGGAAGGCTTGCGTGCTGGCGGGGTACCGGTGACCTCGGCAGGCGTCGTTTTCGCCAGCCAAGTGACCGACCAACTCCGCTCGTTGAGCGCGCGTGCCGCGCTGACCGCAAGTCAGGAACTGCCGGGCCGAACGAGCCCTGCGCGCCCAAGCCGATAGCTGGTCCACAGTGCACTTCGAAACACCTCGCTCGCCGATCGGCTTGACAGGAATCCTATTTTTCCGTATGTTCCGGCCATGAATCCTATTGTCCGTTGCGCCGCGCAGATCAGCCCGATCCGGTGGCCAGCTTTTGCGCCGGGAGACAGTTTTGAATCGAGTCAGTCGGCGACTCCGGTCGCGATCCGCGACGGCCGGAATTCGTGAGGCGGCGCAGTGGTTTGCGGCCCGGACAGGATGCCCGGACCGCCGGTAATAGGATGTCCCACTGACTCTGGCAGCGCGACTCTAGCGGCCCTTCCAGTTGGGCTTGCGCTTCTCGGCGAAGGCCTTGGGTCCCTCGACCGTGTCCTCGCTGCGCGCCATGGCGACGAAGGCGGGGAAGTTCTGGTTGCGCATCGCCATCTCGAGCGCCGGCACGTCGAGCGAACGCATCACCACCTGCTTGGTGGCGCGCACGCTCATGGGCGAGCATTCGAGGATCTGGGCGGCCCACTTTTTCGCCGCCGTCATCAGCTCGGCGTGCGGCACCACCTCGGTGACGAAGCCGAGCTCGTAGCCTTCCTTGGCCGGCACATGGCGGCCGGTCAGCATCATGCCCATCGCCTTCTTGAGCGGGATCATGCGGGAGAGGCGCTGCATGCCGCCGGCGCCGGCGGCCAGGCCCACGCGCGGCTCGGGCAGCGCGAACTTGGCGTGCTCGGAGGCCACGATGATGTCGCTGGCGAGCGCGATCTCGAAGCCGCCGCCCATGGCGAGGCCGTTGACGGCCGCGATCACCGGCTTGTCGAGGTCGAAGCGGTTGGCCAGGCCACCGAAGCCCTTGGCCGGATGGACCGGGCGCTTGCCGGTCCTGGCCTGGATCTCGGCGTGGTATTTCAGGTCGTTGCCGGCACAGAAGGCCTTGTCGCCGGCGCCGGTGATGATGGCGACCCACAGTTCGGGGTCGGCCTGGAACTCGTCGAAAGCGTCGACCAGCTCCTGGTTCGCCATGGGATGGCAGGCGTTGTAGACCTCGGGACGATTGATGGTGACGACCATCAAACGGCCGTCTTTTTCGACCTTACTGAACTCGCCCATGGCGCTTCCCCCTTCGGTGGCTTGCCGTCGATGAACGGCGGTTTACCGCGAGTTCGGGGCCGCGGCGATCAAAAACGCCGCATTCAAATCCGGGCGGCAACCCCCAATTCCAGGGGGTGAAATTTGGGTCAATTTTCGGGAGCGATGGCACGATGCGGTTGGCACAGGTGTTTGCGATGATGGGGAGAATGTCGGCAGGGGCGTGGCTCGTGCTGGCGGCCAGTTCTACTTGGGCTGCGACATTCACCCAGAATCCCGGCATCTGGCAGGATGCTCCGCCGCCCCGCGACGTGCTGACCCCACTGCTAGTGGCCGATTCGGTCGATTCCGTCCCCCCGGTAGTGGTGCCCGCCGCCAAGCCGAAGCCGGCGGCGCGTCCGTCGGCCCCGGCCAAGGCGAGCGTGCTCGCGCCCGCCCAGGCGGCGCCGACGGGGGCCGAAATTGTGGGTAAATCGCTCTCCCAGGGGCCTTCGGACCCCGATGTGCCGCTGCCGCACCCGAATCTGTCCGAAATGTCGGCCGAGAGCGCCACGGCCAGCCGGACCAGATTGTTCGGCCGGGCCGAGCCAGGGGACGGGATTTTGGACTTCAGGGGTGGCCTGTTCGGCCTGACCGTGCCCATCCCGGCCGATCGCGGCGCGCCTGGGGGCAACACAAGATATAGCCCCGGTCTGCCGACCCTCGAAATGGGCTCCGGAGCCCGCAAATAGGGGCTTGGATGGGCACTGTTGCCTAGCGGCCACAGGTTGGACGCGAGTCGTCCCTGAAAATGCCGCGCGTCTTGCACCGCACTATGTGTGGTGTGTATATTCAGCGCGGAGTTGGTGATGACCCAGCCCCACCAACGCTCGTAGATTTCAATAACGAGGGGAAGATCTCATGAAGAAGGCACTTATTGCCGCCGCTGCGTTTGTTGCGCTGCCGGCAATTGCCCAGGCGCAGACTCCGATGCCGGGCTTCTATATCGGCGCCGAAGGCGGCCTGAACTGGATGATGAACTTCAACGCCAACACCCCGGTTGCTGCT
>JBQTJT010000110.1:0-38944 GCA_052386855.1 Reyranella sp.
GGCGCGCCGAGCGGGCGTGTCGTGGGCAATCCCACAACGCGCCGTCCCCACCGCCGCTGGCGTGGGCGACGGGGGTCTTTGCCGTCTGTGCCTTGACCAGATCGTGGATGCAACTCTCGCTTGGGTAGGGCGTGGCGCTGTCGTTGACCAGGTCCAGGACGAAATGCTCCTGCTCGGCGGACAGGACGGGCAGTGCCGACAAGGGTGTTTCGGGCGCCGCGCAGATGCCCTCGAGGGTGCGCCGGTAGTGCATCATCCAGCGGCGGATCGTCGATTCGTCGAAGAGGTCGGTGTTGTAGTCGCAGTCGATCCGCAGGCCGGCGGCGGATTCGATGACATTGACGAAGATGTCGAAATTGACCGCCGCCTTGGCGTTGGGCGTCACCTTGGCGAGGGGGCCGCCGAAATCGAGGTCGTCGCGCAGGCGCTCGAAGTTGAACTGCACCTCGGTGAGCGGCAGCCGGTTGGCGACCCGCGCCAACGGCAGCGCGCGCACCAGTGTACCGTAGGTGCAATGCGGATGATCGAAGCCGTCGAGCAGCCGCTGCGCGGCCGCCTGGACGTGCGCGCCGAACGGCGCGTTCCAGGCGAGCGGCGCTCGGAGAGGCAGTATCTGGACGCAGTGCCCGACGAGCTCCGGCTGGTCGTCGATGGGCTGGCCCGCCAACGGCACGGCGATCACGATGTCGGCCGTATTCGTGAGCCGGCCCAGCACAGTCTGGAGGGCCGTGAACAGCATCGCGAACAGGGTTGTGCGGTGTACAGCACCTGTCCGCTTCAGAGCAGCGAGGAGCGCGGCGTCGAAGCGGGTCGAGTAGGTGGCGCCGGCATAGGACCGCGATGCCGGCCGTTGGCGGTCCGTCGGCAGTTCCGCCAATACGGGCGGATCCTTGTAGAGGTCGATCCAATAGGTGAGGTCGCCTGACTGTGAGCCGTCTGCTGTCTCGGTGCGTGCGTATTGCGAGAAACTGGGGGCTGCGGACAGGAACGTGGGCTGGCCGGCGCGCGCGTGCCGGTAGTGCGAGGCGAGATCGTTCAGGATGATGTTCATCGACCAGCCGTCACAGACGATGTGGTGAGCGGTGAACAGCAGGACGTGGCGGTCCTGCGCGAGGCGAACGAGCGTGGCGCGGACCAACGGTCCGGTCCACAGATTGAATGGCGTGCGCGCATCCGCGGTGACGAGGGCGGCGAGTGCCGCGTCGGGATCGCGTTGGTGCGAGTAGTCCAGGGGCGCGAGCTTCAGATGGAGCGATGGCAGGAAGTACATGCGCTCGTCATCGCGTCCCAGATGCCCGCGCAGGGCGTCATGGCGCGCGATGACGGCGTCGACCGAGGCCGCCAGGGCGGCAGGATCGATCTCGCCGTCGAGCGCGATGCTGATCGATTCGTTGAAGGCGCATGACGCATCGTCGCCCATCTGGGCGGCGACCAGGATTTCCAGCTGCGGTTCGGTGAGGGGCGCCGAGTCGATGGCGCCGCGCGACGGCGCCGCGCCGAGGACGCCTCCGGCCTCCAGCGCATCGAGTGCCGAGACGAAGGCCGTCTCGATGGCCGCTATGTCGGCGTCTGAGTGGGCGGTGGTGAGGAAGCAGGGAAAGCCTTCCTGGACATGGACGCCGAGCGCGCGCATCTGCGGCCAGAAGAGGGATGCCAGGGTGCCGTCGGTCGAGAAGTTGACGTAGAACCAGCTCGAGTAACCTTCGATGCGTGTCGCCAGGCCGCGCCGCGCGAGGTCGCGATTCAGGGTGTCGACCAGACGTCCAGTGCGCTCGGCAAGCCGTTCCTGCAGCGCCGGGCCTTCGGCCTTGAGGTGCAGCAGGACCGACTTAGCGGCGGCAAGCGCCAACGGATGGCGCACGAACGTACCGGCGAAGAAGGTCGGCGCGGTCTCGGGGACGGAGTCGTCGCCATAGCGCCACATGCCGCCGTCGAGGGCGTCCATGAAGCGCGCCTTGCCGGCCAGAATGCCGATCGGCATGCCGCCGCCCACGACCTTGCCGTAGGTCGCGAGATCGGCCTTAATTCCGAATACAGCCTGCATGCCGCCCGGATGGACGCGGAAGCCGGTGACGATCTCGTCGAACACGAGAGCCGCGCCGCTGGCTTCGGTGAGCGTGCGCAGCTTTTGCAGGAAGGCCTGCGGTCGCAGATCAGGATGACGACTCTGCACCGGCTCGACCAGCACGGCCGCGATGTCGTGACCGTTCGCCTCGATCCATGCCAGGCTCTGCGGGTCGCCATAGGGCAGGACCGTCATGTTGGCGACCGCTTCAGGCGGAATGCCGGGCGCGATCGGCAAGGCCCGGTGCGTGGGGCCACCACCGGCCTTCACCAGAACCTCGTCGAACTGGCCATGATAATCGTGGGCAAAGACGACAACGCGTTCGCGGCCGGTAACGGCGCGGGCCACGCGAATGGCCGCCATCACCGCCTCCGAGCCCGTGTTGCAAAACGTGACACGCTCGTCGCCCGTCATCTCTGAGACCAGCGCGGCCACCTCGCCGGCCTGTCGGGTCTGTGGCCCGATCGGGAATCCTTCGTGGATCTGCGCGATGATGGCGGCCGTGACGAAGTCCGGCGAGTGACCGAACATCGTCTGGCCAAAGCCGTTGACCAGATCCACGTACTCGTTGCCGTCGATGTCCCAGAGCTTCGAGCCCTTGGCTCGTGACGCGACGACCGGGTAGACCAGTTCCTTCCACTCCTGGCGGAAGCCGGCAACCGTTCGCGGATCGGCGTGCACTGCGCGATCCCGCTGCGTCAGGGACTTGGAGAGCGGCGTGCGTTCGTTCAGTCGGCGGACCAGCCCTTCGACATAGTCGCGCTGTGTATTGGTCAGCGTGCTCGAACCCCTGCCCGCAGGCGGCCTGTAGACCCGCACGCGGGCATCGGCGTCGTCCGTCGCTTCGAGCGCAGGTGCCGCGGCCGCCGGGGGTTGGGCGAGCGTGCCCGCCGATGGTGCATCGGCACCCGGAACTGCAGCGGGTAGCACCTGCTCCGGCGGCAGGATCGCATCCAGATGCGCGGCAAGGAGTGCCGTCGATGACAGCTCCTTCAGCAATTGCCGGAACGCGACGCGGATCCGGAACTTCTTCTCCAATGCCCGCGCGGCCTGGCCGAGCAGGAGCGAGTCGAAGCCCAACTCGAGGAAGCTCGCCTGGGGATCGATGTCGGGCACCCCCGACAGATCTTTCAGGATCTCGACGACCTGGGCTTGCAGCACGGGGATGCGGGATGGTGGAAGGCCGGCTGACGGCCCGGAAACCATGGCAATTTCCGGCCCGGCAGCGGCGATCGGCGGCTCGGCGATCTTTCGCTTGCCCGCACGGTCGATCCAATGTCGCGAGCGTTGAAAGGAATAGGTCGGCAACGGTATCCGGCGGCCATGTGTGCTTGCAATGGCGGTCCAGTCCGGCGTGAAGCCTGCGCGCCACAGTGCGGCGAGCGCATCGGACAGACCATCGGTGTCGGCATCCTCGAGGCTCGCGGTCACGCCGCGCATCCGGCGCCTGTCGATGGTCTGTGCCGCCAGGGCCGACAGGGCGCGGCCAGGCCCGACTTCGAGCAGGAACGGCTGGCCGTCCTGCGCCACGGTGGCCAGCGCGTCGGCAAATCGAACCGGCGCCCGGACATGCTGCGCCCAATATTTGGCGTCGATCGCCTGCGCCGTTTCCACCCAACCGCCCGTGACGCTCGAGGCAAAGGCAATCTGCGGGGGTGCCAGCGGCACCGCGCCAGCGGCGCGCTCGATCTCCGGCAGCACGGGGTCGAGCGAGCGTGAATGGAATGCATGTGAGACGGCGAGAAGCCGGCAGGCGACGCCACGCTTGGTCAGCCGGTCGTTCAGAGCGTCGATTTTCTCGCGCGGGCCCGAGGCAACGCAAAGCGATGGCGCGTTGATGGCGGCAAGGTCGAGCGCGTCGCCCAGTTCCGCGCGCAGTTCGGCTTCCGGAAGACGCACCGCCAGCATGGCGCCCGGTGGCATTGTTTGCATGATCCGCGCGCGCGTGGCGATGAGTCGGCAGCCTTCCTCGAAGGAGAAGACGCCGGCCAGACACGCCGCGACGAACTCGCCGACGCTGTGACCCACCATGGCATCGGGGCGCAGGCCCCAGGACATCCAGAGCCTCGCCAGCGCGTACTCGAAGATGAACAGGGCCGGCTGTGTGAGCAAGGTCGCGTCGCCGCCGGTCGTCTCGGGCGCGAGCAGCTGCGCGCGCAAACCGGCGCCGACGATCGGGTCCGCGATCGCGATGCCCTCGTCCATCAAAGCCCTGAAGGACGGGTGATCCCGGTAGAGATCGCGTGCCATTCCCGGATACTGCGTGCCCTGTCCAGGGAACATGAAGATCAGCGGTGCCGGTCCGACCGGCCAGGGCGCGGGCGTGGTGAGGGCACGCAGCGCCTCTATCGCCTCCTCGTGGGACGAGCAGGCGACGGCGGCGCGGCGCTCGAAGGCGCGGCGGCCGACCTGCAGCGTATAGGCGACATCTTCCAGCGCCGTGTC
Source organism: Reyranella sp. (assembly GCA_052386855.1). Taxonomy (GTDB): domain Bacteria; phylum Pseudomonadota; class Alphaproteobacteria; order Reyranellales; family Reyranellaceae; genus Reyranella. The sequence continues at coordinate 4,511 of JBQTJT010000110.1, forward strand.
GGGGTTGCGGGCGAGATGGTCCGCGAGGTTCGCCGCAGCGGCGGCGAGCGCCGCGTCATTTTTGGCGGAGAGCGGCAGGACGTGGCGGCGCTGCGTTGCTTCGCGGACTTGTGCCGCAGGCGGCGCCTCCTCGAGCACGACATGCACGTTGGTGCCACCGACACCGAAGGAACTGACGCCGGCGCGTCGCGGGGACCGTCCCTGCGGCCAGGCGACCGGGGCCGTCGGGAAGTAGAACGGTGTTCCGGCGAGGTCGATGTGCCGGTTGGGCTTGCGGAAGTTCGCCAGCGGCGGGATCTCATGATGGTTGAGCGCAAGCGTCGCCTTGATCAGCCCGGTGGCGCCTGCAGCGACGTCCAGATGGCCGATGTTCGCCTTGGCGGAACCCAGCGCACAGTGTGGCCGGTCGACCCGGTTCGATCCGAAGCCCTGCACCAGCCCGGCGAACTCGATGGGATCTCCGAGCGGAGTAGCGGTGCCGTGGCATTCGACATAGCCGATCGAAGCTGCATCCACGTCCGCTGCAGCGAGGGCCGAGGCGATGACCGACGCCTGCCCCCGGACGCTGGGCGCGGTGAAGCCGACCTTGTCGCTGCCGTCGTTGTTGACCGCGCTGCCGCGAATGACGGCGTAGATGTGATCCCGGTTCTCGACGGCATCGGCCAGGCGCTTCAGCACCACGATCGCGGCGCCATCGCCGAAGACGGTGCCTCCGGCATCGTCGTCGAACGGGCGGCAGACGCCGTCGGGCGACACCATGCCGCCGTCCAGATGCTGATAGCCGCGCTTCTGGGGGAAGGTGATGGAAGCGCCGCCGGCCAACGCCATGTCCGACTGGTAGAGCAGCAGGCTCTGGCAGGCCTCGGCGATGGCGAGCAGCGACGTCGAACAGGCGCTCTGCACCGTCATGGCCGGACCGCGCAGGTTCAGCTTGTAGGCGATGCGCGTTGCCAGCATGTCGGGCAGGGCACCCAGCAACGCATCGTATGACCCGACCTGGTAGTCGCTGGCGAAGCGGTCTGCATCCAGCCGTTCGGCAAGGACGTTCGTGAGCAGGTAGGTGTTCATGCTGCAACCGGCGAACACGCCAATCGCGCCGGCGAAGCGCGCCGGATCGTAGCCGGCATCCTCGAGCGCGGACCAGGCGCACTCGAGCAGCAGCCGATGCTGCGGATCGGTCAGCGCCGCCTCACGGGGCAGCATACCGAAGAACCCGGCGTCGAACTTGTCGACGTTGGCGAGGATCGGCCGCGCCCGCACGAAGTTGGCGGCATTGCGAATATCGGGAGGAAAAGCGTCCTCCAGCTCGGCGTCCGAGAAGCGGCTGACCGAGATCTTGCCGGCGCGGATATTGGCCCAGAACTGCTCCAGGTCGTCGGCCCCAGGGAACCTGCCGGAAACGCCAATGATGGCGATGGCGTTCTCCGGGAGGCTCATTCCGCCCGCCTGGACGTCCGAAGCCGCCGCAGCGCCGCGGCCTGCTGCTGAACCCCGCGCTGCCCGGCGCTCTGGCCCGACGCGGCCCGTCCCTCGATCGCCTGGGAGAGTTCGCGGATGTTGGGATGCTGGAAGAGGGCGAGCACGTCGATGCTGGGCCAGATCAGCGCGATCAACGCATGGGCCTCGACCAGCTTCAGCGACGTGGCGCCGAGGTCGAAGAAGTTGGTGTCCTGTCCGATGTCGCGCAGGCCGAGCGTGCGCGCGAAGATGCCACTCAGGATCCCTGCGGTCTTACCTGTTGCGTAACGCGCCGGAGGTGCCTCGCTCAACCGGCGCACGGGCAGGCGTTCCTGATCGATCTTGCCGTTCTGAGTCAGTGGAAATTCGTCGAGAACGACGACCTGCGAAGGCTGCATGTGGGGTGGCAAAGCCCGCAAAAGCCTTGCGCGCGCCTCCATTACCAGCGCCGCGCGATCATGAACGCTCGATGCCGGCTTGATGTAGGCGGTCAGCAGGGCCGCACCGGCTTCGTTTCGGACCGCCGTCACGACGGCGTCGGCGACGCCATTGCTGCGCCGCATGGCCTCTTCGATCTCGCTGAGTTCGACGCGCTTGCCGTCGATCTTGATCTGGCGGTCGCGGCGGCCGATGAAATCCAGGTTGCCGTCGGCGCGGCGGCGCGCGAAGTCGCCGGTTTGATACAGCGTCGCGCCGCCGTGCAGCGGATCGGCAACGAACTGCATTGCCGAATGCCGGGCATCGCCCAGGTACCCGGACGCGAGGCCGAGGCCTCCGGTATAGAGCATGCCGACCTCGCCCTCGGCCACGGGCTTCATGTCGTCGTCGAGAAGGCGGACGTAGGTTCCGCAGATGGGCACGCCGATCGGCACCGGCCCGCCGCCCCAGCCCTCGCGCGGAATCCGGTAGCAGCAGGTGAACGTCGTGTTCTCCGTCGGTCCATAACCGTTGATCAGCTGGCAGTCCGGGTGCGCGGCTTGCGCGCGCAGGACATGGGTGGGCGACAGCACGTCGCCGCCGGCGAGGATTTGGCGGAGGCCTCCGAGCGCGTCGAGCTGATGGTCGACCAGCGCATTGAAGAGGCGTGCCGTGAACCAGGCTGTCGTGACCCGGTGCTCGCGGATGGTATCGACGATCGACTGAAGCGACGCACGGTCGTCCTCGATCAGGACGCCTCGCGCGCCATGCAGCAGCGTGCCCCAGATCTCGAACGTGCTGGCGTCAAAGGCGAGCGGCGCGTTGTGGAGGAAGACTTCGTCCGCACCGAAACGGGCGTAGGTCTGGCCGATGACCAGGCGCACCACGGCGCGGTGGGGGATCAGCACGCCCTTCGGCCGGCCGGTCGAGCCGGAAGTGTACATGATGCAGGCGATGTCGGCCGGTCCGCAGCTGATTTCGAGCGCGGCTGCCGGCTCGGATTCGGCAGCGGCGAGTGTCTCCTCGAGGTTCAGCGTCAGCACGGAGAACTCGGCGATCCGATCGCTGGCGGACAGGACCATGTCGGCACCGCAGTCGCGCAGGATCCAGTCGTGGTAGGCGATTGGCGCGGTCGGATTCAACGGCATATAGGCCGCGCCGGTCTTGAGCGTGGCCAGAATAGCCACGACCGACGCGATCGATCGCCCGGCATGCAGCGCCACGACGCTGCCCGCGCGCACGCCCTGGCGATGCAGGAAGCGCGCAAGCTGGGTCGAGCGCCGGTCGAGATCGGCGTAGGTCAGACTTTCGACGCCCTGCACAACAGCAACAGCCGACGCGGTGGCTTGCACGCTCGCGGCAAACCGTTTTGTTACTGTTTCGCCGATTGCTTCGAGGCCGAAATCGTCGTCGCCACGCTGCGCCGCGGGCACCGCTGCGCCGGGTCGCCAACCAACCATTTGTCTATCCACCCACTTCGAAACAACCACGGTCGTTCCCGCGTCGAGCTCCCCAGCCCTACGCCCCACAACCTGACCGTAGCAAAGCCCGCGGTCAGGTCAAATACAAATTACACTAGATGTGCGATAATGCCGACGCCCTGGATGAGGGTTGTCAGCGTCGATATATAGTTAAACTATTGGAATATCTCATGAATACCTCGATTATCCGTTCGGCGGCAAGGGCGCCTTGAGGCCTACGACGTGGTGTTCGTCGGTCCTGGGTAAAAGAGCAACGAAGTTCAATTCGCGTCCACGTCCGCGCAATGTTGGCCGACAGGGGCGCAGGCGCTGAGTCCTTGCAAGAACGCAATTCACACCACATTTCTAGGGATATGAGCGATCCCTACTCAGTGCTCGGCGTGCCGCGAGCCGCTTCCGAAGACGACATCCGCAAAGCGTTCCGCAAGCTCGCCAAGAAGCACCATCCCGATCTCAATCCGGGCGACAAGGCGGCCGAAGCGAGGTTCAAGGAGATTTCGCAGGCGAACGACCTTCTTGCCGACGCCGAGAAGCGCCGCCGGTTCGACGCCGGCGAGATCGACGCCACCGGCCAGGAGATGCCGCCGCGTGGCTTCTATCGCGACCAGGCGGGTGGTCCCGGCGGCGCCAAGTATGCGCACGCCGGCGGGCACGAATCCTTCGTCGACATGGGCGGAATCTTTTCCGAAATGTTCGGCGAGCGGCGCGGCTTCGGCGGCGGGCCGGGCGGCGGTTTTGACATGGGCGGCATGCCCGTCACCTACAGCCTGCGTGTGCCGTTCCTGGTGGCCGCGCGCGGCGGCAAGCAGCGCGTCATCTTGCCCGACGGCAAGACGCTCGACATCGATGTGCCCGAAGGCACGGCTGACGGCCAGACGTTGCGGCTGAAGGGGCAGGGCATGCCCGGCACGCAGGGCCGGCCGGCCGGCGACGCCTATGTGGAAATCCATGTCGAGCCGCACGCCTTCTTCCAGCCGCGCGACAACGACATCCATGTCGAACTGCCGGTGACGGTGACCGAGGCGGCGCTGGGCGGCAAGATCCGCGTGCCGACCGTGGGTGGTGCGGTGATGCTGAATGTTCCGGCCGGCTCCAACACCGGCACGTCGCTGCGTCTGAAAGGCCGCGGCCTGCTCGATCGCAAGTCCGGCCAGCGCGGCGATCAATATGTGAAATTGAAGGTCACGCTGCCCGAGCAGCCCGATGAGAAGCTGAAGGAGTTCCTCGAGAAGTGGGAAGCGGGGCGTGCCTACGATCCGCGCAAGGATATGGAGCAGTTCACGTGACGACCCTCGACGAGCTGCTGCGTCTTTGCGGCGGCCTTACCACCGTCCATATCGAGCGCTGGGTGGCGCGCGGCCTGCTGCGGCCCGGCGGCGATGCCGATTCATGGACGTTCGAGACGGTCGACGTGGCGCGCACGCACCTGCTGGTCGAATTGACGGACGACCTCGGCCTCGACGACGAGACGGTCGCGGTCGTGATCGACCTGGTCGACCAGGTGCACACGCTGCGCGGCCAGCTCGACCTGATCGCCAAGGCCATCGCCGATCAGCCGGCGGCGACCCGGGAGGCAATCGCGTCGGCGCTGACGAAACAGAGCCGACGCTAGCTCCTCGTTCCGGCGCCTTATTCGGGTTCGACGCCAGCCCGCTTCACGGCGTCGCCCCAGGCGGCGCAACCGGTCTTCATGATTTCGGTCATCTCCGCCGGAGTCGTGCCGGTGGCGAGCAGGCCCATGTCGAGGAGTTTCTCCTTGCCTTCCGGCGTCTGCACCAGCTTGCGGATCTCGGCGCTCACGCGGTCCACGATCTCCTTGGGTGTGCCGGCCGGCGCCAGGATGCCGTTCCAGCCGACCAGGTCGATCTTGTAGCCGGCCTCGCCGAACGTCGGCACGTCGGGCAGGCGCGGCCAGCGCACCGCCGAGGTGACGGCCAGCGGAGTCAGCTTGCCGCCGGAAATCGCCGGGCCACTGGAGGCGAGATCCTGGATGGTCACCGGGATGTGGCCCGCCAGCGTGTCCTGGATCGCCGGGCCCGCGCCCTTGTAGGGCACGTGTGTCATATCGAGCTTCTCGGCCTGGTTCAGCATCTCGCCCCAGATGTGCGAGGACGAGCCGATGCCGAACGAGGCGTAGTTGACCTTGCCCTTGCGTTCCTTGGCCCAGGCGACGAATTCCTTGACCGACTTCGGTCCCAGGGTTGGCGGCACCACCATCATTAGTGGGGCCAGGCCGTGCTGCGTCACCGGCACGAAGTCCTTGAAGCCGTCGTAGGGCATCTTCTTGTAGACGTAGGGGTTGATGCACATCATCGACGAGTTGACGTAGACGAACGTGTAGCCGTCGGGCGCGGCGTTCTTGGCGATCTCGGCGCCGACCATGCCCTGCGCACCGGCCTTGTTCTCGACGATCACCTGCTGGCCGAGCACGCCGGTGAGCTTCTCGGCGAAGTAGCGGGCGACGACGTCGGTCTGGCCGCCGGGCGGGTAGGGGGCAATGAGCTTGATCGGCTTGCTGGGCCAGGCCTGGGCCATTGCGTCGACCGACAGGAGCATCAGGGCGCCGGCAAGCGCCCCCTTCAGCATCTTCATTGTTCGTTTCCTCTGTTGCTTTTCAAAGCTTTCCATATTTTAAGCGCCGTTATCGGCATGTCGATATGGTGCACGCCCAGCGGCCGCAGCGCATCGACGACGGCGTTGCCCAGCGCTGCCGGCGCCCCGTTGGTCGGCAGCTCGCCGACGCCCTTCATGCCGAGAAAATTGTTGGGCGAGGGGGTGGCGATGGTTTCGACCTGCAGGCCCGGCATATCGTCGGCGCGCGGCAGGGCATAGTCCATCAAGGTGCCGCTCAGGAGTTGGCCCGTGTCCTCGTCGTAGACGGCTTCCTCCATCAGCGCATTGCCGAACCCGTGCACGATGCCGCCATGCATCTGGCCTTCCAGCAGGCGCGGATTCACCACCACGCCGGTGTCGGCCACGGCGATGAAGCGGTCGATGCGCGTGGCGCCGGTATCGGGGTCGACCTCGACCTCGCAGATCATGACGCCGGTCGGGAAGGCCTCGATCTTGTCGGCGAACACCGCGTCGCCGTCGAACGGCTTCCAGGCCGCCAGCTCGAACAGGCCGACGCGCCGGTCGGTGCCCACGACCTCGAAGGCGCCATCGCGGTAGGCGATGTCGGCCGGCGCAGTCTCCAGCCGCTCGGCGGCGAGATCGCGGCCGCGCTGGATCACGACGTCGGCGGCGCGCGCCAGCGTCGTGCCGCTGATGATGGTCGAGGACGAGCCGCCGGTGCCGCCGCCGCGCGGGATGCTCCGCGTGTCGCCCTGGCGGATTTCGATGCGCTCGACCGGCACGCCCAGGGCCGACGACAATAGCTGGGCGAAGATCGTCTCGTGGCCCTGGCCCTGGCTTTGCGTGCCGAGGCTCGCCACCAGCCGGTCGGGCTCGACCTGGACCACGACATGCTCGTCGGCGATGCCGCCGGTGCCGTGCAGATGACAGGAGAGGCCCAGGCCGCGCCGCTTGCCTGCGGCTTCGCTGGCGGAGCGCCGCGCGTCGAAGCCCGGGACGTCGGCCTCGCGCAAGGCCGTCTCGAACAGCCGCGGACAATCCGCCGCGTCGTAGGTGTAGCCGCTCGCCGCTGCGTAAGGCATGTCCCCGGGCCGCAGCAGATTGAGGCGGCGCAACTCGATCGGTGAGCGGCCGGTCTCGTGGGCCGCGATATCGACCAGACGTTCGAGCAGGAACAGCGCCTCGGGCTTGCCGGCGCCACGGATCGCATCGACCGGCACGGTGTTGGTGAAGGCACAGTCGAAATCGAGGCGGATTGCGGGAATGCGGTAGAGACCGGAGATCACCTTGGCCATCCCCGTGGTCGCGATGGTGGGCGCGAACATCGAGACGTAGGCGCCGTAGTTCGCTTCGGCTTTTACGCGCACGGCCATGAATTTTCCGGCCGCGTCGAGCGCAAGTTCGCCCGTCGCCACGAGGTCGCGCGAGTGGCTGTCAGCCAGAGCGAGCTCGGCGCGATCGGCGGTCCAGCGGAGCCCACGCCCGAGCTTGCGGGTCGCCCAGGCGATCAGGGTCGGCTCGGCATAGATCGGATACTTCGGGCCGAAGCCGCCGCCCACGTCCTCGGTGACCAGGCGGAGCTTGTCCTTGGCGACATTGAGCACGCGCTCGCACATCAGCCGATGCGGGATCTGGACGCCTTGCGAGCCGAAGGTCACGGTGACGAGGTCGGAGCCGGCGTCGTAGGCAGACCAGGCGGCGCGGGTTTCCATATAGTGCACGATCTGGCGCGGCGAGCGGATCGTCAGTTTGGAGACATGTGCTGCCTTCGCGAAGGCGGCCTCAGTGGCGGCGGCATCGCCCTTGCTCCAGCGGCACATCAGGTTGCCGGGCGCCTCGTCATGGACCTGCGCCGCGCCGGGCGTGAGCGCCTGCGCCACGGTGACGACAGCGGGCAGTTCCTCATAGTCGACAACCAGCAGATCGGCGGCATCGCGGGCCTGGTCCAGCGAGTCGGCCACGATCATGGCGACGATGTCGCCGACGTGACGCACCTTGCCGACCGGCATCGGCAGGTGCGGCGGCTCGCGGTGGCGATTGCCGGCCTCGTCCTTGATCTCGCTGATGGCGGGCAGGTGGCCGAGCTTGTCGGCGGCCGTGTCCTGGGCGGTGTAGACGGCGGCAACGCCCGGCGAGGCGCGCGCCGCCTCGCTGTCGATGCCGGCGATCCGGGCATGGGCGTGCGGCGAGCGCACAAACAGGACGGCCAGCGCGTCGACCGGCGCAGTGTCGTCGGTGTAGCGGCCCTTGCCGGTCAGGAATCGCCGATCCTCGCGCCGCGCGATCGACTGGCCGAGTTTAAGCGGCGCGTTCATGCGGCGGTCTAGGCGGCCAGCGCGTCGCCGATGACTTTCAGCGCCGTGTCGATCTCGGCGCGGTTGACGTCGAGATGGGTGACGGCGCGGATGCGGTTGCCGGCGGCGGTGCCCATGCCGACGCCACGCTCCTTGCAGGCCTCGACCAGCTTGGCCGTAGTCCAGCCCGGCTTGGTGATCTCGAAGAAGACCAGGTTGGTTTCCATGCGCGGCACGTCGATTTTCAGGCCCTTGATGTTGGCGATGCCCTCGGAGAGATGACGCGCATTATCATGGTCCTCGGCGAGGCGGTCCCAGTTGTGCTCGAGCGCATAGAGCGCGGCCGCGGCGATGACGCCGGACTGTCGCATCGAGCCGCCCAGCATCTGCTTCTGGCGCCAGGCTTCCTTGATGAAGTCCTTCGAGCCGGCGAGGCTGGCGCCGACCGGAGCGCCCAGCCCCTTGGTATAGTCGAGCCAGAGCGAGTCGACGCAGGCCGCGTAGTCATGCGCCTTGGTACCTGATTTGACAGAAGCGTTACAGAGTCGCGCGCCATCCATGTGGAGGCTGAGGCCGGCCTCGCGCGCCACCTTGGTCACGCCCTGCATCGTGGCGAGCGGCCACACCGTGCCGCAGCCGCCGTTGGACGTGTTCTCGATCGACACCAGCCGCGAGCGCGGCGCGTTGCGGCTGTTGGGGTCGCGCAGGGCTTCCTTGACCTGCTCGCCGGTGAAGACGCCATGGGGCCCATCCAGCATGCGGATCATGACGCCGGCATTGGCGGCGGTGCCGCCGCCCTCGGCATTGATGATGTGCGCGGTGCGGTCGGCGATGACCTCGTCGCCCAGCCGGCAATGAACGCGGATGGCGATCTGGTTGCCCATGGTGCCGCTCGGCAGGAAGACCGCGTCTTCCTTGCCCAGCAGTTCGCAGACGCGATCGCGCAGGCGGTTGACCGTGGGGTCTTCCATCTTCTGCTCGTCGCCCACTTCGGCGTCGGCCATGGCCTTTCGCATGCCGGGCGAGGGCTTGGTCTTGGTGTCGCTGTAAAGGTCGATGAAACGGTTTTGCATGGCGCGGCGTGTTCTCCTGCTTCACCATAGCCGCATACGGGAGGCGGAGGAAACATGAGCCAGTTTGCGGCCCAGACCACATCGGCGCTAATGCCTGAGGAGCTGCTCTACGGTGTCGATGGTGCGATCGCGACCGTCACGTTGAACGCGCCGCAGCGCATGAATACCATTTCCGGCCCGATGCTGAAGCAGCTCACCGAGGCGCTGGTCAGGGCGAGCGAGGACCCGGCCGTGCGCGTCGTGATCCTGACCGGCACCGGCCGCGCCTTCTGCGCCGGGCTCAATCTCGAGGCGCAATCCAAAGGCACCGACAATCTCAGCGTCGGCTCGGGCGCCACGCCCACCAACATCGACCTGCGCAACACACCGCCGCCGGTCCTGCATGCCATGGACAAGCCGGTGATCGCCGCGCTCAATGGCTCGGCGGCGGGCTACGGCCTCGACCTGGCGCTGGGTGCCGATATCCGGGTCATGGCGCAGTCGGCCAAGCTCGCGGCGTCCTACGCCAAGCGCGGCGTGCTGCCGGAATCGGGCGGCACCTGGTACCTGCCGCGGATGCTGGGCTGGGCCAGGGCCGCCGAGCTGATCTTCACCGGCCGCACGCTCAGCGCCGCCCAGTCGCTCGAAATCGGCCTGGTCAACAAGGTGGTGGCCGACGCCGAGGTCATGGGCGCGGCCCGCGATCTTGCCCTGGAAATCGCCGCCAACGCGCCGCTCGCCATCCAGGCCGCCAAGCGTATGATGCGGATGGCGTGGAACGAGCCGTTCAACGAGCATGTCCATCACGTCTTCCTGCAGCTGCTGCCGCTGATGCAGACCGAGGACATGAAGGAGGGCATCGGGGCCTTCCTCGAGAAGCGGGAGCCTTCCTTCAAGGGGCGCTGACCTGAAAATTTCGTATTGGCGCCCATCCGGTGCCTTCAAAAAGGCGATTTCGAAACCGAAATTGGTTAGGATTGCCGGAGCCGGGCAGGTGGGGGACAGAGCAAGCGGCAGCCGGGTTCCGGGCAGTCTAGGATTTCTTTCCAAGGGAGACGACTTCGATGTTGAAGGCAATTACAGCGGGAACTTTGGCGACGGTGCTGCTCGCCGGTGCGGCTCTTGCTGACGGGCCGACCTACACCTGGACCGGCTATGGCGTCGGGTCGGGCAAGTGCCCGACCTACAAGATGACGATCAACATCACGCACGAAGGCAACGAAGTGAAGGGCCTGTTCCAGCAGGAAGGTCGCCCGCAGCGCTTCTTCAACGTGTCGATGGATGCTGCCAAGAAGTTCAAGACCAAGGCCATCGTCGGCAACAACAACACGATCGACGTCGTCGGCACGCTGCAGGATGGCGCTCCGAAGATCATGCTCGACGGCTACTGCCTGTTCGAAGGGCCGCTCGTCAAGAAGTAGCCACACGCTGTCGCGTGGCGGTCATTCCATCACGATCGCCACGCGGCCGGTGACGCTGCGCTCCAGCAAGGCGCGCATCGCCTCGGTCGCCTGATCGAGCTTATAGGTGCGATCGACATGCGGCCGGCAAAGCCCCGCCTCGCACCAGCCGCGGATGCGCTCCATCAAGGCGAAAGTGCGGTCCGATTCCTCGAAGCGTGCATCGTGCGGGCTCCAGCCGACGTAATAACCGTAATTGAAGCCGGTCACGGCCAAGGTCTTGACCAGCAGGATGTTGGCCGGGATCTGCGGGATCGTGCCGCCGGCAAAGCCGATCGGGCAGATGCGACCCTCGACCGCCATGCAGCGCAGCGACTGGGCGAAGACGTCGCCGCCGACCGGATCGTAGACACGGTCGACGCCTCGGCCGTTGGTCAGCTTCAGCACTTCCTCGCGGAAATCAGCCGTGGCGTAGTCGATCACGTGATCGGCGCCGTGCGCCTTGGCGAACGCCGTCTTGCGCGCGCCGCCGGCGGTGGCAATCACCGTGGCGCCCAGGATCTTGCCGATCTCGACAGCGGCCATGCCGACGCCGCCCGCCGCGGCATGCACCAGGAGCGTCTGCCCCTTCTGTACGTCGAGAGCCATCGGCCAGGTCAGCGCGCCGGCCGAGGTCGGGTAGGAGATGGCGAGCTGGATCGCCTCGACGAAGCCCATGTTGACGGGCTTGGGAAAGACGTTGACCTCGTGCGCTACCGCTTCCTCGGCAAGTCCGCCCCAGTCGAGGACGGCCACGACTTCGTCGCCGACCTTTAGCCGCTTGCAGGCCGGATCGACCTCGGTCACGACGCCTGACGCTTCGGTGCCCGGCGCAAAGGGGAACGGTGGGCGGCGCTGGTACTTTCCGGCAATCACCAGTGTCGTGGCGAAGCTCACGCCGGCAGCATGGACCTTGATGCGGACCTGTCCGGTCTTGAGCGGCGTGGGCTCCACGGTTTCCAGCCGCAGGCCTTCTGGTCCACCCCATTGGCGGCAGATCATTGCTTTCATAGCGTCACCGGCAGACTCTTCACGCCCCTCAGGATGAGCGAATCGTGCCACTCCGGCTCGTCGCCCGAAAGCCTGATGTGAGGCAGGTGTTCCGCGAGCCGGATGGCGGCGATCTGCGCCTCCAGCCGGGCCAGAGGCGCGCCCAGGCAGAAATGGATGCCGTGGCCGAAGGTGAGGTGCGGGTTCTGCACACGGCCGATGTCGAAGCGCTCGGCGTCGTCGAAGGCTTCGGGATCGCGGTTGGCGGAATTCATGAAGGCAAAGACGCGCTGGCCCTCGCGGATCGCCTTGCCGCCCATCTCGAGGTCGGCCGCGGCGACGCGGGCGAAGGCGCCCGACGGGCCGTCGTAGCGCAGGAACTCCTCGACTGCCGTCGGCGCCAGAGATGGATCGGCGATCAGACGTTCCCATTCGCCGCGATGCTTCATCGAATAGAAAAAGCCGTTGCCGATCAGGTTGCTGGTCGTCTCGTGGCCGGCGAACAGCAGCAAAATGGCAGTCCCGATGATCTCGTCGGTGCTGAGGGCGTCGCGGTCGTCGCGCGCCAGCACGAGATGGCTGATCATGTCGTCGCGTGGCTGGGCAGTGCGATCCTCGACCAGGACGCGGAAGTAATCGGACATCGCCTTGGCACCCGATTCGGCGCGCAGGTACTTGTTGCCCGCGACCTGGGCCGTGCCGATGAAGAGCGCGATGTCGTCGGACCATACTTTGACGCGTTCCAGGTCGGCGCGCGGCACGCCCAGCAGGTCCATGATCACCGAAGCAGGCAGCGGATAGGCGAAATCGGCGATGTAGTCGACGGTCTCGCCGCGCCGGGCCTTGGCCTGCATGCCGTCGATCAGGTGGACGACGATGTCCTCGATGTTGGGCCGCAGGTTCTCGACAGAGGTCGGCGTAAAAGCCTTGTTGAACAGGCGGCGCAGGCGGGTGTGATCCGGCGGGTCGCGGAACACCATCCAGTGATTGAGGTAGCGCACCAGGCTCTCGATCGAACCGTTCTGGTACTCGGGATTGGTCTTGAAGAACGGCGTCAGCCGGTCGGCCGAGATCTGCCGGTTGTTCAGCGCCACCTGCTTCACGTCGGCATGGCGCGTCACGATCCACGCCTTCATGGCCGGCGACCAGTGCACCGGATCCTCGGCGCGGAGCCGCGCGAATTCGGGGAAGGGGTTGGCATTGGTTGCCGGGTTGCCGAGGTCGAAAACATAGGCCATGGCCCGAGGCTAGCCTCAGGCGACTTACCAAACAAGTGTTTGGTAGCTACAATGCCCCATGTCCCGCGAGAAACTCCTGGCCATATCGGCGCGCCGCTTCGCGAGGGGTGGTTTCGAAGCCACCTCGATGCGCGATATCGCGGGTGAGGCCGGCATGCTCGCGGGCTCGATGTACTATCATTTCCCGTCCAAGAACGAGTTGATCGCCGCGGTCTACGAAACTGGGGTGACCGAGATCGGCGCGGCGGTCGATACCGCGGTTGCCCGGGCACGCACGCCCTGGACCCGGCTGGAGGCGGCCTGCATCGCCCATCTCGGCTCGCTGCTGGCCGACAGGGCTCATGCCGCTGTCATGACCGCCGATCTCAGCCGCCTCGATCCGCGCCTGCGCCGTCGACTGGTCGTGATGCGTGACGGTTACGAGAAGCGCTTCGTCGACTTGGTGGCGGCACTCCCGCTGCCCCCTGCCATCGATCGTACCCTGTGGCGCCTGCAGTTGCTGGGCGCCCTCAACTGGACGCCGACCTGGTATCGGCCCGGCGGCAAGCGGCCCGCGGCCATCGCCCGCGCCCTGGTGGCGGCCTTGCGCTAGTGGGCTATAGAACGCCGATGACTATTGAAATCCGCTATGTCGGCCCCGGGGACGAGGATCTGTTCGATCGCGTGGCGCCCGATGTGTTCGACCATCCGGTCGAGCGGCGCCAGCTCACCCATTATCTCGCCTCGCCGGGACATCACCTCATGGTGGCCCTCGCCGACGGCGAGGTCGTGGGCCAGGTCGCGGCCGTCGTGCACCGGCATCCCGATGGCCGGCCGACGGAGCTCTACATCGACGAAGTGGCTGTGGCGCCGGCGTTGCAGCGGCAGGGGATCGCGCGGCGCCTGCTCGACGCCATGCTGGTGCTCGGCAAGGACCTGGGTTGCCAGGAAGCCTGGGTGGGCACGGAGCCGGACAATGTGCCGGCCAGATATCTCTACGAATCGCGAAGCGGCCCTGTCGAGCCCTTCGCCATGTACGTGCTCAGGCTCTAGACAGGCGCTATTTGGCCCAAGGTCCGAAGGGCGGCATGTCTTTGCTGGGCTTCAGGGGGAAGTTCGGCTGCCGTTTTTCGAAGAACGACTTGATGCCTTCCTGGGCGTCGGCGCCGGCGGCAAGGTAGCCGACGCATTGCAGGTCGAGCGTCACGGCATCAAGTGGGTCCTGCGCGCCCCACATGCTCCACATCAGCCGGCGGTTTACGGCGGCGGCCACGGCCGAGGAGGCGCCTGAAGCGAACTTCCTTGCCAGCGCCTGGGCGGCGGGCAGGAGTTCTTCGGGTGCATGGACGGAGCGGACGAGGCCGCCCTTCAATGCCTCGTCGGCACCGAACAACTCGGCCGTCATCACCCATTCCTGCGCCTGCTGCATGCCAACCAGCCGCGGCAGGAACCAGCAGGAGCCGGCCTCCATCGCCATGCCGCGCCGATTGAACACGAAACCAACGCGACCGGCGCTGGAGATCATTCTGATGTCCATCGGCAGGCACATGGTGATGCCGACGCCCACGGCCGCACCGTTGATCGCCGCCACGATCGGTTTCAGGCAATTGAAGATGGCGAGCGTGATCGAATCGCTCGCCTCGCGTTTCTGCGGCGCGGTTCCGTCGTTCCAGACCTGGAAGGCGCCGCTGCCGCCGGAGATGTCGGCGCCGGCGCAGAAGGCGCGGCCGGCGCCCGTCACGACGATGGCGCGGACCTCGTCCATGGTGTTGACGCGCTGGAAGAAGTCGATCAGCTCCCGGCTCATCACCGTGTTGAAGGCATTGAGCTTGTCGGGGCGGTTGAGCGTCACGGTCATGACGCCGTCGGCCAGGCCGGTCAGAAGGGTCTCGTATTGCATGACGTTGGCGGTCCTTCCCGATGGTTCCGCGATGCGAGGCGGAATGTCGTTGCGCGAGTGCTTGGTTTAAGAAACCATCGCCGCAACTGTGACGGACTGCAATCCCGGAGGAAGCCTATGTCGTATGTGCTCAAGACCGTCGAAGACGGCGTGATGAAGATCGTGCTGAACCGCCCCGACGCGATGAATGCACTCAACCGCGACATGATGAGCGGTTTCAGCGATGCGCTCGAAGAGGCGGCCGGTGACCGCAGGATCGGCTGCGTCGTCGTGCGCGGCGCCGGCGAGAAGGCATTCTGTGCCGGCGGCGACGTGAAGTCGATGGCCGCGGGCCGCGACCAGGACAAGACCTACGAGGACAAGGTCCACGACATCCGCGTCCGCATGCAGGTCTCCGAGCTGCTGCACGAAATGGGCAAGCCCACCATCGCCATGGTGAACGGGGTGGCAGCGGGTGCCGGTCTGTCGATCGCGCTGGCGGCCGATATGCGTTTCGTCGGCAAGAGTGCGCGCATGACGACGGCTTTCGCCAAGGTGGGATTCTCCGGCGATTTCGGCTCGCACTATTTCCTGCACAAGCTGGTCGGCACCTCGAAGGCGCGCGAACTCTACTTCACGGCGGAAATCCTGAACGCCGAGCAGATCGAGAAGCTCGGCCTCGCCAACCGCGTCATCGACGATGCCAATCTCGACAGCGAGACCATGACCTTCGCCAGGAAGCTGGCGGCCGGTCCCAGGGTCGCGTGGTGGCACGTGAAGAAGAACATGAAGGTGGCGGAAGAGGGCACTCTCTCAGAGGCGCTCGACAGCGAGGCCGCGCGCATGATCCGCACCGGCGAGACCGAGGACCACAAGGAAGCAGCCCGCGCCTTCGTCGAGAAGCGCGCGCCGGTCTTCAAGGGTCACTGAGGCTTCAAGGGTCACTGAGGTCTTCAAGGCTCACTGACGACGAAGCCGGACGGCGAGGCGGGCAAGCGCGCCCGCCACGCCGTTCGGCATCGCCACCATGGCGAGGATCAGGAGCCCGGCATAGAGCAGCGCCGAGAAGCCCTTGCCCAGCCCGGCCGTGACGTCGGGGAAGAACTGCAGGAAGAGACCGCCCAGGATCGCACCGGGGAGTGACTGCATGCCGCCGATCACCAGCCCGAACAGCATCTGGACCGACAGCGCGAAGTTGTAGCTGGTGGGGCCAACGAAGCCGAACTGGAAGGCCGAGAGGCAGCCGGCCAGCGCCACGTAGGCGCCGGCCACGCCCGATGCCGCCGCCCGCACCTGCACGACACGAACCCCTTGCGCTGACGCTGCCAGGTCGTGGTCGCGCGCGGCTTTCATCGCTCGGCCGGAGCGACTTTGAAGGAGGTTGGTGGCCAGCCAGAGGCCGGCCCCGAGCAGCGCCAGTGCCATCAGGAAGCCCCAGCGGTCGTCGCTCAGGAGACCGCCCGGTGAGGTGGGAAAGTCGAGATAGAGGCCCTGCACGCCGCCGGTCCATTGCTCGATCAGCCGCCAGCGCAGCAACTGCGGGAAGGCGATGGCAAAGGCGTAGCTCACCAGGGCCTGGGTCCACAGGCTGTGGCCGGCGGTGACCCGGCCGAGACCGTAGCCGGCGGCGTAGCCCATCAGCGGTGCGAGTGCGAGCGCCCAGTAGAGCGAGAGCGGCGTATGGGCGCCCAGGATGGCGGCGGTGTAGCCACCGATGCCGAAGAAGCCGGCCTGGGCGAAGGAGAACTGGCCACTCACACCGCACAGGATCACCAGGCCCACCAGAGCGATCGCCCAGATCACCGCCTGGGTGAAGCGGAAGACGATGAAATCCGGGAAGCAGAATGAAAGCGCGGCCGCCGCCACGAAGCCCATGGTCCACACGGTCCGCATGGCGCTACGATAGACCGGACAGCCAAGGAAAGGGAGGGATGCGATGCGACTCAGGCAATGCGTTTTCGTCTGCGGCGATCTCGAAAGCACGCGCGAGGAACTCTGCGATATCCTGGGCATCGAGGTCGCCTATCGCGATCCCGGCGTCGCCAAATGGGGCCTGGTCAATGTTGTCTGTCCGACCGGGCACGATTTCCTAGAAATCGTGACGCCTTTCCAGCAGGGCACGTCGGCGGGCCGCTACATCGAGCGGCGCAAGGGCGACGGCGGCTACATGGTGATCATCCAGGTTCCCGACGCCGCGGCCGAGCGCAAGCGCGTGACCGATATGGGCGTGCGCGCGGTGGCGCAGAAGGACCTGCCGGAATACCAGTACACGCACTTCCATCCGTCCGACACGACGGGGGTGCTGCTGTCGCTCGACACGACCTTCGCGCCCAAGGGTGTCGATCCGGCGCTGTGGTGGCCGCCGGCCGAGAAGGGCTGGCTGAAGCATGCGCGCTCCGATGTGACCAACGGCCTGGCCGGCGTGGAGATCCAGCACGAGGATCCGGACAAGGCCGCGGCCACCTGGTCGAAAATCCTGAACCGTCCGGTCGAGGACGACATCATCCGGCTCGACGGCTCGCAGATCCGCTTCGTGCCAATCGTCGATGGGCGTGGACCCGGCGTGTCGGCCTATGACGTGAAGGTCGTCGACCGCGAACGCGTCCTGGCGGCGGCGGAGAAGCGGGGCAAGAAGCGGGGACCGTCTCAGGTCGAGGTCTGCGGCTGCCGCATCAACCTGGTGTGAAGCCCGCGCGAGCGGGTGAAGAGAAACATCAGGATGAGGAAGTTCAGCATGTTGAAGACAACGCCGGTGCCGAACGCCGGCAGGTAGCTGCTGAACTGGTCGAACAGCAGGCCGGCGCCCCAACCGCCGGCGGCCATGCCCATGGTGCCGCCGAAAAGCACCGTCGGGATGCGCCAGTTCGCTTCCGCCAGGGGATAGTATTCGCGGACGACGATCACATAGGCCGGCACCAGCCCCGCCAAGCCGAAGCCGAAAGCCGAGGAAACGAAGAACAGGGCAACGCCGTCCTGGGTCAACAGGAAGCCGGTCAAGGCCGTGATCTGCGCCATCGAGCTCAGCACCAGGGTTTGCAGGCCGCCGATGCGATCGCAGAGCCAGCCCCAGAATTGCCGCGCCAGGAACGCCGTGCCCAGCAGGACCGACAGCATCGCTGCCCCATACTGCGAGGCGAATCCCAGATCGCCGCAGTAGGCCACGACATGCTGCATCGGCATCGCCATAGGCACGCAACAGCAGAAGATCGCCAGCATGAGGAGCGCCATCGCCAGATTGGGCGGCAGACCGACGACGCTGTCTGAGCGGTGCACACCGCGTGACACGGCAACCGCTGGCGCCGGCACGTCGGGCGGCGGCCTCAGGAAGATCGCGGCCAGCGCGATCACCGCCAGGATCAGGAAAAGCCCGAACAGCATCATGGTGCGGCGCCAGCCGACCTCGTCGATGCCGAACTGCAGCAATGGCGGCCAGATCGTGCCGGCGACCGCCTGTCCCGACGAGATCAGCGCCACGGCGGAGCCGCGGCGGCGTTCGAACCAGCGGCTGACGTAGGTGAGAAGGGGCGAGAACATGCAGGCGCTGCCGAACAGTCCCATCAGGACGCCGTGACCGGCATAGAGTTGGAGCAGGCCACCCGATGCGGAGAGGATGAGGCCCGCGGCCATCATGACCGCACCGAACATCACGATGCGTCGGACGCCCAACCTGCCGGCCAGCCAGCCCGCCAGGATGCCGCCGATCGAGGCGCCGACGTAGACGAAGGCGCCGACCGCCGCCGCCCCGGAGCGCTCAGTCTGCAGCTCGGCCGCGATGGGCTTCATCGCCAGCACGGCAATCAACGGCGCCCCGTAGGCGATGGTCAGGATGGCAACCGCCGCCGCGGCCACGGTCCAGGCGGCACGGCCGTCCAGCTCACCGCTGCTGTTCGTCATGCCCCATTATACGGCGGCGAGGACCCGGACGGGGCGCAGTTTTCGCCCAACCAGGAATAGAAGCACTGCGAGATTGACGAGGTTGAACGCCATGCCGACGGCGAAGGACGAGAGATAGTCGCCGAACGCGTCGTAGAGAAAGCCCGCGCCCCAGCCGCCCGTTGCCATGCCCAGCAGCCCGGCGAACAGCACTGTGGGGATGCGCCAGTTGGCTTCCTCGACCGGATAGTATTCGCGGACCGTGATCACGTAGGCGGGCAACAGTCCCGACAGGCCGACGCCGAAGACGGCGGAGATGGCGAACAGGGCCGCCTGATCCTTGGTCAGCAGGAAGCCGGTCAAGGCCGTTGCCTGCACAAGCGAGGCCCAGAGCAGGGTCTGCAGGCCACCGATGCGATCGGCGACCCAGCCCCAGAATTGCCGCGCCACGAAGGCGCTGCCCAGCAGCACCGACAGCATGGCGGCGCCGTATTGCGGCGTCATGCCGAGATCGCTGCAAAAGGCCGGCACGTGGTGCATCGGCACCGCCATCGGCACGCAGCAGCAGAACACGGCGGCCATCAGCAGGATCATGAGCCTGTTGCGTGGCATGCCGAGCACATCGCCGCTCGTCTGCGGCCGGTCGGCGGCGCTCACCGCCGCCGCTGATTCTTCGGGCGGCGGGTGGAGGAAGATGATGGTGAGTGCCGCCACCGCGACGACGACCAGGATGGCGAATGCGACCATCGTCCAGCGCCAGCCGAGCGTATCGACGCCGAGCTGCAGCAAGGGCGGCCAGATCGCGCCGGCGACGGCCTGCCCCGACGAGATCAACGCCACCGCGGCACCGCGTCGGCGCTCGAACCAGCGGCTGACATAGGTGATGAGTGGCGAGAACATGCACGCCGTGCCGAACAGGCCCATCAGCACGCCGTGGCCGGCGTAAAGCTCCACCATGCCGCCGGAGGCCGAGAGCACGAGCCCTGCGGCTACCATCGTGCCGCCGAATATCACCACCCGGCGCACGCCGAGCTTGCCCGCCAGCCAGCCCGCGACGATGCCGCCGACAGCCGCGCCGATATAGACGACGGAGCCGGCACCGGCAGGGCCGGAGCGCGAGGTCCCGAGCTCGGCCGCAATCGGCTTCATGGCGACCACCGAGACCAGCGGCGCGCCGTAGCAGAGAGTGAGGATGACCAGCGCCGCCGTCGCGGTGATCCAGGCGGTGCGGCTGTCGAGCAGAGCGGGGTTCGTCGTCATAATCTTTGGGCCTCCAGGGCGAGCCGCTGCACGAGATCGGTCGACAGAACCTTGCCCAGTTCGGCATGGGCCTGCCGCCAGGAGACGAGGGATGCTTCGAGCCGGCGTGCGCCCGCCTCCGTAAGCCAGACCATGCGCTTGCGCTGATCGCTTTCGACGATGGCGATCTCGACCAGGCCCTCGCTCTCGAGCGTGCGCAAGGTGCGCGACAGCGTCGATTGGTCGAGCCCCATGTGCTCCGCCAGCGCCGTGATGGTGTCGTCGGTCGCCGAGGCGATCTCGGCCATCAGCCCGAACTGGGCGAAGGAGAGTTCTGAGCCCTCCATGCGCTGCTCAAGGAACTGGGTGATGCGCCGCGCCGCCAACCGGACGTTCCATCCGGCGCAGGCTTCCAGGGCCGCCCGGGCGTCGGTGCGCAGCGTCTTCGGAGAGTGTGTTTTCTTCGACATTGCGCACCTCTATACATTGCATGTATGTACATGGAAATACCCCAGGCACCAATCCCGGCGGAACGGGCAAGAAAAATGGCGGACCGATCATCGACGGAAGCCGGTGGTGTGCGGCAACTCGACAGGTCTCATCATGAATGGAAATCGCTGATGCCCACGCTCGACCTGCCCACCCTCGACTTGCCCAGTGGCCGCAAGCTCGCCTACCGCGAGGAGGGCAGCGGCCCGCCGCTGGTCATGGTCCATGGCTCGCCCGGCGAGGGCCGCTCTTGGGGCCGCGTCGTGCCGCATCTCAAGGAGCGCTTCCGCACGATCTGTCCCGATCTGCCGGGCTACGGCGGCTCCGATCGCCTGGAGCTCGACGAACCGGCCGGGCGGATGATTGCCATGGGCGCCGCCGTGGCACGCCTCGTCGACTCGCTGGGCGAGCCGGTGCGTCTGGCCGGCCACTCCTTCGGCGGCAATATCGCCCTGCAGGCGGCACTACAAGTGCAGGCCGGCGCGGTCGAACGAATTGTGCTGTTCGAGCCGGTCTATTTCCGGGCGCTGCAGCTCACCGGCGACGAGGCGGCGCTCAAACCGGCGGCTGCCCATTTTGAGGACTATGCGCGACGCGCCACGGCGGGCGAGCCCGAGGTCGTGCGGCTGATGATCGATTACTGGTTCGGCGAAGGTGCCTTCGCGCGCATGCCCGATCCGGTGCGCGGCTACCTCAGCGGTGCTGCGGCACGCAACGCCATCGACGTCCGCAGCAGTTTCCTCGGTACCAGCACGGCGGCGGAGCTGGCTGCATTGGAGCAGCCGGTCGCCATCGTCGATGGCGGGACCAGCCAGGAAGTCGTGCGGTCGATCGCGCGAGCCCTGGTGAAGCTATTGCCGAATGCGCGAATGGAGGGACTGGCCGGTGCCAATCACGGTATGCTGGACACCCATCCGGAAGCGGTCGCCAGGCTGATCGCAACATGAGGCCATGCTGCGCATTCACCCCTTCGTCATGGGTCACCTGATCGGCGCCGTCATGACCGGCGCCATCGCGGGCGCCTTCATCAATCCGCAGATGGCTTTCATCGGCGCCGTGGCCCTGTTCGGCGGGGCCCTCGTCAGTAGCTTTGTCTGTCAGTGGCAGCCCGGGGTCGAGGCCGTCGCCTGGAAGCTCTGGCCGGTCGCCGTGTTCGCCAGTCCCGTGATGCTGGCGGCGCTCGGCTTCATGGCCGCCGATTGGGAGTGCGTGGTCGGCGCGCGGACCGGCTGGAACTGCCTGGTGGCTGCAATGGCGATCCTCGTCGCCGGCCTCTGTCTCCTGCCGCCAGTCGGTGGTCTTCTCTGGCGCGGCTTTAAACGCTGGCGGGCGCCCGCCGCTTAAGCGGCGATCGCCTTGGCCAGCCGCCCGCGGATCATCTCCTCGGCCTCAGACACGATTCGCTCGACCAGCTCCTTGCACGAGGGAACGTCATTGATGATTCCCATCACCGTGCCGGCTGACCACACGCCATGTTCCATGTCGCCGGTCTCGTAGACCACGCGGCCCTTGGCGCCGGCCACGATCGGGCCGATTTCCGCGATGGTTTTGCCCTCGTGCTCCATCTCGATCGCCTTCTTGGCGACCGAGTTCCCGTAGACGCGGCTGGTGTTGCGCAAGGTCCTGAAGATCAGCGCGGTAGAACGCTCGTCGCTCTCGACCAGTGCCTTCTTCACGTTGTCATGGATCGGCGCTTCCTTGGTCGCCATGAAGCGGGTGCCCATGTTGATGCCGTCGCAGCCCAGCGCAAGGGCGGCGACCAGTCCGCGCGCGTCGCCGAAACCGCCTGACGCGAGCATCGGGATCTTGATGGCGTCGGCCGCCGCCGGCAGCAGCACCAGGTTGGGCACATCATCCTCGCCGGGGTGGCCGGCGCATTCGAAGCCGTCCATCGAGATCGCGTCGACGCCGACCTTCTCGGCCGAGATGCCGTGGCGCACCGAAGTGCACTTATGGATGACCTTGATGCCGGCGGCCTTGAGCTTGGGCAGGAAGGGCTTGGGATTGTTACCCGCCGTCTCGACGATCTTGATGCCCGAATCGATGATGGCGTCGATGTATTCGCCGTAGGGCCGCGGCACCAGCGTCGGCAGGATGGTGAGGTTCACGCCGAACGGCTTGTCCGTCATCTCGCGGCAGCGCTTGATCTCCTTGCGCAGGTCGTCGGGCGTGGGCTGGGTGAGGCCGGTGAGGATGCCCAGCGCGCCGGCATTCGAGACCGCCGACGCAAGCTCCGCGCGGCCGACCCATTGCATGCCGCCCTGCACGATCGGGTGCTTGATGCCGAACATCTCGGTGAAGCGCGTCTTGATCATCTGCCGGTTCCCTCGTCTGGGTTTGTTGCCCCAGCATTAGCGAACCGCGATGGCAGCGGCCAGCCCCGGAATTGCCTTCCGCAGCGCGGACTCCCTACGCAGATCAGTGGCTATCGATGTAGGCGGTGACGTCGGCCAGGGTGGGCGCACGGGCGCGCAGGAGGTCCGAAAACGACCCCACGACATCGATATGATCGACATCGGGATACAGCTTGAGTTCGACCGGCGCACCGGCCGCGCGCCACGCGGCGGCCAGTCGCTCGCTGTTGGCAGGCTTCACGATGGTGTCGCCGGTGCCGTGAATGAACAGCGCCGGTGGCAATGGCGCCTTGGCAAAGGTGATGGGCTGCGTTTCCGGCCGGGAGGCTCCACCGAAAATGTCCTGCAGCTTGCGCGAGGTGAGCGGCAGGATGTCATAGGGGCCAGAGAGACCGATGACGCCCCGCAACTTCATGCGGTCGACGCCGGCGGCGGCAAGATAGGGCGTGTTGACGGCCAGCATGAGCGCGATCTCGGCGCCGGCGGAATGGCCCATCAGGAAGAGCTTGTCGGTACCGACCTTGTCGGCGGCCCAGCGCACGGCCAGCGCGCCGTCCTCGATGAAGGCGGGAAAGCGGACCTCGGGATAGAGACGGTAGTCGGCGACGACTACGGTGATGCCGCGGGCGGCGAGCGCCTGGGCGACGAACAGATAGTCGGATTTGGCGCCTGAATCCCAGGAGCCACCGTAGAAGAAGATGACCGCCTTGCCGTCGGGCCGCGGCGTGTCGGGCCGATAGAGGTCGAGTTTCTGGCGGGGATCCGGGCCGTAGGGGATGTCGGCCTCGAGCGCATAGCCCTTGCGCGAGACGGTCGTGTTGAGAAGAGCCGCCGGAGAGCAGCCGGCCAGAGCGCCGATCAGCCCAGCGATCACGCCTCTGCGCACCAAGATCATGCGGCGGCGATGTCGCGTACCCGATCAGCCAGCGCGAGCGACGCGGTGAGGCCGGGGGATTCGATGCCGAACAGATTGATGAGGCCGGGCACGCCATGGTCGGCCGGTCCGTGGATCGTGAAGTCCTGCGCCGGAGCGCCCTGCGGCACGATCTTGGGACGGATGCCGGCGTAGCCCGGCTGGAGGGCGCCGTCCTTGAGGTCCGGCCAATAGCGGCGCACGGCGGCATAGAATTTGTCGGCACGGTGCGGATCGACGGTGTAGTCGATGCTCGGGATCCATTCGACGTCGGGGCCAAACTTGGCCTGGCCGCCGAGATCGACGGTGATGTGCACACCAAGTCCGCCCGGCACGGGAACCGGGTAGATCAGGCGCGAGAAGGGTGAGCGTCCAGCCAAGGTGAAATAGTTTCCTTTGGCGTAGTACGCAGGCGGGATGCGATCGGATGGCAGGCCGGCGATTTTTTGTGCCAGCCCCGGCGCATGCAGTCCGGCCGAGTTTACGACCAGACGGCAGCGGAGGTTCATCGGCTCGGTTCCACCGACCTCGATCTCGACGCCGCCCTCGACGACCCGGCCCTGTTTCACCGGGCCGTGGAAAGCGAACATCGCGCCGTGGCTCTCGGCATCGCCCTGCAGCGCCAGCATGTAGGAGTGGCTGTCGACGATGCCGGTGCTGGGCGACAGAAGCGCCGCCGTGCAATGGAGGTTGGGCTCCATTGCCCTTGCCTCGGGCGCACCCAGGAGCCGCATACCCTCGACGCCGTTGGCTTCGGCGCGGCCCTTGATCTCGGCCAGCTTCTCGCTCTCGGCCTCGTTGGTCGCCACGATCAGCTTGCCGCAGTTCAGGTGCGGCACGCCGTGCTCGGCACAGTAGGCATAGAGCAGGCGGCGGCCTTCTACGCAGGTCCGCGCCATCAGGCTGCCCTTGGGATAGTAGATGCCGGCGTGGATGACCTCGGAATTGCGTGAACTGGTCTCGGTGCCGATGCCTTCGGCAGCCTCCACCACGATGACCTCACGGCCGGCAAGGGCAAGGGCGCGGGCGACGGCAAGGCCCACGACACCTGCACCGATCACAACGCAGTCGACGGTTTCGAACGGGGACGAACTCATGCCCCCATGCTAGAACCCGCCGTTCTTTTAGTCACGAAAAGGCGGGTTTCGCAGCATGAAGGGCGCGTTGGTCACCGGGGCGGGATTGCGGATCGGCCGTGCGCTGGCGGAAGCGCTGGCGGCCGACGGATTCTTCGTCTTCGTGCATCACAACCGTTCTGCCGCCGGTGCGAAGGCGACCGTGGCCGCCATCGCCGCGTCGGGCGGCCGCGCCAAGGCGGTACACGCCGACCTGTCGTCGGCCCGCCAGGCCGAGGCGTTGATCGGCAAGTGCCGCGTCCGAGGTGTGCACCTCACTTGCCTCGTGAACAACGCCTCGCTTTTCAAGCTCGATCGCGCCCCCACCGCCACGGCTGCCGATTTCGACCTGCACATGGCGATCAACCTCCGCGCGCCGCTGCTGCTGTCGCAGGCGCTGGCGCGGCAACTTGCGGAAGGCGAGACCGGCCTGATCGTGAACGTCCTCGACCAGAAGCTATTCAATCTCAACCCGGATTTCCTGAGCTACACCCTCTCCAAGATCGGCCTGCACGGGCTCACCACGCTTCTTGCCCAGTCCTTCGCCCCGCGCCTCAGGGTGGCGGGCATCGCCCCCGGTCTCACGCTGCGCAGCGGCAGCCAGACCGACGCCCGCTTTGCCGCCCAGCATGCCGCCAATCCGCTGGGCGTCGGCGTCACCACCGACGACCTGGTGCGGGCGCTCCGCTTCATCGTGGCGACCCCGAGCTATACCGGCGATACGCTGCTCGTCGACAGCGGCGAGCACCTGACCGGGCGTCCGCGCGACATCGCCTTCGACAAGAAGAAAAAGTGACATGACCTCCAGGATGGCCCCCGAGATGGAACGCCGCATCTTCATCCGCGACCTTCGGCTGCAGGTCTCGATCGGGATTCACGATTTCGAGAAGGACGGGCCGCAGACCGTCGTCGTGAACGTCGATCTCCTACTGGGCGCCGCCGAAGGCGCACACGGCGACAGGATCGCCAATGTGCTGAACTACGATGTCGTGCACGACGGCATCGTGGCGCTGGCCAAGAGCCGCCACTTCAACCTGCAAGAGACGCTGGTCGAGGCGATCCTGGATCTTTGCCTGGGTCAGCCCGGCGTGATCGAGGCGCGTGTCTCGACCGAGAAGCCCGACGTCTACAAGGATTGCCGCGTCGGCTACGAAGCGGTGCGCCGCCGCGTCGTCGGCTGAACCGGCGACCCGCGTGGCCGACCCGTCCACCGGCGCGCTCAGGCGCGCGACCCTGGTGCTGCTTCTTGCGGCGCTGATCTGGGGCTCGATGATCCCTGTGCTGGCGGCATTGGCGGAGCACTACGACAAATGGCTGCTGTCATGGGCGCGCTATGTGCTGGGCCTGCCGGTGCTGTGGCTCGCGGTCCTGTGCAGCACGCCGCCCACCTCGGCGCCGCGACCGCTGCAGCCGGGGCGCCTGCTCCGCCTTGGGGCTGCGATGATGGCCTTCTCGGTGCTCTACACCTTTGGAGTGGCCAACGCCCATCCCGCCACGGCCGCCATCGTCCTGATGTGCGGGCCGATCTGGGCCACCATCCTGTCGCGCCTGTTGCTGCATGCCGTGCCGCCACCCGGATTCTATCTCACCCTCGTGCTGGTGGTCGGCGGCGGCGTGCTCGTCGTGCTGGGTACGCCCGGGCGCGCCGCCGGCGGTCTCGGGATCGAGGGCGGCGAACTGCTGCTGGTGATCGCCCAGCTCTGCTGGAGCTGGTATTCGATCCGCGCCCAGCAATGGCTGGCGGATCGTGGCCAGATGGTGCTGTCGGCGCTGACCTCGAGCGTGGCGAGCGTGCTGCTGGCCGTGGTCTGCCTCGTCGTCTGGGCGACAATCGGCCTCGACCTGCCGACGCGGGCGCCGACACCGCTCGAAGGCGGCATGCTGGTCTGGATCGGCGTCCTGGGGGTCGCCGTGGCGGTGCTGCTGTGGAACACCGGCGTATCACTGGTCGGTGTGCCGGTGGCTTCGCTGTTCTCCAACTCCGCGCCGGTCTTCGCCATCGGCCTCGCCGCCCTGATGGGGTTCGAGCCGAGCTGGCTGCAGCTCGCGGGCGGCGCCGTAGTGATGGGCGGCATCGCGCAGTTGCAGATCCGCCAGATGCGGGCGGCCCGAGCCGCCCGGCGGGCAGGATGATCGCCCGCGAGCATCGCCACCTGCTGGGCGCTTTCGCGGCCATGGTGTTCGTGGGCGTGAGCTGGGGCGCCAACGTGCCGGTGTCGAAGGTGATGCTGGAGCATTTCGACCTGATCCCGATGTCGGCGATCCGGACGGCCTCGGGCGCCATCGTCCTGGCGGTGCTGGTGGCCATGGTCGAGGGCGTCGGCGGCCTCAGGATCGACGTCGGCCTGCGCCGCTTTGCTCTGCTCGGCCTGATGATGGGGAGCTTCTTCGCGCTCTATACGCTGGGTATCCAGTTCAGCAATCCGATCTCGGCGGCGGCCGTCCAGGTCGCTGGTCCGCTGGTTGCCGCCGCGACGGTGCGCGCGGTCACCGGCGCCCGTTTCGATCCAGGTTTTGCCGTCGCGCTGGGACTGACCCTGCTGGGCGGCGCGATCCTGGTCTCAGGCAGTCTCCTCGGCAGCGGTTCCGTCACCTTGGGCGGCGGCGAGTTCATCGTGCTGTTCTCCAACGCGCTGTGGACGCTCTACAGCCTCAAGGCGCAGGCGTGGTTCGATCGGGCAAGCCAGCTTCACCGCACCTATGTCGCCTCGTTGTCGGCCATGAGCTGGTTGGCGATGTTCAGCCTCGTGCTGATCGGACTGGGATGGACGCGCTCGCCGGTGACCGTGAGCGACCCCTGGGTATGGACCCAGCTCCTGGCGGTCGCGGTGTTCGCAAGTGCCCTGGGCGGCTATCTCTGGAACGTGGGGGCGAGCCGTCTCGGGGTCGCCGTGGCCTCGCTCTGGGTCAATCTCGTGCCGTTCTTCGCCATATTGTGGTCAATGGCCTATGGCTTTATGCCCAATGCCTATCAGATTGTGGGCGGCCTCGTGGCATTGAGCGGCGTGGTCTACATGCAATGGCGCAAGCTGCAGACGACATACCGCTGAGATAGACTTTCCGACGATGACCAATCCCATACTCAAAACACGCGGCTGCCGCTGGATCTCGGTTCCAGGCGCTGCCGATGCGCGCGGCCAGGTCAATTTCCTGTCGTTCGATGACAAGCTTGGCTTCGTGCCGAAGCGTCTTTTCTGGCTCCATCACATCGCGCCCGGCCAGTGGCGTGGCCGTCACGGCCATCGCGAGTCGCATCTGGTCACCTTGCTGCTGAATGGTTCCTGCAAGGTTCATCTCGACGACGGCAAAGTGAAGGAGATGGTCGTGCTCGACGATCCCTCGCAGGCCGTCCATATCGGTCCGCTCGTCTGGCACGAACTCACGGATTTCACACCGCAGGCGGTGATCCTGGTCATCGCCTCGACGCTCTACGACGAGGCCGAGTATCTGCGCGACTACGAGACCTTCAAGCGTGCGGCCGCGGGCCGGACGATATGATCCCCTTTCTCGACATGAAGCCGATCTATGCCGAGCTGAAGCCGGAGCTCGATGCCGCCTATGCCCGCGTGATGGAGTCCGGCTGGTACGTGCTGGGCAAGGAAGTCGAGGCGTTCGAGGCGGAATACGCGGCGTTCTGCGGCACCAAGCACTGCGTCGGGCTCGCCAACGGGCTGGAAGCGCTGGAGTTCGTGCTACGCGCCTGGAATCTCGGGCCGGGCGACGAGGTCATCGTGCCGTCCAACACCTATATCGCGACCTGGCTCGCGGTGACGGCTGTGGGCGCCAAGGTCGTTCCGGTGGAGCCGACGCCGGCCGGTCCCAACATCGATCCAGAGCGTATTGCCGCCGCGATCACGCCGCGTACACGGGCGATCATGCCGGTCCATCTCTACGGCGAGCCGGCCGACATGGACGCCATCATGGCTTTGGCCGATCGCCATGGGATCAAGGTGATCGAGGACGTGGCGCAGGCGCAGGGATCGAAGGTGCGCGGCCGGCGTGCCGGTGCCATCGGCCATGCTGGCGCCCACAGCTTCTTCCCGACCAAGAATATCGGCGCCTATGGCGATGGCGGAGCGGTCACCACCGACGATCCCAAGCTCGCCGAGCGGCTGCGCGTGCTGCGCAATTACGGCAGCCGGGTGAAGTACGTGAATCTGGAGCGCGGCTATAATTCGCGGCTCGACGAGCTGCAGGCGGCCTTCCTGCGCGTAAAACTGCCCAAGCTGGATGAGTGGAACGAGCGCCGCCGGCTCGTTGCGGCACGCTATGACGACAGACTGGCCGGCATCCCGGGCCTCGGCCTGCCGCGGGCGCCGCAATGGGCGGAGCCGGTGTGGCACCTCTATGTCGTGCGTACCAAGCGGCGCGCCGAACTCGTCAAGGCGCTCGACAAGGCGGGCATCGGCTCGCTGATCCACTACCCCATCCCGCCTCATCTTCAGGAGGCCTACGCCGACCTGAAGCAGGGCAAGGGCAGTTACCCGCTGGCCGAGGAACTGGCCGAGACCGTCCTCAGCCTGCCGATGGGACCTCAGATGGAACTCGACACGGTGGACGAGGTCGCCGCCAGCGTCCGCGCGGCGCTAGGCTAGCGTTGCGCTACATTCGGCTGAATTCCGGGCTCGGGCTGATGCCCCGATAGTTGCGCTGATAGTCCCAGTAGCCGTCGTAGGTTCTCGCCGAGGAAGGTTGCGGCGCCGGATAGGTGTAGTAGCTCGTGTTTTGGTAATAGCCCGGCGGCGCATAGGCGTAGCGGGGCGCCGGCGAGTAGGCATAGTTCGGCGATTGATGCGCGTAGCCGTAGCTCGGCGCCTGATAGGCGTTGTCGCGCGCGTAGTACGGGTCCGACGCGCACCCTCCGGCGACCGCGGCGAGCGCCGCCACCGCCACGATACGGACAGATTTCATGGTGGGTCTCCTTTGCTCACTGAGGAGCCAACACGGTTGCCACCGACCGGTTGCCTGTCCTTCAGCGGTCTGCCGAAAGCCCCAGCCGCTCGCCGCGATAGGCGCCGCTCATGACGCGCTCCCACCAGGGGCGGTTGTCGAGGAACCAGCGCACGGTGTCCCTGAGGCCGCTGTCGAAACTATGCCGCGGCCGCCAGCCGAGTTCGGTCCTGATCTTGCTGGCGTCGATGGCATAGCGCGCATCGTGGCCGGGCCGGTCGGTCACGAACTTGATCAGTCTCTCGTGCGGCCGGTTGGGGCTCCCCGGCAGCATCTCGTCGAGGAGCGCGCAGATCGCGCGCACGACGTCGATGTTCTTGCGCTCGCTGTCGCCGCCGACGTTGTAGGTCTCGCCCGGTCGGCCCCGGCGCAGCACCAGAGTCAGCGCCTCGGCATGGTCCTCGACGTGCAGCCAGTCGCGCACGTTCTCGCCTTTGCCGTAGACCGGCAGGCTCTCGCCGCCCAGTGCGCGCAGGATGACGAGCGGGATCAGCTTCTCGGGGAAATGATAGGGCCCGTAGTTGTTCGAGCAGTTGGTGGCGAGCGTCGGCAGGCCGTAGGTGTGATGCCAGGCGCGCACCAGGTGATCGGACGCGGCCTTGCTGGCGGAGTAGGGCGAGTTGGGCTGGTAGGGCGTGGTCTCGGTGAACTGGCCGGTGCCGCCCAGCGAGCCGAAGACCTCGTCGGTCGAGATGTGCTGGAAGCGGAATCGCGCCCGCGCCGCCTCGTCGAGGCTGCGCCAGTAGGCGAGCGTCGCCTCCAGGAGCGTGTAGGTGCCGGTGATGTTGGTTTCGATGAAGGGCGCAGCGCCATCGATCGAGCGGTCGACATGGCTTTCCGCCGCGAGATGCAGCACGGCGTCGGGCCGCACTTCCTGGAAGATCGCGTCGAGGCCGGCGCGGTCGCAGATGTCGACCTTGAAGTGACGATGGCGGTTGCTGGCGCGCGCGTCGGCCAGGGAGTCCAGGTTGCCCGCATAGGTCAGCTTGTCGACATTGGCCACCGACCAGTCGGTGTCGCGGACGATGTGGCGGACGACGGCCGAGCCGATGAATCCCGCGCCGCCAGTGACGAGAACTCTCAACGGTGCAGGATCTGGCCGAGGAAGAGCTTGGTCCGCTCGTTCTGTGGATTGGCGAAGAATTCCTCCGGCTCGTTCTGCTCGACGATCTCGCCGCGGTCCATGAAGATCACGCGGTCGGCGACGGCGCGGGCGAAGCCCATCTCGTGCGTCACCACCAGCATGGTCATGCCTTCGCGGGCGAGTTCGATCATGACGTCGAGCACTTCCTTGACCATTTCCGGGTCGAGGGCGGAGGTCGGCTCGTCGAACAGCATGATCTTGGGACGCATGCAGAGCGCCCGGGCGATCGCCACGCGCTGCTGCTGGCCGCCCGAGAGCTGGCCGGGATACTTCAGCGCCTGCTCGGGGATGCGCACCCGGCTCAGCAGGCCCATGGCAATCTCTTCGGCGTCCTTCTTGGGCATCTTCTTCACCCAGATCGGCGCCAGCGTCAGATTGTCCAGGATCGTGAGGTGCGGGAAGAGGTTGAAGGACTGGAACACCATGCCGACTTCGCGGCGGATCGCCTCGATGTGCGTGACGTCGTTGCTGAGCGTCACGCCGTCCACGACGATATCGCCGGCCTGATGCTCCTCCAGGCGGTTGATGCAGCGGATCAGCGTCGACTTGCCGGAGCCCGACGGCCCGCAGATGACGATCTTCTCGCCTTCTTTGACGTCGAGGTTGATGTCGGACAGCACGTGGAACTGCCCGTACCATTTGTTGACGTTCCTCATCTCGATGACCGAGGAGGTACCGGAGAGGTCGCGTGCGGCGGTGGCGGCCATGAGGATGCTCCCTGAGCGCGCCTAGCGGCGCGTCCCCTTGTTGAGCTCTATCTCGAGATACTTGCTGTATCGCGACATCGAGTAACAGAAGATGAAGTAGATGAAGGCGGCGAACAGGTAGACCTCGGCCGGGAAGCCCGCCCAATTGGGATCGACGAGCGCCTGGTTGGCGGTGTTGAGGAAGTCGAAGATGCCGATGATCAGCACCAGGGAGGTATCCTTGAAGAAGCCGATGAAAGTGTTGATCAGCGGCGGGATCACCACGCGCAGCGCCTGCGGCAGGATGATCAGCAGGGTCTTCTGCGGATAGCTGAGGCCCATCGCGTCAGCCGCCTCGAACTGGCCCTTGGGCAGCGACTGCAGGCCGCCGCGGATGACCTCGGCGATGTAGGCGCCGGCGAACAGGATGACGGCCACCTGGGCGCGCAGGAACTTGTCGATGGTGGTGCCCGACGGCAGGAACAGCGGCAGCATGACCGAGGCCATGATCAGCAGGCTGATCAGCGGCACGCCGCGTATCAGCTCGATGAAGCCCACGCACAGGCCCTTGATCAGCGGCAGGTTGGAGCGGCGGCCGAGCGCCAGCAGGACGCCGTAGGGGAAGGCGAAGGCCAGGCCATAGGTGGCCAGGATCATGGTGACCGGAATCCCGCCCCACAGGCTGGTCTCGACGTAGCTGAGCGGCGCGATGGCGAGGCTCCAGGCGGGCAGGATGCCGGCGATGCGCAGCACCAGGCCGATCAGGCCGATCGCGGCCAGGGCGCGATAGGCGTTCATTTCGCCGGCATCGGCGATGCCGCGGCGCAGGCTCATGCCGATGCCGCCGACCACGAGCGCCACGAAAAGGAAGAGGCTGAGCGGGATGTGGATCTGCCCGAACATCAGCAGGAAGGTGACGAACGAGCCGACGCTCCAGATGACGATCAGCCGCCAGTTCCACATGCGCCGGTCGGCGCTGAGCACGAGCATGGCCAGCATGGCGAGGACGGCGAACAACGGCCGCCAATGCTGCTCGTAGGGGAACGAGCCGAAGAAGATGTAGCGGTACTTCTCCCGGATCAGCGCCCAGCAGGCGCCGCCGCCGCGACATTCAGCGCCGGTGGCCGCCGTGAAGGTCGCAGTGAAGAGCGCCCACTCGAGAAACCCGGCCATGATCCAAGCGACGGACCCGACCAGCACCACGGTGGTGATGCCGTTGGCCCAACTGCTGAACAGGTTGCGGCGCATCCAGCCGAGGACGCCGGTATCGATGACGGGCGGGGCGAGTTGCCGGCGTTCGCCGGAGGGCAGGGCATCGTCGGACATGCTCAGCGCTCCGTCAGGGCGATACGTTTGTTGTACCAGTTCATGAACGCCGAGATCGACAGGCTGACCGACAGATAGGCAGCCATGATGAGCAGGATGTTCTCGATCGCCTGGCCGGTCTGGTTGATCGTGACGTTGATCGAGGCCACCAGGTCGGGATAGCCGATGGCAATGGCCAGCGAGCTGTTCTTGGTGATGTTGAGATACTGGCTGGTCATCGGCGGCACGATCACGCGCAGCGCCTGCGGCAGCAGCACCAGGCGCATCGACTGGCTGCGCGACAGGCCGAGCGCCGCCGCCGCCTCGCTCTGGCCCTTGTGCAACGCCAGAATGCCCGAGCGCACGATCTCGGCAACGAATGCCGAGGTGTAGAGCACCAGTCCGACCAGCAGTGCGGTGAACTCCGGCTGGATCACCGTGCCGCCCTCGAAATTGAAGCCCTTGAGCGCGGGCCAGCTCATGGTGCTGGGCGCGCCGGCGGCGAGCCATACCAGCAGCGGCGTTCCGATCGCGACGCCGAAGCCGGCAATGATCGACGGGAAAGGCTGGCCGGTCGCCTCCTGGCGCTTCTTCGCCCAGCGATGCAGCATGACGGCGCCGACGATGCCGACCACCAGCGCGACCCCCATCCATTTGTGGATGGGGTCTGCCATCGGCACCGGGAAATAGAGGCCGCGGTTGCTGAGATATAGCGAGCCCCACAGCGCGCTGATCGCTTGCCGGGGGCCGGGGAAGGCTTCGCTGATCAGTTTGTATAGCAGGAACAGCCACAGCAGCAGCGGCACGTTGCGGAACGCCTCGACGTACCATTCGCAGATCTTGGCGAGCAGCCAGTTGGGTGACAGGCGACCGACGCCGATCAGCGTGCCCAGGATGGTGCTGAGGATGATGCCGAGGACGGCGACGCGAAGCGTGTTGAGAATGCCGACCCAGATTGCCCGGGCATAGGTGCTGGCCGGCGAGTACTCGATCATCGAGTCGCCGATCTCGAAGCCGGCCTCCCGTCCAAGATAGTCGAACCCGCTGGCGATCTTCTGACGGGCGAGGTTTTCGATGGTGTTACTGACGAGATACCAGGCGAGGCCGGCGACGAGACCGACGACAACGACCTGAAAGACCCAGCCGCGGACGACCGGATCATTCCAGGGCGCCACCTTCACGCGAGGCGCGGAGCCGAGTGCCTCGACTGCCATACGCTAGTCCCCCTGCTTGCTGCGGTTTATCCGCATGCCATTCGACCCGAGTTGCCGTCAGTGTAAGTGGGAATTCCGGGCTTGCAACCGGCCAAACAGGCACAGCAGCCGGACCAGGCGATCGCCCGCATGGTCCGGCCGCTCGCCGATCAACGAATGGGTGGGGCGTATTGCAGGCCGCCCTTGGTCCACAGTTCGTTCTGGCCACGGGCGATCTTGAGGATCGATCCCATGCCGACGTTGCGGTCGAAGCTCTCGCCGTAGTTACCGACCTGCTTGATGATGTTGTAGACCCACTTCTCGTCGACACCGAGGGCCTTGCCCATGCCCGGCGTCACGCCGAGGATGCGC
>JBQTJT010000111.1:0-7145 GCA_052386855.1 Reyranella sp.
GCGGCAGTTCACCAAGACCGTGGCCATCGACTGCGCCCGCAAGGGCTACAAGGTGCGCTGCAATTCGGTGCATCCCGGCGTCATCCTGACGCCGATGGGCGAGGGCATCCTGCCCAGCGACAAGGCCAGGGAGCGGATGCGCAAGCACATTCCCATCGGTGAATTCGGTGTGCCGGAGGACATTGCCTATGGCATCCTCTACCTGATTTCCGACGAATCGCGCTTCGTCACCGGCACCGAGCTGGTGATCGACGGCGGCATGAACGCGATCTGACAACGGGGCGGACGATGCACCACGCCGACCAGGTAGCCTATATCGAGCGCATGCATGGCATGGCGCGCGCCAACGCGCGCGACGATGGGGAGATCAGCCACACGTCGGTCGAGGAGTATTTCGACGCCGATCGCTTCGAACGCGAAAAATCCGTGCTGTTCCGCAAGTACCCGGTCGTGGTCGCCTTCTCCGCCCAGCTGCGCAAGCCTGGCGACTTCGTCACCAATAGCGATTCCGGTCAGCCGATCCTCGTCACCCGCGGCGCCGACGGCAAGCTGCGCGCCTTCCTCAATGTCTGCCGTCACCGCAGCGCCACCGTGGAACTGAAGCCCTGCGGCTCGAACAAGCGCGCCTTCGTCTGCCCCTATCATGGCTGGAGCTACGACCTCACGGGCAGGCTGGTTGGCATCACCGACGGGGCCTGGTTCGGCGAGGTCGATCGCGCGACGCATGGACTGCGCCCGCTCGCCGTCGCCGAGCGCTGCGGCATGGTCTTCGTGGTGCCGACGGCGCTCGAACCGGGCCAGAGCGCCGACATCGACATGGATGAATTTCTCGGCCCGGTTAAGGTCGATCTTGCGTCCTGGGACATGCATGACTGGGAGGTGCAAAGCACGACGCCGATCCGCCCGCGCATGAACTGGAAGCTGGTGATCGACACCTTCCTCGAACTCTACCACTTCCGTTACCTGCACGGTGCCAGCGTGGCGCCGTTGTTCCTCGACAACATCACTGCCTACGAACGTCGCGAACGTCACTCCCGCTTCGCCGTCTGCAAGCCGTCGATCCTGGAAGTAGAGAACCAGCCGCGCGAGACCTGGCAGCTCCGCGACCACGCGGTCGTGCTCTACAATCTCTTTCCCAACACGGTGCTGGCCTACACCCAGGACCATTGCGGCGTCTTCACCAGCTTCCCGGTGTCACCCGACGAGGCACTGATCAACGTCTCGGTCCTCGTCGATCCCGCGGAGCGGGCGAAGAAGCCGGAAAGCTACTGGAAGACCAACCAGGACCTGATCCTGTCCGCGCTCGACGAGGATTTCACCGTCGGCGCCAGCATTCAGGCGAACTTCCGCAGCGGCGCCAACCGCGTGCAGACCTTCGGCAAGTTCGAGAAGGCGCTGGGCTGGTATCACGAGGAGATTGCTGCAGCGCTCCGCTAGCGGAGCGCTGGCGGCGTGTAGCGCTGCAGGGAGCGAAGCGACCGAAGCGCGGGCGCCGCACCGTGCAAAAAGAATCCCGGTGCGGGCCGCCGTGCGCAATACGTACCGCGCGGGTCGGCGCTGTTTACAGCGCCTTACTCGCGCTTGACTACAAGCGCTGCCGCCCGCCGGTGCCTATGAAGGCACCTGCGCCCCTACTTGATGTTGACTTGATAGCTGAGCTTCTCGCCGTCGGTGACGGTGAGCTGGGTGAAGCCCAGCATCTTCAGCAGGTCGTAGAAGTTGGCGTCCTCGGCCACCGTGCGTTCCTGGAAGAACGGCGACAGGCGCGACATGGTCGTCATGTTCGCGAGGATGGCGCGGATCCGGTAGATCGAGGCCATCTCGCCCGGCTGCAGGCCGACGATGATCATCTTCTCGGCCTTGTCGCCCTTGACGAACACCGAATAGGGAACGCGGTAGGCCGACTGGATCGTGCCCTGGGAGACCACCGTGACGAACTGCACGCGCTGCGCCCGCTCGGCGCCCTGGATCGTCTGCATCGGCGAGGCGTAATTCTCGACCGTTGTCGGCTTGGGATAATAGTAGCCGACATACTTGTCCTCGACGGCCGGCGCGGCGGCCGGTGCCGGCTTGGCGGGCTGCGCCAGGGCGGGCAAGGCGGCAAAAGCCACGGCGGCGACGACACAAGCAGCGATTTTCCTGAACATTCCCGGCTCTCCCAAGGTGCGACGGACTAGAACAACGTATAGCCGCCATCGATAACGAAGTCGCGCCCCGTCGTATAGGCGGTGGCGTCGCTGGCCAGATAGACGGCGATCGGGCCGAAATCGGCGCCGACGCCCCAGCGGCGCTCCGGAATGCGCGGCATCACGTTGGCCGCGAATTTCTCGTTGCCGAAGGCATTGGCGGTCATCTCGGTTTCGATCCAGCCCGGCAGGATCGAATTGACGGCGATCTTGTAGCGCGCCAGTTCGACGGCGAGGGCGCGGACCATGGCGGTGACGCCGCCCTTGCTGGCGCCGTAGTGGCTGGAGCGGGCCGCGCCCTCGATGGCCGCGGTGCTGGCCATGGCGACCAGCGAGCCGCCCTTGCCGCGCTCGGCCATGTGCTTGGCGGCGGCGCGGAAGGTGAAGAAGACGCCATCGAGATTGACCCGCATGACCCGACGCCACTCCTCCGTGGTCATCTCGAGGATGGCACCCTTGCCGCGGCCCGAGACGCCGGAATTGGCGACGCAATTGTCGACATGGCCCATGGTCTTGATCGTCTCAGCGAAGCCCGCCTCGACCTGCTTCTCGTCACCGACATCGACGATCTGGGTATGCACCTTGCGGCCAAAGCGCTTCAGCTTCTCTGCAGCGGCGGCGTTCTTGGCCGGGTTGGTGCCCCAGATGCAGACATCGGCGCCGGCTTCGGCCAGGGCCTCGGCCATGCCGAGGCCGATGCCGCCGTTGCCGCCGGTGATCAGCGACACCTTGCCCGTCAGATCGAAGCCCTTGTAGGCCATGACGTCCTCCCAAAACGAAACCGGGCGGGATCAAAGCCCGCCCGGTCCGTATCGTCAATTGGAAGGGTCGTCAGTTAAGCCTGTCGGTTTCGACCAGCACAATCTCGGCATCCTCGATCGCCGTGATCTCGATCTCGTCCTGGTCGGCCACGGCGACACCGTCGCGGGTGTTGGCCGTGACAGGCTTGCTGTCGCCACCGCGGACCTCGACCTTGCCCTTGGCCGGCACAAGATAGGTCGGCTTGCCGTCGAGCTTCTGGCGGATCGTCTGGCCCGCCTTCAGCGTGCCGGCAAACAGCGCGCCGTCGGCGTAGAGCGGAATCGCCCCGTCATGGCCGCGGCCCGACGCCAGCGGCACCAGTTTGCCATCACGCGCCTCGGCCGGGAAATCGACGGTCTCCCAGCGTGCCGGAACGCCCTGCTTGTTGGGCAGGATCCAGATCTGGAACAGTTCGGTCTCCTCGTCTTCGCGGTTGTACTCGGCGTGCTTGATGCCGTTGCCCGCGCTCATCACCTGGATCTGGCCGGCTTCGGTGCGGCCCTCGTTGCCGAGATGATCCTGATGGGTGATCGCGCCCTTGATGACATAGGTCACGATTTCCATGTCGCGGTGAGGATGCGGCGGGAAGCCGGAGTCCGGCGCGATGCGGTCGTTGTTCCATACCCGGAGCGCGCCCCAGTGGACGCGGTCGGGGTTGCGGTAGTCGGCAAAGCTGAAATGGAAGTTGGCGTTCAGCCAGCCATGGTCCGACTTGCCGAGATTCTCGAAGGGTCTGAGTTCGATCATGGTGTTTACCTCTTGGCGCCAAAGATGGCGCCGCCAAGGGCGGGATCAAGTTTCCGGTTGGTAACGGCCCGATTAGGGGTCGTTCTAGCGCCCCTCGCGCCACCAGGCGCTGCCGATGGCCATCAGGAAGGCGATCGCCACCAGGATGCCGGGCAGCAGCGGCAGCTGGTTGATGCCGGCCACCGTATAGCCCTCGTTGCGGCGAAGCCCGATCCAGTCCGAGCCGCCGGCGGCGCGGCCCGGGCGCACGGTGCGGATGTCCGGCTCCGGCTGGTCGACCAGCCACAGCAGGCCGCCGCCCGAGGCTTCGACCAGCGGCTTCAGCTTGGCGTCGGTTGCGCGCACGTCGGAGAATTCCAGCGGGTCGGGACTGCCGACCGCCGCCACGGTGCGGAGCGTGCCGTCGTCGAAGCGGTAGAGGCCGGGCTTGTCGACGTCGACGATGCCGAGCCCGAGGCCGGGCGCCGTCTGGCGGAGCGGCAGCGTGCGGGTGCTGCCGCCCTCTGATGCCGTTCCTGGTGAGGTCATGGTGACCTGCGGGAACGTGGTGGCGAGCGTCCGGCGCGTCACCTCGATGCGACCGCCGACCGCCGTTGCCCTGAGCGCCTCTTCCTCGAGGTCGGGTTCCTTCATCAGCCAGTGGGCGACGCGGCGCACAAGCTCGGGCTGCGGACCGCCGCCGTCGATGCCGCGGTTCCACAGCCACAGGTGATCCGACATGAGCTGGGCCACGCGGCCCTCGCCGACGCGGTCGAGAACCACCAGCGGCTTGTCCTCGGCGCCCGACAGGACGGCATTGCCGCGCTCGCTGCGCGACGAGACGATGCGGAACCAGCGGCCCCACTCCGGTTCCTTGTCAGGTTGGCCGGCCTGCGGCAGGTTGGCGGTGACCGGATGGCGCTGGCCGATCTCGCTGACCCTCGGCTTGAACGGCGTCTCCAGCACGTCGCCCAGCGGCGCCGCCGGCAGGATGGCGCCCAGCGGCGTGCGATAGAGCGAGCGTGCCGTGGCGAACACCGGCCCGACCGAAACCAGCAGCGCGCCGCCACCCTTCACGTATTCGGCGATGTTGCGGAAATACTCTCGCGTGATCAGGTTCCCCGACTCGTAGCGGTCGAAGATGATGAGATCGAACTCCTTGAGCTTCTGCTCGAACAGCTCGCGCATCGGGAAGACGATCAGCGACAGTTCGCGCACCGGCGTGAAGTCGTCCTTCTGCGGCGTGCGCAGGATGGTGAAGTGGACCAGGTCGACCGCTGGATCGCTCTTCAGCAGGTTCCGCCAGGCCCGTTCGCCCTGGTAGGGCTCGCCCGACACCAGCAGCACGCGCAGCCGGTCGCGCACGCCGTTGATGGTGAAGAGGGCGCGGTTGTTGTCGAGCGTGAGTTCGTTCGGTCCGGCGCCGACCTCGATCTCCACGACATTGGCGCCGGGGTTGCCGACGACGATCGGCAGCTCGACCGAGCGGCCGACCGGCACGTCGAGGCGGCGCACCACGTCGCCGCCGACCGACAGGGTGACCGGCGCGGTGCCGCCGGCCGGATCCTCGATCCGGAACTTGGTCGTCACCTCGCGGCCGACCACGCCGAAGCGCGGCGACTGTTCAAGCACGATCAGCCGGTCGCGCTCGTTCTTCTTGCCGGCGATCAGCCCATGCAGTGGTGCGCCGCCCAGTTCCGGCGGCAGGCCCGCCGGCACGTCGTGGACCTGGCCGTCGGTCAGCAGCACGACGCCCGCCAGGCGTTCCGGCGGCACTTCGACAAGCGCCGAGCGCATGGTTTCGATCAGGCGCGTGCCGCCCGGGCGTTCGCTGCCGAGCTGGATCTGCGCCGGTGGCAGCACGACCTCGCGGATTTCCAGGCCCTCCTGCTGGCCGAGCTTGCGCTTCAGCGCCTCGCGCGCGGTCTGGACCTGCTGGCGACGCTCGCCGATCGCCATCGAATCGCTGTCGTCGACCACGACCAGCGCCACGTCGGCGATTGGCTTGCGCTGTTCCTCGATCAGGGCGGGATTGGCCAGCGCCGCCAAAACGACAGCGATCGAGCCCATCCGCCAGATCGTGCCGCGCGCGCCGGCGCGCAGGCCGAGCAGGACCAGCACCAGCCCGACGCCGCCCAGCACGGCCAGCACCGGCCACGGCAGCAGCGGATCGAAGGCGACGGAGACGGCCGATGTCGGGTTCATCGCCTGAGCCTTTGCATGATGTCAGGCAGATGCACCTGATCGTCCTTGTAGTTGCCGGTCAGCGCATGCATCACGAGATTGACGCCGACACGGAACGACATCTCGCGCTGGGTCTCGCCGCCCGGTGTGACGGGCATGAGGCCGCGTCCGCGCTGGTCGACCGCCCAGGCGCCGGCATAGTCGTTGGCGCCGATGATGATGGTGGTGACGCCGTCGTTGACGCGGCCGCCGCCCGATTCGATCCAGATCTTTCCGCCTGTCCAGCGGCCCGGCATGTCCGACAGCAGATAGAACGCCCGCGTCAGCACATGGTCCGGCGGCATGGCGACCAGCGGCGGCGTCTCGACGCCGGCCAAGAGCCGCTTGAGGTCGGGATTGCCGCCGGCCTGGCGGTCGAAGCTGAACTGCTGGTCGCGCGTGTCGACGAAGATGATGCCGCCGGTCCTGAGGTAGCGGTCGAGCGCGGCGGCCGCCCGCGGCGACAGGGCGGGCTGCGTCGAGGTGATCGGCCAGTAGATGAACGGATAGAGACGGGGCTCGTCGCGTTCGAGGTCGAGCCCGACCGGATCGGCCGGCTCCACCGAGGTCCGGTTGCGCAGGATCTCGCTCAAGCCCTCGAGGCCCGCCTTGCTGATGTCGTCGACTTCCTTGTCGCCGGTGAGGATGTAGGCGAGCCGGATGTCGAGCGAACCCTTCAGCGCCTGCTCGATGCTGAGGGGCGGCGGCCCCGGACGATCGCGCGTCGCCGGGCCGTCCGGCGCGTTGGGCTGAGGCTGGAACTGCGGTCGGGGCGGCGGCGGGGTCTGCTGCTGGGCGTCGGCATCGGGCGCGGCGACGACCGTGGCCAGCAGCAACAGAAGGGCGGCGGGCGCGGCGCGGCCGATGCGGAGCGCGCGCGGCAGCAGGCCGCGCAGCAACAGCGAGATCAGGAGATCGGCCAGCAGCAGCAGGAGTGCCGCCAGCAGGAACCAGCGCGACAGGTCGGTCTCGCCGCCTTCCGACAGCTTGTCGGTCGCGATACCGCCGGGCAGTTTCAACGGTGTCGGCGTGGCGACGCGACCGCCGATGTTGAACGCCACCTGGGCGTTCTCGTCGCCGTCGAGGCCGGGCGGCGTTGTCGGCCGGGGCTTGAAGGTCTCGGCGGCATCGGCCGGCAGGATCTGTGCGCCGGCCGGCGGCGCGCCCAGGCGCCCGAAGCCGTCGAGGGTGCGCCACGGCTTCAGCGCC
>JBQTJT010000112.1:0-6021 GCA_052386855.1 Reyranella sp.
GGCCGGTCGAGCCGACATAGCCGATCAGATCGCCCTTGCGGACGCGGGTCCCGGGACCCATGCCGTCGGCGAACCGGGACATGTGGGCGTAGAGCGACTCGAAATTGTCGGCGTGGCTGACTTTGACGGTGCGGCCGTAGTTGAAGTACCAGCCCTGGTGGTTGATCACGCCGTCGGCCGCCGCGAAGATCGGATCGCCGGTCTTGCCTTCGAAATCGATGCCGTTGTGGAAGCCGCCGCCGCTCTTGCGGCCATAGTAGCGGCGGGTGCCGAAGGGCGAGGAGATGCGGGCGCCGGGCCGCGGATCGGTAAGCGCGGTGCCGCCCAGCCGCCGGCCATGCTCGTCGAACCAGCCTTCAGGCTCATTCGGCGGGGCGAACCACCAGAAGGATTGCTTGTTCTGTCCGTCGCCGAGGCTGGCGAGGAGAATGCGCGGCGCGCCATCGACGGTGCGGCCCTGGAGCACTTCCACCTTCTCGGTGGGGGGCGCGAATCCTGCCAGAGCCTGGGTCAGTTCCTTGAGCGTCGCCGAGCTGGTACCGGCCGGCGCCAGGCTGGTAACCAAGGTCGCGCTGCTGGCTTTGACCACGGTGACCGATCCGGCGACGACCGAGCGGGCACCGGGACCGGCAGCCGCAGTCGTGCTGGGGACGGTGGAGACCCGCTGATCGTCGTTCTCAGTGGCCCCTGGGGCGAGCTTGAAGCCGAACGAACCGTCCGCCGTCCGCTCTAGTTCCACGGCAAGCGAGCTGGCGGAAAAGAGCTGCAGCGCCACCAGGCGCTTGGGCTGGTTGGCGCCCTGGGAGGCCAGAATGGCCCGGCCGGAACTGGCTTCCTTGGCGCTCAGCTGGCTCAACGCCTTGCTGACGGCGTCCGATGCGGCGCGGGCGTCGGCAGGGTCGACCTTGAGGCTGACGAGCTGG
Source organism: Reyranella sp. (assembly GCA_052386855.1). Lineage (GTDB taxonomy): Bacteria > Pseudomonadota > Alphaproteobacteria > Reyranellales > Reyranellaceae > Reyranella. Next base: position 924 of record JBQTJT010000112.1, read on the forward strand.
TCGACGACGACGCCGTCGCTGCCGATCGAGAAGGGCTGGATGTCTTCGTTGGAGGCGGGCTTGGCCGGTGCCTTGAGCTGGTTCTTGGTGGGCGCCTTGACCTGGGCCATCGCCCCGGCAGCGCAGAAAAGCTGGACAGTGGAAACGGCGAGAGTAGCGGTCACAAGGGTGCGAACGGTTCGCCAGCGCTGGGCGCGCTTATCGCGCGTTGTCGTGGACGCCATCAGGCCTCTCCCGATCCATTGAACTCAACAAACTATCGTAGAGGCCAATCAACGAATTCAACGACCTCCCCCAGGTCGATGCCCCCCGCGATGCCCCGCTTCGGGCGATACTGGCTACGGACCATCCACAAGTCCAACAAAAAGTTGCAAAAATGCAACACTCGCGCAATGTAGGTAACTGTTTGTAATATAAAGGCTTTACGCCTCAAGGACGACGTCGGTCACGAAAGGTCACAGGGGATGGAACCTTTCCCTGGGCCGACTTCTGCAGGGCTGGGTAGCTCGCCAGCAGGCCGGCAGTCTCGGCCATTTCCTCGACATCGTTGAACATCGGCACGCCCGCGCGCTCCATGGTGGCGAACCAGTCGGCCCTGTCCGGCAGCGTGCCCATCATGCTGTGGAGCAAGGGCAGCCGGGAGGTGACGGCGAGGTCCGCCAGCCGGGCGATGACGGGGGCGGCATCGACCATGAACGGCACGACGTGGATCATCAGGACCATGTCGTAGGCGTGGGCGGCATGGTCCGTGGCGGCCCCGACGGCGAGCCCGAAGCGGTCCTCCCGGGCATCGGCCAACAGGTCGATCGGATTGGCGACCGAGGCTTCCGGCGGCAGCTGCTGGCGCAGGACCTCGGCCATGGTGGACGGCAGGGCGCCGAGATCCAGCCCCTCGAGGACGGCACGGTCGGCGCAGAGTACCCCGGGACCACCCGAATTGGACAGGATCAGGGCCCGCTTGCCCAAACCTTGGGGGAAGCGGCCGAATGCCTTGGCGGCCAGCAGCAGCCGGCGCAGGCTCTTCACCCGGACGATGCCGCAGGACGCGCAGAAGGCGTCGATGGCGGCCTCGTCGTTGGCGACGGCGCCGGTATGGGCCGACGCCGCCCGCCCGCCGATCTCGGTCCGGCCACCAAAGAGGGCGATCACCGGCTTGGTGGCCGCGACGGACCGGGCGACCTCGCGGAAACGCTCATGGTCCTCGATCGACTCGACATATAGCAACGCCGCGCCGATTTCCGGGCGATCGCCCAGCCAGGCGAGGTAGTCCTCGACGCCGAGGTGGACGGCATTGCCGACCGAGACCACCGACATCAGCGGCAGGCCGCGGGCATTTGCCTTGTCGATGAATTCTTCGGCAAGTGCCCCGGACTGGGAGATGAAGGCCAGGCCATTGCCCGAGCCGGCGACGGCGCCGGGCGGAAGGTCGCGCAGGAAGGTCGCGGCGAAGCGCCAGGCCGGATCGAGGTGGACAAGGCCGGCGCAGTTGGGCCCCGCGATGGTGAGGCCGCGCTCGGCCGCGAGCTTAAGCAGCGCTTCGTTGCGCGCTTGGCCGACCGGCCCGGCTTCGGCAAAGCCGCCGGGCAGGATGAGGAGGTTGCGAATGCCGCGGTCGGCCGATTCGCGTACTGCATCGAGAATGGCGTCGGGACGAATGACGATGACGGCAAGATCGACCGGCGGATCGATCGCGCCGATCGAGGTCACTGCCTCGTAACCGAAGATCGCGCCGCCCTTGGGATTGACCGGCACAACGCGACCGCCATATCCGGCGTGGCGCAACATCTGCATGATGGCCCCCCCGGATGACGTGGCACGCTCGCCGGCGCCGACGACGGCGATGCTGCGAGGGGCGAAGAACGGCGAGAGGTCACGGACGGGAACGGTCATGGCTGGCCGTTGCAGCACAGGTGGCGAGGGAGGACAAGTTGACCGATCCAATTGAACTTCTCATCCAGGGCCGAGCCCACGATCTGGGTGGCGGCTTTGCCGTCCGGCGCGTGCTGCCCAGCGTGAAGCGGCGCATGGTCGGGCCATTCATCTTCCTCGACCATTTCGGGCCGATGGACGTGCCGCCGGGTGGCGGCATGGAAGTGCGGCCGCATCCGCATATCGGCCTTGCCACGGTGACCTACCTGTTCGACGGCGGGATCTTCCATCGTGACGGCCTGGGCTTCGCACAGCCGATCAAGCCCGGCGACGTCAACTGGATGACGGCCGGCCGAGGCATCGTTCACAGCGAACGTACCGAACCGGAAATGCGGCGGACGGGCTTTCGCATGCACGGTGTCCAGACCTGGGTGGCGCTGCCCAAGACGCACGAGGAAACGGAGCCCGCTTTCGAGCATGTCGAGGCGGCGCGGCTGCCAGCCTGGCAGGAGCAGGGTGCGGCGCTCCGTTTGATCGTCGGCACCTATGCCGGACGCACGGCGCCGACCACGCATTTCTCGCCGATCTTCTATGTGGGGGCCGAGTTGCCGGCAGGAGCGAGGATCTCCGTCTCGCCCGAGCACGCCGAACGCGCGGTCTACGTGGCCGAAGGCTCCGTCACGATTGGCGATCATGTGCTGATCGTCGGCGACCTCGCCGTGTTGGTTGCCGGTGCCACGGCCGAACTCGTGGCCGGCGCGGACGGCGCCAAGCTGATGCTGCTGGGCGGTGCCGCGATGGACGGTCCGCGACACATCTGGTGGAACTTCGTGTCCTCGACCAAGGAACGCATCGAAATCGCCAAAGCCGACTGGCGGGAAGGCCGCTTCGCCATGGTGCCGGGCGATCCGGAATTCATCCCGCTGCCGGATCGCTGAGCACCCTCAGGTCGAAGCAGGCGGCGTCCAGACTGTCTCCTCGTCGAGCGGATAGACGGGTCGCGGCAGCTTGCTCCAGGTGAAGTTGGCCAGCACCGGCGACGTCAGGCCCGGGCAGTCGACTTCGTAAATCTGTTCCGGCCTGAAGAACTCATCGAAGCCGCCGCGGAAATGGCCGCGGCTCTTGACGACGACGACCCGCGCCTGGGCGATGTCGAGGTCGAACATTTCGAACTGGCGCGGGTCCATGCATTGGCAGCGATGGCTGATGACGACGACCTGGACGCCGCCGAGATCGAGCAGCGCCGAGGGGCCCATGTCCGACGAGACGTTCTTCAGCACGCCGCGGCGGCCGACGTAGCGGCCGTCCGACAGTTTCACGACCTTGGCCTCGCAGTCGAACGGCAGCGAGAATTCCTGATGCTCCTCGGTGTTGAACGAGGCGGTGAAGATCGCGCCTTCACCGGCCTCATGAGCCTTTGCCGCAAGCACCCGATCGTTGAAGACGCCGAAGAAGACATGTTGCACGCCTGCACTCTTCAGGGCGCGCAGCAGATAAGTCGTGTTGCCGCGCCCGCCGCCACCGGGATTGTCGGCGACGTCGGCCAGGATGATGGCCTTGCGGCGGCGGTCGCGGCTGACCGAGGCCGCGAGCTGGATCGCATCGCCCAGCGACATCATTGCGCGCTTGAAGCGTTCCTTCGTGCCCCAGGCGCGCTTGGCGATGTCGAGCGCGAGGGCTGCTGCCGCCTCACGTCGGCCGTCGCGTGCCGTCACGACCGCGGTAAGACCGTTCTTAGGACTGTCGCTGTAGGCAAAGCCAGCCATCACCGACACGTTGAGGATGTCGCCGCCGACCTTGGTCTGGCCGTACTTGACGAGGTCGGCATAGGGCCCCTTGGCCGTGAGCAACGAGATCTGCGGCGCCACGATCGGCACCTTGACCATTTCGATCGCCGTTTTGGCCCCGGCCAGGCATTCGCGCATGTGCACGGCGGCCTCGACGCCGCGCTCATAGATGTCGGTGTGCGGGTTTTCGAGGTAGCCGACGAACACCGAGATGTTGTCGATCATCTTGCGCGAGACATTGGCATGCAGGTCGAACACGACGACGATCGGAACGCCCGTACCGACCACACGGCGCACGACTTCGAACAGGTCGCCGTCGGGATCGTCGGTGCCTTGGGCCAGCGCCGCGCCATGGCTCGAAATGAACACCGCGTCGAGCGGCAGCGAGGCCTTCAGGCCGGCCTCGATTTCGCGCAGGTAGTCGCGGAAGAAGGCTTCCTCGACCGGCCCGCCGGGCTGGGCCAGCGAAACGCGGAGCGGCACCGGCGTCCAGTTGCCGGTGCGGTCCATCTCGGTGAAGAAGCCGGGAAGGTCCGGCATGGTGATCGATGCGCCGGAGCGCGCTTCGCTCACGATGCGGTTGCCACGGATATCGACATCCTGCTCGAAATCGGCGGCTGTGGTGACGGGCGAGAAGCGGTTGCACTCGATGGCGAAGCCGAGAATGGCTATTCGCGGGTTGTCCTGGGACAACGTTTCCTCCTAAAGCCGGCAAGAAGAATGCCTCGACCGGCACCCTGAACGTAGCGACCCGCTCGGACCCTGGCGAGGGGCTGCTCTTGCAGGTCAGGAGTGCTCAGAAGAGGACCAGCCTGTCGCCCAGGATGCCGAGCGGCCAGCGGCCGGCCGCATAAAGACGAAACTTGCTTTCGAACAGCGAGGCCGTTTCGCCCGCCAGCCGCGCGACGGCAAGCTGATAGACTGCCTGCGCGGCGGCGCCGGCTGCGACATGGATCGAGGCGGCAGCGACATTGCCGGCGCGCGCCGCCGCCATGGCCGCCTTGCCGTGCACCAGGTCGCCGGTTTCGGTCGTAAGCTCGGTGAGAGAGGTCCACAGCGTGCGACCGGAATGTTGTGCTTCGGCGCGTGCGAGCAGCGCCTTGCGCAACGCCTCCTCGCGATCCCACCAGGCGAGCGAGGTGTCGGGCGATTTCAGAAAAGCTTCGGCCTCGGGCCAGTTTCTGACGAGCGCGACGTCTGTCGCAGCCGAATAAGCCTTGGCGTCGGCACGGTCGCCGTCACTCAACGGCTCGCCGAGAGCGGCGAACCACGACGCGGCGCGAACCTCCGCCCGCAAAGAATCGAGGGTCGCTCTCGGAAGTGTCATGCTCATACGGACCGCGAGCCGACGGCGCGCTCATGGATACCTGCGCGCCGGTGGCGCGCGGGGCGGGAGGAGGTAACGCCGCCACCCGCATCTCCCGCCGCGGCAGCCCGTACGT
>JBQTJT010000113.1:0-20206 GCA_052386855.1 Reyranella sp.
AACGAAGTGAAAAGTTGGGCCGGAGTGGCGGGCGCGCTGATTGCCGGAGGGATGGCGTCGGCCGTGTCGGCGCAGGACGTGGCCAAGGGCGAGCAGGTGTTCAACACGCAGTGCAAGGCTTGCCATACGCTCCAGAGAGGCGGGGCGACCACGATGGGGCCCAATCTCTATCGCATCATGGGCCGCAGGTCGGGCACCGGGCAGGGCTACGGTTATTCCGAGGTCATGCGCAAGTTCGCCATCGTGTGGGACGACAAGACGCTGGCGGCCTATCTGCGCGACCCCAAAAGCGACATGCCCGGCACGAAGAAGGTTTTCGCCGGCATAAAGCAGCCGGGCCAGATGGCCGATGTGATCGCCTATCTCAAGGAGGCGACGAAGTAGCACCTCAACCTGTGGCGCTGTCGCGCGCCCGTACATAGGCGATCGAGCCCAGCGCGAGGCCGACGGCCAGGGTGCCGAACACCCAGCGGTAGGCAAGGTCGCCCCCGCCGAAGCCTTCGACGATGTAGCCCATGCCGGCCGGCAGCACGGCGAGGCCGAGGCATTGCGCCATGTTGACGGTGGTGACGCCGCGGCCGGCCAGGCGGTCGGGGAACAGGCCGCGGCCCTGGGCCACGATCACCGTGCCGTAGGCGCAGAAGAAGCAGAAGGCCACCAGTAGTGCCACCGCGAGCCAGAGCGGCGGATTGGCCAGCGCCGCCATGACCGCGAGCAACGCCATCGAGATGGCCGCGCCGCCGAACACTACCTTCTTGCGCGAGCGCAGCACGCGGTCCATCGGCCCATAGGCCAGGATGCCCAGGATCTGCGCCATGCCCATGGCGAGCAGCACATTGCCGCGTGCCACACCGTCGAGCTCGTGCACGTCGTAGAGATAGGGTCCGCCCCACACGCCCAGCACCGTCAGCATCGTGGCATAGGCGAAGAAATGCATGGAGAGCACGGGGCCGAGGCCTGGTGTCCGCCACACCTCCCACAGGCCGCGTAAAATCTCGGCCGGCGTCTCCTTGCGCGGCGCCGGATCCTCCGCTTCGGGCGGCTGGTCGCGCACGAAGAGGTAGAAGCCCACCGCCACCAGCAGGGTGATGGCGGCGAGGCCCAAGAATCCGTGACGCCAGCCCACCGTCCCGGCGATCCAGGCAAGCGGCGTGGCCGCGGCCAGGGTTCCGATGTTCGAGGCGGCGAACACCCACGACAGTGTCGTTGCGAGCGTGGCCGGCTGGAACCAGCGCGAGCACAGGAACACCACCGACATGAATGAGGCAGCACAGCCCATGCCCACGACCGTGCGGCCGGCGATCAGGTCGGCGGCATCGGTGGCGCGAGCGATCCAGAGCGAGCCCAGCATCGCCAGCAGCGAGAGGGCCGCCACCGTGCGGCGGGCACCGAAGCGGTCGAACCACATGCCGACCGGGATCTGCACGGCAAAAAGCGCGAAGAAGAAGGCGCTGCCCGCCCAACCGAGCTGGCGCGCGCTGAGGTCGAGGTCGCGCGTGAGTTCGGGCGCGATCACGCTGTTGGAGACGCGGTAGAACTGGCTGAGGCAGGTCACCGCGATCAGCAGCAGCAGGAGCGGTAGCCGGGATGCCATGAGGCGGCTGAACTACCATGCCGGCCTTCGCCTGTCCTTCGGCGTGGACCGAACCATTGCTCTGCGGCACGATGGCCTCGGGTGTTCGGAGAGGCGGGAATGACGACGATCCAGACCCAATGCTGCATCGTGGGCGGCGGTCCCGCCGGCATGATGCTGGGTTTCCTGCTGGCGCGCGCTGGCGCGAAGGCGGTCGTGCTCGAAAAGCACAGCGACTTCCTGCGCGATTTCCGCGGCGACACCATCCACCCCTCGACCCTCGAAGTCATGGCCGAGATTGGCCTGCTCGACGAGTTCCTGAAACTGCCGCATCACAAGCTCGACCGCTTCATCGCCCAATTCGTCGAGCGGCGCGTGGCGATGGCCGATCTCAGCCATCTGCCGGTGCGCTGCCCCTACATCGCCATGATGCCGCAATGGGACTTCCTCGATTTCCTCGCTGATCACGGCAAGCTGCTGCCCGGCTTCACGCTGCTGATGGATGCCGAGGCGGATGGCCTGATCGAGGAGGGCGGCAGGGTGGTCGGCGTGACCGCCACCGTCGACGGCAAGCCGCAGGAGATCCGCGCCGACCTCGTGGTCGGGGCCGACGGCCGGCGCTCGATCGTGCGCGACAAGGCGGGCTTCAAGGTCACGGAAATCGGCGCGCCGATGGACATATTGTGGTTCCAGCTCTCGCACCGACCGACCGACGAGAAGGCGGCCATGGGTCGGATCGACAGCGGCAGCATGTTCGTGATGCTCGACCGCGGCGATTACTGGCAGTGCGCCTACGTGATCCCCAAGGGCTCGGCGGCTTCGGTGCGCGCCGGCGGCATCGAGAAGGTGCGTGCACTGATCCTGCGGCTGATGCCTTTCGTCGGCGAGCGCGTGGATGAGCTCAAGAGCGTCGACGACCTGAAGCTGCTGACCGTCGGCGTCGATCGCCTGGAAACCTGGTGGCGGCCCGGCGTGCTCTGCATCGGCGATGCCGCGCACACCATGTCGCCGATCGGCGGCGTCGGCATCAATCTCGCGATTCAGGATGCGGTCGCAGCCTCGAACGTCCTGGCGGTGCCGTTGCGCGAGGGCAGGCTGGCCGATTCGGACCTCGAGGCCGTGCAGGCGCGCCGTCTCTTCCCGACGCGCGCTACCCAGGCCATGCAGGTCTTCATCCAGAATCGCATGATCGCGCCGGCCCTGCTGGGCAAGGGCCCGGTCAGCCCGCCCTGGCCGCTGCTGCTGCTCGACCGTTTCCCCATCCTGCGCCGGCTGCCCGCGCGCCTGCTGGCCATGGGCGTCCGGCCCGAGCACGTGCGCACGAAAGCGGTCTAGCGCCGCGCCGACACCAGCAGGAAGGGCGGACGGTCGCGCTCGCCCTTCCACTCCGGATGCGCGGCAATCTGGGCGTCCGTCGGACCCCATTCGTCGATGCAATCGAGCGTGAAGCCCGAGGCGATCAGCCGGTTGAGATAGGTGGCGATTGTACGGTGCTGCTTGACCACGCCCTTGGCCAGCCAATCGGTGCGGCGCGGACCTTCGTCCAGATAGCGATCGAGCGGCCAAGTTCTCTGTCCCGTGTCGTCCTCGACCCAGCCCGGCCGCGTGGGCGCGGTGTGGAGCGGATGCTCTATCGAGAACACCAGCCGGCCATCGGGCACGAGAGCGCGATGCACGACGTCCAGCAATGGCCCCAGCGCCTCGATGTAGTGCAGCGCCAGCGAACTGTAGGCGAGGTCGAACGTTCCGGCCGGCAGTGTCAGCCGCTCAAGGTCGGCGCGCTCGTAGCTGATCGCCTTGTCCGGTGTCGTTGCGCGGGCGCGCGCCAGCATGTTCTCGGAAACGTCGAGGCCCAGCACGGAGGCCGCGCCGGCCTCGCGCGCCCAGCGGCAGAACCAGCCGAAGCCGCAGCCGAGATCGACGACTCTGAGGCCTGCCATCGGCGGCAGCATCGCCTTCAACGCCGGCCACTCGGCCGCGCCGTCCAGTCCCTCGACCGAACGGGGCAGCTTGCTGTAGCCGGCGAAGAAAGCTTCGTTGTCGTAGATGTTCTGGGTCATCGATTCATGGCTGGGAGCGCCCCACACCACTGGGGCCTCTTCTCATGGGCCTGATCGCCACGGGATTGGCGCGCTCCCAGCGAAGACTACTTAACTGTCGCGGCAGCCTTGGCCTGACGGATCGCCAGCGCCAGCGAGGCACCGAGGTCGGTCATCAGCTTGGCGCCGACTTCGTCGGTGAACTTGCCGTCGGCGAACTTGGTGTGTGCCGCGCCGATCATGATCTCGGGCTTGTTCACCGGTCGTCCGTCGAGGAACACCATCATCTGGCGCAGGTGGTACTGCGCGCGCGCGCCGCCCAGCGGGCCCATCGAGGCGCTGAACATGGCGACCGGCTTGGCGGCGAAGGGCTGCGGGGTCATGCGCGACAGCCAGTCGATGGCGTTCTTCAGCACGCCCGAGATCGAATAATTGTATTCCGGGGTCGCGAACACGATGCCGTCGGCCTCGAGCATGAGCTTCTGCGCGGCCTGCACCTTGTCCGGGAAGCCCTTGGCCTGCACGTCGGCGTCGTAGAGCGGCCAGTCGCTGATCTCGATGATGGAAAGCGTCGTGCCGGCCGGCAGCCGCTCGGCGAAGGCCGCGAGCGCCAGGCGATTCAAGGAGGCTTTGCGCAGGCTGCCGCAGAAGGCAACGAGTTTGACGGTCTCGGACATTTTCAGTTTCTCCTTGGTAACTGGCGCTTTGTCAGCGATGGAACAGGCGGCTACATAGGTGCCTCGGATGGCATTGGCAAACGAAGTCGGGGAGCGGGCAATCCATGTTTCGATCAGTTCTCGTTGCGGTCGGTATGCTGGCCCTCGCATCGCAAGTGGCGGCCCAAGGCATGGGCCAGAACCAGCCGCCCGATCAGTGGGTGATGAACTGCAACACCGAGCGCGGGCTCGACTGCAGCGTGTCCAACATGATCGACGGCGGCCCCAACAACCTGCTCGGCACCTTCCTGATCGTGAGCTATTCGGCCGCCTACACCACGCTCACCATCGTGGGTGACGGCGTGGGCCGGCGGGCCAGCCTCCAGGTCGACGGCAATCCCTTCGTCTCGACGGAAATCTGCGGCGGCAGCGGCGAGTGCTCGTATGTCCAGGAGAAGTCGGCCGAGCTGCTGCAGCAGATGCGCAGGGGCTCGCAGATCGTGGTGCAGATCAGCCTGCAGGACGACACCATGGCGGGGCCGTTCACGCAAAGCCTCGCCGGCTTCGAGACCCAGTACCGCCGGGCCGTGCAGGCGCAGCAGCGCCGCTGAGCCTGCGCCGGGCGACGGCAGGATGTTGACGGCCTTGGATAGGAATAGTATACAGACTCCTATCCAAGGAGGAGTTCATGCAGGACAGCAATCCGCTGCCTTCCGAAAGCGACCCCAACATCGTCTGGTTTGTCCCGAAGCGCCGCTCGAGCCTGGCGCGCCGCAAGTACGACTTCCTGCGCTGCCTGCTGCGATGGGGCACGATCAGCGAGGCAGCCGCACGCATCGGCATCGACCGGCGCACGGCTCAGCGCTGGCGCCAGGACGATCCGAAATTCGACGAGGATTGCCGGAGCAGGCTCGAATGGCGTCGCGAGGCGATCATCCTTGCCGCCAGCAATCGCCTCGCGAAGCCCACCCGCCGGCCGATCTTTCGCGGTGGCTGGCAGATTGGCCATATCGAGCGCGCCAACGACAAGCTCCTGCTGGCCTTGCTCAAAACCATCGCGCCGCCGCATCCGAAGCCGATGACCGCTGGGCGCACGGATGTCGCATCCGGCGCGACATCGCATCCGATGTTCGGGCCGAATCCGGCCGTGGGGGCAAAGGGTTAAGCGGACACGACGTATGATCACGCCGCGTATTTAATTGTCCCGCGTGGTGAGTCGCTACTTCTGCCGGCGGTAGAGAAAGCAGTTGTCGGCCGCGGGCATTTTGATGCCCTGGTAGAAGGTCATCGCCGTCGGCGCCGACAGCAGCAGCGTGGTGGTGAGCTCGCCGCCGGCCGCCGTCCGCGTCTCCTCGATCAGGCGCTTGCCGATGCCCTGGCCCTGGCAGGCCTTGTCGACGGCGAGGTCGGAGAGATAGCAGCAGAAGCAGAAGTCGGTGAGGGAGCGGGCGAAGCCGACCAGCCTGCCGTCCTGGCGCGCGGTCACGAACAGGTTGCTGTGGGCCAGCAGGCGCTCGACGCGGCCACGGTCCCCGATCGGCCGGTTGAGGCCGGACTTGGCGACGACGTCGATGTATTCGTCGGCGGCGAGAAAATCTTCGCGGGCGTAGATCGTGTTCATGCGTCGAGCCATTTCCTGAGGGCTGCCGTCACTTCGGCGGGTTTTTCCAGCGGGGCCATGTGGCCGCATTCCTCGAGCACGACCAGCCGCGAGTTGGAAATGTCGGCGGCCATTTCCTGGGAGCGGACCAGCGGCGTCGTCAGATCCTGGCGGCCCACGATCACCACGGTCGGCACTTCGATATCGACCAGCAGCGGCCGGCTGTCGGGCCGCGCGATCGTGGCGCGGGTCTCGTTGACGAAGCCCTCGGCGCCGACTTCCAGCGCCATGTCGAGGATCGGCTGGACGATGGTTTTGTCGTCGATATGCGAGTTGTGAAGGATCAGCGGCAGCAGCGAGGGCTGCACGCCATGAAAGCGGCCGATCTTGGTCTGCTCCATCAGCCCGTGGCGCCGTGCCGTTGCTTCCGCCGCATCGGGCGTGGCCTGGGTGTCGATCAGGGCCAGCCGCTCGACGCGATCAGAAGCGCGGCGCATGACCTCGAAGGCGACGTAGCCGCCCATCGAGAAGCCCGCTAGCGAGAAGCGCGGTGGCGCCATGGCGATTGCAGCATCGGCCATGGCGGCCATCGCGTCGTAGTGCCAGAGCGCTGGCACGACGATGTCGACGGTGTCGGAAAGGGCGTCGATCTGGGGCTGGAAGACACGCCGCGTGGCCAGCAGGCCGGGCAGCATGAGGAGCGTGGGGCGCGCCATCGATTACACCTGGTTCAGATCTGGATCTGGTTGCCCAGCTCGATAGCGCGGTTCGGGGGAATGCGGAAGAAGGTCTTGGTCGCCGAGGCCGAGTGCGAGAGCGAGATGAACCAGTCGCGGCCGATCCGGCCGAGCTGCGAGCGTTGCGCCGGCACCAGCGTTTCGCGGCCGAGGAAGAAGCTGGTCTCCATCTCGTCGTAGGCGATGCCGTGCGGCCGGCAGGCACGTAGCGCCGCCGGCACGTCGGGCTGCTCGGTGAAGCCGTAGCGGGCGATCACGGTGTGGAAGCCCTTGCCCAGTCGTTCGACCTCGATGCGGTTGGCGTCCGATACGCGCGGCACGTCCATGGTTTCGACCTGCAGGATGATGATGCGCTCGTGCAGGACCTTGTTGTGCTTGAGATTGTGCAGGAAGGCCGAGGGCGTGTGGCTGGCGTCGGCGGTCAGGAACACGGCGGTGCCGGCGACGCGGTCGGGCGCGCGCTCCATGCGCTCGAGGAACTGGCGCAGCGGCAGCGAGCCTTCGCTGAGCTCGGTCGCGACCAGCTTGCGGCCGCGCCGCCAGGTGGTGATGGTGAAGTAGACGAAGGCCGCGACCACCAGCGGCAGCCAGCCGCCGTCGGGGATCTTGAGCGCGTTGGCGATGAAGAAGGCGAGGTCGGGAATGGCCAGGAAGCCGAACACGCCGACGGCCAGCGGCCACGACCAGCGCCACACCAGGATGGCGACCGCCGTGGCCAGTGCCGCGTCGACCAGCATGGCGCCGGTGACGGCCAGGCCATAGGCGCCGGCCAGGGCGCCCGAGGAGCCGAAGCCCACGACCAGGGCCACGACGCCGCCCATCAGGATCCAGTTCACGCGCGGGATGTAGATCTGGCCGATCGCGGTTTCGGAGGTGTGCTTGATCTCCATGCGCGGCAGGTAGCCGAGCTGGATGGCCTGGCGGGTGAGCGAGAACACGCCGGTGATGACCGCTTGCGAGGCGATCACCGTGGCCAGGGTAGAGAGCGCCACGAGGCCGATGATATAGTCCTTGGGCACCAGTTCGAAGAACACCTGCCGCACGATCTCGGGGTCCTCGATGATCATCGCGCCCTGGCCGAAGTAGTTGAGCAGCAGACCCGGCATCACCAGACCGAGCCAGCCGGTGCGGATCGGCTTGCGGCCAAAATGGCCCATGTCGGCGTACAGCGCCTCGGCGCCGGTGACGGCCAGGACGATCGAGCCGAAGGCCCAGAAGATGCCGAAGCCCTGGTCGGTGATCAGATGGTAGGCGTAGATCGGATTGATCGCCATCAGCACCGACGGGTTCTTGGCGATCTGCCAGGCGCCGAGCACGCCCAGTACCACGAACCACAGCAGCATCACCGGGCCGAACAACCGGCCGACATCGGCGGTGCCGCGTGCCTGCAGCATGAACAGGCCGACCAGGATGATCAGCGCAAGCGGGACCACGAAAGGGGTGAAGGCCGGCGTTATCGCCGACAGGCCCTCGACGGCGGACATGACCGAGACGGCGGGCGTGATGATGGCGTCGCCGTAGAACAGCGCCAGGCCGATCACTGCCAGTACCGTGATGGCGCGGCGTACCGAGCGTTGCTTGCCGTTCAGGCCGCGCGTCGCCAGCGTCGCCAGCGCCAGCACGCCGCCCTCACCCTTGTTGTCGGCGCGCATGATCAGCACGACGTACTTGATGGTGACGGTGAGCGTCACGGCCCAGAACAGCGTCGACAGCACGCCCAGCACATGGTCCGGCGTCGGCGCGAGGCCGGCGCCGTGGAGAAAGGTCTCGCGGAGCGCGTAGAGCGGGCTGGTGCCGATGTCGCCGAACACCACGCCCAGCGCGCCGACCACGACGGCAGCCGTGGCGCCATCCGGCGCGTGAGAGCCGTTGCTGCCATTGGCCGCGGGCATCGCGGGCGGGACTGGGGGGGGAGGCGGACTGGTTTCGGCTGCGGCCATGTTGTCGGACACCGCCAAGGTTGGCGGCGGCGCGACGGTTTGCGCCTGCGCCTTCCGCCTGTCAACGCGCCAAATCGGGGGCCGTTGCGACGAATGGGCTTGACTTGGAAGCGGCCTGAAGGCGGCCTTGGCCCATGACCGAGCATATTGATGTCAGCAACCCGCGCCTCTACCGCGAAGATGCCTGGGCGCCGCATTTCACACGGCTGCGGCGGGAAGATCCGGTGCACCGCCACGCCGAGAGCCCCTATGGGCCCTACTGGTCGGTGACGCGCTTCGCCGACATCATGAAGGTCGAGCTCGACCACGGGACCTATTCGTCCGATTCGAGCCTGGGCGGCATCCAGATCGCCGACCAGCCGCTCGGCCAGGACCTGCCCAACTTCATCCGCATGGACCCGCCGCGCCACACCGCCCAGCGCCGGACAGTGGCGCCGATCGTGGCGCCCACCAACCTCGCCAACATGGAAGGCATCATCCGCCAGCGCACCCAGGCCGTGCTCGACGGCCTGCCGCGCAACGAGACCTTCGACTGGGTCGACCGCGTCTCGACCGAGCTCACCGCCATGATGCTGGCCACCCTGTTCGACTTCCCATGGGCCGACCGGCGCAAGCTCACGCATTGGTCCGACGTCGCCATCGCCAACATCGAGGCCCCCGACGCCGTGGTGAAGAGCGAGGCCGAGCGCATGGCCGAGCTGATGCAGATGGCGGAGATCATGGGCGCGCTGTGGAAGGAACGCGCCGCCCAGCCGCCCAAGTTCGACCTGATCTCGATGATGGCGCACAGCGAGGCGACGCAGAACCTGCCGCTGCGCGAGTTCATCGGCACCTTCGGCCTCTTGATCGTGGGCGGCAACGACACCACACGCAATTCGATGACCGGCGGGCTGATGGCGATGATCGAGCATCCCGCCGAGGTGGCCAAGGTGCGGGCCGATGCCGCCCTGCTGCCGACCCTGGTGTCGGAAACCATCCGCTACCAGACGCCGGTGATCCACATGCGGCGCACCGCGACCCGCGACGCCGAGCTTGCCGGCAAGGCCATCGCCAAAGGCGACAAGGTGGTGATGTGGTACGTCTCGGGCAACCGCGACGAAACCGCGATGGAGGAGCCCGAACGCTTTTTCATCGGCCGCGCCAAGCCGCGCCATCATCTTGCCTTCGGCGCCGGCATCCACCGCTGCGTCGGCGACCGGCTGGCCGAGATGCAGCTCAGGATCCTTTGGGAAGAACTGCTGAAGCGCAACCTCGCGATCGAACTCGCCGGTCCGCCGGTGCGACTCTACTCCAACTTCATCCGCGGTATCCGCGCTTTGCCCGTAATCATCCGCGCCTGACCGTCTCGACGCCGGCAGCAAAGGCCTGCTGCAGAAGCCAGACGTCGCCCGCGATCGAGACGAAGTCGTAGCCCAGGCGGACGAATTCGGCGCCCTGCCTGGCATCGACGGCGAGCCGGCCGGCCGACTTGCCGTGCTTCTTGGCGGCGGCGATCGTGGCCTGCTCGGCCTTCACGAAGTCGGGATGGTCGAAGGCGCCAGGCTCACCCAGCGCCACCGAGAGGTCGTTGTGGCCGAGCCACAGCATGTCGATGCCGGGCATCGAGGCGATCTCGTCGGCGGCCGCCGCGCCCCTCGGGTCCTCGACCTGCAGGATGATGGCGGTGCGGGCGTTCTGTTCGGCGAAGCGCGGGAGCAGCGGCTCCGTACGCATGGCGAAGCGTTCGTGGGCGAGGCCCAGCGCCACGCCGCGGGTGCCGTCGGGCCAGTACTTGGCCGCATCCAGCACCGCCTTGGCCTGCTCGACCGACGACACGATCGGCACCATGACGCCGTCGGCGCCGGTATCGAGTGCGCGCGAGATATGGTGGCGGGCCTGCGAGGGGACGCGCACGATCGAGGGCAGGTCGGCGGCCTGCAGGTAGCGCACGACGCTGCGCACCGTGTCGAAGCTGAAGCCGGTGTGCTCCATGTCGAGCACGGCATACTCGGCGCCCGCCGCCTTCAGGATCTGGCCGATGCCGGGGGTCGTGAACTCGAACAGAAAGGTGCCGATTTTGGTCTGCGGTGTTCCGACCATCGCCCGCAACGTCGATTTCGCCATGCGTTCTCCCCCTCGTGCGTCGTTTGCAGAATAGGGCGCGCGGGCGGATTGTCGATCCGCATGACCCCGGCGCTGCTCTACGGTCTCGTCATTCTGTCGGCGATCGCCCATGCGATCTGGAATGCGCTGGTGAAGTCGGCCGGCGACCGCGTGCTCACCATGGTAGCGATCCGCACCGCCGGCCTCGTGCTTGGCCTGGCGGCGCTTCCTTTCGTCGACTGGCCGGCGCCGGAGAGCTGGAAGTGGCTGGCGCTCACCTCCTGCGTGATGTTCGCCTACTACGCGCTTCTGATCCGCTCCTACGGCGTCGGCGACATGAGCGTGGTCTATCCGCTGGCCCGTGGACTTGCGCCAGTGCTGATGACGATCGCCGCCTTCCTCGCAATCGGCGAGACGTTGAGTACTGGCCAGATGGTGGCCGTCGGCCTGATCTCGCTCGGCATCATGGTGCTGTCCATCGGGGCCGGCGCCAGCCGGCCGGCGGTGGGCTTTGCGCTGGCAACCGGCGTGTCGGTCGCGACCTACAGCTTCTTCGGTGGCCTCGGCGTACGCGCCGCCGGCACGGTGCTGGGCTTCCAGGCGTGCCTGGAAATCATCACCGGCCTCGGCATGGTGGGTTACGCTCTGGTGACTCGCCGCGCCCAGCTCCCCGCCTATGTCCGCCGCCACGGCGCCGTCGGTCTGCTGGCCGGTGTCATCTCGGTGCTGGGCTTTCTTGCCTTCCTGCTCGCGGCCCAAAGCCTGCCGCTGGGGCCGGTGGTGGCGCTGCGCGAGACCAGCGTGATCTTCGGCGCCGTGCTCGGCACACTCGTGCTGAAGGAGGGCTTCGGCGCCCGCCGCATGGCTGCCTCGGCGCTGGTGGTGGGTGGGATTGCGCTTCTCGCGCTGCTGCGATGAGATAGGGTGTACCGAACCATCACGGAGGAAACACCATGAAGCTCTATTACATGCCCGGCGCCTGCTCACTCGGCATCCACGTCATTCTCGAGGAAATCGGCAAGCCCTACGATTTGCAGAAGATCGATGGTGCCAAGCAGGAGCAGTACGGTCCGGACTTCGTGAAGATCAACCCCAAGTCCAAGGTGCCGACTCTAGTGCGCGACGGCGGCGCGGTGTTGACCGAGTTCCCGGCGATCGCCACCTGGCTCGCCCGCAAGAATCCGGAGAAGGGCCTGCTGCCCACCGATGCCGACGGCGAGGCGAGCGCGCTCGAGGCGATGGACTACGCGGTGTCGACCATGCACATGCAGGGCTTCTCGCGCATGTTCCGGCCGATGAACTACGCGCCGACCGAAGCCGACCACGACAAGGTCAAGGCGCGCGGCAAGGAGATCATGGAGAAGGGCCTCGCCTTGATGGACAAGGCCCTGGAGGGCAAGGAATACCTCGCCGGCAAGTTCTCGGTCGCCGACGCGGCGCTCTTCTACGTCGAGTTCTGGGCGCACGGTCGCATGAAGATGCCGCTGCCCAAGAATGTCGCCGCCCACTACGAACGCATGAAGGGCCGCCCGGCGGTCAAGCGCGTGCTCGAGCAGGAAGGCCTCACCGCCGCGGCCTGAGGTGCTGCCCGCAGACCTCGCGAGCCGTCTCCGCCTGCCGCTGATCGCGGCCCCGATGTTCTTGGTATCGGGGCCGGCGCTGGTGACGGCCGCCTGCCGCAACGGCGTGGTCGGCTCGTTCCCGACCGCCAACTGCCGCACGGTCGAGGAACTCGACCGGTGGCTCGCCGACATTTCCGACGACTTGAAGCGTGCGGCCGACGAGACCGGCCGCGCGCCGGCGCCGCTCTGTCCCAACCTGATCGTGCACCGCTCCAACCCGCGCGTGGCGGACGACCTGGCAGCGGTGCTGCGGGCCGCGGTCGAACTGGTGATCACCTCGGTGGGCTCGCCCGAGCCGGTGATGAAGCCGCTCAAGGGCGCGGGCTGCCTCGTCTTTGCCGACGTGGCCTCGGTGCGTCACGCCGAGAAGGCGGTTGCCGCTGGCGTCGATGGGCTGGTGCTGCTGACGGCCGGCGCTGGCGGCCAGACCGGCTGGGCCAATCCCTTCGCCTTCGTCCGAGCGGTGCGCGCCTTCTGGGACGGTATCGTGGTGATGGCAGGCGGCATGGCCGACGGCCACGCGATCGCCGCTGCCGAAACACTGGGCTGCGATCTCGCCTACATGGGCACCAGGTTCATCGCCACCCGCGAGAGCCTGGCCAAGGACACTTATAAGCAGATGTTGGTGCAGAGCCGGCTCGACGACGTGCTGCTGACGCGCGCCTTCACCGGCCTCGAAACCAACATGCTGCGGCCATCGATCGCCGCGGCAGGCCTCGATCCCGACAATCTGCCGGTGCGCGGTGCCATCGACATCGCCAAGGACATCAACGCCTCGGAGCGCGACAAGCCGGACTCCAAGCGCTGGAAGGACATCTGGAGCGCCGGCCACTCCGTGTCGGGCGTCAGTGACGTGCCGTCGGTCGCCGAACTGATCGAGCGGACGGAGGCTGAGTACCACGCCGCGCGTCAGGGAGTCTGAACGCGGCTGCGCGGCATCGCCATGACCAGCAGAACCGCCGCCACGATCAAGGCAGCGATTCCGAGGCCGGGGAACACCAGCTTGGCGGCGAAGACCTGCAGCAAGGCGCCGACGATGATCGGGCCCGCCACCTTGCCGAGATTGCGGAGCGCGCCGTAGAAGCCCAGGCCCATGCCGATATGGCTGGCGGCGATGCGATTGCCGATCAACGCGACCGTCGAGGGGAAGGTGAGGCCCTGGCCAATGCCGACCACCACGGCAAGCGCCAGCAACATGCTGGCGGTGGGGGCGTAGGGCAGCGCCACCAGCGCTCCGCCGATCGCCAACAGACCGAGGGCGATAGTCGGCACATAGCCGCGCCGGTCGCCCAGTCTGCCGCCGAACGGCCGCACCAGCAGATGGGTCGCTTCCTGGAAGGTGAAGAAGAGGCCGGCCGCCCACACGCCGTAGCCCGCGTCGAGGGCGAAGATCGGCAGGAAGGCCTTGAGCGAGTAGATAGAACCGTAGATCGCGAACTCGAGCACGCCCACGAACCAGAGTTCGCGTCGCGTCGCGGCATGTTTTACGCCGTCGACCAGCTCGGCGAAGAAGCTCGTACGCTCGACCGTCTCCCGCCTGGACTCGTCGAAGCGCACGAACAACGCCGGCACGAAGGCGGCACAGCTCAGCAGCCCGACCACGGTGAACACCACCTCGGGCGAGTTCCAGGCCAGGATGAAGCCCGCAACGGCCGGCGCGATCAGATGGCCGCTGCCGCGCGCCATCTCGAACAGACCAAGCCGGGCGCCACGGCTCTGCATCGACATCTCGGTCACGATCGCGAGCGTGACGGGACCGAAGATCGCGGTCGCCGTGCCATGCAGCACCCGCAGCCAGACGAGCTGATCGGGCGTGCGGACGAACTGGTAGAGGAACGGAAAGCCCGAGAACAGCAGGAGCGCCGTGAAGAAAAAGATCCGCCGGCCGTAGCGGTCCGACAGCATGCCGACGATCGGCTTGAACACCGTGCCCGTCAGCGTCGACACGCCGACGATGGTGCCGATCATCAGCTTGTTGGCCCCGAGGCTGGCGGCCAGGATCGGCAGCACTGGACTCTTGGCCATCTGGTAGGCCGCCCGCACGATCATGTCGGTCGCGAACAGGCCCCAGAAGCCTGATGGCTGGCGCAGCATGGCCACTCCCTAGGCGGTGACGTGGCTCATATGGGCCTTGGCCAGCAGGGCGTTCAGCTTGGCGATGTCGTCTTTGGCCAAGGCCTCGAACTTCGCCACCTCGCTGTCGACCTTGGCCATGACCTCGCGCGAGACCGCGCGCGTCTGGCTGGTCGGGGCGGCATCGCCGACCGTCGTCATCTGGACCATGTCGAACAGCGTGTCGTTGAGGCCCGCTGGATTGCGCAGCACGTCGCGCACCGACTTGCGGTGAGGATCGACCATGACCTTCTCGATCTCCGACAGCTTGCGGCCGATGGCGATCGCCTTGGTGCGCAGCGCTCCCTTGCCGCGCTGAGCCACATCCTCGAGCTGGCGCTTGGCCTTGCGTAGCCGGTTGACCGCGGACTTGAGCTTGGAGAGCGAAGCGACCAGCTCCTTGTGCAGCGCGTATTGCGCCGCGTACTGCTCTGGCGTCGTGGCGAGGCGCGGGTCCTTGACCACGCTGAACTTGGCCGACTGCGTCTTGCCATCGGCCGACAGATCGACGCCGTAGGTGCCGGGCACCACGGTCGGTCCCGGCGGATTGTCGGGATCGGGTGCGAGCGGCTTCGGCCGCGCCGGCGCCAGCGAGTAGTCGAGCTTGGTCGGACCGGGATATTTCAGGTCCCAGACGAAGCGATTGAGTCCACGCTTCGTGCCGGGCTTGCGGTGCGGCGGCGCATCCTTGTCGTCGCTGGCAAAGCTTGCGATCTTGCGGCCTCCGCTGTCGCGGAAGGTGAGCGTTACCGGCTTCTTGGCCTCTTCAGTCAGCCAGTAGTAGACGACCGCGCCATTGGGCGGGTTCTCGCCGACGTCGAGATGCTCGCGCACACGGACGCCGCCTTCCTTGTCGACCATCACCGTGCTTCCGTCGATGCCGAAGGCGGGACCATAGGCGATGCCGGTGCGGACGTTGGCGCCGGCGCTCCAATGCAGCTTGGTGCGGATCGCGGTGCGCGGTGCGAACAGCTGGTTGCCTCTCGCTCCCTTGGCAAGTCCGCGCAGCCCCGTCACGTCGTCCAGGATCCAGAACGAGCGGCCGTGCGTGGCCGCCACCAGATCGGCGTCCTTCAGCTTCAGGTCATAGACCGGGACGATCGGGAAGCCGCCGCCCATGCGCGTCCAGTGAGCGCCGTCGTCGGTCGAGAAGAACACGCCAGTCTCCGTGCCGATATAGAGCAGCCCCTTGGCCACGGAATCGGCACGGATGACACGGGTGATCTCATTCTTCGGCAAATCGCCGTTGATCGACTTCCAGCTCTTACCGCCGTCGCTGCTCTTGAACAGGTAGGGATTGTAGTCGGCGAGCTTGTAGCGCGTGGCCGCGACGTAGATCGTCTTCGAGTCGTGCGCCGACAGCTCGACACAGCCGACATAGGCGAGCTTGGGCATGCCCTTGGGCGTGACGTTCGTCCACTTCTTGCCGTCGTCGCGCGTCACGTGCACCAGGCCGTCGTCGGTCGAGGCCCAGATCTCGCCCTTCTTGTGCGGCGATTCGACGACGCTGGCGCAGGTCGCATGGACCTCGGCGCCGGCGCTCTCGCGCGTGATGTCGCCGCCGGAGTGCTGCTGGCGCGCACGGTCGTTGAGGCTGAGATCGGGCGAGATCTTCTCCCAGTCCATGCCTTCGTTGCGGGTGCGGAACACGCAATTGCCGCCGACATAGATCGTGCCGGGGTCGTGCGGTGAGAACACGATCGGGAAGGTCCAGGCGAAGCGGTACTTCAGGTCCTTGGGCGAGATGCCCGTCGATTCCTCCGGCCACACGTTCACGAGCTGGATCTGACGGGTGCGATGGTCGTAGCGCTGCAGCGCGCCGGCGCCGCCCGGGCTCGAGCCGATGGCGCCGATATAGACGACGTTGTGGTTTCGCGGATCGACGGCAATAAAGCCCGATTCGCCGGTGCCGGGATAGGTGCAGTCGGCCAGCGTGATGACACCCCATTCCGAGGCGCTCGGCACCGAGATCGAGGTGTTGTCCTGCTGGGTGCCGTAGACCCGGTAGGGATACTGGTTGTCGATATCGAGGCGGTAGAACTGCGCGGTCTTCTGGTTGTAGATCGTCGACCAAGAAGCGCCTGAATTGAATGACACGTGGGCGCCGCCGTCGTTGCCTTCGATCATGCGGCTGGCGTCGTTTGGATCGATCCAGAGATCGTGGTTGTCGCCGTGCCGCGTGGTGACTTCGCTGAAGTTCGCGCCGCCGTCGGTTGACTTCCACATCTGCAGGTTGGTGACGAAGACGGTGTCGGCGTGGCCGGTGTCGGCGAAGACGTGGGTGTAGTACCAGGGCCGGTGCATCAGGTCGCGATTGTGCGACATCGCCACCCAGCGCTCGCCGTAGTCGTCGGAGCGATAGAGGCCGGTCTTGTCTCCCTCGGCCTCGACCAGCGCCCACACGCGGCCGGCCTTCACCGGCGAGACGGCGACGCCGATCTTGCCGAGCGGCCGCTCGGGGAAGCCGGTCTTGCTCGAGACCTCTTCCCAGCTATCGCCGCCATCCTTGGAGCGGAAGAGGCCGCTGCCGGGGCCGCCGCTCGAGACGTTCCAGAAGTTGCGCTTGGCCTCCCAGACGGCGGCGAACAGGATGCGCGGGTTGTTGCGGTCCATCGAGATCTTGACCGCTCCGGCAACGTCACTGCGATAGAAAACCTTCTGCCAGCTCTTGCCGCCGTCCTTCGAGCGATAGACGCCGCGTTCCTTGTTGGGGCCGAACACGTCGCCGAGTGCGGCGACATAGACCAGGTCGGGATCGGTTGGATGCACGACGATGCCGCCGATGAACCTGGTCTCTTTCAGACCGATGTGACTCCAGGTGCGTCCGGCATCCGTCGACTTGTACATGCCGTCGCCATAGGACACGTCGAGCCGGATTTCGGTCTCGCCCGTGCCGGCATAGATGACGTTGGCATCCGAGGGCGCGACGGCGATGGCGCCGACGGCGGCCGAACTCATGTAGCCGTCCGACACGTTGCGCCAGAATACGCCACCGTCCTCGGTCTTCCAGATGCCGCCTGCACAGGCGCCGAAATAGAACACCATCTTATTCACGGGATCGCCCGAGACGGCAACGACGCGGCCGCCGCGCGATGGGCCGATGCAGCGCCACTTCAGCGCGTCGAAACCCGACGAAGCGGGCAGCTGGATTTTCTGAGCCATGAGGAAGGGGCGCCGATCTTCAAAATGAAAGCCGGCGCGGACGGTAGGTCAGGTTCGTGCAGCGACGCAACCGCGTCGCTGTGGGCGCGTCGCTGTGGGAGAGCCGCTCAGTGCAGTTCGTAGAGACCCGAGGCGAACTTGAATTCGGCCGGCTTGATCAGGGCTGCGTTGGCCACCCGCACTTTGTGCAACTTGCCGTCGAGGTTGCGTTCCCAGAAGTCGAGGAACTTGGTGAGGGCGGGAAAGCGGGGGGCCAGGTCGAGGTGCTGCCAGACGAAAGTCTGCAGGACATGGGTATGATCGGGCATCCAGTAGAGGATTTCGGCGGTGGTGATCCGGTAATCGTTGAGCTGAGCTACGAAACTGCGATCCATTCGTCACTCCTTGACATGGCACGCGCATGGGAATAGTCACGCGTCCCTGACGGAAAAGCAGCAAAATTCGTTCCACATCAATGAGTTAGCAGCACTTCTCCGGGATTGCTGCTAGTGCGAAGCGGCTTTCCGTCCTCACCTTGACTCGTTCCGGCAACGCCCCTACATCCAGCACGCCTTTGGCACTCACCTTGGGTGAGTGCTGATAGCAATCCATTCGGGCGCAACCTGAAGGTTGCGCAGAGCTAACAGCCAGTTGGAGGAAAGACCTATGAAGTTCCGTCCGCTCCATGACCGTGTCGTGGTCAAGCGCGTCGAAGAAGAAGGCAAGACCAAGGGCGGCATCATCATTCCGGACACCGCCAAGGAAAAGCCGATGGAAGGCGAAATCGTCGCCGTTGGTCCCGGCGCCCGCGATGAGGCCGGCAAGCTGGTCCCGCTCGACGTCAAGAAGGGCGACCGCATCCTGTTCGGCAAGTGGTCGGGCACCGAGATCAAGCTCGATGGCGAGGACCTCCTGATCATGAAGGAGTCCGACATCATGGGCATCATCGAAGGTTCCGCCTCGATGAAGAAGGCCGCTTAAGCGCCTTCCCATTCATCCCAATCAACAGAACATCCAAGAGGAATAGAAAATGGCAGCCAAGGAAGTCCGTTTTAGCGCGGATGCACGCGAGCGCATGCTGCGCGGCGTCGACATTCTCGCCAACGCCGTCAAGGTGACGCTGGGTCCGAAGGGCCGCAACGTCGTCCTCGACAAGAGCTTCGGCGCTCCGCGCATCACCAAGGACGGCGTCACCGTCGCCAAGGAGATCGAGCTCGCCGACAAGTTCGAGAACATGGGCGCCCAGATGGTGCGCGAAGTGGCCTCGAAGACCAACGACATCGCCGGCGACGGCACGACCACGGCGACCGTTCTCGCCCAGGCGATCGTGCGCGAAGGCGTGAAGTCGGTCGCGGCCGGCATGAACCCGATGGACCTCAAGCGCGGCATCGACCTCGCGGTCGAGGCGGCTGTCGAGGACATCAAGGCGCGCGCCAAGAAGATCACCGGCACCGATGAAGTGGCCCAGGTCGGCACGATCTCGGCCAACGGCGACAAGTCGATCGGCAAGATGATCGCCGAAGCGATGAAGCGCGTTGGCAACGAAGGCGTGATCACCGTGGAAGAGGCCAAGAGCCTCGACACCGAACTCGACGTCGTCGAGGGCATGCAGTTCGACCGCGGCTATCTCTCGCCGTACTTCATCACCAACGCCGACAAGATGATCGCCGAGCTCGACTCGCCGTACATCCTGCTGTTCGAGAAGAAGCTCTCGGGCCTGCAGGCGATGCTGCCGGTGCTCGAGGCGGTCGTGCAGTCGGGCAAGCCGCTGCTGATCATCGCCGAGGACGTCGAGGGCGAGGCCCTGGCGACCTTGGTCGTGAACAAGCTGCGTGGTGGCCTGAAGATCGCCGCCGTCAAGGCGCCGGGCTTCGGCGATCGCCGCAAGGCGATGCTTGAGGACATGGCGATCCTGACCGGCGGTCAGCTGATCTCCGAGGACCTCGGCATCAAGCTTGAGAACGTCACGCTCGACATGCTCGGCAAGGCCAAGAAGGTCATCGTCGAGAAGGAAAACACCACGATCGTCGATGGCTCGGGCAAGAAGGCGGACCTCCAGGCCCGCATCGCCCAGATCCGCGCGCAGATCGAGGAGACCACCTCGGACTACGACCGTGAGAAGCTCCAGGAGCGCCTGGCCAAGCTCGCGGGCGGTGTTGCCATCATCAAGGTCGGTGGCGCCACCGAAGTCGAAGTGAAGGAAAAGAAGGATCGCGTTGACGACGCCATGCACGCCACCAAGGCGGCGGTCGAAGAGGGTGTTGTCGCCGGCGGCGGCGCTGCTCTCCTCTACGCGATCCGTGCGCTCGACAAGATCCGCACTGGTAACGACGACCAGAAGGTCGGCATCGAGATCGTGCGTCGTGCGCTGCAGTCGCCGGTCCGTCAGATCGCCGAGAACGCCGGCTACGACGGCGCGGTGGTTGCGGGCAAGATGCTCGAGCAGAAGGACGCCAACTTCGGCTTCGACGCCCAGAAGGGCGACTATGTCGACATGATCAAGTCCGGCATCATCGATCCGGTGAAGGTCGTTCGTACCGCACTGCAGGACGCCGCCTCGGTGGCCGGCCTGTTGATCACGACCGAAGCCATGGTCGCCGAGCGCCCCGAGAAGAAGGCCCCGATGGGCATGCCGCCGGGTGGCGACGGCGGAATGGGTGGCATGGACTTCTAGTCCACGCCTCTTCAGGAATAAGGAAGGGCC
>JBQTJT010000114.1:0-41711 GCA_052386855.1 Reyranella sp.
GCGGGACGCTCGCGGTCCGGAAGACGGCGGCGCGCGACGGCCGGGCCGGCTTCGTACCAGCCCTTGCTCGCGTTCACGATCTTCACGACCGAGAGCATGACCGGCACCTCGATCAGAACGCCGACCACGGTGGCGAGCGCGGCGCCCGACGAAAATCCGAAGAGGCTGATGGCCGCCGCCACCGCCAGTTCGAAGAAGTTGCTGGCGCCGATCAGCGCCGAGGGGGCCGCCACGCAATGCTGCTCGCCCGTCGCGCGGTTCAGCAGATAGGCGAGGCCGGAGTTGAAATAGACCTGGATCAGGATCGGCACGGCCAGCAGCGCGATGATCATGGGCTGCGCGATGATCTGTTCGCCCTGGAAGCCGAACAGCAGGACCAGTGTTGCCAGCAGCGCGACGAGCGACGCCGGCTGCAGGCGCGCCAGAAGGCGGTCGAGGCCGGCTTTGCCTCCGGCCGCCAGAACACTGGTGCGGATGAGTTGCGCCAGCACGACGGGCACCACGATGTAGAGACCGACCGACAGCAGCAGCGTTTGCCATGGCACGGTGATGGCAGAGAGGCCGAGCAGGAGTCCCACGATCGGGGCGAAGGCAAACACCATGATCGTATCGTTCAGCGCCACTTGCGTCAGCGTGAAGTCGGGCTCGCCGTCCGACAGGTTGCTCCACACGAACACCATCGCCGTGCACGGCGCGGCGGCGAGAAGAATGAGCCCCGCGATGTAGCTGTCGATCTGGTCGGCCGGCAGCCAGGGACGGAACAGGTAGCCGATGAACAGCCAACCGAGGGCCGCCATCGAGAAGGGTTTTACCGCCCAGTTGATGAACAGCGTCACGCCGATGCCGCGCCAGTGCTCGCGCACCTCGGCGATGGCGCCGAAATCGACCTTGATCAGCATCGGGATGATCATCAGCCAGACCAGTACCGCCACCGGCAGGTTCACATGCGCGATCTCGGCCGTGCCGACGGCATGGAAGACAGCCGGGAAGAAATGCCCCAGCGCGATGCCGACGACGATGCAGAGCGCGACCCAAAGGGTCAGGTAACGTTCAAAAAGCGACATTCCAGCCGTCTCCCGCTTGGTCCTGTTTGCCCCTGCCTATCGACATCTAGCAGCCGACTGCGTAATACCTATGTCACATAATTGGACTATTCGAGAAGTATGGAATCATCGGACGCTGCCGCCGGATTCAGTGCCCTTTCGCAGGAAACCCGCCTCAACCTGATGCGGCTTCTGGCGACCAAGGGTGCCTCCGGCATGGCGGCCGGCGAACTCGCCAGCCGGTTGGGGCAGCAGCCCTCGACGCTGTCGTTCCATCTGGCCGCCCTCGAACAGTCCGGCCTCGTCCAGTCCACCCGGCAGGGCCGTCACATCATCTATGCGGTTCGCTTCGCCGGTCTGCGCGCGCTCTTCAGCTTTTTGACCGAGACGTGTTGTGGCGGACGACCGGACCTCTGCGGCGACCTGGCGCGACTCCTCCCCGAGGATCAACCGGAGGTCCACATGACGCCCGCCTTCAACGTCCTGTTTCTGTGCACGCACAATTCCGCCCGTTCGCTGATGGCCGAGGCCATCCTTGCCCAGGTCGGCAAGGGGAAGTTCAACGCCTATTCGGCAGGCTCCGAGCCGGCGGCCGGGCCGATGCCCGAGGTGCTCGCCAAGCTGCGGGCGCTCGGTCACGACGTCGCCCGATTGCGCTGCAAGTCGTGGGACGACTTCACGGGCCCCGACGCGCCGCGCATGGATTTCGTCATCACGCTTTGCGACGTGCTGCAGGGCCAGCAATGCCCGGATTTCGGCGACAAGCCGGTGACCGGCGCCTGGCCGTTGCCCGATCCCGCCAAGTTCACCGGCTCGACGATCGAGCGTGCGACGATGATCAACGAACTCTACGGCATGGTCCGGCGCCGCCTGGAAATCTTCATCAACCTGCCCTACGCGTCGCTCGACCGGATGGCGCTCAAGAAGCGTCTCGACGAGATCGGCGACTCGGCCCGCGTGCCGGCCTGACGGAGCGCGCGATGAAAGTCGGCATCAACGGCATTGGCCGCATGGGGCGACTGGCCTTGCGGGCGGCGTTTGGCGGCGTTCATCGGCCGAGTGACGATCCGCGGCGCGGCAATCGCCTGGACGTCGTGCACATGAACGAGATCAAGGGAGGTGCTGCGGCAACGGCCCATCTCCTCGAATTCGACAGCATGCACGGGCGTTGGCATACGCCGATTGCCGCGGACGATGAGCGGGGCATCGCCGTCGGCGGCAAATATCTGGGCTTCAGTGCGGCGGCCTCTCCCGGCGACGTTGCGTGGGGCGACCTCGGCTGCGACATCGTCCTCGAATGCACCGGCAAGTTCCTCAAGCCGGAGCAACTCCAGGCCTATTTCGATCGCGGCGTGAAAAAGGTGATCGTCGCCGCGCCGGTCAAGGACGAGCGTGCCCTGAACGTCGTGGTCGGGGTCAACGACCGCCTCTACGAGCCGGCGCGGCACCATCTGCTGACCGCAGCCTCCTGCACGACCAACTGCCTGGCGCCCGTCGTCAAGGTCGTCCACGAAGCGATCGGCATCCGGCACGGCCAGATCACCACCATCCACGCGCCGACCAATACCAATGTCGTGGTGGACGCGCCGCACAAGGACCTCCGGCGCGCCCGTTCGGCGATGCTGTCGCTGCAGCCCACGACGACCGGCAGTGCGACCGCGATCACGGTCATCTATCCCGAACTCAAGGGCAAGCTGAACGGTCACGCCGTTCGTGCGCCGGTGCTCAATGCCAGCCTCACGGACTGCGTCTTCGAGCTTCAGCGGGCAACAACCGAAGCCGAGGTCAACGGCCTGTTTGCCGCCGCCGCCAAAGGCCCGCTGGCCGGGATCCTGGGCTACGAGACGCGGCCGCTGGTATCGGCCGACTATTGCAACGACACGCGCAGCGCGATCGTCGATGCACCCAGCACCATGGTGACCGACGGCACGCTGCTAAAAGTCTATGCCTGGTACGACAACGAGATGGGCTATGTCTGCCGCATGGTCGATCTCGCCAACATGGTGAGCGCGGAGGCGTGATGGCCCCGGCGGTTCGCGACTATCTGATCGTCACGGCGTCCTACTGGGGGTTCACCCTGGTGGACGGTGCGCTCCGCATGCTCGTCCTGCTGCATTTCTTCAAGCTCGGCTATTCGCCGTTCACGCTCGCACTTCTGTTCCTGCTCTATGAGTTCGCCGGCATCGTGGCGAACCTCGCCGGCGGCTGGCTGGCCGTGCGCTTCGGCATCCCGCGCATGCTGGCGGCGGGTCAGGCCCTTCAGATCGCGGGCCTCGTCATGCTGTCGGCGCTGGGCCCGGCCTGGACCATGGCCGCCTCCGTCGCCTGGGTCGTTGCCGCCCAGGGCATTGCCGGCCTCGCAAAGGATTTCACCAAGACCGCGTCGAAGTCGGCCATCAAGGCGACGGCGGCCGACGGTGCGGGCCAGCTCTTCAAGTGGGTGGCCTGGTTCACCGGCTCGAAGAACGCGATGAAAGGCATCGGGTTTTTCGTCGGCGGTCTGCTGCTCGATGTGGTGGGCTTCAAGCCGGCACTGTGGCTGATGGCTGCCTTGATCGGCATCATTCTCGTCGCCGGGTTGCTGTTGTTGCCGCGCCAGCTCGGCAAGGCGAAATCTTCCAAGACGATGCGCGAGCTGTTCGCCAAGTCGCGCAGCATCAATCTGCTCGCGGCGGCCCGCATCTTCCTGTTCGGCGCGCGCGATGTCTGGTTCGTGGTCGGCTTGCCGGTGTTTCTCTATGCCGCCGGCTGGCGCTTCGTCGAGGTCGGCGCCTTTCTGGCGGCCTGGACCATCGCCTACGGCGGCATCCAGGCGGCGGCGCCCGCCCTGGTGACCCGCAGCGCCGATGGGCTGAGCCGGGAAGTTCCTGGCTCGCGGCTGTGGGCCGGACTCCTGGTCGCGATTCCGCTGGTGCTAGCGCTTCTCTTGCAGAGTTCGGATCTCTGGCGCCCTGACATCGTGGTGGTCGCGGGCCTTGCGCTCTTCGGCCTGCCGTTTGCGGTCAACTCCTCGCTGCACTCCTACCTGATCCTGGCCTATGCCGGGTCCGAGAAGGCCGCGGAGGATGTGGGCTTCTACTACGCCGCCAACGCGACCGGCCGTCTGCTCGGCATCCTTCTGTCCGGCGCGCTGTATCAGGTGGGGGGCATGACGGCCTGTCTCGTGGGGTCGACGGCCATGCTGGCGGCGTGCTGGGCGATCACGTTCCTGCTGCCGAGCCACGCCGGCCAAAGGGCGGCCAGACCAGTTGTTTGAGGTTATTTCGAAAATTCTGGAAATACCGTTTGACTCCGCCTGAAGCCACCCTACATTGGCTGTCATGAAACTCGACGATGCCGCTGCCCGTCTGGAAGCCTTGGGCAATCCCACGCGCCTGAAGATCTACCGCACGTTGGTGCGTGCCGGCGCCGAGGGTCTGCCGGTCGGTCGCCTGCAAAGCAAGCTCGACGCCGCCGCCTCGACGCTGTCGCATCACCTGAAGTCGCTGGTGACCGTGGGCCTCGTCACCCAGACGCGCGAAGGCACCACGCTCGTGTGCCATGCCAACTACGACATCATGCGCGAGCTGCTGGGCTACATGGTCGAGGAATGCTGCGCCGAGGGAAGTTGCGCGCCCGTCGTGCTGCCCTCCGCCAAGCTGGCGAAAGTCGCCTGAGTTTTTTTGTCAGACTATTTCGATGATTCTAGGATAACTGGAGTAATCCAATGCCCGATTCGATCACCAAGACCAAGACTGTCGCGATCCTGGGGGCTGGCCCCGTGGGCCTCGCTGCCGCTGCGCATGTGCTCGAACGCGGCATGGAGCCGGTGGTGCTCGAAGCCGGCCCGACCGTCGGCCATGCGGTGCGCCAATGGAGTCACGTCCAGGTCTTCTCGCCGTGGGAATACAACATCGACAAGGCGGCCGAGCGGCTGCTGGCCGAGACCGGCTGGAACAAGCCGCAGCCCGACGCCTATCCGACCGGCGCGGAACTGCTCGAGCAGTATCTCGAGCCGCTGGCCACGCGGACCCGGCTCAAAGACCGCATCCGCACCAGCAGCATGGTGACCAGCGTCGGCAAGGTGGGCTTCGACAAGGTGAAGACCAAGGGCCGCGAAGCCGCGCCCTTCGAGATCCGCTACCAAAACGGTAAAGGCCCCGAAGTGCTGCGCGCCGATGCGGTGATCGACTCCACCGGCACCTGGTTCTCGCCCAACCCGGCCGGCGCCAACGGCCTGCCGGCGCTGGGCGAGCGCGAGGCGCAGGACCGCATCGCCTACGGCATGCCCGACGTGCTGGGCCGCGACCGGGCGCGCTATGTCGGCCGCAGTGTCGCGGTGCTGGGGGGAGGACACTCCGCCATCGGCACGCTGATCGACCTCGCGAAGCTGAAGGAACAGGCGCCGACCACCGAGATCGTCTGGCTGCTGCGTGGCAACGATCCGTCGAAGTCGTTCGGCGGCGGCTCGGCCGACCAGCTCGCCGCGCGCGGCGAGCTTGGCTCTGTATTTGCCGCCCTCGTCGCCGGCGGCAAGATCCGGAGCGAAACCGCCTTCGCCGTCAGCCATGTGAGCCGCGATGGCGACCATCTGCGCATCGGCGCGGGCTCGGCCTGCTGCGGGCGTTATGTCACCGTGAACGAGCTGATCGTCGCGGCGGGCTTCCGCCCCGACCTCGATTTCCTGCGCGAGCTGCGCCTGTCGTTCGACCCCGCCGTCGAGAGCACACCGGTGCTGGCGCCGATGATCGATCCCAACCTGCACAGCTGCGGCACGGTGCGGCCGCACGGCGCGCGCGAACTCGCCCATCCCGAGGCGGGCTTCTACATCGCCGGCATGAAGTCCTATGGTCGCGCGCCGACCTTCCTGATGATGACGGGCTACGAGCAGGTCCGCTCGATTGCGGCCGAAATCGCGGGAGACCATGAGGCGGCGCGCAAGGTCGAGCTGGTGCTGCCTGAGACGGGCGTGTGCAATGGCCCAGCGCCGTCTGCAGCATCCACTGCGTCGAGTTGTTGCGCACCGAGCGCCGCACCCGCGTCAAAGGCTGGCACCTGCTGCGGATGAGCGTCGCAGAACCGCGCCAGCAAGCACGGCGCGGTGGCCTTGTCGCCCTGGCGGCGCTGATCGGCGTGTTCGCCACCACGCCCGGCCAGACCGTCGGGGTGTCGGCCTTCATCGATCCGATCGCGGCCGACCTCGGGCTCGACCGCGCGCATGTGCTGGTGCTCTACAGCCTGGGTACGTTCCTCGGCATCCTGTCGGCGCCCTTCATCGGCAAGCTGGTGGATCGCTTCGGACCGCGCCGCCTGATCGTGCCGGCGGTCGTGGCGGTTGCCGCGGCCTGCGGTGTCATGAGCCTCGCCCGCGATGCCTGGTCGCTGGGGCTAGGCTTCCTCGTGCTGCGTGCCGCGGCCATCGCCGGCTTGAGCCTCGTCACTATGCAGATGGTCAATCTCTGGTTCGACCGGTTTCGCGGTCGCGTCACGGCGGTCGCCATGATGGGCCTCGCCCTGGGCGGTCTCGTCATTCCGCCGCTGGTCGAGCCGGTCATACAGGGTGAGAGTTGGCGAACGGCCTATCTGGCACTGGCAGCCGGCGTGCTCGCGATCATGCTGCCCGTCGGGTTGCTCTTCTATCGCAACAGGCCGGAGGCGACGGGTGCTGCGCGCGATTTCGGCCGCGTATCATCCGGCGGCAGCGCCATGCCCGCGATCGGCCTCACGCTGGCGGAGAGTATGCGCACCAATGCATTCTGGTATTTCAGTGGCCTCACCGTGCTCTCCAACGGCGTCGGCACCGCGCTCATGCTCGATCATGTCCGCGCCATGGCGGGGGCCGGCCTGGCGCGCGATAGCGCCATCGGCCTGCTGGGGGCGATGACGACGGCGCAGGCGGTCGCCACGCTGGGCAGCGGCACCCTCATCGACCGCTTCGGGGCGCGGCCGGTCGGCCTCCTGGGTCTCTGCTTCCTCGGCTTTTCCGTCACGTGTCTTTGGACCAGTCCGGCGCTCGGCGGCGGTATCGCCTACGCGGCGACGCTGGGCGCCATGATCGGCACTTTACAGATCGTCTATTCGGCCGGCCTCGCGGAGGCCTTCGGCCTGAAACACCTGGGCACCATCCGCGGCACCCTGTTCGTGGTCGGCGTGTCCGGTGCGG
This sequence comes from Reyranella sp., assembly GCA_052386855.1. Taxonomy (GTDB): domain Bacteria; phylum Pseudomonadota; class Alphaproteobacteria; order Reyranellales; family Reyranellaceae; genus Reyranella. The sequence goes on from JBQTJT010000114.1 coordinate 7,186, forward strand.
CGGCGGGACCGCTGGCGTTCCTGTTGTCGCCGGCCATGGCCTATTCGATTTTTCTGGGGATCGCCGCCGTTGCTGCCACACTCGGCCTCGTCGGCATGCGCTTCGAGGTCAAAAGGACGTGACGGAGACGAGCAGAATACAGTCGGGCGCGCGCCTCGTCGCGATCGTCTGCACGGCGCAGATCTTCGTGCAGATCGGCGCCGGCTTCTGGCCGGCCCTGCTGCCGCAGATGATGCAGCTCTGGCAGCTTTCCAACAGCGAGGCCGGCTGGATCACCGCGATCTTCTTCGGCGCCTACATGGTCTCGGTGCCGGTGCTGGTCACGCTCACCGACCGCATCGACGCCAAGCGCATCTATCTGTTCGGCGTCGCCTGCACGGTGGCGGGCCATCTCCTCTTCGGTCTCTACGCCGACGGCTTCTGGTCGGCCTTCGCCACGCGGGCGCTGGCCGGCATGGGCTGGGCCGGCACTTACATGACCGGGCTGAAACTGCTGGCCGACCAGGTCGATGCCAGGATGATGTCGCGCGCCGTCACCGGACACGCCGCCAGCATCGGCATCTCGGGCGCGGTCTCGTTCCTGCTGGGCGACGTGCTGGCCGAACACTTCGGCTGGCGCGCGGCCTTCACGATCTCCGCCGGCACGGCCTTCATCGCCTGGCTGATGGTGGCGCTCGTCGTGCCGTGGCGCGCGGCCCCTCCGCCACGCGCGCCCGACCCGAAAGGCAAGCAGGCCGCGTTGTTCGATTTCCGTCCCGTCGTGCGCAACACCTCGGCGTTCGCCTATTCCGTCGTCTACTGCGTCCACACGCTGGAGATGAGCGCGCTGCGCGGCTGGGGCGTGGCCTTCCTCGCCTTCGTGGCGGGCTACACCGGCTTCTCGGACGAGACGCTGTCGCCGGCCCTCGTGGTGACCGTGTTGGCGCTTCTCGGAACACTGACGAGCATCGTGGGCAACGAGGCCTCGATCCGCTTCGGCCGCCGCCGCCTCGTGGCGACGGCCATGATCCTGTCGATCCTGTTCGCGGCGACCGTCGGTTTTCTCGGCTCGATCAGCTACTGGCTCGCCGTGGTCCTGCTGATCGCCTACGGCATGGTGGTGTGGCTCGACTCCTCGTCGGTGACGGCAGGCGCCGCGGGCAATGCCGAGCCGTCGCGTCGCGGCGCCACGCTCGCGGTCCATTCGACGCTTGGCTATGCCGGCGGCTTCGTCGGCCCGCTGGTCGTCGGTTTTACGCTCGATCTCGCCGGCGGCATGTCGCCGATGGCCTGGGGGCTCGCTTTCCTCGTTGTGGCGGTGCTGATGGCGCTGGCGCTCGCAGCCTTCCTGCTCATGCGGCCGCGCGAACTCGAGGGGGATCGGAGGTCCTAGCGATCGTCGACCTTGGCCACGATGCGATGGACCTCGGCGGGCGTCAGCACCGGCACCGAGCAGGCGCCGTTGGCGCAGGCGTAGGCGGCCGCCTCAGGCATGTCGGGATAGTCGACGTCGGCCAGCGGCAGCGGCCCCTCGCGTCGATCCAGCCACTCGATGCGGAGATAGCGCGTCGGGTAGGTGCGGGCGGCTTCGTAGAGGGCGCGGGCGGCGGGGTCGTCCTTGGCGCCGACGATGGTGACATGGGCGGGCTCGCGCGACAGTTCGCGATCGGCCAGCAGGGCGCCCGGCACGACCAACTCGTCTTCGGCGAGTGAAATAAGATAGCGCATGCCATGCAGGGCGGCGTCGCGGAGCGCCGGCCTGTCGGACTGGCGGGCCAGCAGGTTGAGCAAGCGGGTGACGGCGACATTCTCGTCGATCTGTTTGACGGGCTTGGCGAGCACGCCGCGTGCGCCCGGCTCCGGCTGGCGCACCATGAAGCCGCCGTCGGGATCGCGATGGTCGCGCACGACGATCTCGCCCAACTCGATGGCGAGGGCGAGATAGCGCCGGTCGGCGGTGCTGCGGTAGAGCGCCAGCGCGGCCTCGGCCATGGAAAGCGTGTCGCCGAGATACGTGTCATCGTCGGTCGCCTTGAAATGGCCGAAACCGCCGTTGGGCGCGCGCCGGTTGGCCAGCGTCCAGTCGAAGGCGCGGCGGGCGGCCAGGAGCAGCGCGGGATCGCCGGTCACGTCGTAGAGGGTGGCCAGGCTCGCCACCGCCCAGCCGTTTTCGCGGGCGTAGATATTGGTGTCGATCGGCGGCTGTGGCCCGGCGCGGCGCTCGGCGGCGCCGAGAGCATAGAACGCCTTGCCCAGCAGCGTCGGGCCGGCGTCGGCGTCCTGGCTGGTGAAGAACGCGCCCTCGGGGCTCCGCATGAAATCCATCAGCCAGCGGGCGACGTCCTTGGCGGCCTCGAGGTCCGCGGGATCACCGCCGATCTGGTGGCTGAGCACATAGGTGCGGATGGCATCGCGCTGGATGTTGAGCAGCTTCTCGTAGTGCGGTCCCGACCAGTCGAGTTGGTCGGCGTACTGGAACATGCCACCCGACACGGGATCGATCAGCCGTCGCGCGCCAAGGAGCGTCCTGGTCGAGGCATCGCGCCACGGCCCGGGGTCGGCGTTGCGCTGCAGGGCGCGACCGCGTTCGAGGGTCCATTCGACCGTGTCGCCATGGATGAAGCGGTGGGTGTCGCCGAAGCCGCCGTTGAACTTGTCGAAGTTTTTCAGCACCAGCGCTTCGACGCCGTTGCGACGCTCCGGCGAAAGCGCAACCGCATCGGGATCGACCGCGACACCCACCGTGAAGCCCCGAAGCGCCGAGGGATCCTCGATCACCGCGGCCAGCAACCTGGCAAACAGCTCGGGCGGAATATAGCCGCGGCGCTTGAAGATCTCGTTGCCGTCCTTGTCGAGCATGATCGTGGCCGGCCAGCCCCAGTTCTCGTAGCGGTAGGAGAGCGCCGGGTCGCGGTCCTGGTCGACGCGCACGGGAATGAACTTCTCGCCGATCGTCTTCTGGATGGCGGGGTCCTTGTAGGTCGTGCCCTCCATGACGTGGCACCAGTGGCACCACACCGCCGCCATGTGCAGCAGGATGTACTTGTCCTCGGCGGCGGCACGGTCGAACAGCGCCGGTTCCCATTTCTGCCAGGGCAGGGAGGCGGTGTCGGCGCGGGCGGGACTGGCGAGGGCAAGCAGGAGGAGGGCGAGGAAAAGGCGCATGCCCAAGACTACGCTTCTTGCAGGCCGCCGGATGGTCGTCTCGCGATCACGTGATCAGTGGTGAACCTGGTGCTTCATCAGCTCGTCGCCAAGGCGGCCGCTCAGGAACAGGCCGCACATGCGGTAGTCGCTGATCAGCGACCAGAACGGCGCCTCGAAAGTGGCGGGCTTGTTCTTCTCGACGAAGAAATGACTGAACCAGGCCGGGCCGTAGCCCAGGAAAGGCACCGCCAGCAGTCCCCACCAGTTCTGGGTGGCGAGCGCCCAGACCAGGAACGCCGCCGAACCGATGGTGCCGACATAGTGAATGGCACGCGTCGATGGCTTGGCGTGTTCCCGGAGATAGAACGGCCAGAACTCGGCATAGGTCTGGAAGCGCGCGGCCATGGCCTATTCTAGCTCTTTGCTGGGAGCGCGCCACTCCAGTGGCGCATCATGTCATATTCTTCCGGACCGCGAGCCTCCGGCTCGCTCATGACTCTGAGCGAGCTCGGGCGGAGTAACCTCCGCCCTTGAGGCTCGCGGTCCGGAAGAATATGAGCGCCACTTCAGGGCAGGGCTACCCCAAAGCGCCCGACTTTTTAAGGGCGGCGATCTCGTCGGCCGAGAAGCCCGCTTCGCGCAGTACCTCGTCGTTGTGCTGGCCGACGGCGGGCGGCGGGCCTGCGGTGCGCGGCTTGGCAAAGCCCAGGCGAATGGGCGTGTTCACGGTGCGCGGGATGTCGGGATTGGTGGTGTCGGCGAAGATGCCGGCGTGTTCCGCCTGCTCGTCGTCGATCACGTCGGCCAGGCGGCCGATCACGCCGAAGGGAATGCCGGTGCCGGCGAAGAGGCTTTCCCATTCTGCATAGGCGCGGGCGGCGAACATCGGCACCAGCTCGGCGGCCAGCGCGAGGGAATGCTGGCGACGTTCGGGGCGTCCGGCAAATCGTGGATCGGCCAAAAGATCAGGGCGCTCGGCGACGGCGCAGAATTTTTCCCAGAGCCGGTCGTCGCGAACCATCAGGAGTTGTAGCCAGCGATCGTCGCTGGTGCGGTAAAGATTGGTGAGCGCATTGCGCGGCTTGTCGGGTCCGAGGCGTGGCGGCAGCTTGGCGCCGATCAGTGCGCCCGCGGCGGAGGTGCCGTTGGCCCACACGCCGTTGGCGTAGAGCGAGGTGCCGACCCAGCCGCCTTTGCCCGTCTGGTCGCGGCGGCGGAGCCCCATCAGGATCGCGGCAACGAGCGTCATCGCCGTGGCGCGGTCGCCCTGCGCCGGCAGCGAGACGCCGGGCGGGCCGTCCTCATAGCGCGCCGCGTCGAGGATGCCGGAGCGGCCGAAGTAGGCGGTGATGTCGAAGCCCGGCCGGTCGCGGTCGGGCCCGGTTTCGCCATAACCCGTGAGCGAGCAATAGATGAGGCGCGGGTTCAGCGGCTCGATGTCTTCCCAGCGCAGCCTGAGCCGCTCGCGGGCCGGCGGCGGAAAGTTCACGATCATCACGTCGGCGCGCTTCAAGAGGCGCTCGAGGATGGTGCGGGCGCCGTCGGTCTTGAGATCGAGCGCCAGCGAGCGTTTCAGGCGGCCGTCGAGCTGCCACGGGAAATTGTGGTCGCTCTGCGGGTAGCTCGCGTTCCTAAAGCTGTTGCGGTGCGGGTCGCCGTCGCCGGGCGGTTCGATCTTGATCACGTCGGCGCCGAAGTCGGCGAGTGCCGCCGCCGCCGCGGGGGCTGCGATGAACGAGCTGATGTCGAGGACCAGCAGTCCCGCCAGCGGCAACGGCTCGTCCTGCGTCATTTGCCCCTTGGTCATCTAAGAGCGCCGCTTGCCTTCAGGGTCGCGACCTCTTCGATGCTGAGGCCCGCCTCGCGCAGCACTTCCTCGCCATGCTCGCCCAGGTCTGGCGCGGCGTGGGCGATGCGCTGGCTGGCAAAGCTGAGCCGAATGGGATCGGCCAGGGTGCGCGGCATCTCGGGAATTGCCGTGTCGACGATGGCGCCGCAGGCCACGGCCTGCGCGTCGTCGGGCACGTCCTGCGGGCGGCTGATGACGCCGAAGGTGACGCTGTGCGCCGCCAGCGCCTCGCGCCAATGCTCGTAAGGTTTGGTGGCAAATCTGTCACTGAGAAGACCGGCCAGCTCGCCCGCCCGCGCGCGGCGCTCGGGCTCGGTGGCGAAGCGCGGATCGTCGATCAGCGCGTCGAGCCCCATCGCGCGGCAGAGCGGCGCCCAGAGCTTGTCGGCGCGCACGATGGTGAGTTGCAGCCAGCGATCGTCCTCAGTGCGGTAGATGTTGCCCAGCGCCGAGCGCGGCCGATCGGGCGGCGGCCGGTGCGGCAGAAAGGCGCCGACGAGGGCTGCTTGCGCAATCACGCCGCACGACCACAGGCCGTTGCCGAGCAGCGACGTGCCGACCCACGAGCCTTCGCCGGTTTTGGTGCGATGCATCAGCGCCATCAGGATCGCCGAGACCAGTGCCATCGCCGTGGCGCGATCGCCCTGTGCCGGACCGGGCACGCCGGGCGGCCCGCCTTCGTAGCGCTGCGCGTCTAAAAGGCCCGAGCGGGCGAAGTAGGCAGTGGCGTCGAAGCCCGGCCGGTCGCGGTCGGGGCCGCTCTCGCCGTAGCCGGTCAGGGAGGCGTAGATCAGCTTCGGGTTGACCGCCTTCACGTCGTCGTAGGCAAGCTTCAACTTGTCGCGCACCGGCGGCGGGAAGTTGCAGATCAATATGTCCGACTTGGCGATGAGCGTGTCGAGGGCGGCGCGGGCGTCGGCCTTCTTCAGGTCGAGGACGATGGAGCGCTTGTTGCGCGAATCCATCTGCCAGGGGTAGTTGACCGGGCTTTTCGGATAGTTCGATGAATCGTGCATGATCCGGCGGTTGGGATCGCCCTCGGGTCCTTCGACCTTGATCACGTCGGCGCCCCAGTCGCCCAGCACCACGGCGGCGGCCGGTGCGGCGATAAACGAGCTGATGTCTAGTACACGCAAACCTGCCAGCGGCAGGGCAGAATCGGCCATGGAAGAAATCCCCGTTTTGTCGATACTAGCGTGCAGTTGGAGGGGTGGACATGGCGGCAAAGCGGACAGCGAAACGCAAACCTAATTTTTTGGTCGTGCTGATCGACGATCTCCGGTTCGACGAGCTCGGGATCTGCGGCCATCCCTATATGAAGACGCCGCACATCGACCGCATCGGCCACGAGGGCGCGCGCTTCACCTCGGCGTTCCACACCACGCCGCTCTGCTCGCCCAACCGCGCCTCGATCCTGACCGGCCAGTACGCGAGCCGGCACGGCATCATCGACAATGTGGCACGCGACGCGCACAGCCACCGCCTGCCCAACTATCATGTCGTGCTGCAGCGGCTGGGCTACGAGACCGCCCATGTCGGCAAGTGGCACATGGGCAATTCCGGCGGGCCGCGGCCGGGCTACGACAGATGGGTGAGCTTCCCCGGCCACGGCTCGATCATCGATCCGGTGCTGAACATCGACGGCGATGAGAGCAAGCACGAAGGCTACATCACCGACCTCCTGAATGGGCATGCCGTCGATTTCCTGAAGCAGAAGCGCGACAAGCCGTTTGCGCTGTTCTTCGCGCACAAGGCCGTGCATCCCGACGCCTACCAGGCGGCCGACGGCACGATCGATTTCACCGACGGCGGCTACCGGCCCGCGCCGCGCCATGCCGACCTCTATAAAGGCGCGCATTTTCCGCGACGACCGAATGTCCTGCCGGCGGACCAGGTGGTGAAGGACAAGCCGGCGTGGACCGAAGCCCTTGAAATGCGCACCAACGAGGCCTCGCGCAAGCTGCTGGACGGCATCCTGGCCGGCACCGACGAGGAGATCCGCCTGCGCGCCGCCATGATGGCCTCGGTCGACGAGGGCATGGGCGATGTCTTCAAGGCCCTGGAGGAGAGCGGCGAGCTCGACAACACCTTCATCCTGTTCCTGGGCGACAACGGCTATTTCTTCGGCGAGCACGGGCTCGGGCCCGAGCGGCGCTTCGCCTACGAGGAAGGCATCAGGTCGCCGTTCCTCATCCGCTATCCGGCCTGGTTCAAGCCCGGCACGGTGAACGACGACCTCGTGCTGGCGCTCGACATTGCGCCGACCCTGGTCGATCTCGCCGGCGGCAAGGCCAAGGACTTCGAGACCATGCAGGGAATGTCGCTGAAGCCGCTGGCGAAAGGCGCGAAGCCGAAAGGCTGGCGCAAATCCTTCCTCTGCGAATATTTTAGCGAGAACGCCATGCCGTGGCTGATCGGCATGAGCTACAAGGCGATCCGCACCCGGCGTTACAAGTACATCCACTGGACGCAGAAATCGCTCGACGGCGTGGCGTGCGACGAACTCTTCGACCTGAAGAGCGATCCTTATGAAATGAAGAACCTCGTGGGCAGGCGCGGCAGGGGTGGGATCGTGGCCCGCCTGCGCCAGAAGCTCGCGACCTTGGTTGCGCAATCCGTCGGCCTCTAGGAGACATGCCATGGTGATCACGAAGAGAGTCTTCCTCGCGTCGGCGTTCGCAGCCTTGTCCGCTCCCGCTTTTGCGCAAGCGTGGCCCGCAAAATCGATCCGCATGATCGTGCCGCTGGCGCCCGGCGCCACCGCCGACATCGTGGCCCGCCTGTTCGCCGACGAATTGGGCAAGGCGCTCAGCCAGACCGTCGTGGTCGACAACAAGACCGGCGCCGGCGGCACCATCGCCACCGCCGAGCTGGCGCGTGCGCCGGCCGATGGCTACACGATGGGGCTGGTCTCGCAGGGCACGATGGTTTTCAACATCGGGCTCTACAAGACACCGGGCTACGACTCGCTGAAGGACCTCGCGCTGGTCGCGGTGAGCGGCGGCGTCTCAAACGTCCTGATCGTGTCGCCCGACAATCCGGCCAAGAACGTGGCCGATTTGCTCGCGCAGGCGCGCGCCAAGCCGGGCGAGCTCACTTATTCGTCGGGCGGTGTCGGTACCAGCCATCACATGTCCGGGGTCCTGCTCGAACTCAGGACCGGTGTGAAGCTGCAGCACGTGCCCTATCGCGCGACGCCGGCCGGCATCCAGGCCGTCGCCAACGGCGAGGTGGCGATGGGCCTCTTCAACACGCCGACGGTCATCGGCCTCATCAAGGGCGGCAAGCTCAAGGCGCTCGCGGTCACCAGCGAGAAGCGCTCCGACCTCCTGCCCGACGTGCCGACGATGATCGAAGCGGGGGTCAAGGATTACGTGGTGAACACCTGGATGGGGTTCGCCGTGCCCGCCAACACGCCCGAGCCGGTGATCGCCAGGCTCAACGCCGAGATCAACCGCATCGGCCAATTGCCGCAGGTTCGCGACAAGATGCTGGCCCAGGGCATCGAGATGCTGCCGCCGGGCTCGCCCGCGGCGGCGCAGAAGCTGGTGCGCGACGATCTCGCCCTGTGGCTGCCTATCATCAAGGCCTCCGGCGCCTCGGCAGAGTAGTTGCCAGCTCCGGTTCCGGCGCGTATCTCCTGCCCTCCTTCAATCAGAGGAGCGCGCACACAAAGCGCATACAGTCATGGGCTATAGAGTCGCCGTCGTCGGCGCGACCGGGAACGTCGGTCGCGAAATGCTGAATATCCTGGCCGAGAGAAACTTCCCGGCCGATGACGTCGTTGCCCTGGCTTCCGCGCGTTCGGTCGGCCTGGTGGCGTCGTTCGGCGACAAGACGACGAAAGTCCAGGACCTCGCCAAGTTCGACTTCAAGGGCGTCGACATCGTGTTGAGCTCGCCCGGCGCCAAGGTGTCGGCCGAGCACAGCCCGCGCGCGGCCAAGGCCGGCGCGGTCGTGATCGACAACACCTCGTACTGGCGCATGGATCCGGACGTGCCGCTGGTCGTGCCCGAGGTCAATCCCAAGGCGATCGCCGGCTACAAGGGCCGCGGCATCATCGCCAATCCCAACTGCTCGACCATCCAGATGGTGGTGGCGCTGAAGCCGATCCACGAGGCCGCCGGCATCAAGCGCGTCGTCGTGTCGACCTATCAGTCCACGTCGGGCGCCGGCAAGGAAGGCATGGACGAACTCCTGAGCCAGACCAAGAGCTTCTTCGTGAACCAGAGCCTCGATCCGAAGAAGTTCACCAAGAGCATCGCCTTCAACGTCATTCCCCACATCGACGTCTTCATGGACGACGGCTCGACCAAGGAAGAGTGGAAGATGGTGGTCGAAACCAAGAAGATTCTCGACCCCAGGATCAAGGTGCATGCGACCTGCGTGCGCGTGCCGACTTTCGTGGGCCACGCCGAGGCGATCAATCTCGAGCTCGAGCAGCCGCTCGACGAGATCGAGGCGCGTCGCGTGCTGGCGGCGGCGCCGGGTATCCTGGTCGTCGACCGGCGCGAGAACGGTGGCTACGTGACGCCGCAGGAAGTGACCGGCCAGGACAGCGTGTTCGTGAGTCGCGTCCGCTCCGACCCCACGATCGACAATGGTCTTTCGATGTGGGTGGTCAGCGACAATCTGCGAAAGGGCGCGGCGCTCAATGCCGTCCAGATCGCCGAGGAGCTGATCAAGGGCTACATCTAGTAGGCAGCGACCGCGACGGCGCCATTTCCCGGCTCGTCGCGGAGCGGTTCGGGCTCCAGATAAGCATTTTAGTCCAGATGCTTATTGATCTTAGCTGATGTAAGATCGCAATAAGCCCACCCGAGCGATCCAGACGTGACCGACACGCCGACCATCCATCCGACGAAGGCTGAGTCCACGGCCTCCACCCAGCCGACGCCGCTGTTCGGCAGCGAAGCCGACAGCTTCGTCCAGCAGTTGCGGCTGGCGGCGCAAGCGCATCGCTCGGGCCGGCTCGACGAGGCGATCTCTTCTTATCTGCGGCTACTTCAAGTGCGGCCCTATCATGCCGAGCTGCACAACAATCTCGGCGTGGCGCTCCGGCTGGTCGGCAAGCTCGATGCCTCGGTCTCGCATCACCGGCTCTCGCTCGCGGCCGATCCCGACAATCCCGCGCTCCATTCCAATCTCGGCAATGCGCTGCGCGCCGCCAACCAGCTCGACGAGGCGGTGAAGCATCACTTCCATTCGATCACCCTCAACCGCGACTATGGCGAAGGCTTCTTCAACCTGGCGCTCTGCCTGCGCGACCTCGGCCGCCTCGACGAAGCCGTCGGCTGTTTCAGCCGCGCGCTGGCGCTCAATCCCGACAACCGCCGTGCCCGCGTCGAGCTCGCCATCGCGCTGCTGATGCGCGGCGAGCTTCGCGAGGGCTTCGCGGCCTACGAAACGCGCAAGCGCCTGCCGGAAACGCCGACTCCGGAGTTCAGCCAGCCGGCCTGGGACGGCGGGCCGCTGCAGGGCAAGCGCATCCTGCTCTATCCCGAACAGGGTCTCGGCGACGTTCTGCTGTTCGTACGCTTCGCGCGCGAACTCAAGAGCCGCGGCGCCACGGTCCTCGTGCTCTGCCAGGCGCTCCTGAAGGAGCTGCTCGCCGGCGCCGATTTCATCGACGAGGTGGTTGCCGAAGGCGAGAAGCTGCCGGACTTCGACGTCCATGCCTCGATGGTGTCGCTGCCGCATCTCTGCCGCGCCGACTTCGCCGGCCTTGCCGCGACACCTTATCTGGGCGCGCCGGCCGAAAGCCGGATCAAGCTCGGCCGCCGCGACAAGGCCAGGCTGCGCATCGGCATCTACTGGGCCGCCATGCCGGGCCAGCTTCTCGATCGCCAGCGCTCCGTGCCGTTCGCCCATTTCCTGGGCCTGGCCGGCGATGCCGAACTGCTGGTGTTCAGCCTGCAGGGCGGCGCGCACCAGAAGGACATTCAGCAGCACGGCGCCGGCGGACTGGTGCACGATGTCGGCCGCGGCATCTTCGATTTTGCCGAAGCGGCCACCGCGCTGTCGCAACTCGACCTGCTGATCTCGATCGACGCGCCCATCGCGCATCTGGCGGCGGCCACGGGCATGAAGACCTGGGTGCTGCTGCCCTCGACCGCCGACTGGCGCTGGCAGCTGGGCGGCACCGAGGCGCCTTGGTATCCGTCGGCCCGCCTGTTCCGTCAGCCGAGGTCCGGCGACTGGGACTCTGTCTTTGCCGCCGTGCGCACCGAAATCACCGCGCTGAAAGCCTGAACCGCCGCAGATCTTCGGCGGTATCGACATCGTCCAACGTGTCGGCCTCGCCGACGGCAATCGCCGCTGGCAGGTTGGCGCGCGTGTCGGCCAGCGCCTCTGCCGAGGACCAGCGCACATTGGCGAATATTCCGCGCGGCATTGGCCTGTTGCGGCGCGATCCGATCAGCCAGAAGCCGCCGTCGCTGGCCGGCCCGAAGACGAGGTCGTGTTGGCCGAGCAAACGGAAAGCGCGCGCGATGTGGGACGGGCGCAGGGCGGGGATATCGCTGCCGACCAGGACGACCGGACCGGGGGGCAATGTCCGGAACGGCAGCAACATGCGCCGGCCGAGATCGCCGCGGCCCTGCGGCCGCACGCGCTCAGGCGGCACGGCGCCACGCCACGCGGCGTGGCGGATTTCCTTGTCCGGCGTCACGAACAGCCAAACCGTCCAGCGCGGATCGCGCGACAGCGTCGCGATCTGCCGGTCAAGCGTCGCGCGGTAGAAGCGCATCGCCTCGGCAGCGCCGACGTCGCGGGCGAGGCGTCGCTTGACCCGGCCGAACTGCGGCGCGCGGGCTAGGATCACGAGATGGCGCGTCATCTTCCGTCCATCATCGGCCGTATAGGCGCGCAACGACAGCGGGCGGCATCCCGGCCAGATAGAGCGTGAGGCAGGAGAGGTTGCGCAGCGGACGCATCGTCCAGCCATCGCGCTCGTAGCGCACGGCCGAGGTGACGGCATCGGCATCGAGCGGCACCAGGTTCTTTCGGCCGACGCGACGGATCAGGTCGACATCTTCCATCAGGGGCAGCGGCTTGAAGCCGCCGAGATACTCGTAGAGCGCGCGCCCGATCAGCAGCCCCTGGTCGCCGTAGGGCAGGCCAAGCCTGCGGGCCCGCCACGCCGCCAGCCGTTCGACGCGACGGGCGCGCGGGTCGGCAGAGTCGAAGCGCAGGCGGAAGTAGCCCGCCTTGCCGATGTTCACTTGCCGCGAGGTGAAGGCACGGACGGCGTTGGCCCATCCGGGCGCGAGCACAGTGTCGCCGTGCAGAAAAAGAATCCACGAAGCGTTGCCGACATTGGCGCCCGCGGCCAGCTGGCCGCCGCGTCCGGCAGGCGCCGTCACGACCGTGGCACCAGCCTGTCGGGCGATCGCCGCGGTATCGTCGCTCGATCCGCCGTCGCAGACGGCAATCGCGATCGGCAGGTCGCTCTGCAGGGACGCAAGCGTGGCGGCGAGCGCAGCGCCTGCGTTCAGCGTCGGAATGACGACGTCGAGTTCCGTTTCTACTGGCTGCAGGCGGCACCGCCCAGGACGCAGAACTTGGCGCAGTGCGGATGGTTGAGGCGGACGGGATCGGCGCTCTCCGCCAGCGATCCGCCCAGCTCGAACTGCGGATCGTAGGGCAGCAGCGTGCAGGCGACGACGGCGGGCCGCTCCGCGCCCTTGCGCTTGATCACCATGCGCGAGGAGGCACACATCACGCTGTCGGGCGACTTCTTCAGGATGCCCCAGCAGGAGATCGTGATCTCGGGCACGTCGACCGTGTCGTCCATCTCGGGGAACAGCACCAGCGTGCCGGGGCTCTGCGCGTCGATGGCGACGCCGAGGTCGGCGAACAGCCTGTGGTAGCCCGCGCGCACATCCTGCTCGGACTCGTCCGAGAAGTGGCGCCCGGCGACGTGAACGTCGAAGCCGTTCGCCGCCAGCCATACCAGCCCGTCGATCGTGGGCTTCCAGCTGCGCGCCCCGCGCTCGCGTTCATGCAGCGCGGGGGCGTAGTGATCGACCGAGACGCGGATCGTGAGGTTGCCGCCGTGGCGGCGCTGCAGGTCGAGCAGCGCGCGCTTCATCTTGTGCATCGGCTTCATGGCGTTGGTCAGCACCATCGCCTTGAAGCCGCGCGACAGCACATCGTCCAGCATCGCCGGCAACTCGGGATTCATGAACGGCTCGCCGCCGGTGAAGCCGATCAGCTTCGTGCCGTGCCGGTCGCGCTCGATTTCGTCCAGGTAGGAGGCGACCTCGGCCGCGCTGAGATAGACCAGCCGATCGTTCTTCGGAGAAGACTCGATGTAGCAGTTGCGGCAGGTGAGGTTGCACAGCGTGCCGGTGTTGAACCACAGCGTCTCGAGCGACTTCAGGGCGACATGGGCGCGCTGCTCGCCTTTGGCGGTCACCGCTGCGTCCTTGAACTTCGCGGGATCGAGCAGGATCGGCAACATCGATGGCTTCCCGGTACAATGGTTGCCCGAGCGTACCACAAACCGCTACGGTTTCCGCCACGATGAAGGGAAATCGCAATGCTCGACGACAAGGCACTCGACAGGATTCTCCGCAGCGCGCGGACCCACAACGGCTGGCTCGACAAGCCCGTCACCGACCAGCAGATTCGCGCTATCCACGATCTGGCGAAATGGGGCCCGACCTCGGCCAATTCGCAGCCGGCGCGCTTCGTCTTCGTGCGCACCCAGGAGGGCAAGGAGAGGCTGCGGCCGGCGCTGAGCGCCGGCAATACCGAGAAGACGATGTCGGCGCCGGTGACCGCGATCGTGGCCTACGACACGCAGTTCTACGAGCACCTGCCCAAGCATTTCCCGCATGACCAGTCGGCCATCCACTGGTTCAAGGGCGAGGGCAAGGAAGCGGTCGCCTCGGCGACGGCCGTTCGCAACGGCACGCTGCAGGGCGCCGATCTGATCATCGCCGCCCGCGCGCTCGACCTCGATTGCGGTGCGATGAGCGGCTTCGACAACGCGGCGGTCGACAGGAATTTCTTCCCCGACGGCCGCTTCAAGACCAACTTCCTGTGCAACATCGGCTACGGCGACGAATCGAAGATCTTCGCGCGCAGCCCGCGCATGAATTTCGAGGACGCCTGCACGTTCGCTTGATCAGGGCGGCCTAGAGGCCGATCGTCCGGCCGATCTCTTTCCACGGCAACGGCGCCAGCGAGACCAGCGCCGCCAGGCCGAAGCCCAGGATGATCGCGCCCGAGCAGCGGTTGAGCCACAGCATCCCGGTGCCGGTGAAGCGAGCACGGAGCGCCACCGAGGTGGCGCAGAGGATCGTCCACCACGCCAGCGCGCCGCAGAACACCGATGCCACCAGAAGGGCGGCGTCGGGCAGACTGGCACCGACGCCGGCGAGATTGCGGCCGGCGAAGGCGGCGCCAAAGGCCATCACGGTCAGCGGATTGAAGACGGTGATGAAGAAGCTCGAGCTGGCGTAGTGGAAGTGCGTCGCGATCCGGTGTTCCAGATCGTCGGCCACCGGATCGCCGACGGTGCGCGGGCGGTGGCGCATCGTGGTCCAGCCCATGACGGTCAGCACGATGCCGCCGATGCCCAGCAGCCAGGCCTCGCGCCGGGCGACGAAATCCTCGACGAAAGAAAGACCGAAGGCTGCCACCGCGCCGAACACCGCGTCGCCCAGGGCGGCACCGATGCCGGTCATGTAGCCCGCCACGGCGCCCACCGTGATCGAGCGCCGGATGCAGAGCGCTGCTGCCGGCCCGACCGGGACCGCGATCATGAAGCCGATGATCGTGCCTTCGACCGCGAGTGCGATGGGATTGAAGGCGAAGCCCGGGACGTTCATCGCCGGCCTAAAATCTTTCGGCGGTGAAGCGGCGCGGCGGCGAAACCAGCCGGTCCTGCGCGGCCACGAGCTGCAACTCGCGCTCGCCCATCTCGTGGGTGGCCTGCAGCACCGCGAAAATCGAAGAGCCGGCCTTGCCCAGCGCGTCGGCTACGTTGCCGCCGGCGAGCCCCCCACTCGCCAGCCAATGGGCGGTGAAGAGGGCGGCGACCGCGTCGCCGGTGCCGTTGGGCGCGATCTCGAAGCCGATCAAAGGCGTGGCGATTCGCCAGGCGGCGTCGTGGCTGACGGCCACCATCTCGATCTGGTCGGCCGGTGCATCGCCGCGCCGCAGGCTGGTGATCAACGCCAGTTTGGGGCCTTTCAGCAAGCTGCGGGCCGCTGCCAGCGCCTCGCTCATGGTCGAAACGCGGCGGCCGGTGAGATGTTCCAGCTCGAAGTGATTGGGCGTCACGAGGTCGGCGGCCGGAATGGCACGCTCGCGGAAGAAGGTGTCGATGCCCGGCTTCACATAGATGCCGGTGTCGATGTCGCCCAGCACGGGGTCGCAGCACCAGATCGCCTTGGGGTTGGCTGCGCGCACGCGGCGCGCCGTGTCGAGCACGACATCGGCCAGGGCCGCGTCGCCGACATAGCCGGTGAGCAGGGCGTCGCAGCGCCGCAACTGTCCCAGCGCCTCGATGCCCTGGACGATCTCGCCTACCTGGTCGGCGGGCGCCGATCGGCCGCGCCAGGCGCCGTAGCCGGTGTGATTGGAGAACTCGACCGTGTTGACCGCCCAGACCTCGTGGCCCAATCGTTGCAGGGGAAATGTTGCTGCCCGATTGCCGACATAGCCGTAGGCAACATGGCTCTGGAGCGAGAGGAAGCGCATGGCCGCGCCCAGCTTGCCACAAGGAGGGCCGTCATTATAGTCCGCCGCGTTTCGCCCAGAAGTGTTGGTAGGATCGTTGGGGAGCCCTAGATGAAAACCGTTCGTCCGCGCCGTAGCGTGCTTTACATGCCGGGCGCCAACACGCGCGCGCTCGAAAAGGCGCAAACCCTGCCGGCCGACGCCCTGATCTTCGATCTCGAGGATGCCGTAGCGCCCGACGCCAAGGAGGCGGCGCGCGCCAATGTCGCCGCCGCCGCCCGCAGCAAGGCCTATGGCAAGCGCGAGATCGCGATCCGCTGCAACGGGCTCGCCACGCCCTGGGGCAAGGCCGACGTGGCGGCCATCGCCACCTCGGGCGCCGACGCCATCCTGGTGCCCAAGGTCGAAAGTGCCGCCGATGTCGCCGCCGTCGTGGCGCTGCTCGATACCGCCAGTGCGCCGGCGTCGATGGCGGTGTGGGCAATGGTCGAGACGCCGCGGGCCATCCTGCGCGCCGAGGAGATCGCGGGCGCGCATCCAAGGCTCGCGCTGTTCGTCATGGGCACCAACGATCTGGTGAAGGACATGCGGGCGCGCCACACGCCGATGCGCCTGCCGATGCTTGCGGCCCTCGGCATCGGCATGCTGGCCGCGCGCGCCTACGGCCTCACGATCCTCGACGGCGTCTACAACGATATCCAGGACACCGATGGTTTTCGCGCCGTCTGCCAGCAGGGGCTGGAGATGGGCTTCGACGGCAAGACGCTGATCCATCCCAGCCAGGTCGAGCCCTGCAACGAGGTCTTTGCGCCATCGCCGGCCGAACTCGAGGTGGCGGGCAAGATCGTGGCCGCCTTCAAGACGGCGCAAGCCGAGGGCAAGGGCGTGGTCACGGTCGATGGCCGCATGATCGAGAACCTGCATGTCGAGCAGGCCGAGCGTGGGCTGGCGCTGGCCGCGGCGATCAAGGAGCTGCAGGCAACATGAGCAAGACGAGCGCCGGAAATTTCTTCGAGGACTTCCGCGTCGGGCAGGAGATCCGCCATGCCACGCCACGGACGCTGACCGAGGCCGATGCGGCGCTGAACATCGGGCTCTACGGTTCGCGCTTCGTCCTCAATTCGTCCGACGTTTTTGCCCGCAGCCTCGGCCTGCCGCGCGCGCCGCTCGACGATCTGATGGTGTTCCATGTCGTGATCGGCAAGACCGTACCCGACATCTCCTTGAATGCGGTGGCCAATCTCGGCTACGCCGAGTTCCGCTGGGGCGCGGCGGTCTATCCCGGCGACACGCTGTCGGCGCAGTCGAAGATCCTGGGCCTGCGCGAAAATTCCAATCGCGCCAGCGGCGTGGTCTGGGTGCGTTCGACCGGCACCAACCAGCGTGGCGAGATGGTGCTCGATTACGTGCGCTGGGTGATGGTGCACAAGCGCGATCCCCAGGCTGCGGTGGCGGAGGCTATGGTGCCGAAGACGGCACCGTCGGTGGCGCCCTCGGATCTGGTCGTTCCGGCGGGCCTGACGCTGGCCGGCTATGACGATGCCGCCGCGGGCTCATCGCATCGCTGGGAAGACTATGAAGCCGGCGAGCGCATCGATCATGTGAGCGGCATGACGCTGGAAGAGTCCGACCACATGTTCTCGACACGGCTCTACCAGAACACCGCGCGGGTGCATTTCGACGCCTTCGCCGGCAAGGACACGCGCTTCGGCCGGCGTCTCGCCTATGGCGGCCATGTCATCTCGCTGGCGCGCGCGCTGTCGTTTAACGGCCTCGCCAACGGTTTCAGGGTCGCGGCCATCAACGCCGGCAGCCACGTCGCGCCGACCTTCGGCGGCGACACGATCTATGCCTGGTCGGAGGTGCTGGAGAAGGCGCCGCTGCCCGCACGGACGGATGTCGGTGCGCTGCGAATGAGAAGCATTGCCGCCAAGGACTGTCCCTGCGGTTCGTGGCCAGGCAAAGGGGCGGACGGGAAGTATCATCCCGCCGTCGTGCTCGACCTCGACTACTGGCTGTTGATGCCGCGGCGCTAGGCGAATTTCCGCAGCGAAATCCGGGACTTAAGGCGCGGTCGGAGCCGACATTCGTTGACTTGGAGCCACCGCGCGCTAAAAAAGCTCAGCCGATTTCGGCGAGTGAGGTTTCCCCGCGATGAGCGCCGCCAACCGGCCGGTACACCGGCCGCTTTCTCCGCATCTGCAGGTCTACCGGCCGCAGCTCACCTCCGTTCTGTCCATCCTGCATCGGGCCACCGGAATCGCGCTTTCGGTGGGTGCGCTCTATCTCGCGACCTGGGTGATCTTCGCGGCGGCCAGCCCGAAGACCTACGCGATGTTCCAGAGCTTCAACATGTCGATCCTGGGCCGCATCGTGCTCGGCGGCTGGCTGTTCTGCGCCTTCTATCATCTCGCCAACGGCATCCGGCATCTGTTCTGGGACGCGGGCTACGGCTTCGAGATCAAGGACGCCTATCGCAGCGGCTGGATCGTGGTCGCCGTCTCCCTGATCGCCACGGCGGTGTCGTGGATCGCAGGCCTCAGGCTGGTGTGAGGAGGAACCGATGAGCGATCTCAGGACTCCTCTTGCTCGCGCCCGCGGCCTCGGCTCGGCCCGCTATGGCGTGCATCACTGGTGGGCGCAGCGGCTGACGGCAATCGCGCTGATCCCGCTGGTCGTGTGGTTCGCCATCTCGCTGGTGATGCTGAGCGGTGCCGACTACGACATCGCGCGCGCCTGGATCGGCTCGCCGCTGGTCATGGTGCTGCTGATTTTGACGATCGTCATCGGCCTGCATCACGGCCAGCTCGGCCTGCAGGTGGTGATCGAGGACTATGTTCACGGCGACGGCTGGAAGCTGGCGCTGATCGTCGCCGTCCGGTTCGTGGCGGTGATCTTCGGGTTGGCCGCAACGGTGGCCATCCTGCGTATCGGATTCGGAGGCTGAGATGGCGGACGCTAGCGGCAAGAGCAACCTGACGCCGGGCACCGTCAACGTCGGCGGCCGCTCCTACACGATCATCGACCATGAATACGACGTCGTGGTGGTGGGCGCCGGCGGCGCCGGTCTCCGCGCGACGCTCGGCATGGCCGAGAAGGGCCTGAAGACCGCCTGCGTCACCAAAGTGTTCCCGACCCGCAGCCACACCGTGGCGGCGCAGGGCGGCATCTCGGCGTCGCTCGGCAACATGGGTCCCGACGACTGGCGCTGGCACATGTACGACACCGTCAAGGGTTCGGACTGGCTGGGCGACCAGGACGCCATCGAATACATGGTGCGCGAGGCGATCCCCGCCATCGTCGAACTCGAGCATTACGGCGTTCCTTTCAGCCGCACGCCCGAAGGCAAGATTTATCAGCGCCCGTTCGGCGGCATGACCACCGAGTTCGGCAAGGGCATCGCGCAACGCACCTGCGCCGCCGCCGACCGCACCGGCCATGCCATCCTGCACACGCTCTACCAGCAGTCGCTAAAACATCACGCCGAGTTCTTCATCGAGTATTTCGCCCTCGACCTCATCATGGACGAGGGTGGCGTCTGCCGCGGCGTCATGGCGTGGAACCTCGACGACGGCACGATCCATCGCTTCCGCGCCCACATGGTGGTGCTGGCGACCGGCGGCTACGGCCGCGTCTACTTCACCGCCACCTCGGCGCACACCTGCACCGGCGACGGCGGCGCCATGGCGATGCGCGCCGGGCTCCCGATCCAGGACATGGAATTCATCCAGTTCCATCCCACCGGCGTCTATGGCGCGGGTTGCCTGATCACCGAGGGCGTGCGCGGCGAGGGTGGCTATGTCACCAACGCGAGCGGCGAGCGCTTCATGGAACGCTACGCGCCGTCGGCCAAGGACCTCGCCTCGCGCGACGTCGTCAGCCGTTCGATGACCATAGAAATCCGCGAAGGCCGCGGCTGCGGCCCCAACAAGGATTACATCGAGCTGCATGTCGAGCATCTCGACCCCAAGGTCATCCACGAGCGCCTGCCGGGCATCGCCGAGACCGCGCGCATCTTTGCCGGCGTCGATGTCACGCGCCAGCCGATCCCGATTTTGCCCACCTGCCACTACAATATGGGCGGCATCCCCACGAACGTTCATTGCGAAGTGGTGACGGTGAAGGACGGCGATCCCAACCACGTCGTGCCCGGCCTGATGGCGGTGGGCGAGGCGGCCTGCGTTTCGGTTCACGGCGCCAACCGGCTCGGCTCCAACTCGCTGCTCGATCTCGTCGTGTTCGGCCGCGCCGCCGCCATCCGCGCCGGCAAGGTGCTGACGCCGGGCGAGGCGCATCGCCAGATGCCGCATGCCGGCGAAGCCGCCATCGCCCGCCTCGATCGCCTGCGCCATTCCGCGGGCGGCACTGGCACCGCGCAGCTCCGCAACACCATGCAGCGCACGATGCAGAACGACTGCGCCGTGTTCCGCACCCAGGAGAGCCTGGATGAGGGCTGCGCCAAGATGGACAAGGTGTTCGACGGCGTCGCCGACATCCGCGTGAAGGATCGCTCGATGATCTGGAACTCCGACCTGGTCGAGACGCTGGAGTTCGAGAACCTGATCGTCCAGGCCCAGGGCACGATCCGGTCCGCCGCCAACCGCAAGGAAAGCCGCGGCGCGCACGCCCGCGAGGATTATCCAGACCGCAACGACAAGGAATGGATGAAGCACACGGTCGTGTGGGTCGAGGAGAACGGCAAGACCCGCATCGACTACCGGCCGGTCAACCTGCAGCCGATGTCGAACGACGTGCAGTCCTTCCCGCCCAAAGCTCGCGTGTATTAGAGGCACAGATGGCTGAATTCGCACTGCCCGCCAATTCCAAGATCGGCGTCGGCGAGACCTACAAGGCGGCGGCGGGCACCAAGAACATCAAGACGTTCAAGGTCTATCGCTGGACGCCGGACGACGGCAAGAAGCCCAGCGTCGACACCTACGAAGTCGACATGGACAGCTGCGGCCCGATGGTTCTCGACGCGCTGATCAAGATCAAGAACGAGATCGACAGCTCGCTCACCTTCCGCCGCTCCTGCCGAGAGGGCGTGTGCGGCTCGTGCGCCATGAACATCGACGGCACCAACACGCTGGCCTGCACCAAGTTCATCTCCGAGATGAAGGGCGACATCAAGATCTACCCGCTGCCGCACATGCCGGTGGTGCGCGACCTGGTGCCCGACCTCAACGTGCCCTACGCCCAGCTCGCCTCGATCGAGCCGTGGATGAAGTCGAGCACCCAGCCGCCGACGCGCGAGCGCCTGCAGTCGCCGGAGGAGCGCGCCAAGCTCGACGGCCTGTGGGAGTGCATCCTGTGCTTCTGCTGTTCGACCTCGTGCCCGAGCTACTGGTGGAGCGGCGAGCGCTATCTCGGCCCGGCCGTGCTGCTGCAGGCCTACCGCTGGATCGCCGACAGCCGCGACGACGCCATCGGCGAGCGCCTCGACCAGCTCGAGGACCCGTTCCGGCTCTACCGCTGCCACACCATCATGAACTGCACCAAGACCTGCCCCAAGAGTCTCAATCCGGCCAAGGCGATCGCCGAGATCAAGAAGATGATGATCGAACGGACGATCTGACCGTTCCCGTCCTCTGATGGCAAAGGCGCGCCTTGCGGCGCGCCTTTTGCTATGGTCTCGCCATCGGGGACAAACCAAGAGGGTTCACATGTTTGGGAAAACGATCGGCGCCGCCACGGCGCTGCTGGGCGCTGCGGTGCTTGCATCGGCGCCGGCTTCGGCCGGCCAGACCTTCGACGCGGTCAAGGCCAAGGGCTTCGTGCAATGCGCCGTGAACACCGGCCTGGCCGGCTTCTCCTTCGCCGACAGCCAGGGCAAGTGGACCGGCCTCGACGTCGATCTCTGCCGGGCGATCGCGGCGGCGATGTTCGGCGACGCGGAGAAGTCCAAGTTCACGCCGACCACGGCGCAGCAGCGGTTCGTGGCGCTGCAGTCGGGCGAGGTCGACGTCATCACGCGCAACGCGACGCAGACGCTGCTGCGCGACACCGCGCTCGGCTTCAACATCGCCGGCGTGAACTTCTATGACGGCCAGGGCTTCATGGTGCCGACCAAGAGCAACATCAAGAGCGCCAAGGAACTGAACGGCGCCACCATCTGCGTCCAGCCCGGCACCACGACGGAGCTCAATCTCGCCGACTATTTCCGCGCCAACAAGATGAGCTTCAAGCCGGTGCTGATCGAGAAGCTCGACGAGCTGCTGCAGGCCTATGCCGCCGGGCGCTGCGATGCCTACACGACCGACGCCTCGGGCCTGGCCGCGGTCCGTGCCGGCCAGCTCGCCGGCAAGGGCGAGCACTCGATCCTGCCCGAGCGTATCTCCAAGGAGCCGCTCGGCCCGATCGTGCGCCACGGCGACGACCAGTGGCTCGACCTCGTGAAATGGACCCTGATGGGCATGATCGAGGCCGAGGAGATGGGCATCACGTCGAAGAATGTCGATGAGATGCTGAAGAGCGAGGATCCGGCGATCAAGCGCTTCCTCGGTGTCACGCCGGGCTACGGCAAGGCGGTCGGCGCCGACGAGAAGTGGATGTACAACGTCATCAAGCAGGTCGGTAACTACGGCGAGAGCTACGACCGCCACGTCGGCCCGGCCACGCCGCTCAAGCTCGACCGCGGCCAGAACGCGCTGTGGACCAAGGGCGGGCTGATGTACGCCATCCCCTTCCGCTGATTCTCAAGCCACCACCCGTCGCCCCGAGCGTAGCCGAGGGGCCTCCTCTCTAGCGGTCACAGCTTGTCGCGGAGAGAAGGTCCCTCCACTACGCGCTACGCGCTTCGGTCGGGACGACGGATTAACTGCGTTCAAACCGCATCGCCTTGATGCGGCCGGTCGAGACGAGGAGTGCCTCGACCTTGCCGTTGCGGTCGCGTTTCAATTGGGCGAGCTGGGTTGCCGTGATCCAGCCCGCCGGGCTCACGACCTCGACCGTGTCGGTATCGATCCCGGCGAGCGACCACGCCGGCCCGCCGGCAATCAGAGGCCCGCTGACGCCTATGGTGTAGTCCACACCGCCGCGCCTCACATGCCAGGTGGCGCCCGAGTCGGGCGAGACATAGGTGCCGGCGACCGCGGCCGGCACCGGCTTGCGGCGGCCGAGCTTTTTGAACGTCACGATCCGGCCGGCGCCGAGATCGACACGTAGCGTTCCCGTCCGGCCAGGCTTCAGCGCGAACTCGAACGAGCCGCGTTCGGCCGCGAACCAGCCATCGGCCCGGCGGCCGAGTGCGAACGGCAGGCCGTTCTGTGTCACCATGGCCTCGCCGTTGCGCCATGCGAGGTCGAACAGCGACGGCTCCGCGGCACTGAACCACGTGCCCGCGATTGGCTTGATCTCGGTCTCCGTGATCGGCACGGCGGCGGGCTTCAATTTTTTGTTGCCTTCCAGCGCCAACGCCGCGATGGCGCGCGCCTGGCGCCACGGGTCGATGCTGCCGAGATTGGCGATCACCACCACCGTGAGATCGGCCTCCGGCACGCGCAGGAACTCGGTCCGGAAGCCCGGCCACAGGCCGCCATGGCCGACGGTGGCGAGGCCGCGCAGCTCGTCGGCCTGCACGCCGCGTCGATACTTGTTTGTGTGGCCGCCCAGGAGCGGGGTGACGGCGGCGAGCTGGGCTGGCAGCGTCTTCGGTTCGAGTGTCGGCGTGTCGAAATGCCTGGACCAGATCAGCAGGTCCTCGACCGTCGAGGTGAGGCCGCCCTCGCCGCCTTGCGGGTAGGCGTGCGCGGCGCGGCGGAAGCCCGAGGTGGCGTCGCCGAGATAGCCGGTGGCGAGGCCCGGGATCACGGAATCGATCTCGGCCGCCAGCATGGTCTGCGCCATGCCCAGCGGCCGGAAGATGCGTTCGCGCAGGACCTCGCCCAGAGGCTGCTTCGTCAGGTGCTCGACGATCAGGCCGAGCAGCAGGAAGTTGGTGTTGCTGTAGAGGAAGCGGCTGCCGGGCGTGAAGTTGAGATGGCGGTTGCGCAGGCAGGCGGCCAGCAGGTCGGCCGGCCGCGCCGGCTTGTCGAGACCGTGGCCGCCCAGCCGCAGCAATTCGAGGAAATCAGGAAGACCGCTGCAGTTGCGCATCATCTGGTCGATCGTGACCGGCAGCTCGGCCAGCTCCGGCAGGTACTTGTGTGGCGGGTCCGAGAGCTTGAGCTTGCCCTCGGCCGCCAGCATCAGTGCCGCCGTCACGGTGAACTGCTTGCTGACCGAGGCGATGCGGAAGCGCGTGTCCGGACGGATCGGCACGCCGAGTTCGATGCTGGCCAACCCGAATCCCTTGCACAGTTCGATCGTGGAGCCGCGCATGACGCCGACAACGGCGCCCGGCGAGCCCGGCTGCAGGTAGCGGGAGAACAGCGCGGTGACGCGACGTTCCAGGGCGATCGTCTCTGTTGTTTTCGGCATGGCAGCAGTCAAGCGAAGGCGCTCGCTCTTGTAAAGTCGAGCCGCTACCGTGAAGCGAACACAGGAGGAAAGCGTCCATGCAGCGGCAGTTCGTGAAAGTCGAGAAGGGCCTGGGTCCGCAAGGCCGCATCGCCGTCGTGCGCTTCGAGCGCGGCGACAACATCAATGCGCTCAGCCAGCAGGCGATGCGCGAGCTGCGCGACGTGCCGCGCGACTTCGAGGACGATCTGGAAACCTCGGTCGTGATCCTCGCCGGTTCGGCCAAGGCCTTCTGCGCCGGCTTCGATCTGAAAGATGCGGAAGGCCGGGCGCGCGACGGGCTGCCGCTCGGTGAGCGCCGCCATCGCGCGCGGCTCGGCCCCAAGATGTGCAAGGCCTGGCAGGACATGGACCAGGTCACCATCGCCGCGATCGAAGGCCATTGCGTCGGCGGTGGCGCGGCGCTGGTCGTGGCCCTCGATTTCCGCACCTGCGGTCGCTCGGCGCACTTCCGCATTCCCGAGATCGAACTCGGCATGAACATGAGCTGGGGTTCGATCCCGCGCATGCTGGCACTGATGGGCCCGGCCCGAACCAAGCAGGCGGTGATCCTGGCCTCCGATCGGATCAATGCCGCCGACGCGCTGGAGTGGGGCCTGGTCGAGAAGGTGGTCGACGACGGCCAGGCGCTGGCGGCCTCGATGGCATTCGCCGAGCGTATCGCGCGCCAGCCACCGATCCCCGTGCGCATGACCAAGAGCACCGTCAACCGCCTGGTGCACGCGCTCGACGACCTCGGCTCCCACATGGACGCCGACCAGAACATCCTGACCGGATTGACCGAGGATTATAAGGAAGGAACCTCGGCCTTCCGCGAAAAGCGCAAGCCGGTATTCAAGGGGAGGTAACTAGAGCTTGCGTCCCGGCAGTTGATCGACGATCGCCTGGCGCTCGGGATCGTCAAGCATCGCCCAGCGGCCGATCTCCTCGATCGTGCGCTTGCAGCCGATGCAGAAACCGCTTTTCTGGTCGAGCTTGCAGATGCCGATGCACGGGGACGTCACGCGCCGCAACATCGACATCGACGGGTCGGCCACGGGAAGGATCAGGGCTTCTTGCTGAGCAGGGCGAGCTGGCTCTGCAGCTCGTCGAGCTTGCGCTTGAGGTCGTCGATCACGACCTCTTCCTGCGGCGGCGCCGCTGAAGCGGCCGGCGCGTCCGGCTTCGGTGATCCAGGCTTGGGCGCATCCTGACCATTGGTGGTTCCGGGGACTATGCTGCCGGGCTTTCCGGCCTGGAACGGATTGAACACCCGCATGGCCTGCTCGAACATCGCCATGTTCTGCTTGCCCATGGTCTCGAACTGCTGGAACGGGTTGAAGCCGAAGGCATTCCGCAGATAGCTGCGCATCTGCTCCTGGTTGCGCGCAAACTGCGACATCGACATTTCGAGGTACTGTGGCACCACGCCCTGCAGGCTGTCGCCGTAGAAGGAGATGAGCTGGCGCAGGAACGGGATCGGCAGAAGCGTCTGCCCGCCCTTGCTCTCTTCCTCGAAGATGATCTGCGTCAGCACCGAGCGCGTGATCTCGTCGCCGGTCTTGGCGTCGTAGACGACGAAGTCGGTCTTGTCCTTCACCATCTGGGAAAGATGTTCGAGCGTCACATAGGCGGAAGTCGCCGTGTTGTAGAGGCGTCGGTTCGCGTACTTCTTGATGACCACCGGCGCGGATTTGGGTCCGCCCTCGGGTACTGCCTGCTCGGCCATTACGCTGTCGCTCCTCTAGCTCCCGAGCGCGGTAAACGCTCGTTTACTTCGGACAGGTCACATTAGCGCCGATACCGCAGTGCGACAAGATGAGGTTTGCGCCTGCGAAAGCAGCGTTCGCGGGGTGATGGGCTATAGTGGATGCATGGCCTCTGAAAACGATGAAAAGCCCGTCGATGCTGGTGCCGATTTCGACAGGCTGGCCCGGCGCTACCTCGACCTGTGGCAGGGCCAGCTCGCCGGGCTGGCCGCCGACCAGGCGCTGACCGATCAGATCGCCCGCCTGTTCGCGGCCGCGAACGCCCAGGTTGCGTCCGCAATGCAGGCTGTCCAAGGAGCACCTCATGCCGCCAAATCCTCTTCCTCCGAGGCTGGGACCGCGCCCGCTGCCGCTTCATTTGGGCACGGCACTGATGACCTGGGCGAGCTCCGAAAGCGCGTGGCGGCACTGGAAGCCCGGCTCGCCGACCTCGAAGCCAAACTCACCCGTTCCTGAGGCGCCCGTTCCTGAGGCGATTGCAGCGCTCCTGCCCGAGATCGCTGCCCTCGAAGCCCGGGACGGCGCGGGCAAATTCGAGAGCGCGCTCAGCCGCGAGATCACCCGCCGCATGCATCGCCTGGCTGACGGCGTGCTCGCCTATCGCCAGCACGCGGTCCATCGCACGTTGGAGAATCCGCCGGCGGTGTGGAGCGAAGGCAATACGCGCCTGCTCGACTACGGCGCCACGCATCGCGCGGCCCGCGCCCGCGGCGCGCGCGCGGTGCTGGTGGTGCCGTCGCTGATCAATCGCTGGGAGGTGCTCGACCTCACCGCCGAGAAGAGCCTGCTGCGCGGCATGGCGGCCCAGGGCCTCAGGCCCTACCTCGTCGACTGGGGATCGCTCAACGACGAGGAGCGGCGGTTCGATACCACCGCCTACGTCGCGCGCCTCGAACGGATGCTCGCCTTCCTCGCCAAACGCGCCCGCCGTGCGCCGGCGGTGATGGGCTACTGCATGGGCGGCACGCTCACCGTGGCGCTGGCGGCGCGCCAGCCCCGCCGCGTCGCCGGCCTCGCGCTGCTGGCCGCGCCCTGGGACTTCCATGCCGACCGCACCGGCCATGCCTTTCTGGTGTCGACCGGTCCGTTGCTGGCAGAGGTGGCCGACAAGGTCGGCGAATTGCCGGTCGACATCCTGCAGACACTCTTCTGGTCGCTCGATCCCTGGCTCGCGATGAAGAAGTTCGGCCGCTTCCTCGGCATGGATCAGGAGGGCGCCGGGGCCCGCGAGTTCGTGCTGCTGGAGGATTGGCTGAACGACGGCGCGCCGCTGGCCGGTCCCGTCGCGCGCGAGTGCCTGGTCGGCTGGTATGGCGACAACGTCCCCGGCAGCGGCAAGTGGGTGGTGGGTGGCCGCCGCATCGTGCCTTCGAAGATCAAGGTACCGTCGCTGGTCATGATCCCGTCGGGTGACCGCATCGTGCCGCCGCTGTCGGCCGCCGCCCTCGCCGATCCCGTGCGCGGCCTGAAGAACGTGACCCGGCTCGACCTGCCCCTCGGCCATATCGGCATGGTCGTGAGCGGCCGCGCGCGCGAACTCTGCTGGACGCCCTTGATCGAGTGGCTGCAGGCGATCCCTTCCAGGGCACGCAATGGCGGCTGACGGCAGGTCCATCGACTGGCGCGTGCCCGCGTTCTGGGCGGCGGCGCTCGTCCTCTCGATGGCGGCGCGCGTGCCCGTCGAGATCGCCGATGCCGGCCGGCGCGGCATCGACATGGGTGTCGGCCGCGCCGTCGCCCTCGAAGGGGCAAGCCACCTCGTCGTGGCCGCGCTGCTGCCGGCGATCTACTGGCTGCACCGCCGCTGGCCGGTCGTTGGAGGTCCGCGCAACATCGCAGTCCACGTCCTGGCGGTCGTACCGTACAGCATCCTGCACACGCTCGGCATGGCGGCGCTGCGGCTGCTCTGGTTCAACGCCATCGTGGGCGAGGCCTACAGCTTTCCGGTCACGGCCGAACGCCTCGGCTACGAATTCGCCAAGGACGTCATCTCCTACACGATGCTCAGTGCCGGCGTGCTGGTGCTGAGTCACCTGCTTGCCCGCAAGCCGGCGCCTCAGCCCGCCTCCAGCCCGGGCGCGACCCTGCCGGAGCGCTTTGCCGTACGCCGGCGCGGCAAGGAGATCATGGTCGAGGTGGCCGACATCGACTGGGTGGAGGCCTCCGGCAACTACGCCGTGCTCCATGTCGGGGGTGAGTTGCTGGAGATCCGCTCCTCGCTCACCCGGCTCGAGAGCGAGCTCGATCCGAAACGGTTCGTGCGCGTGCACAAATCCCACCTCGTGAACATTGCCCGCGTGGTCGAGGTGACGCCCTGGGTGAGCGGGGACTGGCGCATCCGCCTGCAGGACGGCAGCGAGGTAAACCTGAGCCGCCGCTACCGCCCGCGCTTCGAAGCGCTGGTGCCGGTGAAAAGCTGATGTGAAGAGCTGACGACGTCCCTCAGTGGCTGCCGGTTGTCCCACCGGGATCGCCGGTCGTCACAAAACGCAGCCAGTTCAAGGTCTTGGAAGATAGGGAAGGGGCGTCCGCAACTCTTCCCGAGGTATCGTCATGACCACCCGCCGCGCCGATCTCGACTGGCTCAGGGTCATCGCCTTCAGCTTGCTGATCCTCTACCACGCCGGCATGGCCTGGTCGGGGTGGAGCTGGCACGTCACCAGCCCCGACAGCACGGAGTGGCTGCGCGAGGCGATGCGGTTCCTCAATCGCTGGCGCATGCCGCTGCTGTTCCTGGTGTCGGGCGCGGCCATCATGCTGGCGCTGGGCGACCGCACCTCCGGTGGCTTCGTCTTGGACCGCCTGAAGCGGCTCCTCCTGCCGCTGGGCTTCGGCATGCTGGTGATCGTGCCGCCGCAGGTCTACCTGGAGCGCCTCTATCGCGGCCAGTTCACGGGCTCGTTCTTCGACTGGCTGCCGCAGGCCTTCTCCGGCGGTGCCTACCCGAACGGGAACCTGAGCTGGCACCATCTCTGGTTTCTGACCTACGTGCTGGTGCTCACTCTCGTGCTGCTGCCGGTCTTCCTGTGGGCACGATCGCCGACGGGACGCGATACGGTCGAGCGTGCCGGCCGGACGGCCGCCCGCTTCGGTCTGCAGTGGCTGATGGTGTTGCCGCTCGCCGCGTCGACCCTGTGGCTGGCGCCGATCTCGCACAACATCAACGGTCTGGTCGGCGACTGGAACGGTCTGGTCTTCTACGGCGCGCTGCTGCTCTACGGCGCCTTCATCTTCGGTTCGACCGACCTGCTGAATGCGCTTCAGCGTCAGCGACTGCTCTCGCTGGCGATCGGCATCGCGGCCTATGCCATGCTCTACGTCGGCTTCTTCCAGGGAACGGTCAGGCCCGTGATCTCGCCCGAGGCGCGGCCTGGCTTCGCGCTTCTGTCGGCAATCAACACCATGGCCTGGCTGTTCGCGATTCTGGGCTTCGCGCATCGCTATCTGACCGCACGGCCGGCATTCCTCGCCGAGGCGACCGAAGCGGTCTACGCGTTCTACATCCTTCATCAGACCGTCACGGTGATCGCGGTGTACTGGCTCCTGACCATGGGCGTGCCGCCGGTCGCGGGATTCTTCGCGGCGATCGTGGTGACGTTCTTCGGAACGGCTGCGCTCTACTTCGGCCTCATCCGGCCAACCTGGTTCCTGCGACCGCTGTTCGGTATGAAGAACGCAGGCCCCGGCGCGATCGTCCGATCGGCCGGCTGAGGCAGGCGTTCACGGGAAGGGACGACCTCCGGCTGCTTGCGCCAGCGTCAGGGCCGTCACCAGCAGCCCGACAGCGGTCGCTGTCCATACGGCGGCCCGCGCATGCCGCGGGACGATCCAGTCGGCAAGCCAGCCGGCGAGCGGCAATGACTGTATCAGGTGGGTGGCGAAAAAGTGCGGCACGCGCAGGTCGCCGCCGGTGGTCGACCAGCCGAACAACGGCCAGCCGCCTGCGTCGTTCCTGAAGCCGCCGACCCAATGGCCTGGTCCGTCTATCGCACCGGCGGCGAGAGGCGCCGTGACGACCAGCGTCACAACGCCGCCGAGCATCAATCCAAGCGCGGCGCCGAGCACGAGGCCGGGCCGTCCATGCGGAGCCGGCTGCCGCCAGATGAGCCAGCCAAGCCACGCGGTGACGGCCATGATCGCCACTGCCGCCGGGCCCATGACTCCATAGTACAGCAGCGTCTCGAGCCTGGTCTCGAAATTGAAGTGCGAGTGCCTGCCGCGTGCCGCCTGCAACGTGATGTAGAGCACCTCCCCCACCGTGCAGAGGGCGGCGATGCGCAATGGCGCCAGGGTCGAGATGCGTCGTCTCACGTCTGTCGCCAGGAGGCTCAGCAGCATCGCCACGGTGAGCCAATGCAGCCCGAACGAGAACTGGAACTTCAGGGGCTTGGCCCAGATGCCGGCGCCGTCGAGCGTGCGCGTGTCGGCGAAGCCGATCAGCGCCGTTGGCAGGAACAGCACCAGGCAGATCGTTGCGGTATCCAGCGCCGTGCGGCGCGCCACATCCGAATGGTCCGTCGTAGATCCCAGCAGGGCAGCCCGCATGATCATGCCGACCGCAGCGAGGTGACGCTGGACAACCTCTCGACCGCGCGCCGCACGACGATTACCGCCGCGAAGATCAGCAGGCCCGCCGGGCCGAACATGAAGGTCGTGAGCAGGACCGGTGCCTGCAGCCAGCGCGACATGCCGATTTCGTCGGCCCGTCGCGCGATCCACAATCCGACAAAGAGATCGAAGGCCAGGTAATGCACCCACCCGGCCAGCGCGACCTCACGCGAAGTGAACAGTTTCTGAACGGCAGGCAGGCTGAAGAACCCGCCGCCCGCGACGCCGAAGAAGAAGCCCTGGATCAGCACGGCATACAGCACGCACAACCCGGCGACGATGAAGACCTGAATCGCGCGTCGAACGGCGAGCCAACGGGGCAAAGCGATCAAGGCTACCCACGACAGCAGGGCGAGGCTGTTGGCGGTGCTGAACAAGGCATCCAATGGCAGCAGGATCTGCATGTTTTCGGAGTCTGGAATTGAAGGTTGACGACGTCTACCTATCGAACTATGTTTAGTAGACACTGTCAACAAACGATCTTGCCGAACCACCCACTTCCTCTCACTCGACGAGGTGTCTCATGCTCCCACGCACCAGCTCCCGACTGTCCCTGATGGCCCTTGCGCTGTCTTTGGCCGCACAGAGCGGCGCTCTCGCGGCCGACGTCGTGATCAACGTCACCGGCATTGCCGACGCCCGAGGCGCGATCGGCTGCGCTCTGTTTCCCGACGGCCGCGGCTTTCCCATGGACAATTCGGGAGCCAAGGCTCTTTGGCTGCCCGCCGATCCCAAAGGCGTGAGTTGCCGATACGCCGACCTGCCCGACGGCACCTATGCCGTCTCGGTCTCGCACGACCTGAACGGCAATCGCCGCACCGACACCAATTTCCTGGGTATCCCGACGGAAGCCTGGGGCGTGTCGAACAATGCACGACCGACGATGCGGGCGCCGCGTTTCGATGAAGCAGCATTCCAGATCGTCGGCGGACAATCCGTCACTATCGATGTGCGGGTGGCCAAATGACGGCGTCGATACCCGTGGTCGCGACGCGTGCCGAGGCTCTTTTCCGTAATCGCTACGGCCCCTGGGCCGTCGTGACTGGCGCGACTGACGGGATCGGTCGTGCGTTCGCCGATTGCCTGGCCCAGCGTCGATTGAACCTCGTCCTCGTGGCACGGCGCGGCGCGATCCTCGACGAGATGGCCGGCCGCTATGCCGCAGAGCATGGCATCGACACCAGGGTGCTGGCGGCGGACCTGTCCGACCCCGGTGGCCCGGATGCTTTGGCCGATGTCACCTCGGCCCTGGAAGTCGGCCTCGTCGTGGCCGCGGCCGGCTACGGCAGATCGGGATCGCTGATCGATTCCGACATCGCGGATGAACTGTGCATGGTCGACGTCAACTGCCGGGCGGTGCTGTCGACCGCCAGCCACTTCGGCCGCCGCTTCGCCCATCAGCGTCGTGGCGGGCTGATCCTGATGAGTTCGCTGTTCGCCTTCCAGGGTGTCCCGCGCGCCGCCAACTACGCGGCGACCAAGGCGTATGTACATTCTCTGGCGGAAGGTCTGCGGATCGAGCTCGCGCCCTTCGGCGTGGACGTCGTTGCCTGTGCGCCGGGCCCGGTCCAAAGCGGCTTCGCCGAACGCGCCAACATGCGCATGGGCATGGCCGCCAAACCCGGCGAGGTGGCGCGCGCCACCCTGGCCGCCCTCGGGCGGCGGTCCGTCGTTCGGCCGGGGTGGCTGGCGAAGGTGCTCGAAGCTTCGCTCATCGGGTTGCCACGCTGGGGACGAGCCCGGATATTGGGTCAGGTAGTGCGCGGCATGACGAGTCATCAGGATGACGAAAAAAAAGAGCGCGAGAGTGAAACGAAGGGGCAGGCCCGACGACTTGCGTGAGGCCTGTATCGAAGAAGCCCTGGCGATCGTCGGCGAATCCGGCCTGGAAGCGCTCAGCCTGAGAGAAGTCGCTCGCCGCCTGCATGTGTCCCACCAGGCCCCTTACAAACACTTCCAGAGCCGCGACCATATTCTTGCCGAGGTCGTGGGCCGCGCCTTTGCCGGGTTTGCGCAGCACCTCGACTCCAGGACGCGCAGTGCCGACCCGATGGAGGATCTCGCACAGTTGGGACTGGCCTATCTTGCGTTTGCGCGCGCCAACCCGTTGCACTACCGGCTCATGTTCGGCACGCCGCTTCCCGATCTCCGCCAGCATCCCGGAATGATGAAGCAGGCGAAGCATGCTTTTTCGATCCTCCTCGACGGCGTTGCGCGTCTGCATGGACGGCCGGCGGATACGCTCTCGGAACTCGACGCGCTGTTCGTTTGGGCGTCGATGCACGGCCTGGCCGGCATTCTGCAATCGCCCGCCCTTCAGACATTGGATCTCGAGGACAGCGTCCTGAACGCCGCGATTCCCCATGCCCTGCTTGGAATCAGGGCCGCCCTGGACCGGACAGGGCCCTGACGATCGCAGGAGATCGCATCGCCTGGCGGGCGGGTTGCGGTCCTTGCCCCGCTCGGCGGTGGGCCGTAAAAATGGTCCCTGGGGCGGCCTGAAGGAGGATTTCATGAGCACGGACATCGTCATCGCGAGCGCGGCGCGCACGCCCATCGGTTCCTTCAACGGTGCCTTCGGCGCCGTCCCGGCCCACGACCTCGGCAAGGCCGCGATCAAGGGTGCGCTGGAGCGCGCCCATGTGAAGCCGGAAGAAGTCGACGAAGTCATCATGGGCCAGATCCTGACCGGCGGTCAGGGCCAGAACCCGGCCCGCCAGGCCGCCGTCAATTCCGGCATCCCGGTCGAGAAGACCGCACTCGGCATCAACCAGCTCTGCGGTTCCGGCCTGCGCGCGGTGGCCTTCGGCTGGCAGGCGATCCGCAACGGCGACGCCAGCATCATGGTGGTCGGCGGCCAGGAGAGCATGAGCCAGGCGCCGCACGTCGCCCATATGCGCGACGGCACCAAGATGGGCGACCTAAAAATGGTCGACTCGATGATCAAGGACGGGCTGTGGGATGCCTTCAACGGCTACCACATGGGCAACACCGCCGAGAACGTGGCGCAGAAATACCAGATCACCCGCCTCGAGCAGGACGCCTTCGCGGCCTCCTCGCAGAACAAGGCCGAGGCGGCGCAGAAGTCCGGCCGCTTCAAGGACGAGATCGTTCCGGTCACCGTGAAGACCCGCAAGGGCGACGTCGTGGTCGACACCGACGAGTTCCCGCGTCACGGCACGACGGCCGAGGCTCTGGCCAAGCTGCGCCCGGCCTTCACCAAGGAAGGTGGCTCGGTCACCGCCGGCAATGCCTCGGGCATCAACGATGGTGCTGCGGCTCTGGTGCTGATGAGCGCCGACGAGGCCAAGAAGCGTGGCGTGAAGCCGCTCGCCAGGATCGTGTCGTGGGCAACCACCGGCGTCGACCCCAAGGTCATGGGCATCGGTCCGGTGACGGCCTCGCAGGCGGCCTTGAAGAAGGCCGGCTGGACGGTGAAGGATCTCGACCTGGTCGAAGCCAACGAGGCGTTTGCCGCGCAGGCTTTGGCCGTCGGCAAGGAACTCGGCCTCGATCCGACCAAGCTCAACGTCAACGGCGGCGCGATCGCGCTTGGCCATCCGATCGGCGCCTCGGGCGCGCGCGTGCTGACGACGCTCCTCTTCGAGATGCAGAAGCGCGATGCCAAGAAGGGCCTCGCCACGCTGTGCATCGGCGGCGGCATGGGCATCGCACTCTGCGTCGAGCGCTAGCTCGGAGCAGCAACAAGAGGTCTGCGTCGAGCGTTAGAATTTGGAGGGGCGGCGCCCACGGGGCCGCGACAAGGAGGGAAGACCCATGAAGATGAAACTTCTGATCGCGGCGTCCGCGATGATGCTGCTCGCCGCGTGCACGCCGCCCGGCGCGCCGACCGCTGAAGCGCCGGCCGCGCCCGCGCCGGTGGTGATGCCGACGCAAGGCGACATCGACGCGCTCTACACGAAGATGGATGCGGCGCTGAAGGCCAAGGATGCTGCGGCGCTTGCGGCGATGTACGCGCCCGGCGCCGTCAGCGTGCATCCGTTCGACAACGACTACACCAGGCACGACGCCGCGGCCGCGACGGC
>JBQTJT010000115.1:0-34805 GCA_052386855.1 Reyranella sp.
ACGCCCACGTTGTGATCGGGGCGTTTGATGACGAGAGTAATAATACTCCCCTTCGGCCCGTCATGTAAACTTGGACCGCGAGCCCCCGGCCCGCTCAGGAGCCCGAGCGAGCCGGTGGCTCGCGGTCCAGAAGACGATGACTAGGCTTTCGCCGCAAAGCCGGCCGTCTTGAGTCCTTCGTTGATTTCGTCGAGCACGGCAGGGTCTTCGATGGTGGCCGGCAAGGTCCAGGGCTGGCTGTCGGCCATCTTCTGCATGGTGCCGCGCAGGATCTTGCCCGAGCGCGTCTTGGGCAGGCGCTGCACCACCAGCGCACTCTTGAAGAAAGCAACAGGCCCGATGCGGTCGCGCACCATCTGGACCACTTCGCCGGTGATCTCCTGGGCTGGCCGGTTGACGCCGGCCTTCAGCACCAGGAAGCCGAGGGGCACCGGCCCTTTCAGCTCGTCGGCAATACCGATCACCGCGCACTCGGCGACGTCATTGTGGGCGCCCAGCACTTCCTCGATCTGGCCGGTGGAGAGGCGATGGCCCGCGACGTTGATCACGTCGTCGACCCGCGTCATCACCGAGACATAGCCGTCGGCGTCGATAAAGCCCGCGTCGCCGGTTTTGTAGTAGCCGGGGAACTCGCTCATGTAGCTCTGCTCATAACGTTCGTCGGCGTTCCACAGGGTCGGGAAGGTGCCCGGCGGCAGCGGCAGTCTGCCGGCCAGCGCGCCGACCTCACCCGGCTTCATCTTCTTGCCGTTCTCGTCCAGCACGTCGAGATACCAGCCCGGCGACGGCACCGAGGTCGATCCGAGCTTCACCGGCATCGGGTCGAGGCCCTGGAAGTTGCCGCAGATCGCCCAGCCGGTCTCGGTCTGCCACCAGTGATCGACCACCGGCACGCCCAAAAGCTTCTGCGCCCACTCCACCGTCGGCGGATCGCCGCGCTCGCCCGCTAGGAAAAGCGTGCGGAACTTCGAAAGGTCATAGGTCTTGAGCAGCTTGCCGTCGGGATCCTCGCGCTTGATGGCGCGGAACGCGGTCGGCGCCGTGAACAGCGCCATCGCCTTGTGCTCGGAGATCATCCGCCAGAAAGCGCCGGCATCGGGCGTGCCCACCGGCTTGCCCTCGTAGAGGATCGTGGTCGCGCCATGGATCAGCGGCCCGTAGACGATGTAGCTGTGACCCACGACCCAGCCCACGTCCGAGGCACACCAGTAGACCTCGCCCGGCTTCACGCCGTAGAGGTTCTTCATCGACCAGGCCAAGGCCACGCAGTAGCCGCCGGTGTCGCGCACCACGCCCTTCGGCTGGCCGGTCGTGCCCGACGTATAAAGAATGTAGAGCGGATCCGTCGCCTTCACCGGCACGCAGGCCGCTGGTGCCGCCGCCGCAAGCGCCTCGTTCCAGTCGAGGTCGCGGCCCTTCACCATCGCCGCCTCGGCCTGGGGCCGCTGCAGCACGATCACGCGCGGCACCTTGTGTTGGGCCTGCTCGATCGCCTGATCGATCAAGGGCTTGTACTGCACGACACGCGTCGGCTCGATGCCGCACGAGGCCGTCAGGATCAGCTTGGGCAGGCAATCGTCGATGCGGCTGGAAAGCTCCTTGGCCGCAAAGCCGCCGAACACCACCGAGTGCACGGCGCCCAGCCGCGCGCAGGCCAGCATCGCCATCACCGCTTCGGGGATCATCGGCATATAAAGAATGACACGGTCGCCCTTGCCCACGCCCTGGGCCGCGATCATGCCAGCGATCCTGGCGACCTGGTCGCGCAGCTCGCGGTAGGTGAAACTCTTCTTGGTGTTGGTGACCGGCGAATCGTAGATCAGCGCCGCCTGATCAGCGCGTCCGCCGTCCACGTGCCGGTCGAGCGCATTGTGACAGGCATTGAGCTCGCCGCCGGCGAACCAGCGATAGAAAGGCGGGTTGGTTGCCTCGAGCACCTTGTCCCAGCGCTTGGTCCAGTCGATCGCCTGGGCCTGCTCGGCCCAGAATCCCTCGGGGTCGGCCAGCGAGCGCGCATGCAGCGCCCGATACTTGTCCCCCAAGGCCATGGTTTCCTCCGCAGTTTCTGTCGCTTGGCCGGTTGATGCGCTAGGATTGGCAAACTGACAAGAGCACCAACGGGAAGCAAGCATGGCCAAGGGCAAGTCCAGGAAAGGAACCGGCAAGGGCAAACGTCCGCCGGCCAGAGCCGCGAAGGCCAAGTCGACGAAGATCAAGTCGACAAAGACCAAGTCTGGGAAGGCCAAGCCCGCGAAGCGCCGCGCCGCGAAACCCGCGACCGGGAAGAAACCTGCGGCCGCCAAGCGACCCACACCCGTCGTTCGGCCGGCGCTCCGCCGCTCGGTCAAGAGCCGCGCCTCCGCCGCCCGCATGCCCGCCGCCCGGCCCGCGCCGCACAAGGCGCCGCTGCTGTCGCGCAACATCTACGAGCGCGACCTCGACAAGACCGCCGCCAACTACGCGGCCCTCACGCCCCTGCAATTCATCGAGCGCACCGCCAGCGTCTATCCCGATCACGTGGCGCTCGTGCATGGCGCCCGCCGCCAGAGCTGGGCGGAGACCTATGAACGCTGCCGCCGCCTCGCCTCGGCCCTGGAGAAGGTCGGCATCGGCGTCGGCGACACGGTGGCGATCATGGCGCCCAACATTCCCGAGATGTACGAGGCGCATTTCGGCGTGCCGATGACCGGCGGCGTGCTGAACTCGCTCAACACCCGGCTCGATGCGGCCATGCTGGCCTTCATCCTCGACCACAGCGAGACCAAGGTGCTGCTGGTCGACCGCGAATATCACCGCGTCATGACCGAGGCGCTGGCCATCGCCAAGGTCCAGCCGCTGGTCGTCGATATCGACGATCCCGCCTGCGACGACCGCGCCCAGATCGGCGACACGACGTGGGAGGAGTTCATCGCCACCGGCGATCCGGACTACGCCTGGCAATATCCCGCCGACGAATGGAACGCGATCTCGCTCAACTACACCTCGGGTACCACCGGCAATCCCAAGGGCGTGGTGTTCAGCCATCGCGGCGCCGCGCTCTCGGCTTACGGCAACGCCACACAGTGGCCGACCGGCCTGCACCCGGTCTATCTCTGGACGCTGCCGATGTTCCACTGCAACGGCTGGTGCTTCCCCTGGACCCTGGCGCTGGTGGGCGGCACCAGCGTCTGCCTGCGCCGCGCCGCGGCCAGGACGATCTTCGATGCGCTGGCCGACCACAACGTCACGCACATGTGCGGCGCGCCGATCATCATGCAGTTCATCATCGGCGCCACGCCCGAGGAGCGCCGGCCGCTCGCGCGCAAGGTCGAGTTCATGACCGCCGCCGCGCCACCACCCGCTGCCGTGCTGGAAGCGCTGGAGAAGGAGAACTTCCGCGTCACCCATGTCTATGGCCTCACCGAGGTCTATGGCCCGGCCACCATCTGCTCCTGGCACGAAGCGTGGGACGCGCTGCCCTCGCACGAGCGGGCCAGGCTGAAGGCGCGCCAGGGCGTGCGCTACACCGCCGAGGACGGCGTCACGGTGATGGATCCCGCCACCATGAAGGACGTGCCGCGCGACGGCACGACCATGGGTGAGGTCATGTTCCGCGGCAATCTGGTGATGAAGGGATATCTCAAGAACCCCAAGGCCACCCAGGAGTCCTTCGCGCACGGCTGGTTCCATTC
Organism: Reyranella sp.; assembly: GCA_052386855.1. GTDB lineage: Bacteria > Pseudomonadota > Alphaproteobacteria > Reyranellales > Reyranellaceae > Reyranella. Next base: position 3,672 of record JBQTJT010000115.1, read on the forward strand.
CGGCGATCTGGGCGTGCTGCACGAGGACGGCTACATCGAACTGCGCGACCGCTCCAAGGACATCATCATCTCGGGCGGCGAGAACATCTCGACCATCGAGGTCGAGAGCGCGATCATCGAACATCCGGCGGTCGCCAGCGTGGCCGTGGTCGCCAAGCCCGACGAGAAATGGGGCGAGACGCCCTGCGCCTTCGTGATGCTAAAGCCCGGCGCCACGGTGACGGCCGAGGAGATCGTGGCCCACTGCCGCGCCAACCTCGCCGCCTACAAATGCCCCCGCCACGTGGTCTTCCGCGACCTGCCCATGACCTCGACCGGCAAGGTCCAGAAGTTCGTGCTGCGCGAATGGGCTAAAGCCGTCTGACGGCTTTAAGGCCCGCTTATACTCATGTGGACCGCGAGCGTCTCGCTCGCTCGGACTCATGAGCGAGTTCGGGCGGAGTAGTCTCCGCCCTGTGAGGCTCGCGGTCCGGAAGATCAAAGACCATCGCCCCGCCATAATCCCCGCGCTACGTTCGCCGCTTAAATGCCCGGCGACTCAACCCTCGTTGTCACGACAAGAAGCGGCGTGCGCCCCCTGGGCGTGCGCGGCGAGCCGCTGCACAACGCCGCGCCACAATTGCGCCGAGTCGTTCGCCGCCGGCTGGGCGATGCCGCCGCCGACCTGCTGGCCGATCCGCAGCTTCACGAGGACGGCACGGCGATCGACTGGCATGCCGACTGGTCAGGCGCCGTCCAGCCAGTGGCCGATCTCGACCCGGCGCGGCGCGCCGAGGTGCTGGCCGAGGTCGACCGCCTTCTGGCCGAGATCCGCCGGCTGGGCGATACGCTCGCCTCCACCGGCCCCCGCGAAGACACCGGCCTGGTCGGCCTCTCGCTGAAGCTTGCCGCGCGGGCGCCCTCGCCCTCCTTCATCTTCCTGGTCGGCGACCGGCCCGTCATCGTCGCCTGGGGCTACGAGAAAGAGGCCGCCGCCGCCCTCCTGCCGCTCACCACCGCACGGGTGCCGGGACGCCGCTCGGTTCTCGACCCTCAACAATCCCCGCCACCGCCACAACCTTTGCCGTCTCTTCCGGCGCTGCGGCCCGCCACCACGATCATCCCCACTACCATTCCATGGGCGCGCTCGCTGGCTGCCGCCCTGCCGTTGCTTCTGCTGGTGCTCGCGGGTGCGTGGCTGTTGCGCGGCTGCCTACCGGCCGATCCCGCGCTGACGCTCGTCACCCGCGAGGGTCCGCCCTCGCCGCCGGCGCCGCCGGCCCCGCGCGATTCGCTGCCGCTGCTGAGGGCCTCGCTGTCGACCGAAACCGCGCAGGGCAAGATCCTTCAGGTCGAACTGTCGCTGGTCGAGGCCGAACTGAAGCGGCGCATTGCCGACTGCAAACCACCCGAAGCACCGAAGCCGCCGCCGCAGGTCGCTGTCGCCCCGCCGCCGCCCGCACCGCCGAAGGCGACCGCACCCGCGCCACCACCCGCGCCTCCGGCACAGACCCGCCGCCCCGGCGACGATCGGCTGCGCCTGCCCCCGCCCACCAACAACATGTCGTTCCTTGCGGGATGCTGGCGCACCGATCCCTTCCGCCACGAACGCAACCAGCCGCAGGCCGGCGTGTCGTCCTACTGCTTCGATGCCAACGGCAACGGCCAGCTCGAATGGCGGCGCGGCCGCACCGCCTGCCGCACGCGCGCCCAGGCACGCTTCGAAGGCGCGGCGCTGCGCCTGCGCGACGCCGACACGACCTGCAACGACGGCTCGCGCTGGTACGCCGACCAGCTCACCTGCCAGCGCGGCGCCGACGATGTCGCGCAGTGCAGCGGCAGCTCGCGCGGCGGTGCGTTCGGCCCGACCGCCTGGACGGTCAACCTGCACAAGCTGAACTAGAGTCTTTCCGACGTCGATTGAATCGAGTCTCTCCTCCCCAGTCTGCTGGGGAGGAGAAGAACCGATCCGACCCTGCCGGAAAGACTCTAGCCTTCGTATCGGGCGCACGAGGTAAACTCGTTTCCGCGGACGAAGGCTCTGAAATAAGGTGCGCGCGCAATGTCCCTGTCCGCGCGCGTCACCTGGCGCAGTTTCCAGGCAGGCGCGCTCCGGATGGTCTTCCCCGGACTCGCCTCGCTTCCCTTCGGTATCGGCTTTGGCGTTGCGGCCGCCCAGAAAGGGCTGAGCGCCTTCGAGACGACGCTGATGAGCTTCACCGTCATGGCGGGCACCAGCCAGATGGTGGCGCTCGACATCTGGGCCCAGCCGCTGCCGCTGATCGCGCTCGCGGTGTCGGTGTTCGTGGCCAACCTGCGCTACTTCGTGATGGGCGCGGCGCTGCAGCCGCACCTGCCGCATCTGCCATGGTGGCTGCAGCCGCCGGTCTGGTACGTCACCGTCGACCAGAACTGGGCGCTCAACATCGCCGAGTACCGGCGCGGCGAGGGCGATCTCGGCAAGTTCCTGGGCGGCGGCTTCATCATGGCCTGTATCTGGTCGGGCTCGACCTTGCTCGGCCACCTCGCGGCCGGCGGCGTGCTGTCCGATCCCGGCACCGCGCGCCGCTTTGGCCTCGACTTCGTGGCCATCGCCGTCTTCGTCGTGGTCGCCACCATCATGTTCCGCGGCAGGCGCGACGTCGCGCCGTGGGCCGTGGCAATCGCTGCGGCGCTGGCATCAAAATGGCTGATCGGCGGCAACTGGTACATCGTGATCGGCGGCCTGGCCGGCGGCATCTTCGGGGCGCTCCGCGATACGCATCAGAAGAAGCGCGATGTCCGCCAATCCTGAAACCCTGGTCGCGATTTTCGTGATGGCGCTGGCGGCGATGATGGCCAAGGGCGGCGGCTTCCTCGCCATGCGCTGGCTCGGCCGGCATCGCTTCATCGTGGCCGTGCTCGATCACGCGCCGGGCGCCGTGCTGGTTTCGGCCGCGGTCGTGCCGCTCACGCAAGGCGGCAGTGCGTTTCTCGCGGGCGCCATCGCGGCCGCCGTGGTGACGCGCGCGTTCGGCGGATTCACGCCAGGGCTGTTCGCGGCCGTGGGCGCAGTGGCGCTCGCCCGTTGGGCGGGACTCGCCTGACGGGGATGCCCGACTGCGAAGCCTAAAACCTCAGTGCGAGGTCGGCGAACTCAGCCGGTTGATCTCGTCCTTGATCTGGAGTTTTCGCTTCTTGAGGCTGCAGACGACATCGTCGTCGGGATGCGGCCGTCTCACTTCCTGTGTGATCGCTTGCTCAAGGGAAGCGTGCTTGGCCTTGAGCGCTTCGATGTGGTCCACGCTGCTCATATGGGCGACCTCCGAGCTGGATGGGACGACAAACTCTGACTCCGACTTGGGGTCGAGTCACGCTGAATCAACTGCTCTCCCCCGCCTGTGCATAATTCTGTAGGATGGTTCGCATGTCTGACCCAATGCGGCTCGTTATCGGCATTTCCGGCGCTTCCGGCGTGATCTACGGCGTCCGCCTGCTCGAGGCGCTGAAACCATTGCCGGTGGAAACCCACCTGGTGATGACGCGCACCGCCGAGGTGACGCTGGCGCATGAGACCGACCTGAAAGTGGCGGCCGTGCGGCGGCTGGCCGACGTCGCCCACGACGTCGACGATCTGGCGGCTGCGGTGTCGAGCGGCTCGTTCCGCACCATGGGCATGATCGTGGCGCCTTGTTCGATGCGCAGCCTGGGCGAGATCGCGACCGGCATTTCGAGCAACCTGCTCACCCGCGCCGCCGACGTCGTGCTGAAGGAGCGTCGCAAGCTCGTGCTGCTGGTGCGCGAGACGCCGCTGCACGCCATTCATCTGCGCAACATGGCGACCCTGGCCGAGATGGGCGCGATCATCGCGCCGCCGGTGCCGGCCTTCTACAACAGGCCGAAGACGCTCGACGACGTGATCGACCACACCGTCGGCCGCGTGCTCGATCTCTTCGACATCGATACCGGCAAGGTGAAGCGCTGGAGCTAGACCCCGACGGCGCGTTCGACCTCCTGGCGTGGCAGCCCGGGGAAGGTCGCCGCCGCCAAGGCGACGACCGCGGCACGGTCCAAGGCATCGGGCACAACGCCGAGGCATACCGCATAGACGCCGAGATTGCCGACGGCGGCGCGGAGCCGGGTCTCGACCGGCCGGTCGCGGTCGGCCGGCGGCATGTGGAGGTTCGCGAGCTTGATCTGCTCGGCATGCTCGGCCGCCAGCTCGGCGTCGGCCACGCGGCGGCGCACGGCATCTACGGTCTCGGGCAGCGCGCCCGGCCACAGCTGGTCCTTCAGCCGCCGCCGCACGCCGCGCAGCGGGCGGACGATCTCGGCCTGCCAGGCGTCGCTCACCTTCAGCAGCCCGCGCAGCCGGTCGGCGGTCAAGGTCGGCCGTCCGGAGGCGCCCAGCCAGCAACAGAACAGCAATATGTTCACGTCGCAGCCACGGCGCTCCTGCAGGTCGAGGCAGGCCTCGGCCACGCCCTCGCCACTGTAGATTTCGAGCGAGAAATTCCAGAACGGATGGGGGAGGAAATCGGACATTACGTCAGGTCTAGAACGCTTCCCTTTGGCCGGGCGAAGGGGTACACGGCGCAGAGCGACGTGACCAGCCCGCCGGAGACGAGTGCGCCGAGTATGAACGACACAACGTCGGATCCGCTGGACGCCGAGGCCATCAAGGCAAAGCTCGAAACCTTGAAGATCGAGCATCGCGACCTCGACGAAGTCATCGACCGGCTGATCGAGAAACCGCCCTTCGACCAGCTCCAGCTCCAGCGCCTGAAAAAGCGCAAGCTCGGCCTAAAAGACCAGATCCTCAAGCTGGAAAGCCAGCTCATTCCCGATATCATCGCCTGAGATAGCCTGAGCAGGACATGGCCAAGAAAACCGCCAAACGCCGCCCGTCGCCCGTGGTCGGCCTCATCATGGGCAGCCAGTCCGACTGGGCCACCATGCGCCACACGGCCGAGACGCTGGAGGCGCTTGGCGTGCCGTTCGAGGCCCGCATCATTTCCGCCCACCGCACGCCCAAGCGCATGATGGCCTATGCCTCCGCTGCCAAGGGTCGCGGCCTCAAGGTCATCATCGCCGGCGCCGGCGGCGCTGCCCATTTGCCGGGCATGACCGCTTCCATGACACCACTGCCGGTGCTGGGTGTGCCGGTCGAAAGTGCGGCACTCAAGGGCCAGGACAGTCTGCTGTCCATCGTCCAGATGCCGGCCGGCATCCCCGTCGGCACGCTCGCCATCGGTCGGGCCGGAGCGATCAATGCTGCACTCCTGGCTGCATCCATCGTTGGTCTTGGCGATGTCAAGATAATGGCCAACCTGGAGCGCTGGCGGGGCCGGCAGACTTCAGCCGTCGCCAAGATGCCGTCCGACGACGCCAAGCCCCACCGCTGATGCCCTCCGCCAAACCACTGCCGCCGGGATCGACCATCGGCATCCTGGGCAGCGGCCAATTGGGCCGCATGACCGCGATGGCCGCCGCGCGGCTGGGCTTCCGCTGCATCGTCTACGCCCCGGATGCCGAGGGCTCGATCGCGGCCCAGGTTTCGGCCGGCCACGTCCAGGGGGCCTATGACGACACCGCGGCGCTGGCCCGGTTCGCGGCCCAGGTCGACGTCGTCACCTACGAGTTCGAGAACGTGCCCGAGGCTGCCGTCACCGAGTGCCTGCGCCACCGGCCGGTGCGGCCCGGGGTCAAGCCGATCCATCTCGCCCAGCATCGGCTGCGCGAAAAGGAGTTCTTCCGCGGCCTCGGCATCGGCACCGCCGACTACCAGCCCATCGCCAGCGATGCCGACGTGGCCGCGGCAACGGCACTGCCCGGCATCCTGAAAACCTGCACCGAGGGCTATGACGGCAAGGGCCAGGCCCGCGTCGCGACGCGCGCCGAGCTCGCCACCGCCTGGGAAAAGCTTGGGCGGCGCGAGTGCGTGCTGGAAGCGCTGGTCGACTTCCAGGGCGAGATCTCGGCCATCGTGGCGCGCGGCCTCGACAGCACCACGCGCTGCTTTCCGATCGGCCTCAACCACCACCGGGACGGCATCCTGCGCACCACCGCCGTGCCCTCGAACCTGCCGTCCGCGATCCTGGCGACGGCTGAGCGCTTCGGCGTCGAACTCGCCAACGGCCTCGAGCTGGTGGGGCTGGTCGCACTGGAAATGTTCGTGACGAAGGACGGCCGCGTGCTTGCCAACGAGATGGCGCCCAGGCCGCACAATTCAGGGCACTGGACGATCGACGCCTGCGCCACCAGCCAGTTCGAGCAGCTCGTGCGGGCGGTCTGCGGCCTGCCGCTGGGCTCGGTCGACGTGCTGGCGGCCTCGCGCATGGAGAACCTGATCGGCGACGAGGCGGCCGACTGGCAGCGCTACCTGATCGACCCGACGGCGCGCCTGCACCTCTACGGCAAGGGCGAGGCCCGCCCCGGCCGCAAGATGGGCCATGTTACGTTCATGAGGTCACTTTCGTGACGCCGACGTGGGCCGCGCCGACTTGGGCCGCCCCTCGGTCCACGACCTGACCTGCGACTTCAGTTTCTCGATCTTCATCACGTCGTCGATGCGCCGGTCGAGGAATGCCCAAGTCGCCTCGGCGCCCGCGGAGCGGTCGTTCAGCCAATAGAGCAAGGTCGAGGAATAGACGCCGGCCAGGGTCGCCCGCTTGGTGTAAAAGTTGAAATCGGTGCTGGTGTCGCCGGCCGCGTACCACATGGCATCGACGGTCTTGTAGAGCAGTTTTAGCGCCAGCCCTGCATTGAAGGGCAGCGACAGCAGCGCGAGCGCCCGGCGCACCGCCTCGCGCTCGCCGGCATGCCGCTCCAGCCGGATGCGGACGGCGCCCTTGATGCGGTCGCGGATTTTTAGCGCGCCCACGCCTTCCTTCTCCATGTCCTCGACCGTGCGGAGGTCGGCGCGCTGGCTGAGGTGGGTCAGGACCTGGACGGGGCCTCCCGGAAACAGCCGGTCGGCCTCGCCGGGGGGCAGCTCGAGCTTCCGGGCCGCCGAGGCCAGCGCCGTCCGGGTCCAGCCGTCGAACGAGGCCTCGGCCGCCATGGCATCGGCCAGCCGGTCGCGCAGGCCGGCGTCAGGGTCTTCCGGGACGTCCTCTGGGGGGCTATTTGAGTCATCCATAGGGGTAAATATAGGCTCCCGGCGAGGGCTTCCCAAGGGTCCACCCCTGTGATACCAACCGCGCCTCTCATTCGGCCCTGGAACGCTTTCCCGGGCCCCTTACCGTTTGGAAGGAAGCGATCGAAGTGCAGGTTCTCGTTCGTGAAAACAATGTCGATCAGGCGCTGCGCGTCCTGAAGAAGAAAATGCAGCGCGAAGGCATCTTCCGCGAGATGAAGCTCCGCCGCAATTACGAGAAGCCCTCCGAGCGCCGTGCCCGCGAGCGTGCCGAAGCCATCCGCCGCACCCGCAAGCTGATGCGCAAGCGCATGGAGCGCGAGGGCTACTAGTCCTCCCCCTCTGTGGACTGAACGACGACCCCCGGCATCCCCGGGGGTTTTTGTTTTTCAGACGTGGCCTGCTACTAGAGGCGAAATCCACTCGGGCGCGGCCTTGCCAGTAACCTTCGAGATCGATCCGGATAGCCCCTTCGCCGTCGTGACTTTCGCCGGCTGGTTTACCGTCGAGGAGGCCGAGACGACACTTGCGGCATTCCGCGCAAAAGGCGGCCAGCAACGCCTGTGCATCTTCGAGTTCGATCGCCCGATGGCGAACTTCCGAGTGGAGAACATCAAGCGCATCTGCACCGACATGATGCCGAAGGACGCCGGCCGGCCGACCGCCTTCGTGGGCAATACCGATCTCTCCTTCGAATTGTGCGAGACGATCGTCCGCTTCATCACACGGCCAGGCGCCGTGAGCACCTTCCGCAGCCGCGCCGAGGCGGAACGCTGGCTGAAGCAACGGGCCGAAAACAAGTCCTGATCCTCACCGGCACTCAGGGGCCCAGCAACGCTTCGATCGCGGCTTCGAGTTCAGGAACGTCGGTCACCACCGCGTCGGGCATCTCGGCCTCGGTGCGCGGGCGCTGGCGGCGATAGCGCCCGCTGCGGAACTGGACCGTCGCCATGCCGGCAGCCTTCGCCGGCGCGATGTCCCTGTCGAGACGGTCGCCCACCAGGATGCAGGCCTGTGGCGGCAGGTCGAGGTGTGCCGTGAACAGGTGGCCGATGCCGGCCCGCGCCAATCGTTCCTCGGGACATCGCAGCGCGCCCAGCAGCAAGTCGCGCGCGGCAAGGCGTTTCAGGAGATCGTCGATCCCGGGACGAAGCTGGAAGACATCCAGATTGCCGGTCATCGCCTCGACCCGGCGCAGCACGCGCGCCATCGTCGCGGGCTCGGCCCCGCACAGCGTCTCGATCATGTGGCGTTGAAGATCCGGGGCGAAGGAAGCAACCGCGCGATCCGAGGCCTCCTCGACCATCGCCTGGTCGACCCGCACGCCCTCCAGCCCACAGGCCGAGGCAATGGCGCCGTCCAGCGCCATCTCGCGCGCGAATTCGAGATCGACCGCGCCGCCAATGTCGAAGACGACGGCGCGATAGCGACTCAGTGCGAAGAGCCTTCCAGCGCCTTCACGATGCTCTCGCACATCACCTTGGCGTCGGCGAAGAGCATCATGGTGTTGTCGCGGAAGAACAGCTCGTTGTCGACGCCGGCATAGCCCGAGGCCATGCCGCGCTTCACGAACAGCACGGTCTGCGCCTTCTCGACGTCGAGGATCGGCATGCCGTAGATCGCGCTGGTCGGATCGGTCTTGGCCGCCGGATTGGTGACGTCGTTGGCGCCGATCACGAAGGCCACGTCCGTCGAGGCGAAGTCGCGGTTGATGTCGTCGAGCTCAAAGACCTCGTCGTAGGGCACGTTGGCTTCCGCCAGCAGCACGTTCATGTGGCCCGGCATGCGGCCGGCTACCGGATGGATGGCGTATTTCACCGTGACGCCGTTCTTCTTCAGGATGTCGGCCATCTCGCGCAACGCGTGCTGGGCCTGGGCCACGGCCATGCCGTAGCCCGGCACGATGATCACCGAGCCCGCGTTCTTCATCAGGAAGGCCGCGTCCTCGGCCGAACCCGCCTTGACCGGCTTGTCGTTCTTGGCGTGCGCGGCGCCCGCTGCCGAGCTGTCAGTGCCGAAGCCGCCCAGGATTACGTTGAAGATCGAGCGGTTCATGCCCTTGCACATGATGTAGCTCAGGATCGCGCCCGAGGAGCCGACCAGCGCGCCGGTCACGATCAGCGCCGTGTTGCCCAGGGTGAAGCCGATGCCGGCCGCTGCCCAACCCGAATAGGAGTTGAGCATCGACACCACGACCGGCATGTCGGCGCCGCCGATCGGCAGGATGAGCAAAAAGCCCAGGGCCAGCGACAGCACGATCAGCAGGATGAAGACCATCGGATGGCCGCCCTTCCAGGCGAACCACACCAGCAGCACGACGAGGGCGATGCCCAGCAGCGCGTTGAGCACATGCTGGCCGCGGAACATCAGCGGCGCACCCGACACCAGGCCCTGCAATTTGGCAAAGGCCACTACCGAGCCGGTGAAGGTGATGGCGCCGATCACGGTGCCCAGCCCCATCTCGATCAGGCTGTGGACCTTGATCTTGCCCGGCGAGCCGATGCCGAAGGCGTCGGGCGAGACGAAGGCCGCCGCCGCCACGAACACTGCTGCCAGTCCGACCAACGAATGGAAGGCGGCCACGAGCTGCGGCAGCGCCGTCATCTGGATGCGCCAGGCCACGACCGCGCCGACCGCGCCGCCAACGACAAGGCCGCCCACGATCAGCCACGGCGAGACCACGCCCGGCGTCGCCACCGTGACGCCGATCGCCACCACCATGCCGACGATGCCGAACAGATTGCCCTGGCGCGACGTCACCGGCGAGGAAAGCCCGCGCAACGCCATGATGAAGCAGATGGCCGAGATCAGATAGCCGTAGGCGGCAATTTCCTGGGTGATCATCCCTCTGTCCCCTGCCTACTTCTTGACCGGCTGTTTCTTCTTGAACATCGACAGCATGCGGTGCGTGACGATGAACCCGCCAAAGATGTTCACGGCGGCCAGCGCCACGGCGATGGCGCCGAACAGCTGCGCGGCGCCCAGGCCCTTCAGGCCGGCGGCCAACAGAGCACCGACGATGATCACCGATGACACGGCATTGGTGACGGCCATCAGCGGCGAATGCAGCGCCGGCGTCACCCGCCACACCACGTAGTAACCGACGAAGCAGGCCAGCGCGAAGATGGTAAGCAGCGCCACAAACGGCATGTGGCCGTCGGGCAGCGCCAGCGTGCTCTGGGCGGCGACATCGGTGACCTGCTGCGCCACGGCCTTGAGGTTGGTCGCCAGCTCCTGTGCCTGGGTCGCGAGTTTGGCCGCCTCGCCTGCTAATTTGTCGTTCATGGGCCGCTCCTAGGACTGGCTGAGCGAGGGGTGCACGATCTGGCCGCCCTGCGTCACCAGGGTCCCCTTCACCACTTCGTCGTTGAGGTCGATCTTCAGCGCCCTGGTCTCCTTGTCGACCATGGGCGTGATGAAGTTCAGCAGGTTGCGCGAGAACAGCGCCGAGGTGTCCGTCGCCAGTTCACCCGGCAGATTGGCCGGCCCCACGATCTTCACGCCGTATTTTTCGACCACCTTGCCGAACTCCGACAGCGGGCAGTTGCCGCCCTGCTCGACCGCCATGTCGACGATCACCGAACCGGGCTTCATGGTCTTCACCATGTCTTCCGTCACCAGCACCGGCGCCTTGCGGCCGGGGATCAGCGCCGTGGTGATCACGATGTCCTGCTTGGCGATGTGCTCGGCCACGAGTGCGGCCTGCTTGGCGCGGTACTCCGCGCTCATCTCCTTGGCATAGCCGCCCGAGGTCTCGGCCGCCTTGAATTCCTCGTCCTCGACGGCCACGAATTTGCCGCCCAGCGACTGAACCTGTTCCTTGGTCGCGGGCCGGACGTCGGTCGCCGTCACGATGGCGCCGAGACGACGCGCCGTGGCGATCGCCTGGAGGCCCGCCACGCCCACACCCATGATGAAGGCCCGCGCCGGCGCGAGCGTGCCGCCGGGAGTCATCATCTGCGGGAAGATGCGGCCGAAATTGTTGGCCGCCAGCAGCACGGCCTTGTAGCCGGCGAGGTTGGCCTGCGAGCTCAGGATGTCCATCGACTGGGCGCGCGTGATGCGCGGGATCAGTTCCAGCGCGAACGACGTCACGCCCTTGGAGGCAAGGGCCTGGACCAGTTCCTTGTTGTTGAGGGCGCCGAGCGGCGACATCAGGGTATGGCCGCTCCGCAGCAGGGCGAGTTCATCGAGGCCCTCGGCCGCCGACATCGGCCGCTGGATCTTGAACACGACATCGGCCGCGGCCACGGCGGAAGCGGCATCCGGCACGATCTTTGCGCCGGCCTCGGCGTAGGCCTCGTCGGTGTAGGCGGCGGCAAGGCCCGCGCCGGTCTCGATCACGATCTCTTCCGCACCCAGCGCCTTCAACTTCTTGACGGTCTCGGGGGTCGCGGCCACGCGAGTCTCATGCGGCCGGCGTTCTTTGAGAATGGCAATTTTCATGGAGCGCTTTTTGGGTCGGTTGGAGACGCGGAGAAGTCAGCAGTGCGCCGCACCATGCACAGCGTTCCATTCTTTGCCAAGCCGGTTTTTCGCCGCGTGGTAAAGCTCCATTTACGCCCCGGGCAGGCCCGTGATAGGCGAGAGCATGGCCCAGCGTCCCCTCATTCTCACCGGCTTCCACTTCACCAAGACCACCCTGGCGGCGTTCTCCGAAAACTACGAGATCGCCGGCCACATGGACAAACCCGACCCGGCCCTGGTGCCGCGCGCCGTCGCGGGCGACGTGCAGGCCATCGTCAGCACCGGCAGCGTCGGGCTTTCCAAGGCCTTGATGGAGGCACTTCCGCGCCTCTCGCTGTTCTGCTGCTACGGCACCGGCTACGAGAGGGTCGATCTCGCGGCCGCCCGTGAACGCAACATCATGATCACCCATGGCGCCGACGCCAATGCGCCCGACGTGGCAGAGATGGCCTTCGGCGTGCTGCTCGCCTCGACGAGGCGCATCGTGCGCGCCGACAAGATGATCCGCCGCGGCGACTGGACCAAGCGCATCCCCAACCGCTTCGGCGCCATCGCCGGCATGACCGGCGGCAAGCTCGGGATCCTGGGCCTGGGCGCCATCGGCATGGAGCTGGCCAAGCGCGCCAAGGGCTTCGACGTCGAGATCGGCTACTGCAACCGCAACAAGCGCGACGACGTCGACTTCGCCTATTTTCCCAACGTCATGGCGCTCGCGACCTGGGCCGACTATCTGGTCGTCTGCCTGCGCTCGGACGCCTCCAACAAGCACATCATCAATGCCGAGGTGCTGAAGGCGCTGGGCCCACGCGGCCATCTGGTCAACATCAGCCGCGGCTGGGCGGTCGACGAGGCGGCCTTGGCCGATGCGCTGCGCCACAACGTGATCGAGGGTGCCGCCCTCGATGTCTTCGACGAGGAACCCTACGAGGGCACCGAACTCCTGGCCCTCGACAATCTGGTGATGACGCCGCATTTCGGCGGCGGCACCGAACACGCCCAGCGCCGCATGACTTCGCTGGTGCGCCAGAACCTCGACGCGCATTTTGCCGGCAAACCGGTGATCTCGCCGGTGCCCGAGCTGCGCGACATGGCGGCCGATCCGGCAGGGCGGCTGCGCTAAAGGGAGACCGGGCGCGTTACCTAACGACCGAGGCTCGGGTCCATGCGCTTGCCCGCCGCCTGATCGGCCTCGCCGCCGATCCTGTCGCCCTTCCTCGATTTCGCGACGCCGCGATTGTAGAGCGCATGGGCGTTCTTCGGATCGAGATTAATGGCCTGATTGTAGTCCTGGATGGCGCGATCGTAGTCGCCCTTGTTTGCGTAGCCATTACCGCGATTGGTGACGGCGGCGGAGAGGACGGCCCCCTTGTATTTGCCAGACTGGATTTCAGCCGTGCAGCCACGGATCATTTGGTCTGGCGAGGCCTTGCCGTTTGGCGAGGCGCTGTCTCTTCCCCCGCACCATTCTTGGTCCTGTCGGCTTTGAGCACTGACCACGCCAGTCAATCCTGCAATCGTCATCAGCGCCGCCACGCATCCGGCCAATTGTCTGGTTTTCGACATTGCTCTCCCCCGTGTCCAGCCTTGAGAAGGGAAGCCACCGACGAGACGGAAGACTGCCTGATGACAAACGCCATAACAAGCGAAGCGCCGCATGACCGTCGCAAGCGCCAGCTCCTCGACGCCCGCTTCGCCGGCAAAGCTAGTCCGGCGGGTCGACTCCGATAGCGACCGGCTTGCCGAGTTCGCCCGGCGACCTGTTCATCCAGACGTCCCAGTAGGCGCGCAGCGCCGAGGGGTAGCGACGCAGTTCCGTAAAGATGCTGTAGGGCGTGTCGACATCGCGGGCCTCGAAACCCCAGGCGTCCATGCCTTCGTGGCGCGCCAGGAACAGCGCGCGGCTCAGATGAAAGCGTTGCGAGACAATGATCAGCCGCGTCTGGCCGTAGATCCGCCGGGCTCGCGCCACCGAATCGAGGGTGCGATCGCCGTCGAAGTCGCGGTAGATCGCCGCCGCGGGCACGCCGCGCTCGACCAGACTGGCGCGCATCGCGGTCGGCTCGTCGTAGCGTCCGTCGCGGGTGCCGCTCACGATGAAGTGTTTCACCTTGCCGGCCTTGTAGAGGGCCGCCGCGGCATCGAGGCGATAGACGAAGTAGCGGTTGGGCCCGCCCTCCGGCCCGATCGGCGCCGTGCCGAGGACCAGTGCCACGTCAACCACTGGCACCTTGCCGACATCTGAGAAGGACTTCGCCTCGGCGGTGCGATCGAGCCGGCGCTCGGCAATCCAGGCGAGCAGCCCCGCCATCAGCACGACAGCGACGAGGAGAAACAGGATGGACAGGATCAGGCGCATGCCCCCCTCCTTGATAGGCCTCGCCTTGATCGCCTGCCGTGCGGCCTATAGATCATCGCCATGCCACGTCTCAGTACCGCCGAAGCCACGGTCGAAACCCTCCTGCACCACGGGCTCGACACGGTCTATGCCCTGCCCGGCCTGCACAACGATCCCCTGTTCGACGCTTTCTACCACGCGGCCGACCGATTGCGGGTGATCCATCCGCGCCATGAGCAGACCGCGGCCTACATGGCGCTGGGCGCCGCGCTCGCAACCGGCAAACCGCAGGCTTTCGCCGTGGTGCCCGGCCCCGGTTTCCTGAATGCAGGCGCGGCGCTGCTCACTGCCTACGGCATGAACGCGCCAGTGATCGGCCTGATCGGCCAGATCCCGCAGGCCGACATCGACCGCGGCCACGGCCATCTGCACGAAATCCACGACCAGCTCGGCATGATGCGCCACATCACCAAGTGGGCCGAACGCATCAGGAGCCCGCAGGAAGCACCGACCCTGGTCAGCCAGGCGATCTGGCAGGCGACCTCGGGCCGCCCGCGCCCCGTCGCCCTGGAATGCGCGCTCGACACCTGGGCCAAGCGGGCCGACGTCACCCTGCCCGCCTCGCCCCTTGCTTTGCCGGTGGAGGCAATCGACGACGAGGCGATCACCGCCGCCGCCAAAATCCTCGGCGCGGCCGAACGGCCGATCATCGTGGTCGGCGGCGGCGCGCTCGATGCCAGCGCCGAAGTGATCACCATCGCCGAGCTGCTCGAAGCGCCGGTCAGCTCCTATAGGCGCGGCCGCGGAGTCGTGCCGAGCTCGCATCGTCTCGCCGTCGACATGCCGGTCGGCCATCGCCTGTGGAAAGACGCCGACGCCGTGCTGGCGATCGGCACGCGCTTCTTCATCCAGAACGGCAGCTGGGGCATCGACAAGGGTCTGAAAGTCGTGCGCCTCGACATCGACCCCGACGAGCCCGACCGCTTTCGCAAACCCGACGTGGCCCTGGTCGGCGACGCGGCGTCGCAGTTGCGCGCGTTGATCGCGGCACTCCCGAAGCACAACCGGGCGCGTACTTCCCGCGCGGAAGAACTGAAGGGCCATCGTGCATGGCTCACTGAGCGGCTGTCGCGGCTGGAACCGCAGTTCGGATTCCTGCAGGCGATCCGCCGGGCCCTGCCCGAGGACGGCATCTTCGTCGATGAAGTCTCCCAGATGGGCTTCGCCTCGCGCGTGGCGCTGCCGATCGAGAAGCCGCGTACCTACCTCTCACCCGGCTACCAGGACAATCTCGGCTGGGGCTTTGGCACGGCGCTGGGCGCCAAGGCCGCGATGCCCGACAGGAAGGTGCTGGCGATCGCCGGCGACGGTGGCTTCATGTATCAGATCGGCGAGCTGGCGACGGCGGCGCGCCACAACCTCGCCGTGGTCGTCGTGGTGTTCGACAACGGCGCCTTCGGCAACGTGAAGCGCATCCAGCAGCAGCACTACGGCAACCGCCTGATCGCCTCGGACCTGCAGAATCCGGATTTCGGCAAGCTCGCCGACTCCTTCGGCATCGCCTCGTTCAAGGCGATCGATCCCAGGCAACTCGAAGACGCGCTGCACAAGGCCTTCGCCTTGAACGCGCCCACGTTGGTCTGGGTGCCACACGGCGACGTGCCGAGCCCATGGGACATGATCATGATGCCCAAGGTGCGGGGCTAGTGGAGCTTCCGCGCCGCCCTGCTGCCGTCATCTTCGATCTCGACGGCCTGCTGTTCGACACGGAGTCGCGTTATCAGGAAGCGATCATGATGGCGGCCGATGACGTCGGGCAGGAGATGACCCCTGCCATTTTCCACAGCATGATCGGTCGCCCCTGGCTGCTGACGCGTGCCTTCCTTGTCGAGCATTACGGGAGTTCGTTTCCCGTCGATGAATTCCGGGCCGCCTGGAATCGGCACTTCGATGTGATCGTAGAAACACGACTGGCGATGAAGCCCGGCGTCGTCGAACTGCTCGACGCGCTGGACGCGCTCGCCCTGCCGCGCGGCATCGCAACATCGTCCTCGCACAAGACCGTGCAACATCACCTCGGCGCACACATGCTCGGCGACCGTTTCCACCAGATCGTCGCCCATGGCGACTACGCCGCCGGCAAGCCCGCGCCCGACCCGTACCTGCTGGCGGCCAGGCGGCTAGGCGTCGACCCTCACCTCTGCATTGCCCTGGAAGATTCGCACAACGGCGTCCGCTCCGCTGCGGCTGCCGGCATGATGACCATCATGGTGCCCGACCTGCTCGAAGCGACCGACGAGATCAAAGGCCTCTGCACTTTCGTCGTGCGCGATCTCCACGTGGTGCGCGGTCTCGTGTTGGGGTGCGCGAAGGTGGGGGTGACAGGATGAAGGATTGGTACTGGCTCATCGCCTGGGCGATTGCCGTCGGCGTCCTCGGTTACGTTCTGCCCAGAGCTTCAGGCCTTTGGAAAAAGGTCGTTGCCGTGGTCCTGGTGACCCTGCTCGGCCTGGGCACCGTGGTTGCCCTCTACTCTGTCGTTTTCATGTTGGCCTGAGCGCCTCCAAGATCTGCCGAAAGTCCGTGCGGCAGGTGAAGCCCAGCTTTCGCGTAGCCTTGCTGGCGTCGTAGACCCGGTCGATCGACTGGAACATCGTCCAGCCGCGCCTGGCGTAGAGCGCGGGATAGTCTGGGAAGTAGCGCCTGACGACCGATGGAGCATCTGAAATGAGTGCGGCACCATCGCCGCGCGAAAACGGTGTCATCGACGAGATGATGAAAGTGTCGAAGCCGAGCTGCGGTGCTTTCGCCAGTGCCGCGACATGCGCTTCGGCCGCGTCCTCGACCGAGAGCCGTCGAAACAGGAACTCGTTGGCCTTGGTGTTCTCGCCCGACTGCGCGATGGCGTGCGCCATGTCGTCTTCCTCCGGGAAGAAGCGCGAGGTGCGCAGGACCAGGACCGGCAGCTTGTGGAGGTGGTTGAACAGCCGGCACAGTTCTTCGGCCGCGAGCTTGGTCACGCCATAGATATTGCGCGGTCTGAGCGGCGCCATCTCCTCGTCGATCCAGATCGCCTCCGTGGCGCCACCCGCGCGGCCGTCGCGGATCTTCTGCGAGATCATGAGCGAGGTGGTCGAGGTGAAGACGAAGCGGTTGACCTTCGAGCCCTCCGCCACAGCCTCCTCCAGAAGGTTGAGCGTGCCCTGCACGTTCACCGCCACGAACTCGGAATTGTCGTGCGTCTCGATGTGCGGCTTGTGGCGCGCGGCGGCGTGGACGATCGCGTCGATGCTCTGCTCGCGGAGGATCCTGCGCACCAGCGCGCGGTCGACCACCGAGCCCACGATCTCCGTCGTCGGCCCCGGCTCGGGATCGAGCCCGACGACGCGATGGCCGTCTCGCAACAGCCGCGGCACCAGGGTCTGGCCGAGCCAGCCCGACGATCCGGTCACCAGGATGTTCACGCCAGCCCCGCCTCCCCGAGCCCCGCCTCAACGAGCGCGGCCTGCTGGCGCGCCGCCAGTTCATCCTTCTCGAAGCCCTCGATCATACCTTCGAACAAGCGGTGCCAGTTGATCGAGGCGCGGAGGTGGATGAACACGGCGCCGAGGCCGATGGCGGCGCGGTCCATGAACACGAACTCGCGCGGCGGCCGCACGCCGCCCATCTTGCGTAGCTCGCCGAAGACGTTTTGCGCCATCTCGCGGCCGTAGCCGCCGGCCATGCCTTCGGTGAGACGGCGCGGCCGGTCGTCCATCAGCGGGCCGTAGAGGAAGGCCGCCCAGCGATTGAGCACGGAGATCATCTCGCGGCTGAGGCCATTGAATCCCCAATCCTCATAGGCTGCGACGGCACGGGCCTCGTCGTCGCTCATCAGCGCGCGATAGAGCTCGATCGAGCCCCGCACGAAGCGCGGCGGGAAGATGCGGACGCAGCCGAAGTCCATCAGATTGACCGAGCCGTCGGGCCGCACCGTGTAGTTGCCGAGATGCGGATCGCCGTGGATCACGCCGTAGCGGTAGAACGGCACATACCAGGCTCGGAACATGTTGATGGCCAGCGCGTCCTTTTCTTCCTGCGCGCGCGTCTTCCAGTCGAGCAGCGGCCCGCCCTGCAGCCAACTCATGGTCAGCAGCCGGTCGGTCGAATGCGTCGGCACGACCTCGGGCACATGGACGTCGGGCTCGTCGCGCAGCATGTGGCGGTAGAGCGCGACATGTTTGGCTTCGCGACGATAGTCGAGTTCCTCGCGCAGGCGCGTCGTGATCTCGGCATGGATCTCGTCGGTGCGGATCGCCGGATCGAAGCGCTGACCGATCGCGAACACGACTTTTAGCTGATTGAGATCCGCCTCGAGAGCCGAGGCCATGTCGGGATATTGCAGCTTGGCCGCCACGTCGCGGCCGTCGGGCAACACGGCGCGATGGACCTGCCCGAGGGAAGCGGCGAACGACGCCTCCTTGTCGAACCTGGCGAACTTCGCCTGCCAGTCCGGTCCCAGCTCCGAGGCCATGCGGCGGCGCACGAAGGCCCAGCCCATGGCGGGCGCGTTGGCCTGCAGTTCGCCCAGTTCGCGGGCATATTCCGGTGGCAGCGCATCGGGAATGGTGGCCAGCAGCTGCGCCGCCTTCATCAACGGCCCCTTCAAGCCGCCCAGCGCCGCCTTCAGCTCGCCGGCATGCTTGTCGCGATCGAGGGACAGCCCGAGGTAGCGTTGACCCGCCAGTTTGACAGCAAGGCCGCCCACCGACGAGCCGACCCGGGCGTAACGGCCAAGCCGTCCACCCAGCGAATCGCCCTCGTCCGCTGCCATGCCTAAAGCTTCTCGAGCTCGTCGACGAAGCCTGAGATGACGCCAAGCCCCTTGTTCCAGAAGGCGGGGTCCGAGGCGTCGAAGCCGAACGGTGCCAGCAACTCCTTGTGCCGCTTCACGCCGCCCGCCTTCAGCATGTCGAGATACTTGGCCTGGAAGCCTTCAGGTGCGGCCTGGTAGGCGGCATAGAGCGAGTTCACCAGGCAATCGCCGAAGGCGTAGGCATAGACGTAGAACGGCGAATGGATGAAGTGGCCGATGTAGGACCAGTAAGCGCGGTACTCGTCGTCGAAGGTGAAGGCCGGCCCCAGGCTCTCGGTCTGCACCGCCATCCATATCTCGCCGATGGCGTCGGGCGTGAGTTCGCCTTCGCGCCGCGCCATATGCAGGCGCGATTCGAAATCGTAGAAGGCGATCTGGCGCACCACGGTGTTCAGCATGTCCTCGACCTTGCCCGCCAGCATCGCCTTGCGCGTGGCCTTGTCGGGCGCGGTCTTGAGCAGCGACTGGAACGTCAGCATCTCGCCGAACACCGAGGCGGTCTCGGCGAGCGTGAGCGGCGTGTCGGCCATCAACGCGCCTTGCTTCGCAGCCAGCACCTGGTGCACGCCGTGGCCAAGTTCGTGGGCCAAGGTCATCACGTCCCGCACCTTGCCCTGATAGTTCAGCAGCAGATAGGGATGCGCCGACGGTACTGTGGGATGGGCAAAGGCGCCCGGCGACTTGCCCGGCCGTGCCGGCGCATCGATCCAGGCATTGTCGAAGAACTTCTTGCCGACCGACGCCAGCTCCGGCGAGAAGGCACCATAGGCGTCGAGCACGATCTTGGTCGCCTCGGGCCACGGGATCACGCGGTCGTCATGCTCGGGCAGCGGCGCGTTGCGGTCCCAGTAGGGCATGGTCTCGACGCCGAACCACTTAGCCTTGAGCTTGTAATAGCGATGGGCGAGGCGCGGATAGGCCGCCTTCACCGACGAAGCCAGCGCGTCCACCACCTCGTCCTCGACGCAGTTGGCGAGGTTCATCGACGACTGCGGCCGCTCGTACTTGCGCCAGCGGTCCTCGATCTCCTTGTCCTTGGCCAGCGTGTTGGTGAGCAGCGAGAACACCGCGATATTGTCTGTCTGGACCTCGCCGAAGGACTTGGCCGCGTCCTTGCGCACATCAGCGTCCTTGGCCGACAGCTTGTCGAGGATCTGCGGCTCGGTCAGCACCTCGTTGCGGAAAGGGTAGCGCAGCCGCGCGATGGTCTCGTCGAACAGGCGCGACCACGCGGCGCGGCCGACCACGTATTTCTCGTGCAACGCCTTCTCGAGTTCGTCTGACAAAGTGTGCGACCGGAAGGCCCTGACGTCGCGCAGCCAGGGCGCGTACTTGGCCAGCTCCGGCACCGTCATCTTGGCGGCGAGGTCGGCATCCTCCAGGCGCTTCACCGCCAGCCCGAAGAACAGCAGCTTGGAGCCGATGTCGGTCAGGCTTTCGGAGACGTTCTGCGAGAACCGCCCGCGCTCGGGATCGGCCATGTCGCTGGCATAGTAGAGAGAGGCGTAGGAGCCGATGCGGCCCATCAGGTCCGACATGGCCTCATAGCGCGTGATCGCCGCCGCCAGCGCCTTGCCGTCGAGGCCGGCGATCTTGCCTTCGTAGTCCTTGGCAAATGCCGTCGCTTCGGCCGCCGCCCGCTTCAGGTCGGCATCGAGATCGGGTCCGGTCGGGCTGGAATAGAGGTCGGCGAGGTTCCAGGTCGGCAGATCGCCCAGCATTGCACTCATTGACACACTCCTGCTGCCTCAAGACATGGGGCCGCGCGCGTTTCGGCGCAAGTCAGAGCCTGTTGTAGCTCTTGAACCAGTCGACGAAGAGCGGAATCCCCTGCTCCACCGTCGCCTTAGGCGTCCAGCCGAAGTCGCGTGTAGTGTCGGAAATGTCGGCCGCGGTTTCCTGCATGTCGCCGGGTTCGCCCGGCCGCAGTTCGACCTTGGCCTCGCGGCCCAGCGCCTTCTCGAACAGCGAGATGACATGGACGATGTCCTCGCTCCGCGCCGCGCCGAGATTGTAGACCCGGTGGCGTGCCTCGGCCGGCGGCTTGTCGAGCACGGCGAGCGTGCCGGCCGCAATGTCGTCGATGTAGCTGTAGTCGCGCTTGATGAAGCCCAGGTGGTTGAGCTCGATGGTGCGGCCCTCATGGATCGCCTTGGCAAAGATGTATGGCGACATGTCCGGCCGGCCCCACGGCCCATAGACCGTGAAGTAGCGCAGACCGGTCGCCGCCATGCCGTAGAGATGGCTATAGGTCTCGGTCATCAGCTCGTCGGCACGCTTGGTGGCGGCATAAAGCGAGACCGGCCTGTCGACCCGGTCGTCGATGGCGAAGGGCAGCTTGCGGTTGCCACCATAGACCGACGAGGACGAGGCATAGACGAAGTGTTTCAGGCCCGATATGCCGCGCGCCAGTTCGAGCATCACGAGATGGCCCATCACGTTGGTCTGCACGTAGATATAGGGATCGATCATCGAATGGCGGACGCCGGGCTGGGCCGCCAGGTGGACGATCCGGTCGAGGTCGCCGTGCCGGCCGGCCAGCCCCAGCATCGCCTCGCGGTCGGCGATATCGGCTTCCAGGAAGGTGAAGCCCTTGTCCTCGCGCAGCGCCTTCAGGCGGGCGAACTTCAGGACCGGATCGTAGTAGTCGCTGAAATTGTCGACACCGACCACGGCCTCGCCCCGGGCCAGCAGGGCCCGCGCGACGTGCGACCCGATGAAGCCGGCGACTCCGGTGACGAGAACAGACATGCGGCGGGTGATTACAACATTTCATTCCCGGGCGACACCGTGAAACGGCGCGCATGATCGGTGAGCCGCGGCACCCTTAAAACGTCATTTTTGCACGGGGCCCGCGTTCCCGATTGTAACGCGCAAGATTCTGTCGCTATCGTCCCCACATAACAAGTCAAAGGAGGTTGCCCATGACCCTCGCGGTGACCCTGGATGACAAATACGTACTCGAAACCGGCCGGGTGTATCTCACCGGCACGCAGGCCCTGGTCCGACTGCCCATGATGCAGCGCCAGCGGGACCTTGCCGCCGGCCTCAACACCGCCTGCTATATCTCGGGCTACCGCGGCTCGCCGCTGGGCGGCTTCGACCAGGCGCTATGGCAGGCCAAGCGCTTCATCAAGAAGAACCACATCGAGTTCCAGCCCGGCACCAACGAAGACCTGGCGGCCACGGCGCTGTGGGGCACGCAGCAGATCCACCTCTATTCCGGGGCGCGCTACGACGGCGTGTTCGGCATGTGGTACGGCAAGGGCCCCGGCGTCGACCGCTCCGGCGACGCCTTCAAGCACGCCAACTACGCCGGCACGTCCAGGCACGGCGGCATCGTGGCCCTGGCCGGCGACGACCATATGGCCAAGTCCTCGACGGTCGCGCACCAGAGCGAACCCGCCTTCATCTCGGCCGGCATGCCGGTGATCCACGCGGCCTCCGTCCAGGAATATCTCGACTGGGGCCTGCATGCCTTCGAGATGTCGCGCTACTCGGGCCTCTGGGTCGGCTTCAAGGTGCTGAGCGAGACGGTCGATTCCTCGGCCTCGGTCTATGTCGACCCGCACCGCCTCGAAATCCACACCCCGTCCGATCACCACCTGCCGCCCGACGGCGTGCACATCCGCTGGCCCGACGACTGGCTCGGCCAGGAAAAGCGCGTCTATTCGGTCAAGATCCCGGCGGCGCTGGCCTACTGGCGCGCCAACAAGCTCGACCGGGTGATGCTGGGCCACCCCGACGCCCGCTTCGGCATCGTCACCGTCGGCAAGTCCTACCTCGATGTCCGCCAGGCGCTCGACGAACTCGGGATCGACGATGCCGAGGCCGAGCGGCTGGGACTCGCCATCTACAAGGTCGGCATGGTCTGGCCGCTCGAGACCGAGGGCGCTACCGCCTTCTCGGCCGGCAAGCGCGAGATCCTGGTGATCGAGGAGAAGCGCCCGCTGATCGAGCAGCAGCTCAAGGACGCGCTGTTCAACATGGAAGCCGGCCGCCGGCCCGTCGTCGTCGGCAAGCACGACGAGCGCGGCCAGCACCTCTTCAAGAGCGACGGTGAACTGACGCCGTTCGACATCGCCTCGGCCATCGTGGCGCGCTTCGGCCTCGACTCCTTCGGCGAGCGCACGAAGCAGCGCTTCGAGATGCTGAAGCGCCGTAGCGGTCGTCAGGTCCGCAATGAGTCCGGCATGGCGCGCGTGCCTTACTTCTGCTCCGGCTGCCCGCACAACAGCTCGACCAAGGTGCCCGACGGGTCGATGGCGCTGGCCGGCATCGGCTGCCACACGCTGGCCATCGGCATGGAGCGCAACACCAAGACCTTCACCCACATGGGCGCCGAGGGCGGCACCTGGGTCGGCGCCTCGCACTTCACCGACGTGCCGCACGTCTTCCAGAACCTGGGCGACGGCACCTATTTCCATTCGGGCTACCTCGCGATCCGCCACGCCATCGCCAGCCACACCACCATCACCTACAAGATCCTCTACAACGACGCCGTCGCCATGACCGGCGGCCAGCCGCACGATGGCGACGTCACGCCGTGGCGCATCAGCCGCCAGGTCCGCGCCGAGGGCGTCGAGCGCATCGCGCTGGTGAGCGACGATCCGGGCAAGTATCCGATCGGCACCGAATGGGCCCCGGGCGTCACCTTCCATCACCGCGACCAGCTCGACGAGGTCCAGCGCGAGCTGCGCGAGGTCAAGGGCGTCTCGGTCCTGATCTACGACCAGACCTGTGCGGCCGAAAAACGCCGCCGCCGCAAGCGCGGCACCTATCCCGATCCGGCCAGGCGCGTGCTGATCAACCAGGCGGTGTGCGAGGGCTGCGGCGACTGCTCGACCCAGTCGAATTGCCTCTCGGTCACGCCCGTCGCCACCGAGTTCGGCAGCAAGCGCGCCGTTGACCAGTCGTCCTGCAACAAGGATTTCTCGTGCCTGAACGGTTTCTGCCCGTCCTTCGTCACCGTCGAGGGCGGAGCCTTGCGCAAAGGTAAAGCGGCGAAGCCGGCGGCAGCCGCCGCAACGAGCGAACCGGCTCTCCCGCCGGCCCCCACGCTGCCCTCGATCGCCGACAAGCCCTATGGCGT
The DNA here is from genome assembly GCA_052386855.1 of Reyranella sp. Lineage (GTDB taxonomy): Bacteria > Pseudomonadota > Alphaproteobacteria > Reyranellales > Reyranellaceae > Reyranella. The sequence goes on from JBQTJT010000115.1 coordinate 27,517, forward strand.
GCTCATCACCGGCATCGGCGGCACCGGCGTGGTCACCATCGGCGCCATCATGGGCATGGCCGCGCATCTGGAAGGAAAAGGTGCCACCGTTCTCGACCAGCTCGGTATGGCGCAGAAGGGCGGCGCGGTGGTCAGCCACGTCCGCATCGGCGCAACGCCCGAGGCCCTGCACGCCGTGCGCCTGGGCGCCGGTGGCGCCAACCTGCTCCTCGGCTGCGACCTCGTGGTCAGCGCCGGCGCCGATTCGCTGGCGCGGCTGGAGCCCGGTACCTCGCGCGCCATCGTCAACACCCATGAGACCATCACCGGCGAGTTCACCCGCCATCCCGACATCGCCTTCCCCTCGCACACGCTGAGACTGTCGATCGAGGCGGCCGCCGGCGCCGATGCCTGCGACTTCGTCGAGGCCACCCGCATCGCCACGGCGCTGCTGGGCGATTCGATCGCCACCAACATGTTCATGCTGGGCTATGCCTACCAGCAGGGCCTGGTGCCGATCGGCCACGAGGCGCTGGAGCAGGCGATCGAGCTGAACGGCGCCGCCGTCGCCATGAACACCGGGGCCTTCCGCTGGGGCCGCCGTGCCGCCGCCGATCGCACCGCCGTCGAGAAGCTCGCGGCGCCGCCCGCGACGGTCGTTCCCTTCACGCGCATCGCCAGGACGCTCGACGAGATCGTGGCCGCGCGGATGAAGCACCTCACCGGCTACCAGAACGAGGCGTTGGCCCAGCGCTACAAGGCGCTGGTCGACAAGGTCCGCGCGGCCGAACATAAGGCCGGCCCCGGCCACAGCGAGCTCGCCGAGGCCGTGGCGCGCAACTACAGCAAGCTGCTCTCCTACAAGGACGAGTACGAAGTGGCGCGGCTCCATGCCGATGCCGCCTTCGCGGCCCAGCTCGCCGGCCAGTTCGAGGGCAATTACAAACTCAAATTCCACCTCGCACCGCCGATCTTCTCCAGCCGAGATCCCAAGACCGGCCATCTGATCAAGCAGGAGTTCGGCGCCTGGATGCTGCCGGCCTTCAAGGCGCTGGCGAAGCTGAAGGGCCTGCGCGGCACGGCGTTCGACATCTTCGGCTACACCCAGGAACGCAAGACCGAGCGCGCGCTGATCGGCGACTACGAGGCGCTGGTGGCCGAGTTGCTGAAGGGCCTCTCTCCCGCCAACCATGCGCTGGCGGTGAAGCTCGCTGCGATCCCCGACGACATAAAGGGCTACGGCCACGTCAAGGACGCGCATCTGGACAAGGCCAAGAAGAAAGAAGCCGAGCTGCTCCACCAGTGGCGCCATCCGGCGGCGATGAAAGCCGCCGCGGAGTAGCGCCGCAACCTTTTGCCTGACGTGCCGTTGCCTTGAGTCAAGCAACGGGCAGCGTATCGCCCAGTCAGGCAAGTCCTTGGTTACTCTCGATTTTTCGTCTCGCGCCGTCCTGATCGTCGAGGACGACATCTTCATCGCCCTCGACCTCGAAAGGGTCCTGGATGAGGCGGGATGCAGCGTCATCGGCCCGGCGCCTTCGGTCGAGCGGGCCCTGGCGAGGATCGCCGACACCAGGCTCGATGCGGCGCTCCTCGATGTGAACCTCGGGCATGAGCTGGTGTTTCCCTTGGCCGACCGGCTCTCCGCCGAGGGCATTCCCTTCATCTTCGTCACCGGCGAACCGCGCACCGTGCCCGAGCGCCATTGGATGCGGCCCGTCATCACCAAGCCCTATCAGGCCCCGGCGGTGCTGGAAGCGCTGGCCGCGGTGATGCGCCCGAACTGAATCTCTTCCAGCGAAACGGCGTTTCACCCCCTCTTGCACCGGCTTGATTTGCGGGCATGCTTCCTCTCGGAGGAAGCCCCATGAAATTCGGCATTTTCTATGAACTGCAGTTGCCCCGCCCCTGGAAAGAGGGCGACGAGCACCGGCTCTATCAGAACGCGCTGAACCAGATCGAACTCGCCGATCGCCTGGGCTACGACCATGCCTGGCAGGTCGAGCATCATTTCCTCGAGGAATACTCACACTCGCCCTCGCCTGAATCCTTCCTGGCGGCCGCCAGCCAGCGCACCAAGAACATCCGCCTCGGCCACGGCATCTTCCAGGTCACGACCAACCATCCGACGCGCGTCGCCGAGCGCGTGGCCACGCTCGATCTTCTGTCCAACGGCCGCTGCGAATTCGGCATGGGCGAGAGCGCCTCGATCACCGAGCTCGAACCGTTCGGCGTCACCATGGAGAACAAGCGCGAGATCTTCGAGGAGGCCGTGCGCGCCATCCTGCCCATGTTCAAGGACGGCCCCAGCGAACACGCGGGCAAGACCTGGAACATCCCGCTCCGCATGGTGGTGCCCAAGCCGCTGCAGAAGCCGCACCCGCCGCTCTGGGTCGCCTGCTCGCAGCTCCAGACCCTGGCCAAGTGCGGCGAATGGGGCATGGGCGCGCTCGGATTCCAGTTCGTCTCGGCCGACGCCGCGCACGCCTGGGTGCACGCCTACTACAACGCCTTCGTGAAGCGGCAGAAGAAGCTCGCCGACTACGTGACCAACCCCAACATCGCGCTGGTCAGCTTCTTCATGTGCGCCAAGACGGACGAGGAGGCGCGCGCCCGCGCCGACGGCGACACCTTCTTCCAGTTCGCCTTGCGCTTCTACGGCCAGTCGGCCGACCGGCGGCGGCCGGCCGCCGGCACCGTCAACATGTGGGACGAGTACGAGAAGTGGAAGAAGGCCAACCCCGACCAGCATGCCGCGGCGCTGCGCGGCGGCCTGATTGGCTCGCCGGAAACCATCCGCCGCAAGCTCAAGAAATTCCAGGAGTCGAACATCGACCAGGTCGTCCTGCTGAACCAGGCCGGCAAGAACCGCCACGAGGACATCTGCGAATCGCTCGAGCTCTTCGCCAATGAAGTGATGCCCGAGTTCCAGGCCGCGCATCCGCAGCTGCTCAAGTGGAAGGAGCAGGTGCTCAACCGCGAGATCGTGCTCGACGAGATCGACACGACGGCGTTCACCGACCGCTACGGCGGCACGATGAAGGCCGTGACGCCGGCGACGCAGGGTGTGCGGGCGGCCGAGTAGCCCCGCAACCCTTCCCGGCCCCAGGCGTTTCATCCCCGGAGCCCGCCACGCAAGCACTGGGCGCCAACCGACCCGGCCGCGGATGTACCGGCGGGTCGAGGCCCGCCCGGTATCGCCGTCGCGGGCCTTTTGTTGTGTCGGTGTGCATGGAGAGGCAACACCGGCGCGGGTGGGCTGTTGATGCAGTGTCCGCCCGTGGAGGATCCGATAAAGCCGACCCCCTTTGCGGCACTCCTTCCAGCCGTGTCCGTCGTGCCGTCGGGTACCGTCGTTCAGGCCCAGCACCTCATCGAGGTCCAGCTGCCGCCTGCCCCGACGACAAGATAGCCGCCGTCCGGGGAGATTCGGACACTGCCAAAAAATCCGCAGCGAGCGGGAACCTAGGCCAAATGGAGGCGTTAGACCCCTCAGTGGCCGGGTCTTTCAGGCTCGGCCCTCAACCTTGAGGGGAATGCACTCATGCTAAAGAAGCTGCTCGTCGCCGGTATCGCCGCGTTACTCCTGGGGGCGTGCGATAGCCCGCCGCCACAGGCAGCTCCGCCGCCGCCTCCGCCGCCGCCGCCTACCTCGTTCATGGTCTTCTTCGATTGGGACCGTTCGAACCTGTCGGCCCAGGCCCAGAGCACGATCCAGCAGGCCGCTCAGGCCTACAAGACCCGCGGCAGCGCCCGCGTGACCGCCACCGGACATACCGACACGTCGGGTCCCGAGGCCTACAACATGGCGCTGTCGCTCCGTCGCGCCAACACCGTGAAGGACGCGCTCGTCCAGAATGGCGTGCCGGCCCAGTCGATCTCCGTGATCGGCCGTGGCGAGGCTTCGCCGCTGGTCGCTACCGGCGACGGCGTGCGCGAGCCGCAGAATCGTCGCGTCGAGATCGTGATGGACGGCCAGGTTGCTGGCGTTCCCGCGATCTTCCGCGATCCGGCCGCCTACTGTAAGGCCCTCAGCGACAAGTGGCGCCAGTTCCGTACTGCGCGGACCGATACGCCTGAAGCCGCTGCCATCGCCCAGTGCGAGTCCGGCCGCTACGCCGAGGGCATCGCGACGCTCGAGAAGGCTCACATCGACAACAAGCTGCCGCTGCCGGCTCCGGGCTACCGTTGGCCCGGCCAGCCCTTCACGGCGCCTTACTAAGCGACTTCGTCTGAACGGGAAAAGGCGGCCGAAAGGCCGCCTTTTTCTTATGCGCGCTATCTGCCAGCCCCGCCCCCTGACAAGATCCACGCCTTGATCCTGTCGACGGTCGCGGCCTCGATGCCGTTGTAGCCGTGATAGGCCCGGGCCTCGCAATCGTCGCCGGTCGAGGTGCCGCCTTCCATCTCGATGGTCTCGGTGCCGTAGCTGCTGCGCGAGGCCGCACTGGCCGACGGCCGGGTCGCCCGACAGGCGTCCATGCGGTGATAGACGATGAGGTGGCGGCTCCTGAATTTTCTCGGGTCGAACCCCGCGATACCGTTCATCGACGAGGTATGGACGAAGCCCGCCACCTGGCCGTCGAGCGGCGCCGCCAGGAGCATCGTGGCTTCGGTGCTGCGGCTGGTGCCGATCACGTAGATCGCGACCTTGCCGAAGCGGCGCTCGAGATCCTGGGCGATCGCCAGGATGCGCGCCGGAGTAGAAGTCGCGTCGGTGGAGGCCGCGACGAAGCGGCCGTCGGCGAACAGTTCGCGCGAGCGGATGAGGAAATTGCCGCCGAAGCCGAACACCAGCCTGCCGTCCATCATCCGGGGATTCATCACTCCCGAACCGCCCGGCATCAGGATGACGGCATAGGCCGGCGTCCCGCCCTTGGTCGTCAGCACATAGGGGACGGTCTCGCCACCCGCGGTACGAGCGGACGTCACCAGTTCGTCGCGCGCGGCTGCAGGGAGTGTGAAGCCGCACAGCAGGAGCAGGACTGCAAAGCCGAGGTTCTTCATGAGAGGAGCATCGCCCGACAGATGATATGCGGGCAAGCAGCCGGAACCGGGCCACTACCGGCGTCGTTAGCAATGTGCCGGCAATCGCGCCCTTTCACGTTTTTCCCAGTGAGTACGTCCGACATGGAAGCGCCGCCGCTCGAACGCAAGCTGATCGCCATCCTCGCCGCCGACATCGAGGGCTACAGCCGCCTGATGGGGGTCGACGAGGAAGGCACGCTGGCGACGCTGTCGGCGCATCGCGCCATCACCGACGCGCTGATCACCCGGCATGCCGGGCGGATCTGCGGCACCGCCGGCGACAGCATCCTGGCCGAGTTCGCCAGCGTCTTTGCCGCCGTCGACTGCGCCGTAGAAATCCAGCGCGACCTCGCCCAGGCCAACCAGGCCCTGGCCGACGACAAGCAGATGCATTTCCGCATCGGCATCAACGTCGGCGACGTCATGGTGAAGGACGGCGATATCTTCGGCGACGGCGTCAACATCGCCGCCCGCCTGGAGGGACTGGCCGAACCGGGCGGCATCTGCATCTCGCGCGGCGTGCGCGATCACGTCAGGCACAAGGTGCCTTACGGCTTCGAGGATCTGGGCGAGCAGACCGTCAAGAACATCGCCCAGCCGATCCGCGTCTTCCGCCTGCTGCCCGACGCGCCGGACGGCAGCCACGCCGAGCCGCCGCCGGCCACCATCGAACTGGTGGCCGAGCCGGCGCGGTCCGAGCAGCTCGCGGTCGAGCAGCCGACGCCGGAGCCGACGCCGGCCGAGCAGCAGTCGGTCGAGATCGTGTTCTGGGAGTCGATCAAGGAGAGCGTGCGGCCCGCCGACTACGAGGCCTATCTCGAGCAATATCCCGAGGGCGCCTTCGCGGCCCTGGCGCACACCCGCCTCGAGGAATTCGCCTCCGACCAGGGCGGCATGCGCGATCCGCAGGATCGCGAGGTCGAGCTGGCGTTCTGGGATTCGGTGCGCGAAAGCGACAGCCCCGCGTCGCTCGCCGCTTACCTCGAGAAATATCCCGCCGGCGAGTTCAAGGCGCTGGCCGAGATCCGCCTGGACGAACTCCGAAGCGCCTAGCGCCTATTTCCGCAGCGTCTGTTTGGCGCCGCCGCTCATGCCGGTCTCACCAGCTGAGCTTGGGGAAGATCGAAGCCTTCTTGGGGGCCCAGCCTCGGTTTTCCATGCAACTGGCGAGCAGCCGGTCGAAGTTGTTGGTGTAGCCCTGGTTGGCCATCGTCGTGTAGAGGCCCTGCTGGCCAAAACGCTCGCGCTCGCCGTCGAAGGTGGCCCGGCGCTGGTCCTCGATGTTGCGCTCGCTCTTCGCAGTCTGGCTCACCTGCGCGCGGCAGGCCTGCTCGTCCCTGGCATATTGCGCCGCCTGGGCATCGTCCTTCGGCAGGCCCTTCTGGCCGCAGCCACCCATCAGCAGCGCAGCTACCATCAGAAGCGCAAGCCTCTTCATTTCGGCCCCGCGGCGCCGACCGCTGCCTCGATCGCGCGCAACGCGTCGGACGCCTTGGCCGCATCCGGCCCGCCGCCTTGCGCCATGTCGGGCCGGCCACCGCCGCCCTTGCCGCCCAGCGCCGCGACACCGGCCTTGACCAGCTCGACGGCGCTCAGGCTCTTCGAAAGATCGTCGGTGACGCCAACGACGGCCGAGGCCTTGCCGTCCTCGATGCCAATCAGCGCGACCACGCCCGAGCCCAGCTTCTTCTTGAACTCGTCGGCCATGCCCTTGAGATCCTTGCCCGGGACGCCGTTCAACACGCGGCCGATCATTTTCACGCCGCCGACATCGCGCATCTCGTCGGCCGGCGCGTTGCCGGCACCGGCATCCGAACCCGCGAGCGCCAGCGCCTTGCGGGCGTCGCTGAGTTCGCGCTCGATGCGGCGCTGGCCATCGACCAGGGCCGCCAGCCTCGCCGGCAGATCCTCGGGGCGCGTCTTCAGCGTCGCCGCGGCTTCGGCCAGCAGGTCGGCCTGGTGGCGGACGTAGGACTCGGCCGCGGCACCGGCCAGCGCCTCGATACGGCGGACGCCGGAGGACACCGCGCCCTCGCCCACGATCTTGAACAGGCCGATGTCGCCGGTGCGCCGCGCATGGGTGCCGCCGCAGAGCTCGACCGAGTATTTCTCGCCGCCTTCGGTGTGGGCGTCTCCACCCATCGAAAGGACGCGCACTTCCTCGCCGTACTTCTCGCCGAACAGCGCCATGGCGCCGGCCGCGATCGCCTCGTCGGGAGTCATGAGCCGGGTCTCGACCGCCGAGTTGTGGCGGATGCGGTCGTTGACCTCGTCCTCGATGG
>JBQTJT010000116.1:0-15922 GCA_052386855.1 Reyranella sp.
ACACAATTCTTTTTCCCCCGCCCCGCGCGCCCCCCGCGCCCGGGCCCCCCTGCGGGCGGGGCCCGCCCGCGGTCCGGAAGACTCAATTCTTCAGCATCCCCGCCACGAGCGCCGTCACGTTGTGGCGCATCATCGCCTCGTAGGTCGCCGCCGGTCCGCCGGGCTTCGACAAAGCGTCGCTGTAGAGGCGGGGGCCGACCACGGCGCCTGATTCACGGGCGATCTGCTCGACCATGCCCGGGTTGGTCATGTTCTCGACGAACAGCGCCTTGATCTTCTGCTCGCGCACCTGCCGGATCAGCGCCGCCACGTCCTTGGCCGAGGGTTCGCTCTCGGTGTTGTAGCCGCGCGGCGCCATGAACTGCACGCCATAGGCTTTCGAGAAATAGCGGAACGAGTCGTGTCCGGTGATCGCCTTGCGTTGCGCGGCCGGTACCTTCGCGATCTCGTCCTTCACCCACTGGTCGAGCGCGGCCAACTTCTTGTCGTAGGACGCGGCGCGGTCGCGGTAGCTCGCGGCATTGGCCGGATCGGCCTCGGCGAGACCTTGCGCGATATTGACGACATAGCGCCGCACACAGGCGACGTCCTGCCAGCAATGCGGGTCGGGGCCATGGGCATGGCTGTGGCCGTGGGATGGACCGGCGGCGATCGTGGGCACGCCCTTTGAAGCCACGATGGCGCGGCCCTTGAAGGGTGCGGCCTTGGCGAGGCGATCGGTCCAGCCCTCGAACCCCAGGCCATTGCTCACCAGCGCCTGGGCGGCGGCCAGGGTGCGCGCATCGGCCGGCCTCGGCTGGTAGGTGTGCGCGTCGGTGTCGGGTCCGACCAGAGACGACAGCTCGACATGCTCGCCCCCGACCTCGCCCACGAGGTCGCCCAGAATCGAAAAGGTCGCCACGACCTTGATTTTGGCCGGCGTTGAGGGGGATTGCGCGGAGGCGGGAAGGACGGCGAACAGCAGCGCCGCCGCGAGCAGGAAACGGCCAAGCATTCCGTTATATTATAACATCAATCCGAGACATCAAACCGGAAAGTCGAGCCAGCGCGGGGCGTGACCGGTGGCCTCGAACAACCGCAGCAGGTCGGCGATCGCGATGGCCGTGGTCATGGTGTTGACCAGCGGATGGGCGTTCACAGGTCCGCCCTCGGACAGACCTCGGTCGAGTACCAGCCGCACCACGCTTGTCTCGTCGTTCACCAGGGCGAACGGTGTCACCGAGCCCGGTTCGACCCCGAGATGGCGCCGGAGCCGCTCCGGGCTGCCGAACGACAGACGGCCGGCGCCCAGCGCCTCGCCCAGCCGTTTCAGGTCGATGGCGCGGTCTTCCAGCGCCACCACCAGCCACATCTCCTCCTTCTTGTTGCGCAGGAAGAGGTTCTTGATGTGATGGCCGGGCAGGTTGCCGCGCAGCGCCTTGGCTTCCTCGACGGTGAAGACCGGCGGGTGCTCGACGGTGCGTTGCGCGATCCCGAGGGCCTCAAGTTTGGCGAATAGTTGTTGCGGGTCGTACATGGGGCCTGTCTACAGTGCGGGCATGAAGGGGCGGGCATGAAAGGTATCGTTCTGGCGGGGGGCAGCGGCACGCGGCTTTACCCGATGACACGGGCTGCCAACAAGCAGCTCCTGCCCGTCTACAACAAGCCGATGGTCTACTATCCGCTGACCACCCTGATGCTGGCGGGGTGTCGCGAGATCCTGCTGGTGGTCAATCCGCAGGATGTCGAGACCTACCGCCGCCTGTTCGGCGACGGCCATCAGTGGGGTCTCGAAATTTCCTACGCGGCCCAGCCCAAGCCCGGCGGCATCGCCGAGGTCTTCCTGATCGGCCGCGACTTCATCGGTGCCGACCGCGTCGGCCTGATCCTGGGCGACAATCTCTTCTATGGCGATTCGCTGCCGACGATGGCGGAGCGCGGTGCCACCGGCACAGGCGCCACGATCTACGCCTACTGGGTGTCGGATCCCTCGGCCTATGGCGTGGTGGGCTTCGATGCCGAGGGCCGGCCGAACAGCATCGTCGAGAAGCCCAAGGTCCCGGCATCGAACTGGGCCGTGACCGGTCTCTATTTCTACGATGCCGATGTCTGCGACGTGGCCGCAAAGCTTCCCCGCTCGGCGCGCGGCGAGCTCGAGATAAGCGACGTCAACGCGCACTATCTCAAGGCGGGCCGGCTCACCGTCGAGAAGCTCGGCCGCGGCTATGCCTGGCTCGACACCGGCACGCCGTCGAGCCTGCTGAAGGCGGCCCAGTTCGTCGAGACGGTGGAAGATCGCCAGGGCCTGCAGATCGGCAGTCCGGAGGAGGTCGCCTGGCGCCGGGGCTATATCGACGATGCCGCCTTCGCGCGCCTCATCGAGCCCATCAAGGACAGCGAATACGGCAAATACCTGCAGCGTCTGCTCGCCCGCGGCTGAGTTTTTGGCGGGCTTGCCCCGCCCCTTGCCCCTCCCCTTGCCAAGCCGAGGAAAACCCCCTATCACCACCGCCTTCCGGCACCTACCCGGCCGGATCGGAGCGCGGGCGTAGCTCAGGGGTAGAGCACGACCTTGCCAAGGTCGGGGTCGAGGGTTCGAATCCCTTCGCCCGCTCCAATTTTTCTCAACAAAATCAACTGCCCGAGAGGGCCCGCCTTGCGGGATTTGTGCTTCCCCGCCTCTGCCTCGATAGCCGGGGAAGCAGGGGGGAAGCAGCCGACGGAAAGCTCTAGAACGCGATCGGCATTCTTGCTCGATCGACGGCGTTCGCCAGGGCAAAGTGGGGGCGAATCGTAGCCGTCGGCGACGCTATGAATGCTCGCGGAGATTTGCGTGTCGCGCCGAAGGGCAACGTACCCGGCAAGAGACAGCTGGGAGCCCAATTCCTGCCCGCGAGGTCTGTGCTGGCGCCTTGCCGTCATGGCTATCGTAGCCTCCAAGAACACAATCTATGTCGATGGACTAGGGAATGTCGAAGGTCGAAAGGAAGCCGTGCGACCGATGATTGTCGTACAAGCGGAGGGGCAGATCCGACTTCGGCATCCAGACCCGTCCGACCTCGACAGCCAACGACGCCGGGAGTGCCGGAAACAGATGGAGCGTTGTTCCTTCACCGTGACGAGCCTTGATGCGGTCGTAGAGACGGCGGAGCGTGCTTCGAAAGACCGCCTGATCCTCCGGGCGGCGCAGAATGTCGTTGTGCGGCTTGCCGGCGCACAGAGACCAGATCGCGGCGTTGGGCCCAAGGACGCTACGAATCCGATCGTCAACGACCGTTGCGCTGACGCCGAGCTTCAAGGCCACCGAGCCCGTCGCCTCGTGGTCCGGTTCGGATACCTCGAACGACATCGGCGGCTGGTTCGCCTGCCAACGCCAAGTCGCTGGTTCACGGTGTCGTTGACGGATGGTGGCCGGGACGATGTCGCACAGCAGCCGGCCCAGCTCGATCAGAAGCGGCTGGGGGGCAAGAGCGAAGACACTCAGATGTCGGATCTCCTGACGCTCAACCCGGCCACGCACCTTGGCGTCGAACTGGCGTCGGAGGTTCTCACGATGAAACGCCCAGTAGGCCGGCTCATTGTCGCGAAAAGCGCATCCGACCATTTCCAGGTCCAGAGTCTGTCCGCTTGCCGGGTGATGATCGGGCGGCATGGCGGCGAAGATGGCCTGCGTCGACACCAGCGCCTCATTGTCACCAATGCTGGCCGCGAATCGCACGACATGCGACGCACGATCTTCATCGATCCCCGTGACCGTCGCGATCCGCGTCTCGTGCTCCGTCTTCATGGCGAGGAGAACAGGCTCCGGATGCTCGGCGACGGCCTCGACATCGATCAGCTTGTGATGGCGAGCGCACATCAGCATGAGGTTGCCCAGGCTTCGCGAGAGCTGGGGCGATCGAATCGGATCGCCTCGGGGGCCTCCTTCTATGTCCGCAACGATATGCGCGATGAAGCCGAAGATGCCGTCCTGGCGGCCGGCGATCAGGTCGCCGACCAGGTCCGAATTGCATCCCCGGTACTGACATCGACCGCCCGCCCGCGCCCATAACGCGGATTGGACTTTCTGAGGAATGTTCGTCTTAGACATTGCCTCGTTCCGGTTCGACATGACGGCCGCTGGCCGTCCATTGTCCGGTGGCGCGCCATCCTTCGTATGCCGCGAGCCAATCGATGATCCACGGAACCGTGGTCTGCGCCAGGCTATCTCCCGGCGACCACTCTCCGGCGTCCGGGTCGAGCATACAGAGCGTCACCTCGCCATCGGGGCCGTAGTAGACGTGAGGCAAGGCGCCCTCACGATCGCCGGGACGCCTTCGCAAGGGTGGAGACAACACGGTCACACACGGCTGGAGGACGCGAGCGTCCAATCGCTCGATGGCGGCTGGCGCCCGATAGACGATCTCAATGTCGAAAGTCTGCATCAACGGTCGAAGCGGCCCGCGCCAGGCCGCGCACGCCCCTTCCCGGGCGACGAGCCTGAGGTTCGGCCAGAGTGAGGCCATGTCCGCCATCTGAGCATCGATGCTCATGATCACTGCTACCAACGCTCCCCCATGTTGGTGTGACCGCGCGCCGAGATCGGGGCAAGACCTGCACCGGTGCCGATGATTGCGGGGGCGGCAGGGACGACGAGACCGCCGGATCGGGTGTAGCCGTGCTGCCGCGCCTGGACCTGCTGCCCGATCCGGCGGTTGAAGGCCGTGACCGAACGGGTGACCACCCTGTCGCCGAACTGGTCGCGAAGCCAAGCCTGCAAATCTTCCAGTTGGACGTTGCCGTTGCGTGCGGCTTCCAGGCCGTTGGCCAAGGTATGCAAGTGCCGGGAGTAGGTCGTCTGCTGCAGCTGCGTTTCGGGCCAGCGGTCGGTGAACTGCTCGGCGGCGAATTCCGGGTTGAGAACAGACAGCCGGCGCCCCCGTCGGGCAGCTTCGTCGATGGCTCTCGCGGTCCAGCGCGACTGCCTGATCACCATGTCTGCCAGTCCAAGGCCCGGGCGGGCGGCATGGCCTGCATGGCACGACAGCATCACGGAGGGCGGGATGCGTCCTGTTTCGGTTGCGTAGACGATGTTGCGATGGCGCTTGACGAGCTGCAGCGCCACAGTGGTCACGCTCTTGATGATCAGCGGCGTCTGCGGCGGAACCTCTTCGACCTCCGCCGCTGCGAACGCGATGCCGGCCTCTTCATAGAGGCGGCGGTTCAGAGCGAGAGCGAAACGTTCCTCCACCGGCGTGCGGATCAAGTACCATTGGGCGAACGCATAGGCGTTCATCGGCACGTAGCGCGGCGGCTCGGTGCGTGCCCCCTTCTTGGCATGGGGGATTTCGCCCTCCTTCTCCTTGGGTGCCCGGCGCCGGGACGGCGTGACATCCAAATGCATGCCGTCGGCGTAGTAGAGAGTGACGCACCTCGTCTGGCGCACTATCCGGCTCACCGGGTAACCCTTTAGCGCCTCCTCGAGATCATCCAGCAAGGCCTCGGGGCCGTCGTCCGGGCCCTCGATCTCTGCCACGATATCCAGGTCGTACTCGTCATCGGTGCCGCGGGTCGAGGTCGTCGCGTCGATCGCCATCGAGCCCTGCGGATAGAAGCAGACGACTCGCCCCTCGAGCGGGCTGCCCGGCCGTTCGATGTAGCGACGGACCGCTTCGTAGCGGTCGACCGCCTTGGCGTGGAGGCCAGGGGGCAGCTGAATATTGACGGCGATTTCCGCGAGAACCGCGTCCAGCGGATCGGCGAACGGATCGTTGGGACGAATGTCAGCCCGGCGCGAATGAGGAAAGTCAGACATGAGGCGTGGTCCTTGGTTGTGCCGGGCCGAACTCGCGGAGTCGGTAAAGAGGGGGCACCTCGTGAACGTGCCCCCTCTCGTTCAGCCCTTGGGGGGAAAGGGATCATTGCCGTAGGAGTTCGCGTCGCGGATGCGGCCGTCCGGTCGATGGATGACCACCTCGCCGCGCTCGCGGGTCGCGGTGCCGCGGGCCGCCTCCGTCGCTTGGGCTTGGGTCTCGTGGGTGGACCCCACGCGCGACGCCCCTTCGCGGCGCGTCGCCCAGCCTGAATCGCGGGGAATGACATGGATGCGCTTGGACATGCTCTGGTTTCCTTCTGCTCATCGCCAATCGAGCCGGTTGCTCGCCGGAAGGGAGAAGGAATCCAGAGATTTCAATAGTTGTCAATAAGCACATAGATATGTGCTGGATAAGCACATTCTGTGAGTAATATTGACATTGAGACTCGCGCCCTGCAAACCCACGGCATGTCGGACGAGGCCATCTACAAAACATTCGGGCGGGCGGTCGCGACGAGACGAAAAGAACTCGACCTTACTCAAGCCGAGTTGGCCGGCCGGGCCGGGATGTCGCGGGCGTCCATCGCCAACATAGAGAGTGGCCGGCAAAACGTGCTGCTGCACCACGTCTATGGTCTCGCGACGGCGCTCGAGTTCGCCAAGGTCTCAGACCTGCTACCGACGCAACCGAAACCAGCGACTCAGGAGGACTTGGATATGATCCTGTCGGATGACACCATCACCGCACGCGGCAAAGCCCAAATCACTGATCTGATCGCGAATGCGCTTGCGCAACGCGGCGCAACAAAGGCTGGGTCGTGATTGCGAAGCCCGAGCAAGCCCGCGAGCGGGCTCGCACAATCTTGCGGGATTTCGGTGTGAAAGGGGTGCCTGTTCCGATCGAACGCATCATCAAGGCTAAAAACATCGTTCTACAGTACGCGCCGCTGGACGAGGATCTCTCAGGTATGGCCTATATAAAGGATGGCGTCGGCATCATCGGCGTCAACGCGCTGCACCATCCCAACCGTCAACGATTCTCGGCGGCGCACGAACTTGCTCATCACGAGCTGCATGCCGAAGTGATTCAGAAGGCTGTTCACGTCGACAAGGGGTTTCGCGTGCTACTACGGGATGACGTTTCTTCGCAGGGCATCGACCCACTTGAGATCGACGCCAACGCTTTTGCGGCAGAGCTGCTGATGCCGCAAGAGTTTCTCAAGAGCGCACTGGATGCAGGTGGATTGGATCTCGAGGATGACGCTGGAATCGAGGCGCTTGCCCGCAAATTCCGGGTAAGCGCTTCGGCGATGCGATATCGACTGGCGGGGCGCTTCCAGGAATAGGTGACACCGTTGAGCTTCGTCTTCTTCGATACAGAGACGACAGGTCTTAAGTACGGTTTCGACCAGATCGTGCATTTTGCGGCTATTCGGACCGATGCAGACCTCAACGAAACCGATCAATTCGAAGTGCGCTCCCGCCTCCTCCCGCACGTGGTACCCCATCCGACCGCTTTGCGCACAAACGGTCTGCCCATTGCGCGACTGACCGATCAGGGTCTGCCATCACACTATGAAATGGTCCAAGCAATCCGGCGGAAGCTCCTGTCTTGGTCTCCGTCAATCTTTGTCGGCTACAATTCCATTCGTTTCGACGAGGAGATGCTGAGACACGCATTCTTTCAGACACTCCATCCTGCCTATCTCACGAGCAACCACGGCAACTGCCGCGCGGATGTCTTGGGCTTGGTTATGGCAGCGGCGGCGCTTTCCCCGGCCTGCCTATCGGTGCCTGTCGGACCAGAAGGTCGCCCCATTTTCCGTCTGGAGCAGTTGGCGTCGGCGAATGACATCGGTCACGCCAAAGCTCATGACGCCATGGCTGATGTCCTCGCAACGCTTGGTCTGTGTCGCTGCATACATGAGCGCTCCCCCGATCTCTGGCAGCGGTTTGTACGCTTTTCGAACAAGGCAACCGTCGCTGATTTCGTCGATTCTGAGCATGGTTTCTTTATCACAGAGTTCTTTGGAAACGAGGCTCATCACGCACCCGTCGTCTGCCTGGGGCGAGATCCAGACCAGGCCAATGGTCGGTTATGTTTGAGAGTGGATGGCGTTGTCGATCGTTTCGTGTCGATGACGGACGATGATCTGCGGGCGGAGCTCGCTCTGAAACCGAGCCCTGTTCGTCGCTTAAGAATCAACGCCGCGCCCACACTGACGGCGCTCTACGACGCACCAGATCAGATCCGGGGCGGCGCTGACCTGGATGAGATCGAGGCCCGAGCTCGCCGCGTTAGAGATGATCCATTGTTCTGCGCTCGACTTGTCTCGGCTTACGTCGCCGCGCGCGAGCCGCGTCGGCCGTCGCCTCATGTAGAAGAACAGATCTATGACGGATTTCCTAGTCCAAATGACGAGGCTCGCATGGTCGCCTTCCATGATGCGAGTTGGCCAGAAGCATTGGCGATCGTCCAGAGGTTCGATGACGAGCGCCTTCGGACATTCGGTTTGCGATTGATGTACTTCGAAGCGCGATCGACTCTGACTGAAGATCTTCGACGCGACCTCGAGCGTACCTTGAGCGATCGCCTAGTGGATGATGGCGCAGGCGGATTGACCCTCGAACAAGCGCTGCGCGCCACCGATGAGATGTTAAATGATGGTCAGTCTGATTCGGAAGGGCTCTTGGGCGACTATCGAACATATCTTATCGGTCGGATAGCGCGCGTCGCTAACTACAGAGCAAAGCAGTTTTCGATCTAGGTGTGCAGACGGCATACCCCGACTGATTCGAGGGGTGAGATCGTCACGTCGCCGACCTTCGAGAAGGGACCGGGCCACAATCAATCCAGGGGTTCGCGATCGCAGACGCGATCGTCGAAGCGCGTTCTTTAACAGCACGTCGCTAAATTCTGGTCGATTAGTTGCGGGTCGGCTTCCGTTGGCCCCGGGCAAGTCCTCGATCGAGCTGGCCCCTGGCAGCATCGCCGGGGTCAAGGCCACGGGAATGGCGAAGATTGTTTTTGGGACTACGCATGATGCCGCCATCGATGCGCATGCGCAGGCTGGTGCGACGGCCATGAAGCGAGGCACGGCAAACATTGAAGATCAATTCCGAAGCGCATTCGCTCTGCTGGACGGTCTGGGAGTCATCGACAGGGGCGCCGAAAAGATCCTTAAGGAAGGGATCGATACTCAGATGTCGGGATTTCTTACATCTCTACTAAAGACAGAGAGCGGGATTGCGGCTGGAAAGGACGCCACGGCGAAAGATACTGCCCAAGGAGCTCTGCAATCATTCTTACTGAGCTTTGCGAGCCGCGCTGCGTCTCGCGAACGCTTGCACGTCTTCACGACCAATTACGACCGCCTTGTTGAACATGGCTGCGACTTTGCGGGCCTTCGGATTATTGACAGATTTGTCGGCGCTTTGAATCCGGTCTTCCGTGCGTCGCGCGTCGAAGTTGATGTCCACTATAATCCACCGGGCATTCGAGGAGAGCCCCGGTTCATGGAAGGCGTTATCCGCCTGACCAAGCTCCACGGCTCATTGGACTGGTTCTTCGACAAAGACGAACGACGAATCTACCGAAAAGGAATCCCCTTCGGAGCCCCTGCGGATCATACCGACATTCCCCGGAAGCCTGTCGATACGGTCATGATCTATCCCAATGCCGCGAAGGACGTCGAAACGACCCAATATCCATACGCAGAGCTCTTTCGCGATTTCGCCGCTGCAGCATGTCGACCTAACGCGGTTGTCGTGACCTATGGCTATGGTTTCGGTGACGATCACGTAAATCGAGTGCTGCTCGATATGCTTACGATCCCTTCGACTCATTTGGTGATCATGGCCTACTCGATTGATGATCGACTTCAGGCCTTTGTTGAAAAGACGCGAGAAGCGCAGGTCTCATTGCTGAGGCGCAGCAGCTTTTCTACAATACGCTCGCGCGGCTAAGCCGCGCTCAGCCACGAATGACAACCGTAATCGTTGCCGGTAACCATGATGCCGCCGGCCGGTTGGAAGCACCGCGGCCTCTGTTAGAAGCATTCAACATCCGAGTCGTGGGAAACGTGCGGCGCCGCAACGGGCAGGTTGACGCGGCACGCCACCTCGTGCCGATCGCCGACGCAAGCGGTGTTGTGGTCGCTCATGTCCTCGCGGTCTCCTACCCAACAGCCGCGTGCCTACCAAATTTCACACGACTTGATAGTGAGGCAGGATCGCCCGTAATCGCTGGAGTGCGAAGTCTCTACGCGGAAATGGTCGACACGTTACGGACGCAGATGGATGGCTTGCCGTTTGTCTTGACGGGGCACCTCCATGTCGCGGGTGGCACTGAGTCGGAGGGTGCCGAGCGCCGCATACTGGTCGGCGGTCAGCATGCGGTACCCCATGATGTATTCCCGGCGGAAGCGAGCTACGTGGCGCTCGGCC
Organism: Reyranella sp.; assembly: GCA_052386855.1. Classification (GTDB taxonomy): domain Bacteria; phylum Pseudomonadota; class Alphaproteobacteria; order Reyranellales; family Reyranellaceae; genus Reyranella. The sequence continues at coordinate 10,220 of JBQTJT010000116.1, forward strand.
ACCTGCACAAGGCCCAGGCCATCGGTCGCGATACCGTCCGCTATTCGGGGTCACTCATCCCGTTGTCCGCCACGGAGCAGCCGTATCAGCATGGGGTCACGCTTGTGAGTATCGGCGGGCCGCAGGTTGTGTCCGAGCACATCCCCATCGTCCGACCTGTTCCCTTCCTTCGGCTCCCAGAGGTAGGCGATATGCGCCTGACCGAACTTGGCGACCACTTGGCGGCGCTCGATCTGCAGAGAGATCTGGCGATCGGCGAGCGGCCATTCGTCCAGGTCCGGCTCGCCCGCGAAGGACTCCCGCATGGTTTTCGGGAGGAGGTCGACCGCATTGCTGAAAGCTTTCCCGTTCGGATACAGCATGTGAACAGCAGATTCGTGCGTCGACGGATCTGGCGCACGGGGAGGCCGAGTTCGCCGCCGCAGCGCAGGAGCTGAGTGTGGCCAGAGGCCAGATCGCCCGCGCCGAATCAGACCGACTCCGCGATCGGACGGCCCGCACCGAGATCGCGCCTCTAGCCGATCTCGCCGACGAAGCCGTGACACCGGAGGCCGTACACCTCCGTAGCATGTTGGTTCCGGATTTAGCCTGTCCAGTATGCGGCAGTACAGATCATCCCCATTTTGCGCGCCCCAGCGTTCTGAATGACTTGGTCGCCACCGTTCGCCGTCGCCGCCAGGAGCTGGATACGGCGCTGGATGCGGCGAGCCAGCGTCTAGACGCAGGGACGCGCACGCTGGCTGCCGCAGAGGTGAGACAGGCCGAGGCGAGCCGCGCAATCGACACCGCGCGCGGCTGGGTGGCGGCGGCCGATGGTGTCTATGCAGCGCAGAGACCGTTGCTGAACGATCTCTGCGTGAAGGCGGGGTTGGTGGCGAGTGTGCCGCTGGCGCCGAATGACCAAAGTGCCTCCGCATTGGGGACGCTTACTGCGACGGTGAGGGCGGCGCGCGCTTTCGTCGGTGCTCCACTTGCAGATGCTGGGCGCCTTCGGGCTGAGATTGATGATTTGCAGCGGCAACATGACGTCCTCGGCGTGACCATCGAATCGGCGACCCGGTACCTCGATGATCGGCGATCAGGGCTACACGCTGCCCAGTTGGAGCTCAGCGAGTATACGGTTCGGCGAGCGGATCTTGCTGAACGTCTTGGCTCCATCGACCGCGAGATCGCGCCGTTTCTCGCCGCAGCGGATCGAACACCTGAGGAGCTCGATGTCGATCCCGTGGGGGTGACCTCTAGCCTATCGGTGGTCGCCCAGGAGTACGACGCCTTGCGCAAGCAGATCGGCGACCTCGATCTGACATTACGGCGGTTGGTTCCTGATCGTGCCGCGGCGGCAGCTTCTCTGGAGCATGCTCGGACGCAAGCAGCGGAGACCACAGTCCGCCTTGATCAACGTCGTTCAATAGTAGACGAAAAGACGCTTGCCCGGGCCAAGCTCCTTGATGGTGAGGTCACGGCCATTCATCGCACGCGGATCAACGAAGCCCGGCAAACAGCCCGGGAGACTCTCGCGGCGGTGCGTGAGGCGAAATCGAACACCGCCGCAGCGTGGCAGGCCGCCGGTGCTCGCTGCGAGGAGGCCGTATCGGCGTTGGCAGCTGCAAAGCGTCGGCGCACCTCAGCTGAGGCGGCATTCGGCGCCGCCTGTCACCCATGTCGCCGCAATGATCGACCGGATCGCCGTACAGGTTCGTGTCGAGAAGCGCGGCGCGGGGCGCTCGGAGGTGCGGATTTTCGAAGGGCCGGGTTCGACGTGGCCGACCACCAGCGCAACCGCCGCGCAATGACGCGAAAACACGGGCAGGACAACAGAAGCAGCACCGTCGCTTGGCAGTGGCGTGAAGCTTCTACATTAATCAGACCGTACATAAGAGCTGCCACCTCTTACGGGCCTCCCCAGTTTTCTCGAGAGTGAGAGGGCGGGGCCGAGTCCATGACGGATTGGAGGCCGAGAGAGAGTCTCCGGCCGTCCGTCGCGGAGTACACCACCATGGCAAAGGCGGTTCAGAAGATCACCCTCAGCACGTCGCGCGACATCCCCTTCAACAAGCTGGTGCTCAGCCAGTCCAACGTCCGGCGTCTGAAAACCGGCGTCTCGATCGAGGAACTGGCCGAGGACATCGGCCGGCGCGGGCTCCTGCAGAGCCTCAACGTCCGGCCGGTCGTCGACGCCGACGGCACCGAGACCGGCCAGTTCGAGATTCCGGCCGGCGGCCGCCGCTACCGGGCCCTCGAGCGTTTGGTCAGGGAGAAGCGCCTAGCGAAGACAGCGCTCATCCCCTGCATCGTGGGGGATCCCAACGCCGAGGTTTCGGCGGAAGAGGATTCACTGGCTGAGAATGTCCAGCGTGTCGCCCTGCATCCGCTGGATCAGTTCCGTGCCTTCAAGGTCTTACGCGACCAGGGCGCTGGCGAGGAGGAGATCGCCGCCCGCTTCTTCGTTCCGCCGGCCGTAGTAAAGCAGCGGCTGCGCCTGGCTGCCGTGTCGCAGAAGCTCCTCGACGTCTACGCTGAGGACGGCATGACCCTGGAGCAGCTCATGGCCTTCACTGTCACCACTGATCACGCCCGCCAGGAGCAGGTCTGGGCGGCGCTTCAGCAATCCTACGACAAGGACCCATACCTGATCCGGCGCCAGCTCACCGAGAGCGCCGTCCGCGGCTCAGACCGGCGGGCGCGGTTCGTCGGTGCCGAGGCCTACGAAGCCGCTGGCGGCGTGATCCTGCGCGACCTGTTCGAGGACGACAGCGGCGGCTGGTTTGAGGACGTCGCCTTGCTCGACCGGCTGGCGACCGAGAGGTTGGCGGCGGCAGCCGAGACGGTCGCCGCCGAAGGCTGGAAGTGGATCGAGGTCGCCGTCGATTTCCGCTATGGCCATACGCATAATCTTCGGCGATTCGACGGCGTGACACTCGAGCTCACTCCGGCCGAGCAGGCGAAGTTCGATGCGCTGACCGCCGAGTACGCCAAGCTCGAAAGCGAATACGAAGGCGCCGACGAGCTGCCGGACGAGGTCGATGCCCGCTTGGGTGAGATCGAGGCGGCGCTCGCAGCCTTCGAGAATCGGCCGGTGCGTTATGAGCCGACCGAGATCGCGCGCGCTGGTGTGTTTGTCAGCATCGACGCTGACGGACATCTGGATGTCGATCGAGGCTATGTCCGGGCGGAGGACGAGCCGCCAATGCCAGTCGGCGGCGAAGGGTTGGCGGAAGGGGAAGCCCGTACCGCCGACGGAACGGCACCTGCCGCCTCTGATGTGCAGCGCACCGTCATCACCATCGGCGGCGGCGAGCCGGATGATGACGACGACGGAGACAACGTCGTCAAGCCGCTGCCTGAGCGGGTGATCAGCGAGCTGACCGCCCACCGCACCCTGGCGCTGCGGAATGCGGTGGCGAACGACCCGCAGGTCGCCCTGACCGCGCTGCTGCACAAGCTCTGCCTCGATACCTTCCACCACAGCGCGCCCGGCGCCTGCCTGGAAGCCTCGGTGCGGCATGTGTTCTTCCCGGTCCAGGCAGCCGATCTGAAGGACAGCCCCTCCGCCAAGGCGGTCGCCGAGCGGCACGAGGCGTGGAAGGCCGAGCTGCCCAAGGACGACGACGCGCTTTGGGACTGGCTCGCGACCCTCGACGACACCCGCCGGGTTGCGCTGCTCGCCCACTGCGTCTCGTTCGGGGTGAATGCCCTCTACGAGAAGGGGGACCGCTACGGCGGTCCGGGTGTCTCGGCGCACGGCGTCCAGCACCGTATCGCCCAGGCTGACCGGCTCGCCCGCGCCGTCGGCCTCGACATGGTGGAAGCCGGCTGGCGGCCCACGGTCGATAACTATCTCGGCCGCGTCACCAAGCCCCGCATCCTCGAAGCGGTGCGGCAGGCCAAGGGCGAGCCTGCGGCGCAGCTCATCGACCATCTCAAGAAGGCCGAAATGGCGACGGAGGCTGAGCGGTTGCTCGACGGGACGGGCTGGCTGCCCGAGCCGCTGCGGCTCGTCGACAGCGAGGACGTGTCCGACACGCCGACCGACAAGGTCGAGGAACTTCCCGCTTTCCTCGCCGGTGGCGAGGAGCAGGGCGTCGTCACGGACGATGTGGAGCCGCATCCCATCGCCGCCGAATAGCGCGGACCCGCGGGGCGGCTCTTGCCGCCCCGCGCTCTCGCCGCCAATCGTTGGATAGGCCCGGCCACCGCGCCGGGCTTTTTCCATTGAATGAACCGCCCTGACCGATTCCCAAGGGAGAGGGAGAGGACGGCCGGAACGGGTTTGAGCCGGCGGGGTCGAGAGAGAGCACCTCCTGGCTCGAACCATTCCCGCTCTCCCGAGGTCTCCTCCATGTCGAATCTTTCCGCCTCTGTGGCCGCGCGGGCGCCGCTGCGCCCGTTCCGCTCCTCTACGGCCAATCTGTCCGATGGCGTTGTCACCGCCGCACATCTTCTTCTCCCTCACCTCGAACGCGGTGGCCGCATCGATGCCGTCATCCTGCGCGCCGCCATGGAGCACGCCTTCGGCGGCTCGGACGCGGTCGGCGCCTGGGACTGGAAGACCGCCTACGACGCCTGCGAGGCGGCGACCGTGCTGTTCATGCGCAAGTACGGCCGGGTCATTCGGGCGCGGGCTGGGTCACCGGCTGCCGAACTGTCCATGCTCAGCAAGATCGCGGCGCTTCTTCCTACACATACGCGACGCTCCGAGGAGAGCCAGGCGCTGCAGCAATTCTCGACGCCGCTCGCGCTCGGGTTTGTCGCCGCCCGCGCGGCTGCGATCACGCCGGTCGATCTCGTGCTCGAGCCTTCGGCCGGTACGGGCTTGCTCGCCATCTTCGCCGAGCTTGCCGGCAGCGGGCTGGTTCTGAATGAGCTGGCGGAAACTCGCGCGGCCTTGCTTGGGCAGCTCTTTCCCAGTGCTGCAACGACTCGCTACGACGCGGCTCACATCCACGACCATCTCGACGATGCCGTGCGCCCGAGCGTCGTGCTGATGAACCCCCCGTTCTCGGCCGCGGCGCATGTCGACGGTACTGTCGCGGACGCCGCCCTCCGCCATGTCGCCTCCGCACTTGCCCGCGTCGCCGAGGGCGGACGATTGGTCGCGGTTACCGGCGCCGGCTTCTCGCCGGACCATCCGTCATGGCGTGAGGCCTTCGTCCGCCTGCAGGAGCGCGGCCGTGTTGTGTTTAGCGCCGCCGTCGATGGGCGTGTCTATGCCCGCCACGGCACCACGGTCGAGACTAGGCTGACGGTCATCGATCGTGTGCCCGCGGACGACCCGAGTTGTTTTCCGGCATCACCAGGCATGGCCCCCGACGTCGGCACGCTGCTCCAGTGGGTGACCTCGAATGTTCCGTCGCGCTTGCCTGTCGACGGCACGCCAGCGCTTCCGGCACCCGTCCGTCCCGTCGCGGTCAGACCGAACCGCAGGCCCGCACGACACCCGCTCGCCGTTGCGGGCAGTTCGCTCGAACGAGCGGGCACCGAACTCGCGTACGAGACCGTCGACTGGAAGCCGGCCGAGGGCGGCAGCCTCACCGAGGCCCTGTACGAAGGATACGACCTTCAGTCGATCCGAATCGCCGGCGCCCGTCCGCACCCGACGCGGCTCGTGCAATCCGCGGCGATGGCGTCCGTCGCGCCGCCCAGGCCTGCCTATCGGCCTCACCTTCCAGCCAATGTCGTCGGTGCCGGCCTGCTGTCCGATGC
>JBQTJT010000117.1:0-21153 GCA_052386855.1 Reyranella sp.
ACCAGCCCTACTATCCGATCGACGGCGAGCAGATCGTCTCGCTGTGGCTGCCGCTCGATCCGGTCGATCGCGCGACCTGCGTCGAATACGTGAAGGGCTCGCACCGCTGGGGCCGCTGGTTCCAGCCAAAGTTCTTCAAGCAGGGCGGTGTCGATCTGGAAGTCCAGGACCCGCGCTTCGAACCGCTGCCCGACCTCGACGCCGAGCGCGGTTGCCACGAGTTTCTCGCCTGGGACATGGCGCCGGGCGATGTCATTGCCTTCCACGCGCTGACGCTTCACGGCGCGTCGGGCAATCTGTCGACCTCGCGCCGCCGACGGGCCTGGGCAACACGCTGGTGCGGCGACGATGCGCGCTACGCCGCGCGCGTCGGCCAGATCTCGCCGCCGCTCGAAGGGCACGGGCTGAAGCCGGGCGACCGGCTGGAGTGCGAGCTGTTCCCGAAGGTGCTGGGCTAAGGCACCAGCACGGCCTTGCCGACGACCGTGCGCTCCTCGATCAGCTTGAAGGCCTTCACGTAGTCGGCGAGGTCGAATTTGCCGGCGACCATCGCCTTCAGCCTGCCCTCGGTGAACCAGCGCATCAGTTCCGTCTGCGCGTCCATCACCAGCGCGCGACGTTTGGCCAGGGCGTCGGCTTCCTTCGCCGTCGGCGCGGTCTTGCCGCCCCAACCGTTGTAGTAGCCATAGTAGAAGCCGATCACGGTGACGTTCTTGACCAGCAGGATATTGGCGGGAATCTGGGGAATGACGCCGCTGGCGAAGCCCATCGGGATGATGCGGCCCTCGGGTGCCACGCAGCGCATGGACGCGGCGAAGGCATCGCCGCCGACCGGATCGTAGATCACGTCGGCGCCGCGTCCGTCGGTCAGTTCGAGCACCTTGGTGCGCAAGTCTTCCGTGCGGTAGTCGATCAGGTGATCGGCGCCCACCGATTTGGCGGCGGCGAGCTTGTCGGCGCCGCCGGCGCTGGCGATGACCGTGGCGCCCATCGCTTTGCCGACCTCGATGCCGGTCAGGCCCGAGCCGCCGCCGGCGCCGTGGACCAGCAGTACTTCGCCCGGCTGCAGGTCGGCCTTCCACTTCAGCGCGCCATAGGCGGTGGGATAGAGCGTCGGAAAGTTCGTCGCCTCGGCATAGGGCATGGCGTCGGGAATCGGCACGGCGTTGGCCGCGATCGTCACGCAATATTCAGCGAAGCCGCCACGGCTGCCGCCCGTGGCGATGCGCTGCCCGACTATTAGATCTTTGACGCCATCGCCCAGGGCCACGATTTCGCCTGCGATTTCGTTGCCCGGCACGAAGGGCAGTGGCGGCTTGTTCTGGTGTTTGCCCTGGACGCCCAGCATGGCGGCGAAGCTCACGCCCGCCGCACCGACCTTGACGAGGACCTCGCCCGGCTCAGGCGCGGGCCTGGGCATGTCCTTGATCTTCAGGTTCTCGATCGGACCGTACGCCTCGCAAACCAACGCCCTCATTTCGACCTCTCGAATTTGCCGTGACGGCCCTCGCCTCTGGCAAAGCGCGCCGCGCCGCTTTGCGATTCCTGGCGTCGCGCCGCCAGCGACAGTTCCATCTCGCGCCGGATCGCCGAAGCCTCGTCGCGGTCGAAGCTTTCATAGGCCGACTGCCGGTCCGACGTCATGGCGATGGGCGGGAAGCCTGCAATCTCGGCGCCAAGTTTTTCCGCCTCGGTGCGGGTCGTGCCGCGCGCCACCTTGCGCGTGGCGAGGCCGATGGCGATCGCCTCGTCGGCACCCACGGTGCGGCCGGTCAGCAGCATGTCCATGGCGCGACCCTGGCCGATGACCCGCGGCAGGCGGACCGTGGTGCCGTCGCTCATCGGCACGCCCCAGCGGCGCGAGAAGACGCCGAAGCGGGCCGTCTCGTCGACGATGCGGATGTCGCAAAAAAGCGCCACGCCGAGGCCGCCGGCGCAGGCATGGCCCTCGATGGCGGCGATCACCGGCTTCGACAGCGGCGCGCGCAGCGGGCCCTCGTCGCTGCCCGCCCAGGGGAAATAGTCGGTGCCGGAGCCCAGCTCCTTGAGATCGGCACCGGCGCAGAAGGCACCACCGGCGCCCGTCAGCACGGCCACGCGGGCCTGCGGATCGGCCTCGAAAGCCTTCAGAGCCGCGGCCAGGCCGTGCGCCGCCTCGTTGTCGAGGGCGTTCTTCGACGCCGGGCGATTGATGGTGATGGTGGTGACGGGGCCCACGGTCTCGATCAGGATTTTCGGCGTGCTCATCTTACCGTCGCGAGTTCGTCTTCGAGCTGGGCGTTGGTCCGCCGCGGCGTGCGGAAGTACCACCAGTTCTTCTGCGCCGTCCATTTTTCCTTTTTGGCCGTTCCGCTGCCCCAGACGCAGCGTTTGAAGTCGCGTGTCCCGGCCATGAACTGCCTGTCGGCCTCATCGAGCTTCAGCGCGTGGTCGCCCATTTCCTCGCGGCTGAACATCGGCAGCGCTTCCTGAATCAGCTCGCGCACGTCGACGTCGTTCAGCCAGTTGTCGATATCGAAGGTGTAATCCTGACGCTCGAGGTCGGCGGTGAAGGTGGCCCACTGATCGATCAGCTCGCGCAGATCCCTGACGTCGGGCGGGCCGGGAGGTGGGGGTGGTTTCATTCGCTGCCGCGCTCCGCCTGACGGCGATAGTAACGCTCGCCATCGTTGGGTTTGAAGAAGGTCCGGATGACGCCGTTGGGATTGAAGGCGATGAAGGCGCCCGTCTGCCGGTCGAAGCGTGTCGTAACCCCGTCGCGCCGAACGGTCTCGAGAATCGGGCCGCTCACCTTGGCGTCGCGCAGCAGCTGCGCCTGCCGCAGATAGTCCTGCTTGGTGATGCGGCCGAATTCGGCGCCGTGCTTTTCGAAGTGCTGCTCGAGCCGGCGTGCGTCGGCGAACCCGACGCTCGTGCCCCAGCCTCTCGTCTCGGCCGGCGTGCCGGCTGCAGGAACGCGCGTCTCGGTCGGCGTCGATTCGCGCACGGAGGTGCGGTCATCGCGTTCCGAGACCTGGGTCCAGTACAGAAAGATCGCGACCACCGCCAGCGCGGCGGTGAGCAGGCGGCGCCAGGGCAGACCGCCGGAGCGGAAGATCATCCGCCTATTGTGCGCCTGCCTTGAACCAGCGCGCAATCATGCGTCGCTCGGCGTCGGTGATGTGCGTCATGTTGCCGGGCGGCATGACCCGGGACGCAGCGGCCTGCTGGTTGATCGCCGCGGCCAGCGCCCGGATCTGCGACGGCGTCTCCAGCATGACGCCCTTGGGCGGGGCGGCGATGCCTTCCTGTGTCGGTTTGGCGGCATGGCAGGAGACGCAGCGGGCCTGGATGATCGGCAACATTTCATCGAAGGAGACCGGCCCGCCGCCATCGCTGCTCGGCCGCGGCAGCGAGAGCAGCGCGGTGAGCGCCAGAATGACCAGGCCCGCGGCCAGCACCAGCGGATTGGGGTCGCCCTTGTGGCGCTGCACGAACCACACCCGGATCAGCGCCCCCGCCAGCGAGATCATCAGCAGCAGCACCCAGTTCCATTCGTGGCCGTAGAGGCCGGCGTAATGGTTGCTGATCATGGTGAACAGCACGGGCAGGGTGAAATAGGTGTTGTGGACCGAGCGCTGCCGGCCCATCAGCCCGTACTTCGGATCGGGCGTGCGGCCTTCCTCCTTGGCCTTCACCAGCTCGCGCTGGCCGGGAATGATCACGAAGTAGACGTTGAGCGCCATGATCGTGCCCAGCATGGCACCGAAATGGATGTAGGCGCCGCGACCCGAGAAGAGGTGGCAGAGTGTCCAGGCCGCCACCGTGCAATAGAGGAACAGCAGCCCGCCCAGCACCGCATCGTCGTTGCCGAAGGCCGAGCGGCAGAGCCAGTCGTAGACCAGCCAGCCGATCACCATCGAGGCGAGGCCGAGCACGATGGCCTCGGTCTTGCTGAGGTTCATGACGGAGGGATCGATGAGGGCGATTTCGGCCCCGTAGTAGTAGACGAGGCAGAGCAGGAAAAAGCCGGTGACCAGTGTCGTGTAGGCTTCCCATTTGAACCAGTGGAGCTCAGGCGGGAGCGTCGCGGGCGCCAGGGTGAACTTCTTGGCGGTGTAGAAGCCGCCGCCATGGACCGCCCAGACCTCGCCGCCGATGCCCTTGGCGGCATCGGCCGGGTCGAGCGGCTTGTGCAGGTGATTGTCCAGCCAGATGAAGTAGAACGAGGCGCCGACCCAGGCGATGCCCACGATCATGTGGGCCCAGCGCAGCACGAGATTCAGCCACTCGACGAGGAAGGCGACGTCCATATTCACTCGTACCGCCTTGCCGGGCAGGGCCTCAAGACTGTAAATCGCCCCCGCAAAACGATTTTGAACGTGAGGAACGACGAAAATGGCGGCTTTGGACCTTCCGGCGGGTGTTGTCATCGAGGGCGCGATCAAGCCCGGCTTCGAAAAGGTGCTCACGAACGAGGCAGTTGCATTCGTCGCCGACCTGCAGCGCAAGTTCAACGGCCGCCGCGAGGAACTGCTGGCCCTCAGGGTCGAGCGCCAGAAGCGGCTGGATGCCGGCGAGAAGCCCGATTTCCTGGCGGAGACGGCCAGGATCCGCGAGAGCGACTGGATCGTGGCGCCGCTGCCCCAGGACATCCTCGACCGCCGCGTCGAAATCACCGGGCCGGTCGACCGCAAGATGATCATCAATGCGCTCAATTGCGGCGCCAACGTCTTCATGGCCGATTTCGAGGACGCCTCGACGCCGACCTGGGCCAACATGGTCGAGGGCCAGTTCAACCTGGCCGACGCCGTCCGCCGCCAGATCGACTACGTCGATCCGCAGAGCGGCAAGGCCTACAAGCTGAACGACAGGACCGCGACGCTATTCGTTCGCCCGCGCGGCTGGCACCTGCTCGAGAAGCATATGACGGTCGACGGCCAGCCGATGTCGGGTTCGCTGTTCGATTTCGGCCTCTACTTCTTCCACAACGCCAAGGAAGCGCTCGGCCGCGGCACCGGCCCGTATTTCTACCTGCCCAAGATCGAGAGCCATCTCGAGGCGCGGCTGTGGAACGATGTGTTTGTGGCCGCTCAAGAGGCGCTCGGCGTGCCGCAGAAGTCGATCAAGGCCACGGTGCTGATCGAGACCATCCTCGCCACCTTCGAGATGGACGAGATTCTGTGGGAGCTGAAGGATCACTCGGCCGGCCTCAACTGCGGCCGCTGGGACTACATCTTCAGCTTCATCAAGAAGTTCCGTGAGCAGGAATGGTCGGTGCTGCCCGACCGCGGCACGGTCGGCATGACGGCGCACTTCCTGCGCTCCTACAGCCAGCTCCTGATCAAGACCTGCCATCGCCGCGAAGTGCATGCGATGGGCGGCATGGCGGCGCAGATCCCGATCAAGAACGACACCAAGGCCAACGACGAGGCAATGGGCCGCGTGCATGCCGACAAGAAGCGCGAGGCGGGCGACGGCCACGACGGCACCTGGGTGGCGCATCCCGGCCTCGTGCCGATCGCCAAGGCCGAGTTCGATGCGGTCATGAAGGAAGCCAACCAGATCGCGCGCAAGCGCCAGGACGTTCACGTGAGCGCGGCCGATCTGATCACCATGCCGACGGGCCCCAAGACCGAAGCCGGCCTGCGCCAGAACGTGGCGGTGGGCATCGGCTATGTCGAGGCGTGGCTGCGCGGCATCGGCTGCGTGCCGCTGTTCAACCTGATGGAAGACGCCGCCACCGCCGAGATCAGCCGCGCCCAGGTCTGGCAGTGGGTGCGTCACAACCAGAAGCTCGAAGACGGCCGCCAGATCACCAAGGAGCTGGTGCGCCAGATCGTGCGCGAGGAACTCGACAAGGTGAAGGCACAGATGGGCGACGCTGCCTACGCCGAGGGCCGCCACGAGGAAGCGGCCCAGCTCATGATCGACCTGGTCGAGCAGCCGCAGTTCTACGAGTTCCTCACCCTGCCGGCCTACGACCGGATCATCGCCGACGAGAGGAAGGCGGCTGCCTAGAGCTTTTCCGACATTCTTCTCCTCCCCCGTCTCACGGGGGAGGAGAAGCGATTCTAAAAGACTCTAGAACAGCCCCACGATCTTGCCCGAAGCATCGACGTCGATGCTGTTGGCGGCCGGTACCTTGGGCAGGCCGGGCATGGTCATGATGTCGCCGCAGACCGCGACCACGAACTCCGCACCAGCCGAGAGCCTGACCTCGCGCACCGTCACGATATGGTCGCTGGGCGCGCCCTTGGCGTCGGGATTGGTCGAGAAGCTGTACTGGGTCTTGGCGATGCAGACCGGCACCTTGCCGAAGCCCATCGCCTCGAACGAGGCGAGCTGGTCGCGTACCGACTTGTCGGCGGCGATGTCCTTGGCCCGGTAGATCTCTTTGGCGATGGTGCGGATCTTCTCCAGGAGCGGCATCTCGTCGGGATAGAGCAGCTTCATCTTGCTCTTGCCGCTGTCGATCGCCTTGACCACGGCATGTGCCACGTCGGCGGCGCCCTTGCCGCCTTCGGCCCAATGATCGGCCATCACCGCCTCGACACCGAGCTTGGCGCAGGCGGATTTGACCAGGGCGATCTCGGCGTCGGTGTCGGCGCTAAAACGGTTGATCGAGATCACCGGCACCAGGCCGAATTTCTGGATGTTCTCGACATGGCGCTGCAGGTTCGCCATGCCGGCTTCAAGCGCCTTCAGGTTCTCGACCTTGAGGTCTTCCTTCTTGACCCCACCATGCATTTTCAGCGCGCGGATGGTCGCCACCAGCACCACGGCGTCCGGCATCAGGCCGGTCTTGCGGCATTTGATGTCGATGAACTTCTCGCCACCCAGATCGGCGCCGAATCCCGCCTCGGTCACCACATAGTCCGCCAGCTTCAGCGCCGTGGTCGTGGCCAGCACCGAGTTGCAGCCGTGCGCGATGTTGGCGAAGGGGCCGCCATGGATGAAAGCCGGTGTGCCCTCCAGCGTCTGCACCAGGTTGGGCGACAGCGCGTCCTTCAACAGCACCGTCATCGGCCCATGCGCCTTCAGCTCCGAGGCGCGCACCGGTTTACGGTCGCGGGTATAGGCGACGATGATGTTCCCAAGCCGCGCCTTCAGATCCTCGAGATCCTTGGCGAGGCAGAAGATGGCCATGACCTCCGAGGCGACGGTGATATCGAAGCCATCTTCGCGTGGAAAACCGTTGGCGACACCGCCCAGCGACGAGACGATCTGGCGCAGACTGCGGTCGTTCATGTCGATGGCGCGCCGCCAGGCGACGCGGCGCCCGTCGATGCCCAGCGCATTGCCCCAGTAGATGTGGTTGTCGATCAGCGCCGACAGGAGGTTGTGGGCGGCACCGATGGCATGGAAGTCGCCGGTGAAGTGGAGGTTGATATCCTCCATCGGAACGACCTGGGCGAAGCCGCCGCCGGCGGCACCCCCCTTCATGCCGAAGCTCGGGCCGAGCGACGGCTCGCGCAGGCACAGCATCGCCTTCTTGCCGATGTGGTTCAGCGCATCGGTCAGTCCCACGGTCGTCGTGGTCTTGCCCTCGCCGGCCGGCGTCGGCGAGATCGCCGAGACCAGGATCAGCTTGCCGTTCGGCTTGCTCTGCAGCGACTTGATGTAGTCCATCGAGACCTTGGCCTTGTAGTGGCCGTAGGGCTCGAGATTCTCCGGCGCGATGCCCAGTTTCTCGCGCGCCAATTCCATGATCGGCCGCTTCTTGGCTTCCTGCGCGATCTGGATATCCGATTTCGGATTGCTGTGCTGCGTGCCGGCCATCGAACTGTTTCCTCTCTTCTTGATTTCCTCCCCCGTCTTCGGGGGAGGTGCCCCGTCTTACGGGGCGGAGGGGTTATGACCCCTCCGTCGCCCTAGGAGGGCGCCACCTCCCCTTCGCGGAGTCCGCGAAGGGGAGGGCTATGAACTCAGGCGAACCGCATGCCCACGGCCAGCGAGGCCGCGGTGGCGAATTCCCCAGCGCCGACCTTCGGACCGTCGGCAGATTTCACGCGCAGCACCTTGATGCGGCCGTCGGCGCAGACGACGGTGAAGCCATCGGCTTCGACAGCAACGACCTCGCCGTACTTGCCGGCGATTCCCTTGGGGTCTCGGGCGGGCAGGGGCTGGATGTCGAAGATCTGCAGGATCTTGCCGTCGAGCGTCGACCAGGCGCCCGGTGCCGGGTTGCAGCCGCGGATCAAGGGATCGATCTGCCGCCACGACTTGCCCCAGTCGATGCGGGCGATGTCGGCGGTGGCGCGGCCCTCATAGGTGGCGAGCTTCTCGTCCTGCTTGAGGCGCGGCGCCTTGCCAGCCTTCACCAGGTCGACCGACTCGAGCATGGCCTCGACGCCCATCGGGAACAGCCGGTCGAAATAGACCGTGCCCAGCGTATCCTTGGGACCGATCGGTGTTTTCTTCTGCAGGAGCACGTCGCCGGTATCGAGGCCGTTGTCCGGCCAGAAGATCGACAGGCCGGTTTCCTTCTCGCCCAGAATGATCGGCCAGTTGATCGCGCTGGCGCCGCGATAGGCCGGCAGCAGCGACGGATGATACTGGATCGAACCGTGCGTCGGGATGTTGAGGAATTCCTCGGGCACGAACAGGGTGACGAAGGCCATGACCTGCAGGTCGGGTTTCAGCGCCCTGAACTCTTCCCAGACCTCGAGCCTGCGGTAGGAGGCCGGCTGGAACACCGGCAGCTTGGCTGCCAACGCCGCTTCCTTCAGCGGATCGGCCTTCTGGCCGGGCTTCTCCGGCGCCACGTAAACGCCGACCACGTTCTCGCCGCGCTTCAGCAGCGCCTCCAGCACGGCCTTGCCGAAGGCCTGCTGGCCATGGACCACGATGCGCATGGGCTACTCCGCAGCTTGAGCTTTGGGCGCCTGGCCCGTCGCGCCCGACGCCTTGATCTCGGCAATCTCGCGCGGCGTGAACTTCAGGACCTTGGTGAGGATCTCGTCGGTATGCTCGCCCAGAAGCGGCGAGCGCTCGACCTCGGTGATGCTGTCGGAGAGCTTGATCGGGTTGCCGACCGACAGGTATTTGCCGCGGGTCGGATGGTCGACCTCGACCACCGTGCCGGTGGCGCGCAGCGCCGGGTCCTGGGCGATCTCCTTCATCGACAGGATGGGGCCGACCGGAATGTCGAGCGCGTTGCACGCGTTCATGACCTCGAACTTGGTCTTGGTCATGGTCCACTGCTCGATCCGGCCGAAGATCTCCGTGAGCCGCGGCAGGCGGGCCGGCGGCTTGGCGTAGTCGGGGTGGGTCTTCCAGTCGGGCTGGCCGATCAGGTCGCAGATCTTCTCCCACACCGGCGCCTGGGTGATGAAGTAGATGTAGGCGTTGGGATCGGTCTCCCAGCCCTTGCACTTCAGGATGACGCCGGGCTGGCCGCCGCCCGAATCGTTGCCCGCGCGTGGCGTCGCTTCGCCGAACGGGATGTTCTGGCCGAACTGCGTGTATTCCTTCAGCGGGCCATGCGCGAGGCGCTGCTGGTCGCGCAGTTTTACGCGACACAGGTTCAGGACCCCGTCCTGCATGGCGCAGAGCACCTTCTGGCCGCGGCCGGTGCGGTTGCGCTGGTAGAGCGCGCTCACGATGCCGAGCGCCAGATGCAGCCCGGTGCCCGAGTCTCCGATCTGCGCGCCGGTGACCAGCGGTGGGCCATCGAGGAAGCCAGTGGTCGAGGCTGAGCCGCCGGCGCATTGCGCGACGTTCTCGTAGACCTTGCAATCCTCGTAGGCGCCGGGGCCGAAGCCTTTGACCGAGGCTGCGATCATGCGCGGATTCCAGCTATGGATTCGCTCCCAGGTCAGCCCCATGCGGTCGAGCGCGCCGGGGGCGAAGTTCTCGACCAGCACGTCGCAGCTCTTCACCAGCCGCTCCAGCACCTTCATGCCTTCCTTGCTCTTGGAGTCGAGCGTGATCGAGCGCTTGTTATGGTTGAGCATGGTGAAATAGAGGCTGTCGGCGTTCGGCACATCCATCAGCTGGCCGCGCGTGATGTCGCCCGTGCCCGGCCGCTCGACCTTGATCACGTCGGCGCCGAACCAGGCCAGCAGCTGGGTGCAGGTCGGGCCCGACTGCACGTGGGTGAAGTCGAGAATCTTCACACCGTCGAGCGCCTTGCCATCCTTGCCCCAGGGCTTGGAGGAGATCTTCGGCGTCTTGGCGATGAGCTTGAGCGCCCGCTTCTTGCCGGACTTCGCCTTATCCTTCGCCTTTAGCTTGTCTTTTGATTTTGCCTTGTCCTTCTTTGCCTTCTTCTTGGCCATGGTCGTCCCCTACTTCTTCTTGAGCTTGCTTTGCGGATTGAGATTGCCGATGCGGCCGCTCTCGCTGCCGGCGGCCGGATCGATCGCGGCGTTGATGAGGGTGGGCTTGCCGGAGTCCATCGCCGCGTTGACGGCGCGCTTCAGCTCATCGGGCGTCGTGGCATGGACACCGACACCGCCGAAGGCCTCCATCATCCTGTCGTAGCGCGAGCCCTTGACGAACACGGTAGGCGCGGGATCGCTGCCGGCCTTGTTGACGTCGGTGCCGCGATAGATGCCGTCGTTGTTGAAGATGACGATGCAGACCGGGAGGTTGTAGCGGCAGATCGTTTCGACCTCCATGCCGGAGAAGCCGAAGGCCGAGTCGCCCTCGATCGCCAGCACCGGCTTGCCGGTCTCGACGGCGGCGGCGATGCACTGGCCCATGCCGATGCCCATGACGCCCCAGGTGCCGACGTCCAGCCGCTTGCGCGGCTTGTACATGTCGATGACACCACGCGTCAGGTCGAGCGTGTTGGCGCCTTCGTTGACCAGGATGGCGTCCGGACGCTCCTTGATGATGGTGCGCAGCACGCCCAGGGCGCCGTGATAATCCATCGGATTGTTGTTGTTCATGAGGCGTGGCGCCATCTTGGCGACATTCTCCTCGCGCTTGGACGAAACGGCGCCCATCCAGTCCGCCGGGCCCTTGGCCCAGCTTGCGCCCATGCCTTCGAGCAGCGCCGCGATACACGAGCCGATATCGCCGACCACGGGCGCCACGATCTCGACGTTGCTGTCCATCTCCTTGGGCTCGATATCGACCTGGATGAACTTCTTGGGGGCGTCGCCCCAGGCCTTGCCCTTGCCATGGCTGAGCAGCCAGTTGAGGCGGGCGCCGACCAGCATCACGACGTCGGAGTCCTTCAACACCGTCGAGCGCGCAGCACCGGCGCACTGCGGATGGGTGTCGGGCAGCAGGCCCTTGGCCATGCTCATCGGCAGGAACGGCACGCCGCTTTTTTCGACGAAGGCCTTGATTGCCTCGTCGGCCTGCGCGTAGGCGGCGCCCTTGCCGAGGATGATCAGCGGGCGCTTGGCGCTCTTCAGCACGTCCAGCGCGCGCTTGATGGCGCTGGGCGCCGGGATCTGGGCCGGCGCCGCGTCGATCACCTTGACCAGCGACTTTCTGCCAGCCTCGGCATCCATCACCTGGCCGAACAGCTTGGCCGGCAGGTCGAGATAGACGCCGCCCGGACGGCCCGAAACGGCAGCGCGGATGGCGCGGGCGAGGCCGATGCCGATGTCGGCCGCGTGCAGGACGCGGAAGGCCGCCTTGCACAGGGGCTTGGCGATGGCGAGCTGATCCATCTCCTCGTAGTCGCCCTGCTGAAGGTCGACGATCTCGCGCTCGGACGAGCCCGAGATCAGGATCATGGGGAAGCAGTTGGTCGTGGCGTGGGCGAGTGCCGTCAGGCCGTTCAGGAAGCCCGGTGCCGACACGGTGAGGCAGACGCCGGGCTTTTTCGTGAGGAAGCCGGCGATCGCCGCGGCGTAACCCGCGTTCTGCTCGTGCCGGAACGAGAGCACGCGAATGCCCGCAGCCTGCGCCATGCGGCCGAAGTCGGTGATCGGGATGCCGGGCACGCCGTAGATCGTGGTGAGGCCGTTCAGCTTCAACGCGTCGATCATGAGGTTGAAGCCGTCGGTCAGGTCTTGCGCTTCTTCCGGGGCGCCGGGCGCCTTCAGTGCTGCTTCGGCCATGGTGTTCCTCCGTTCATTCAATCCAGGTAATCGACGTGCTTGGCGACGTGCTCGGCCAGGCCAAGCGCATGCTGGCGCACCAGGTCCTCGGCGCGCTCGGTGTCGCGCGCCTCGAGGGCCTGGATGATGTTCATGTGGTCGTGGATCGAGCGCACGACGCGGTCGTCCTCGCCGATCGTCTTGCCGCGGATCATCCGCATGTGCGTGAACAGGTTCTCCGCCAGCTGGATCAGCACTTTGTTGCCGCTGAGCTCGATGATCTTCTGATGGAAGGTGATATTGACCTCAGAATATTCGTCGAGCTTGGCGTGCAATGTGTCGCCTTCGAAGATGGCGAACATGCGCCGCAGCCCTGCGATGTCGGCGTCGCTGGCGCGTTCGGTGATGAGCCTGGCCGCCATGCTCTCCAGCGCCGCCCAGGCGGTGATCATCTGGATCACCTCTTCCTTGGTCTTGCGCACGACGTAGATGCCGCGTCGCGGCACCGACCGCACGAAGCCCTCGCGTTCCAGCTGCGCCATCGCTTCTCGTACCGGGGTGCGCGAAATGCCGAAATCCTGGGCGAGCTGACGTTCGTCGAGCCGGATATCGGTGCGCGAGCGGTAGACGTCCGACGACACGATGACGTTCCGCAAAGCCGTGTAGGCCTTGTCCTTGAACGTCTCCGGGCTGTCGATCCGACCAACCACCACGCGACTTTCGCTCACCGACCGTCCTCCCTCTGACCCCTGTAATACATAATGCCACGGAGTCTGGAGGCGTCAATCACCGGTCTCTTCCGAGCCGCCGACAAGCCCGTGATTACTTGCGCAGCGCCGGCGTCAGGACTCGGCCGTAGACGTTCGACAGGAACGGCCAGAACAGGGCGATCAGGCCCAAGGTCATGATCGTGGAGACCAGGCCGCTCGACCAGAACACGCCCAGGCTGCCTTGCGAGATCAGCAGCGACTGGCGGAAGGCCTCCTCGGCCTTGTCGCCCAGAACGATCGCCAGCACGAGCGGCGCCAGCGGGTAGTTGCACTTTTTCAGGAAATAGCCGGCGACACCGAAGACCATCATCATCACCACGTCGAAGGTGTTGTTGTGCACCGTGTAGGCGCCGATGGCGCAGATCACCAGGATGACCGGCGCGATGATGGCGAAGGGGATACGCAGGATCGCCGCGAAGAACGGCACCATGGTGAGCACGACGATGAGGCCGACGATATTGCCGAGATACATGCTGGCGATCAGGCCCCAGACGAATTCCTTCTGTTCGACGAACAGCAGCGGACCGGGCTGCAGGCCCCAGATCAGGAGGCCGCCCAGCAGCACGGCGGCGGTGGGCGATCCCGGCACGCCGAGCGACAGCATCGGGAGCAGCGCCGACGTGCCGGCGGCGTGTGCCGCGGTCTCGGGCGCGATCACGCCCTCGATCTCGCCGGTGCCGAACTTGTCGCCGTTCTTCGACGCGCGCTTGGCGATGCCGTAGCTCATGAACGAGGCGGGCGTGGCACCGGCGGGGGTGATGCCCATCCAGCATCCGATCAGGCAGGAGCGCAACGAGGTCACCCAGTAACGCGGCAACTTCTTCCAGGTCTGCAGGACCACGGCGGTATTGACGCCCGTGGCCTTGCCCTTGAAGTGCAGCCCTTCCTCCATGGTCAGCAGGATCTCGCCGATGCCGAACAGGCCGATCACGGCGATCAGGAAATCGAAGCCGCCCAGGAGTTCGGTGGAGCCGAAGGTCAGGCGAAGCTGGCCGGTCACGGTGTCGGTGCCGACCGCGGCCAGCGCGAAGCCCAGCATCATCGCGGCGATGGTCTTGGTCGGCGGTTCCTTGCCCATGCCGACGAAGCTGCAGAACGCCAGGAAGAACACCGAAAATTTCTCCGCCGGGCCGAACTGCAGAGCGAAGCTCGCGACCAGCGGCGCTGCCAGGGTAATGACGACGACGGCGAACAGCGCTCCGACGAAGGACGAGGTGAAGGCCGCCGTCAGCGCCTCACCGGCCTTGCCGTTCTGCGCCATGGGGTGGCCGTCGAAGGTGGTCGCGACCGACCACGGCTCGCCCGGGATGTTGAACAGGATCGATGTGATGGCGCCGCCGAACAGCGCCCCCCAGTAGATGCAGGAGAGCAGGATGATGGCCGATGTCGGCGACATGCTGAAGGTGAGAGGCAGCAGGATCGCCACGCCATTGGCACCGCCGAGCCCGGGCAACACGCCGATGATCACACCCAGCACGATGCCGATCACCATATAAAGCAGGTTCTGCCAGCTCAGGACGACGGCAAAGCCGCCCATCAGATCGCCAATGCTTTCCATCGATTCCCCGGATTTCCCTATTGTCCTCGGGTTCTACAAGCCGAGCAGATCCTCGAGCGGCCCCTTCGGCAACGACAGGAGAAACCACTTTTCGAACGTCACGTAGATGATGACCTGCAATCCCAGACCGACGCCCAGGCAGAGGGGCCAGCCATAGCGGCCGAGCCAGCGCATGAAGCCGACGATCAGCACTGCGGACGAGACGTAGATGCCGAGCCACGGCACTGCCGCGACATAGATCGTCATCGGCCAGACGATCTTGAGGACCTGGGCGATCTGCCCCCATTGGGCGAACAATTTGCGGTTGGGGGTGGCATAGGCCCGGACCAGGTTGAAGCCGCTGGTGCCGACGATCAGCAATCCGATCCAGAAGGGAAAGAAGCCGGACTTCGGCCCTTCCGCCCCCCATCTGATGCCGACCTTCAGGCTGCCGAAGATGGTGACGGCACCCAGCACCATCATGAAGACGGCGACGCCCATTTCGACGTGGCGCTGGCGTGGCCCGGCCAAGTCGGGATCATCCGGCGATTGGGACATCGACGACCTCTCGTTGACTCTATCGGCGCTAAGACGCGGCTAGCCGGTTGCGATCAATTGGTGGCCAGGAAGCCCGCTTCCTTCATGAGATCGCGATGGCGCTTTTCCTCGTTCTCGACCCATTTGGCGTACTCGGCGCCCGTCATGAAGGTCTGGTTGAAGGCGCCGTCCTTCATGAGCTGCGCCCATTCCGGCGTGGCGCGCACCTTCTTGAACAACTCGACGTAATAGTCGACCACGTCCTTCGGAACACCGGCCGGCATGAAGACGCCGCGCAGCATCAGATACTCGATGTCCAGCCCCTGCGACTTGCAGGTCGGGATGTCGGCCCACGATTTGTCGCCGGCGATCTTTTCCGTGTACGGCAGTGTCTTGCTGTCGAACACGCAGAGCGGACGCAGCTTGCCGGCGCGCCACTGCGCCACTGCCTCGATCGGATTGTTGACGGTGGAGTCGACATGCTTGCCGACGAGCTGGACCGCGACCTCGCCGCCGCCCTTGTAGGGGACATAGGTCATTTTCTTGCCGATCGCCTTTTCAATCGCGACGGTGATGATCTGGTCTTCCTGCTTCGAGCCGGTGCCACCCATCTTGAACTGGCCATCCGGGGCCGCCTTGATCGCCGCCACGTATTCCTGAACCGTCTTGTAGGGCGAGTCGGCATTGACCCAGAGCACGAACTCGTCCAGCGCCAGCATCGATACCGGCGTCATTTCCTTCCATGAGAAAGGTATGCCCGTGGCAAGCGGCGTGGTGAACAGGTTCGACAGCGTGATGACCAGCTTGTGCGGGTTGGCCTTCGCACCCTTGATATCGAGGAAGCCTTCACCGCCGGCGCCGCCCGCCTTGTTGATGACCACCATACTCTGCTTCATCAAGTTGTGCTTGGCGACGATGCCCTGGATCATGCGGGCCATCTGGTCGGCACCACCGCCTGTACCGGCGGGAACGATGAATTCGACGTTGCGCGTCGGATCCCAGGCCGCCGCCGGTGTCACGCAGAAGATCGCCGTCGCGGCGGTGGAAGCCGCAACGACAAGCGCACGCAATCGAATTGACTCGATCATGGCTATGGTTCCTCCCGAAGTTCTTTTCTTGGTAGTTCTTGGAATAATTCTACAATGGTTTTTGCGACCGGTCGAGCGCCGGTACCCGGATCCCGTGCAGGCGACATGATCGACAAACTCGAATTCCTTCTGGCCCTGGCGCGGGAGAAGAATTTCGGCAAGGCCGCCGAGCAGTGCGGCGTGACCCAGCCGACCTTTTCTGCAGGCATCAAGCAGCTCGAAGCGACGCTCGGCGTGCTTCTCGTTCATCGCAAGTCGCGCTTCATCGCCTTCACCGCCGAGGGCGAACGCGTCCTCGAATGGGCGCGCGGCATCGTGGCCGACAGCCGTGCGATGCGGCAGGAACTGCGGGCGCTCAAGCACGGCCTGGTCGGCCGGCTGAAGGTCGCGGCGATCCCGACCGCGCTTCCCATGGTGTCGGCGCTCACCACGCCCTACCGTGCCAAGCATCCCAACGTGACCTTTACCGTCCTGTCGCGGACCTCGATCGAGATTCTCTCGATGCTCGAGAATCTCGAGATCGATGCCGGCCTCACCTACATCGACAACGAACCGCTCGGCCGCGTGCGCGCGGTGCCACTTTATCTCGAGCAGTACCGGTTGCTGACCTCGGAGACGAGCCCGCTCGGTGATCGCGACAGCGTAACCTGGGCCGAGATCGCCAAGATCCCGCTCTGCCTGCTGACGCCGGACATGCAGAACCGACGCATCATCGACCAGCTTTTGCGCGAGGCCGGCGGTGGCGTGCCCGATCCCACGCTCGAATCGAACTCGATGATCGTGCTGTTCTCGCATGTGCGAACAGGTCGCTGGGCGAGCGTGATGCCGGAGAAACTTGCCGACACGCTCGGCCTGACGGAGCACCTGCGCTCGATCCCCATCGTCGAGCCGGAGGCGGTTCACGCCATCGGACTTGTGGTCCCGGACCGCGAACCCATGCCGCCCATGGCCGCCGCCCTGGTGGCGGAAGCCAAGCTGCTGGCCGAGACTCTGCGCTAAAAAGCGGCTTATTATCAATATATTGGCGTATATCTCGTGCCGGAGACGACCAAATGGTGTTTAGTGATAGATATGTTCTATCGCAGCACCCAACAGCTTTATTGATCCAAGCCTGCCGCAGGCAGATTGTCCCGCAATATCAGGGAGACGGAGCTTGCCCAAGGCAGCCGCGTGGGACGAAGCCGAGGCCAGAGAGATCATCCGCCGGCACGACGGGCGGGAAGGCTCGATGCTGCCCATCCTCCACGACCTTCAGGCCGTCTTCGGCTGCGTTCCGCCGGCGGCCGTGCGGCTCGTTGCCGACGCCCTCAACCTCACCCGCGCCGAGGTCCATGGCGTGGTCAGTTTCTATCACGACTTTCGCGAGCAGCCGGCGGGCCGTCATGTGCTGAAGATTTGCCGCGCCGAGGCCTGCCAGTCGATGGACGGCGAGCGCCTGGCGCGCGAGGTCCTCGATCGGCTGGGCCTCGAGTGGGGTGACACCACGCCGGACGGCCACCTCACCGTCGAGGCAACCTACTGTCTGGGTCTCTGCGCCTGTGCGCCTTCGGCCATGCTCGATGGCGAGCCGGTCGCGCGCCTGACGGCTGCGTCGCTGCAGGACATCGTGCGGGAGGCCGGTCGATGACGACGCGGATCTTCGTGCCGCGCGATGCCGCTGCCCGCGCGGTTGGCGCCGATCGCGTCGCCGCCGCCCTCCTCGATGAGGCCAAGCGCCTCGGTCTTGCCGTCGATGTGATCCGTACCGGCTCGCGCGGCCTGTTCTGGCTCGAGCCGATGATCGAGGTCGAAACGCCCGGCGGGCGCATTGCCTTCGGGCCGATGACGGCCAAGGACGTTCCAGGTCTCTTCGCGGGCGCCGCGCCATTCAGTACCGCCCATCCGCTGTGCGTCGGCCGGCCCGAGGATATTCCTTTCCTGAAGCGCCAGACGCGGATCACCTTCGCGCGTTGCGGCATCGTCGATCCGCTGTCCCTTGCCGATTATCGCGCCCATGGCGGCTATCGCGGCCTCGAGCGCGCCAAGAGCCTGGGTGCTGCCGCTACGGTCGAGGAGGTCACGAAATCGGGCCTGCGAGGCCGCGGCGGCGCGGGCTTCCCGACCGGCATCAAGTGGAAGACCGTTGCCGACACGACCGCGGACCGAAAGTATATCGTCTGCAACGCCGACGAGGGCGACTCGGGCACCTATGCCGACCGCATGATCATGGAAGGCGATCCCTTCCTGCTGATCGAGGGCATGACGATTGCGGGCTTCGCCGTCGGCGCCACCAAGGGTTACGTCTACATCCGCTCGGAGTATCCCGACGCCATCCGCGTCATGGAACGCGCCATCGTGCTGGCCGAAGCCGAGGGCCTGCTGGGCGCCGGGGCGAAGTTCGACATCGAGATCCGCGTCGGCGCCGGGGCCTATGTCTGCGGCGAGGAGACCTCGTTGCTCGAAAGCCTCGAAGGCAAGCGTGGCCAGGTGCGCGCCAAGCCGCCGCTGCCGGCGCACAAGGGCCTGTTCGGCAAGCCGACCGTCATCAACAATCTGATTTCGCTCGCCACGGTGCCCGCCATCCTGGCCGATGGAGCCAAGCACTATGCCGATCTCGGCATGGGCCGCTCGCGCGGCACCATGCCGATCCAGCTCGCCGGCAACGTCAAGCATGGCGGGTTGTTTGAGGCCGCGTTCGGACTCACCCTGGGCGAGATCGTCGACGACATCGGCGGCGGAACGGCCAGTGGCCGGCCGGCCCGCGCCGTGCAGGTCGGCGGGCCGCTGGGGGCCTACTTCCCGCGCGCGCTGTTCGATACGCCGTTCGACTACGAGGCTTTTACCGCGCGCGACGGGCTGATCGGGCATGGCGGCGTCGTGGTGTTCGACGACAGCGTCGATATGGCGAGGCAAGCGCGCTTCGCGCTGGAGTTCTGCGCCATCGAATCCTGCGGCAAGTGCACGCCCTGCCGCATCGGCTCGGTGCGCGGCACCGAGACGATGGACAAGATCATCGCCGGCGACCGGCCCGAGGCCAACCTGGCGCTGATCGCCGACCTTTGCCAGACGCTGAAATTCGGCTCGCTCTGCGCGCTGGGCGGCTTCACGCCCTATCCGGTCATGAGCGCCATCAAACATTTCCCCGAGGACTTCACCCGCCCGCGCCTCGCGGCGGCGGCGGAATAGAGAGGAGAGCATCATGTCTCTCGTTCATGAAATCGACTACGGCACGCCGGTCAGCAAGTCTGCCGAAACGGTCAAGCTCACCATCGACGGCAACCAGGTGACCGTCCCCGCCGGCACCTCGATCATGCGGGCTGCCATGGACGCCGGCATCCAGGTGCCGAAGCTCTGCGCCACCGACTCCATCGACGCCTTTGGCTCGTGCCGGCTCTGCCTGGTCGAGATCGCCGGCCGCGCCGGCACGCCCGCGTCGTGCACCACGCCGGTCGCCGCCGGCATGGTCGTGTCGACCCAGACCGAGCGACTGAAGCAGGTCCGCAAGGGCGTGATGGAACTCTACATCTCCGATCATCCGCTGGATTGCCTCACCTGCGCCGCCAACGGCGATTGCGAGCTGCAGGACATGGCGGGTGCCGTCGGCCTGCGCGACGTGCGCTACGGCTACGCTGGCGAGAACCATCTTGAGCTCGAGAAGGACGAGTCGAACCCGTACTTCACCTTCGATGCTTCCAAGTGCATCGTCTGTTCGCGCTGCGTGCGCGCCTGCGAGGAAGTGCAGGGCACCTTCGCGCTCACCATCCAGGGCCGCGGCTTCGACTCCAAGGTCTCGGCCGGCGCTTTCGGCGACAATTTCCTCAGTTCCGAGTGCGTGTCCTGCGGCGCCTGCGTGCAGGCCTGCCCGACCGCTACCCTGTCGGAGAAATCCCTGATCGATATCGGCCAGCCCGAGCATTCGGTGGTCACCACCTGCGCCTATTGCGGCGTCGGCTGCAGCTTCAAGGCCGAGATGCGCGGCGAGGAACTGGTGCGCATGGTTCCCTACAAGGAGGGCAAGGCCAACCACGGCCATTCCTGCGTAAAAGGCCGCTTCGCCTGGGGCTACGCCAACCACAAGGAGCGCATCCTCAATCCGATGATCCGCGAGAGCATCGATCAGCCGTGGCGCGAAGTGAGCTGGGACGTCGCGATCGATCGTGTCGCCTCGGAATTCAAGCGGCTGCAGAGTAAGCATGGTCGGCTGGCGATCGGCGGCATCACCTCTTCGCGCTGCACCAACGAGGAAACGTATCTGGTGCAGAAGCTGGTGCGCGGCGGCTTCGGCAACAACAACGTCGATACCTGCGCCCGCGTCTGCCATTCGCCGACCGGCTATGGCCTGAAAGCCACCTTCGGCACCTCGGCCGGCACGCAGGATTTCGATTCGGTCGACCAGGCCGACGTGATCCTGATCATCGGTGCCAATCCGACCGACGCTCACCCGGTCTTCGCGTCGCGCATGAAGAAGCGGCTGCGTGCCGGCGCCAAGCTGATCGTGATCGATCCTCGCCGCACCGACATCGTGCGCATGCCGCATATCGAGGCGCAGTATCACCTGCCGCTGCGGCCGGGCACCAATGCCGCGATCCTGAACGCGCTGGCGCACACCATCGTCACCGAAGGCCTGGTGGACGAGCGCTTCGTCCGCGAGTTCTGCGACCTCAGCGCCTTCGAGCATTGGGCGAGCTTCGTGTCGGAGCCGCAGAACAGCCCGGAGACGGTGGGCCCGATGGCCGGCGTGTCGCCCGAGGCGATCCGCGGCGCGGCGCGCCTCTACGCGACCGGCGGCAACGGCGCGATCTACTACGGGCTCGGCGTCACCGAGCACAGCCAGGGCACCACGGCGGTCATGGCGCTGGCCAATCTGGCAATGGCCACCGGCAATCTTGGACGCCAAGGCGTCGGCGTGAACCCGCTACGCGGCCAGAACAATGTCCAGGGTGCCTGTGACATGGGCTCGTTCCCGCACGAGCTGACCGGCTATCGCCACATCTCCGACGACGCCACGCGCACCATGTTCGAGAAGATGTGGGGCGTACCGCTCGACAACGAGCCCGGCCTGCGTATTCCCAATATGTTCGATGCGGCGATCGACGGCAGCTTCCGGGGCATCTACGTCCAGGGCGAGGACATCCTCCAGTCCGATCCCAACACCGTCCACGTCAAGAAGGCGCTGGCGGCGATGGAATGCGTGGTGGTGCAGGACCTGTTCCTGAACGAGACGGCCAACTACGCCCACGTCTTCCTGCCGGGCTCGA
>JBQTJT010000118.1:0-16618 GCA_052386855.1 Reyranella sp.
AGATAGGGATGCTGCGGGTCGCGGAAGATGTCGTGCAGGTCGCCCGATTCGACCACCTTGCCGCGATACATCACGACCACGTCGTCGGCGACGTTGGCGACCACCCCGAGATCGTGGGTGATCATCAACAGCGCCATGCCCAGTTCCTTCTGCAGATCCTTCATGAGGCGCAGGATCTGGGCCTGGATGGTGACGTCGAGTGCCGTCGTCGGCTCGTCGGCGATCAACAGCGCCGGCCGGCAGACCAACGCCATGGCGATCATGGCGCGCTGGCGCAGACCGCCGGATAGCTCGAACGGATAGGTGCGGAGCGCGCGCTTGGGATCGGGAAAGCCCACCATGCGCAGCATGTCGCGCGTCAGCTCGTCGATCTCGGCGCGGCTGAGCTTGCGGCCGGGATTGCTGCGCGCCGCCTCGGCGATCTGGTCGCCCAGCGAATGGAGCTCGCTGAACCGGCCGCCGCCATGCAGCTCGACGGCCTCGCCGATCTGGTCGCCAACCGTGTGCAGCGCCGACAGCGACGTCATCGGCTCCTGGAAGATGATGGAAATCTGCCCGCCGCGGATGCGCCTGATTTCCGGGCCGGTCCGGTCGAGCTTGGCGATGTCGATCCCGCCGCCGCCGCCAATACCGTTGATGGGCGCGCGCGGATCGTTGAACAGGATCGAGCCTGAAGACACCGTGGCGGTGCGCGGCAACAGCCCCATGATCGCCTGGCTGCACACCGACTTGCCCGAACCCGACTCGCCCACCAGCGCCAGCGTGCCGCCGGAAGGAATCGAGAACGATACATTGTCGACAGCCCGCAGGATTCCCTCGTGAACGCCGAAGTCGACCGTCAGCTTCTCGACGCGCAGCAGATCGCTCATGCCAATTCTTCCTGATCCGCCACCGGAATTCCCATCGACCTCAGATTGGCGCGCGTCGCCTCGCTCAGCCCGACGCCACGGGCCTCGGCGGCACGTGCCGCCCGCTCGACGATATCGTGAAAGCCCTCCAGGGAGGAATCGACCTTCACCATGCGCCCGCCGGTCGAGCCGATGCCGAGCTGCATCCAGCCGTCGGAGCGGTCGCGCTTGGTCGAGAAATAGCTGAGCTTCATCCGGTCGAGCCGCGCCCATTCCACCAGCGTGCCGGCCGGCCCGTCGGCGCAGAGCGTGTCCGGCGCGAGGATGTAGCGCGTGTGATGCCGGAGCGCCGTGCGCCCCAGGAACAGGGCGAACAGCAGGAATCCCGCGATCAGAAGCCCGGCCAGCCAGCGATTGACGTCGAGCAGCAGCAGCGGCGCGCCGCACAGCAGGGCGCCCGCGGCAGCCCGCATATAATCGGCCCACAACGTCTGGCGTGGATAGCGCAGTTCGGCGGTACTCACGCGCGCGCCTTCCCTCCCTCGGAATTCTTTGCCGCGAACAGCGCGTGCGCCGGGCGCACGCACAGATCCGGCATATCTCTTGTTCTTTTCCAGAACGACCTTAGGAAATCCCAAGCCCCGTCGTCCATCGCAAGATGATGACTGAGAAGCCCTACTGGCTCGCCGCTTTCGGTCCGCGACCGGGCCAGCGACGCCACCAGCACGCCCAGGCAGGTCTCCTCGCCGGCAAAGCAGCGTTCTCCCTTCCAATCGATCAGATCGACATGGGTATTGACCTGGCGCAGACCGCGCACGGGCTGGGCGCGGGCCCGCCCGCCGAAGGTCGAGAGGCCGGTGAAGCCGATCTCGGGCAGGGTCGGCACCAGGGCCGGCGCGATGCGATTCCAAGGCGGCACCATGACACTGAGCGGGCGATTGCCAAACAACCGTTCCAGCGCCAGCCAGCCGGTGCCGAGCTCGCCCAGCACGATCATGGCCGGCCGGTGCGGGCCGATCTCGATCTTCCTGCCCTCGCCCTCCGGCGCATGATTGACGTGCGCGTAACCGTGCTGAAGCAGGTCGACCGCGGGTTCGATGGCCAGGCGCTGAGCCAGAGCCGTCGTGGCGCGTGCCGGCACGACGGCCAGCGCCAGCGGCATCGCGCTCTCGCGATGAAGGGCGAGCAGCCGGTCGAGTTCCGGGCCGGTATCGGCGGCATCGTCATCGCGCCACCACAGTTCGGCGGTGCGGCCGGCTGAGCGCCAGTGTCCGAGTTCCTGGTCGAGCGCCTTCCAGCTGCTCATGACGGGCAGCTGCTCATGACGCCACCATTTGCTGCAGCGCCGCGACGGTCGCCGGCCCGCCCCGCGCGTCGACCGGCGGGAAGCTGCGAATCGACGGGCTGGCCCAGGCCTTGCCGATGGCGGCGGCCAGCGTCTCCGCGGTCAGCGCATCGGGCGGCACCGCTGCCACCATGCCGCGCTCGACCAGCACGCGGGCACGGTCGGCCTGTTCGGTCTCGCGCGCCGTGCCGAACGGCACCAGGACGGCACGATCGGCATGGCAGAGCGTCTCGACCACGGTGTTGTAGCCGGCCTGGGAAATCGAGAGCGCCGCGTTGCGCAGCAGGCTCGGGAAGTCGCCGCGCGCCGGCTCGACGATGATTCCGGCACTGGCCGCTTCCAGGAGCGCCGCCTGGTCCGTCGCCGGGACGTTCGCTCCCACCAGCAGACGCCACTTGCGATCGGCCAGCGGCGTCATCGGGCGTGCGGCGATGGCGGCGCGCAGCAGTGGCGCCCCGACCGCACCGCCGCCCACCGACACGATCACCTCGCCGGCACCGGCCGTCCCCTGCGGCGCACGCGCCGGATCGGCCTCCGCGATGTAGCCCGTGTAGAGCGCACGATCCTGGATGTCGGGCCAGGCGGGGAAACTGTCGTCGAGCCGCACCAGTGCGGGATCGGCGTGGACCAGGACCGCGTCGAAGGCCTCGAAGGTCGCGACCATCTCGTCGACCCGCGCCGGCGAGGCCGTGCGGCGGAGCACGTCGCGGATGGAAGAGACGATCCACGGCGCCGACGGCCGGCCCTGCGCCGCCTCGAGGAGCGGTATCAGCTCGAAGCGAAGCTGTGTACGGCCAAAGGGAAACTGTTCGGTCAGCAGGATGTCCGGCGCCTCGGCCTCGAACAGATCGAGCAGCGCACGCATGCGCTTCGAACGAAACGCATCGTCGAGCGGCGTGCCGTCGAGCTGGGACAGCTCCTTCAGCCTGAGATCGACAGCACGCAGCGGCGGCAGTTGATGGAAGCGCACGCCTTGGAGCGGCAGGCCGTCGACCGGCGCGCCGCCCGAGACCAACAGCACATCGAAACCGCCTGAGGCCAGCGCGCGGGCCAGCGTTGCCGCGCGGCGAAGGTGGCCGATCCCCAGCAGATGCTGCACATAGAAGAAGACGCGCGCACTCATGCTGCGGACTCGCCCACTCCGGGTTCGAATGGCACGTTGAGACGGTCGATGGCGACGCTGCCATCATCGTGGGCGACGAAGAAATGAAGCGTGCACCAGTCGAGCTTGTGCGGCGGCCGGCCCAGCATGTTCCAGCCGGTGGCCAACGCCAGCAGGGCACGGATCGCGGCCTTGTGCGACACCGCGACCGCGGGCTCGCCGCCGTGCGCCAGATCCGCGGTCCAGCGGCCGATGCGCGCCATCGCGATGCGGGGCGACTCGCCGCCGGGCGGCTGGAAGTCGAGCCCGGCCGCTTCGGTGGCGGCGAAGGTGGCGCCGCCCTCGGCCCGCAGCTCAGCCAGGGTGCGGCCCTCCCAGGCGCCAAAACTCATCTCGCACAACGCCGAATCGACGGTCACGGTGGCGGAGGGCTGCACCAGCTCGGCCGTGCGCCGCGCCCGCAGCAGCGGGCTGGATATCCGCTTCCAGCCGTTGGCCGGCGCCGGCAGTCGCCAACTGCGCGCCGCCGCCTCACCTTCGGGGCTGAGGCAGGTGTCGGTAAGCCCTTGCAGACGGCCCAGGGCGTTCCACTCGGTCGGCGCGTGACGCAGGATGGCGAAGGGCACGCTGCTCATCGGAGGGTCCGTAGCGCTGCGGCCAACGCATGAGTCGCTGCGCGTTCGTCGTGATGGGCCGCCACGCGGGCGGAAGCGGCTGAAGCCAGACGCGCGCGCTCCGCCGGCCGGTCGAGCAGCCGCGCCACCGCGGTGGCAAAGGCCGCGGCATCGCCGATCGGCGTCAGCAGGCCGGTGACGCCATCGGCCACCACCGCGGGCACACCGCCGGTGCGTCCGGCCACCACGGGCAGGCCCGCCGACTGGGCTTCCAGAAAGGCCATGCCATAGGCTTCGTTGATCGCAGGCCAAAGGTAAAGGTCGGCCTTGGCATAGAGCGCCGGCAGATCGGCATGCGGCTGGGCCCCGGCGAAATGCACGCGTTCTCCGAACGGCGCCATCAGCACCTCGACTTCGCCGCGCGCCGGCCCATCGCCCACCAGCACGGCGCGCCATTTCCTGTCCTTCAGCAGCGCAAAGGCCTCGGCCAGCACCTTGTAGGACTCGAGTTTGTCGCGCGTACGCATCATGCCGACGCTGAGCAGGACCGGCGGATCGTTCGGCGCCTGCGGCGCGATTTGAAAGGGCGCCGTATCAATGAAAGGCGGCAGGCGGAGCTGGCGCGCGCCGGGCCGCAGCCGCGCCCGCACGCCGGCGAGGTCGCGGGGATTGACGGTCAGCACCAGGTCGGCGGCGGCCAGCGCCCGCTCGACGGCGCGATGGCCGAGGCGCGTCGGTCCCTGGGCGCGGCGGGCGGCGTGGCTCGCCTCGACCAGCACATAGGGGATGCCCAGCGCGTGACTCACGATAGGGCCCAGCCAGTCGGGCTTGCGGTAGTAGCAGTGATAGGTGAACCAGACGTCGAAGCGCTCGGGATGACCGGCCGGCAAGGCCCGCCAGCGCGCGATCAGCCGCGCCGCCTGTGCCCGCGCGCGCCGCTCCAGCGCGAGATGCGCCTCGGGCGATGGCACGCCTGCCGCCACGCGGCTGAGCGACGGCATGACGACGCGATGGCCGAGCCGCCGCATCAGACGCGCAAGCCCGCGCGCCATCTCGCGATCGCCCGAGGGCGTGGGACTGTCCGGTGGCTTGAGCGGCGTGTGCAGCAGCACGCGCATGGACCTACTCCGCGGCGCGCGCCGCCAACGTTTGTTTCTGGGACGAGCGTTGCTGGCCCATTCCCTGCCCGCCCAGCGCACCGGCGATCCAGTCGATACCCGCGTCGAAGGAAAAGCGCGTGCGCACGATCTCCGAGGCACGCGCCGCGAGGCGCGCGCGCAGCTCGGGATCGCCGACGGCACGCGCCAGGGCTTGGGCCAATTCGTCGGGTGCGCCAGGCCCTACCAGCAGCCCGTTGACGCCGTCCTCGATGAACTCGCCGATGGCGGCGGCCTGCGTCGAGACCAGCGGCAGGCCCTGGTGTGCGGCTTCCATCAGCACGTTCGGCAACCCGTCCTGGTCGCCGTCGGCCGCGCGCTTGCTGGCCAGCACGAACAGATCGGCGCGCGCCAGGGCGGCGAACACCGCCTTCTGCGGCTGCGCGCCGTGCCAGGTGCAGCGCTGGGCGATGGCGAGGGACGCGGCTTGTGCCTTCAACGTATCGGAAAGCTCGCCCGCGCCGACATGCTCGAATCGCCAGTGCAGCGCTGGCGGCAATTTCGCCAGCGCCTGCAGGAGATCGTCATAGCCCTTCTTCTCGACCTTGCGGCCGATCGACAGGATGACCACGGGGTCGGCAGCATCGCGGCCGTCGCGCCGCGGCCGTGCCGGCGGCGGCGGCGGCAGGTGGGCGAAGTCGAGGCCGTGATAGGCGAGGCGCAGGCGCTCCGGGTGCGGCGCCAGCTCCTTCAGCCGCTGCAAGCCGACATTCGTGCAGGTCACCAGCCAGGCGGCGTCCTCGAGCTTCTCCGACACCTCCCACGGTGCGCTGGTCCAGATGTCCTTGGCATGCGCCGACACGCTCCACGGCAAGCCGCGCAAGGAAGCGGCATAGCGCGTGACCGAGGCCGGCGTGTGCAGGAAATGGGCGTAGAGCCGATCGATCGAGGCCGGGAGCTCGGCCGCCAGCACCAGCGCCTGGCCCCAGCGCCTGATCCGGTTGGCGGTGGGATCGCGCCGGAGATCGGCCAGGAATTTCCGCCGCGCCAGCACATAGCCCGGCAGGCGGCGGGCCTTCAGCCAGCCCTCGAACACGCGGCGCGGATCGTCCTTGAGATATTCCGGCAGGTAGACGACACGGCCGGCGACGCGATCGTGCGCCGGATGGCGGGCCTTGTCCGTGGGCCGGCGCAGCGACCAGATTTCCAGCGCCACGCCGCAGGCCTCGAGGCCGGCGATCTCCTGGGCGATGAAGGTCTCGGAAAGGCGCGGCCAGCCTTTCAGCACGACCGCGACGCGCGCGCCAATTTCGACGGACATGAACAGCCGGTGCTTAGGTCCTGGCGCGCGCGGGCGGGACGACGGACGAATCGCCGGCATCCCTCGGATCGGCGGCTTCCTCGGCCTCGAGCCGGGCCGGGCCACGGTGCGGGTTCATGAGCTGCTTGGCGACGAGGCGCCAGACATTGCCCAGGCCATCGAGCAGGCCGGGCACCACGACGTCGCTCGGCAACCCCTGCTGCGGCAACTGGCGCAACGCCGTCGCCATGGCCTGCGGATCGCGGCCTTTTTCGCCATCGGCATCGAGCATCTCGATCAGGCCGATGTTGCGCGCAGCGCGGGCACGGATGAACTGCTCCAGCCGCGGCTTGGTGCGCGGCACGATGATCGCCCGCTTGTCGAACGACAGGATCTCGCAGAACGTGTTGTAGCCGCCCATGGCGACCACACCCGCCGCGCGTTGCATCAGCGCGCCGAGATTGTTGGTGAAGGTGAGGGTGCGGATGTTCTTGAACTTCGCGGCGCGGTCCTTGAAGGACTCGCGCGCGGTGGCCGACATGAACGGGCCGAAGACGATGACCGCGCCGTAGGGAATGTTCGGATCGTGCTCGTAGGCCGCGAGCACCCAGTCGACCAGGTCCTCGCCGTCGCCGCCGCCGCCTGACGTGACCAGGATGAACGGGCAGTCGATCTCCTCGATCTCGTGCGGAATGTCGGCGTGCAGCGGCAGCTCGCGGTGCAGGTAGCCGGTGTAGACCGTCTTGTGCCGCACCGACGGCGGCACATCGATGCCGGTGAGCGGCTTGTTGATCTGCGGCAGGCCGTAGATCCAGATCTCGTCGTAGAGGTCGCGCAACGCCGGCACGATCTTCTTGCGCTCCCACTCCTGGGCGAGCGCCGCAGGATCGTCCATGACGTCGCGCAGGCCGAGGACCAGCGGCGTGCCGCGCTCCTTGAGCAGATGCAGTGCCGGGCCGACCTCGCCACGCAGGCCGAGCGGCTCCTTGTCGACGATGAAGAGGTCGGGACGAAAGATGTCGGCGGTGTCGCGAATGATGCGGGTCCGCATCTCCATCGTGTGCTCGACGCCGACCCGGAGGTTGGCGGAGTCGTACTCGCCGCTCAGCTGCTTGACCACGCCGGGCACGCGTACGAAGTCGATGCCCGAGTGGAATTCGTAGGATCCGATCATCGGCGAGCCCGACAGGATCAGGACCGAGACCGCCTCGTCGGCCTCGACGAGGGCATTGGCGATGGTGCGGCAGCGACTCACATGGCCGAGGCCGAAGGAGTCGTGGCTGTAGATCAGCACACGCTTGGACCGGCTGCTGGCGGGCATGCGACACGTCTCCCCCTGGCCGTGGCGCCTCCTGCCTCGGCCGGTGAATGTCAGCGGACTATGCCACAGCCGCGCTGTGGCGTGAAATCGGGCCCCTCTGACACGAAAAATCGAATGTAATCAAGGGGCTGATCGAATATACCGGACGGGGAGCCAGAACCGGGCCGCTGCCGCACAGGATTCGATGCA
Organism: Reyranella sp.; assembly: GCA_052386855.1. Taxonomy (GTDB): domain Bacteria; phylum Pseudomonadota; class Alphaproteobacteria; order Reyranellales; family Reyranellaceae; genus Reyranella. The sequence continues at coordinate 7,817 of JBQTJT010000118.1, forward strand.
ACGCAATCTGTTCACCTATATCTGGCGGCACAGCCGGCCCGAGCAGCTCGTGATCCTGGGCCTCGTGGTGCTGGCGCAGCTCTTCTACTTCCTGTCGCTCACCGTGCCGAAGTCGGTGATCAACAACGGCATCCAGGGCAACGCCTTCAAAGAGAGCAAGACCATCCCGTTCCTGGTCTGGGAGCTCGACCTCTCGGCCATCCTGCCCGGCAAGGTGATCCGCTTCTTCGACGGCTTCCAGGTCGACCAGCTCCAGTACCTCGTGGTCATGAGCTTCGTCTTCCTGGGCGCCGTCGTGGTGAACGGGCAGTTCAAGAAGACGATCAACACCCAGAAGGGCCGCATGGGCGAGCGCATGCTGCGCCGCCTGCGTTACGAACTCTACGACCGCATCCTGCGGTTCCCACCGGCCCATTTCCGCAAGGTCAAGCAGGCCGAACTCGCCACCATGGTGAAGGACGAGGTCGAGCCGCTGGGCGGCTTCATCGGCGACGCCTTCGTGGCGCCGATGTTCCTGGGCGGCCAGGCGCTGACGGCCATCATCTTCATCATGCTGCAGAACTGGCTGCTCGGCATCGTCGTCATCGTGCTGCTGGGCGTGCAGATGGCAATCATCCCGCGGCTGCGCAAGCCGGTGCTGGTGCTCGGCCGGCAACGCCAGCTCTCGGCCCGGCTGCTCGCCGGCCGCATCGCCGAGACTGCCGACGGCGTCCACGAAATCCATGTCCATGGCGCCGCCAACTACGAGCGCGCCGACATCTCCGAGCGGCTGGGCCGCATCTTCAAAATCCGCTTCGACCTCTATCAGAAGAAGTTCGTCGCCAAGTTCTGGAACAATTTCCTGTCGCAGGCGACGCCGTTCGCGATCTACCTGATCGGCGGCTACTTCGCGATCACCGGCCAGATGGATGTCGGCGCCGTGGTCGGTGTCCTGCTCGCCTACAAGGATCTGCCGTCGCCGATCAAGGAGCTGATCGACTGGGATCAGCAGCGCCAGGACGTGCAGATCAAGTACGAGCAGGTGATCGACCAGTTCCAGCCCGAGGGCATGATGCCGCCGGAACTGCAGGCCATCCCCGACGGTCCGCCGCCACCGCTCGGCGCCGAGCTGGCGCTGGCCGGCGTCACCTTCTCCGAGGATGGGCGGGTGAAGCTCCTCGACAGCGTCACGCTTGCCGTGCCGACCGCGACGCGGCTGGCGGTGATCGGCAGCGCGGGCTCGGGCAAGGATGTGCTGGGCCAGATGCTGGCCCGCCTGGTGTTGCCGACCGGCGGCTCGGTCCGGCTCGACGGCAAGGACTTCTTCCAGGTGCCCGAGTACCTGCTGGGCGCCCGCACCGCCTACATCGGCCAGGACACCTACCTGTTTCCACTGTCGGTCCGCGACAACCTGCTGTTCGGCCTGAAGTTCCGCCCGGTCACGCCGGCCGCCTACGACGACGCGACGCGTGCGATACGCGAGGCGTTCTGGAAGGAATCGGAGCGCTCCGGCAACCCGCCGTTCGATCCCAATGCCGACTGGATCGACTACGAGCTGGCCGGCGCCACCGGCCCAGGCGACCTGCTGCCGCGCATGGTCGACGTCCTGCGTCAGGTCGAGATCGACGAGGACATCTATTCGCTGGGCCTGCGCGGCACCATCGACGCCACGCAGCGGCCCGATCTCGCCGAGAAGATCCTGAAGGCGCGCCACACGCTGCACGGCCGCCTGCAGAACGCGGACTACGCCGGCCTCGTCGAGCCGTTCAACGGCGATCTCTACAACAAGAACCTGTCGGTGGCCGAGAACCTGCTGTTCGGCACGCCGCTCGGCAAGCAGTTCGACGGCGACAACATCGCGGCCGAGCCCTACGTGCAATCGGTGCTGCAGGCGACCGGCCTCAACCTCGACCTGCAACGCATGGGCCTCAGCATCGCCGAGACCATGGTCGAGCTGTTCTCCGGCCTGTCGCCCGACAATCCGCTGTTCGAGCAGTACAGCTTCATCTCGGCCGATGAGCTGCCCAACGTGCGGCTGCTGCTGCAACGGCTGGGCGGCAAGGGTATCGAGGCCGTGCCCGAGGCCGACCGGCGGCGCCTGATGACCTTGCCGTTCCGCTACATCGAGGCCCGCCATCGTCTCGGCCTGATCGACGCCGAGATGGAAGGCCGCATCCTGGCGGCCCGGCATGCCTTCGCCGAGGGCCTGCCGGCCGAGCTGCGCGACAGCGTCGAGTTCTACGATTTCGAGCGCTACAACAGCGCCGCCACCCTGCAGGACAACATCCTGTTCGGCCGACTGATCTACGGTCAGGCGCAGGCCGGCGAGCGCATCGGCACGCTGATCTCCGAGGTGCTGAACGAGCTCGGGCTGCGCGACCAGGCCATCGAGGTCGGCCTGGAGTACAATGTCGGTGTTGCCGGCAAGCGCCTGCCGGCGACCCAGCGCCAGAAGCTCGGCATCGCCCGCGCCCTGATCAAGCGGCCGCAGCTCTTGATCGTCAACGAGGCCGTCGCCATGTTCGATGGCCGCACGCAGGACCGCATCCGCGACAACATTCTCGCGATCGCGACGGCGGAGAAGCGCGGCGTAGTGTGGATCGCCAACCGTCCGGCGCAGGCCGAGCCGTTCGAGCAGATCGTGGTCATGCAGGCCGGACGTATCACCTCGCAGGGCGCGCCCGCCGATCTGGCGGCGCGCGGCGGGCTCTACACCGAGTTGATGGCGTCGGCGTAACGGTAACCAGGAGGACGCGATGAACCTCAACGAAGAAGTCGAGCTGCTCAAGCTGGTGCCGATCTTCTCCAAGATCGAGCAGGCCAAGCTGAAACTGCTGGCCTTCACCAGCGAACGCGTGAACTTTGCCGTCGGCCAGGAGGTCTGCCATCAGGGCGATCCCGGCGACACGATGTACGTCATCCTGGGCGGCACTGCCGACGTGCTGATCGATACGGCGGGCGGCCAGATCGCCGTGGCCGAGATGAAGAAGAACAGCTTCTTCGGTGAGATCGCCATCCTGTGCGACGTGCCGCGTACCGCCACGATCAAAGCCAAGGAGCCGCTGGCCACGCTCAAGATCACCAAGGACATGTTCTATCGCCTGGTCGCGGAGTTTCCGCAGATGGCGGTCGAGATCATGCGCGAGCTGGCGCATCGCCTCGAGGACACCAACGAGAAGCTGCGCGCCGCCACCCGGGCCGCCTGACTGCTGCATGAGCCGTCTCGACAGTTTCATCGCGCGCATGCAGGCGCAGCGCGACTGCCTGAATTTCCTGAAGTCCGCGGTCGACCGGCTGGACGGTCCGATCCTCGAGATCGGCCTCGGCAACGGCCGCACCTACGATCACCTGCGCGACCTCTTCCCGCGCCGCGACATCTACGTCTTCGAGCGCCAGGTGGCGGCCCATCCCGACTGCATTCCACCGCAGGACCGGCTGTTCCTGGGCGAAGCACGGGACGCACTGCCGCGCGCCGCGCGGGAGCTGGGCGCTTCGGCGGCGCTGATCCACACCGATCTCGGCACCGGCGACCATGCGGCCAACATGGCAATGGGCGCCTGGCTCGGCCCGGCGCTCGACGCGCTGGCGGGATCGGGCGGCTACATCCTCGCCAACCAGTCGCTCGACGTGCCGCGCTGGCAGCGCCTGCCTGAACCAGCCGGCGTGCCCAAGGACCGCTATTTTCTCTATCGCGTGAGTTAGCGGCCGGGCTTCAGCGACCGAAGAGCCGCAGCAGGATCAGCAGCACGACGGCACCCACCACCGACCCGATGAAGCCCGCGGTCTGGCCGATCTGGTAGAGGCCGAGTGCCTGGCCGCCGTAAGTGGCGATCACCGCGCCCACGATGCCGATCACGATGGTGACAATGATGCCGCGCGGGTTGGGGCCGGGGGTCAGGAAGCGCGCGATCAGACCGACAACCAGGCCGATCAGAATGATACCGAGAATTTGCATTTTATCCTCCCCTCAGACGTCGAATGTCGCCAGCACCGGCACATGGTCCGACGCCTTCTCCCAGTCACGCAGGTCGTCGTCGATGCGATAGCCGCTGATCGCCCCCGACAGCGCCGGCGTGGCGAGGATATGGTCGAGCCGGCGGCCGCGGTTGGAGGTCCGCCAGTCGTTGTTGCGGTAGCTCCACCATGAATAGAGCTTCTTGTCGGCGGCCACGAAACGGCGCGGCACGTCGATCCAGTCGAGCGACGCCTGCATCTGGCCGAACAGGTCGACCTCGACCGGCGTGTGCGACACGATCTTGAGCAGCTGCTTGTGGTTCCACACGTCGTGTTCGAGCGGCGCCACGTTGAGGTCGCCGACGGCGATGCGACGCAGGCCCTTACGGGCGCGTGGGCGCGGCTTGTGCTCGGTGAACCACTTGGCCATCTCGCGATAGAAATCGAGCTTGTGCGCGAACTTCACGTTTTGGGCAACATCGGGAATGTCGCCGCCGGCCGGGATGTAGAGATTGTCGAGCAGGATGGGATCGGAGCCGACATCGAGCGCCGCCTCGATATGGCGGCAATCCTCCTTGCCGCAGCGATGGTGGATGGTGGTGGCGGTGAACGGCACCTTCGAGACGATGGCCACGCCATTGTAGGCCTTCATCCCCTGGACGAGGCGATGCGTGTAGCCCAGCGCCTCGAACGCCTGGTGCGGGAAGAACTCGTCAGGACATTTGGTCTCCTGCAGGCAGAGGACATCCGGCTTGCGCAACCGCAGGTACCGTTCGACGTTGCCGATCCGCAGGCGGACCGAGTTGATATTCCAGGTGGCGACCGTCAGGCTCATCGATACGTACTATAGGGGATACGCACTATAGGCCAAGGCGGTGGAGGCCTCACCATGCAGATGGACGGCGACGAGAGCAGCAACATCGAGGACCGTCGCGACGACAGCGGCGGTGGCGGCGGTTTCGGCGGCGGCGGTTTCCCGATCCCGATGGGCGGCGGCGGAGGTGGCGGCGGTGCGTTCACCGGCGGCCTGGGGGTGATCGGCTTCATCGTGGTGGCGCTGCTGTTCGGCGCCGATCCGGGGGAGATCCTGGGCGGCATGACCGGCGGCGGGCCCCCGACCCAAACCTCTGCACCTCAATCATCCGGACCCTCGTCGTCGGCCAGCCGTCCCGCCCAGCGGCCCGCGGCCGATCCCGAGGCGCAGTTCGTGGCGCGCGTGCTGAAGAGCACCGAGACCGTGTGGACCGACATCTTCCGCGACATGGGCAAGGTCTACCGCGAGCCCCGGCTGGTGCTGTTCCGCGATGCCACGCGGACCGAGTGCGGCGTCGGCCAGGCCGCGATGGGGCCGTTCTATTGTCCGGCCGACCAGCGCGTCTACCTCGACCTCGGCTTCTTCGACGAGCTGGCGGCCCGCTTCCGCGCGCCCGGCCAGTTCCCGCAGGCCTATGTCATCGCCCACGAGATCGGCCACCATGTCCAGAACCTGCTCGGCATCTCGGGCAAGGTACAGGACATGCGCCAGCGCATGAGCAAGCGCGACGGCAACGCGCTGTCGGTACGGACCGAGCTGCAGGCCGATTGCTTCGCCGGCGTCTGGGCCCACCGCGCCGACCAGCAGCGCGGCGGCAAGATGATCGACGACAAGGACATCGAGCAGGCGATGGCGGCGGCGACGGCGATCGGCGACGACAAGCTGCAGCGCCAGACCCAGGGCCGCATCGTGCCCGACAGCTTTACCCACGGCAGCAGCGCGCAGCGCACCCGCTGGTTCCGCATCGGTCTCGACAGCGGCGACTACCGCAAGTGCGATACTTTTAGGGCTCAGCAGCTCTAGCTACGCTAGAGCTGCCGGCGGGCGGCAGCGCCTGCAGCGCAGCGAAGGCGCGGAAGCCCGCACGGTGCAGAAAAGACAAGAATGCGGGCCTGGAGGCCCGCGGTCCGATGATCACACCAAAGTACAAGTTACTGTCCCGCAGCCATCGACGAAGCCGGCCAGCGTGTCGCCCTTGACCACCGCCGCCACGCCGTCGGGCGTGCCGGTGTAGATCAGGTCGCCGGCGGCCAGCGCCACCAGGCCGGAGAGATACGAAATCGTCTCCGGCACGCTCCAGATCAGCGCGTTGAGATCCGACTTCTGGCGGGTCTTGCCGTTGACGTCGAGCTGGATGGTGCCCTTCGACGGATGGCCGATCTTCGACACCGGGTAGATCTCGCCGATCGGCGCGGACTGGTCGAAGCCCTTGCCCATGTCCCACGGCCGGCCCATGTCCTTGGCTTGGTTCTGCAGGTCGCGGCGGGTCATGTCGAGGCCGGCGCCGTAGCCGAAGACGTGATCGAGCGCCTTGTCGATGGCGATGTTGGTGCCGCCCGACTTCATCGCCACCACCAGCTCCATCTCGTGGTGCAGGTTCTTGGTGGCCGACGGATAGGCGACCTTGGTCGGATTCTTGGGATCGGCGCAGATGACGATGGCGTCGGCCGGCTTGGTGAAGAAGAACGGCGGCTCGCGGTCGGGATCGTGGCCCATCTCGCGGGCATGGGCGGCATAATTGCGGCCGACGCAGAAGATGCGGCGGACCGGAAACAGATCGCCGGTCCCATTGACCGGCACGCCGACGATGGCCGGCGGCGGCACGACATAAGCCATCGCTTTCTCCCTCAGAAGCGTGCCTTTATGAAGGGCACCGGAGTGCTAGGCAATGACCGACGAGAACATCCTGATCGTGCAGACGGATTCGGCCGAAACCTCAATGGGGTGGGCAACGCTGGGCGCCTTGAAGTGGCGCTGCACGGTGGGTGAAGGCGGCATTCGCGAGGACAAGGTCGAGGGCGATGCGGCGACACCGGCCGGCGAATATCCGCTGCGCCGGATCTACTTCCGCAACGACCGGCTGGTGTTGCCCAAGGCCAATTCTTCCAGGAATGCGCTGCCGGCCCGGCCGATCGCCGAGCACGACGGCTGGTGCGACGATCCGCGCTCGCCGACCTACAACCGGCTGGTCCATGTGCCCAACGACTGGAGCGCCGAGAAGATGTGGCGCGAGGACGGGCTCTACGACCTCGTGGTCGTGGTCGGCTACAACGACGACCCACCCGAGGGTGAATGGGGCAGCGCCATCTTCCTCCACGTCGCGCGCGAGGATTATGCGCCGACCAAGGGCTGCGTGGCCTTCTCGCAGGCCGACCTGATGGAGCTGGTGCCGCTGATCGACCGCGAGACGCGGCTCAGGGTTTTAACCCTGCCGGCCAACGAGGCAGCAAAGGCGCCTGGGGCCGACGCAAAAGCGCTGGAAGATTTCGACGAAGCCGACTGGTGAGCGTGGCTAGCCCACGACGCGCCCGATGGCACGCGCGGTATAGTCGACCAGCGGGATGATGCGGGCGTAGTTCAAGCGCGTCGGGCCGATGACGCCGATGGCGCCCAGGATGCGTTCCTGCGAATCGCGGAACGGCGCCACCACCATCGAGCAGCCGGTGTTGGCGAACAGCGGATTGTCGGAGCCGATGAAGATCTGCACGCCCGTGGCCGTGTTGGAAAGTTCCAGCAGGCGCACGAAGCCCTCGCCGCGTTCGAGCGCGTCGAACAGCGTGCGCACGCGCTCCAGGTCGGCGATGGCGGTGATGTCTTCGAGGAGCCGCGCCTGGCCGCGCACGATCAACGCGCTGCCCGGCTCGCCGGCCCAGGTCGCGAGGCCCGACTCGATCACCCGCGCGGTGAGATCGTTCAGTTCGGCGCGCTGCAGCTTCAGGTCTTCCAGGATGAGACGGCGCGCATCCTCGAAGGTGCGGCCCATCAGGCGCGCATTGAGATAATTGGTGGCCTCGACTAGCGCCGACGGCGGCATGCCCAGCGGCGTGTCGATGACACGGTTCTCGACATGGCCCGACTGCGTCACCGTCACGACCAGCGCGCGGCCGGGGCCGAGATTGACGAACTCGATGTGCTTCAGCGGCTGCTCGGTCTTGGGCGCCATCACCAGGCCCGCGCAGCGCGACAGGCCCGACAGCAAGGTCGTTGCCTGCTCCAGCGCCTCCGTGACGCTGCGGCCGACGGTGGCGCAGCGCGCCTCGATGCTGCTGCGCTCTTCCTCGGAAATGTTGCCGACCTCGAGCAGGCCGTTGACGAAGAGTTTTAGCCCGGCGTCGGTCGGCAACCGGCCGGCCGATGTATGCGGCGCATAGAGCAGCCCGACGTCCTGGAGGTCGGCCATGATGTTGCGGATGGTGGCGGGCGACAGCGTCTCGCTGAGCTTGCGCGTGAGCGCCCTGCTGCCCACCGGCTCGCCCGTCTCGACATAGCTTTCGACCACCAGGCGCAGGACCTCGCGCGCCCGGTCGTTCAGCTCGGCGACGGAGGCCGTCTGCCGTTGGCCGGCGGGACTGTCCGTGAGGACCCCTCCGGGAGAACCGATGCGGTGGATCGCCATGAAAAAAATGTAGGTAGTACAAGGGGTCCGGTCAATGAAGCGGGCCGGGAAGCGGCGCGGAAAGCCGCCGGGATGGCTGGATTTAGGGCCTTCAGGGCGCTACACCGGCCGCCCTTATCAGGAGAAGCCAATGCGCCCTTCCGGCCGCAGTCCCGACCAGCTACGCCCGATCTCCCTCGATCCGGGCTTCTCCCGCTACGCCGAAGGCTCGTGCCTGGTGAAGTTCGGCGAAACCCATGTTCTCTGCACCGCCTCGGTCGACGAGAAAGTGCCGCCGTTCCTGCGTAATTCAGGCCGCGGCTGGGTCACGGCCGAATACGGCATGCTGCCGCGCTCGACCCATACCCGCACGGACCGTGAGGCCGCCCGCGGCAAGCAGTCGGGCCGCACCCAGGAGATCCAGCGCCTGATCGGCCGGGCGCTGCGCGCCGTGGTCGAT
>JBQTJT010000119.1:0-10698 GCA_052386855.1 Reyranella sp.
GTGGTGGGGAAGGATGGGCTGAGGCCGAGGTAGCGAAAGCGTTTGCGCTCCCTATATAATTGGAAGGCGTCTTCACCAGGAGTTCGAACCCGACGATGGTCTCTGCGCGTACCGCATGCGAATGGCGCCTCGAGGACGACCGGCTGGGCGGCCCCAAGCTGGGCGGCCCCAAGCTGGGCGGCCCCAAGGAGCCGCCGGGCGGCAATCCGCCGGGTGGCCAACCGCCGCGCCGGGACGACGGGAATGGCGACAATGACGGGCGTACCGGCGCGCTCACGCTCACCCGGACGCGGACCAAGAAGCCGTCGATGTACAAGGTGTTGATGCTGAACGACGACTACACGCCGATGGAGTTCGTCGTCGATGTGTTGCAGCACATCTTTCAGAAGACGCGCGACGAGGCGACCCAGATCATGCTGCACGTCCACCAGAAGGGCGTCGGCATCTGCGGCGTCTACACCTACGAGATCGCCGAGACGAAGGTGACGCAAACGGTGGATTACGCCCGCAAAAACCAGCACCCTCTCCAGTGCACCTTGGAGAAAGAGTAGTTCGCAGAAGAGTAGTTCGTTTTTCCGTCGAGGTGGTCCGATGTCCATGCTGTCCAAGAACCTCGAGAAGTCGCTCCATCGCGCGTTCGGTCTCGCCGGCGAGCGTCGGCACGAATACGCGACGTTGGAGCACTTGCTCCTGTCGATGACGGAGGACGAGGACGCAATGCCCGTCCTCAAGTCGTGCGGCGTCGATATCGACCGCCTGCGGCACGATCTCGAGACCTTCGTCGACAACCGCCTCAAGGGCATCATCACCCAGTCGCCGAGCGAGCCGCTGCCGACCGCCGGCTTCCAGCGTGTGGTCCAGCGCGCCGCCGTCCACGTCCAGTCGTCGGGCCGCAACGAGGTGACGGGCGCCAACGTCCTGGTCGCGCTGTTCTCGGAGCGCGACAGCCACGCCGTGTCGTTCCTCGAGAACCAGGGCATGACCCGGCTCGACGCGGTCGACTACATCAGCCACGGCAAGGCCAAGGTTCCGGGCCGTGCCCGCACCCGCCGAGTCAGCGGCTCCGAGGAGGAGAGCGGTGGCGAGGCCGCGGCCAAGCAGGGCAACGAGGCCCTGGCCGCCTATTGTGTCGATCTCAACCAGAAGGCACGCGAGGGCCGGGTCGACCCGCTGATCGGGCGCGAGTACGAGGTCGAGCGCACCATCCAGGTGCTGTGCCGCCGCACCAAGAACAACCCGCTCTATGTCGGCGAACCCGGTGTCGGCAAGACCGCCATCGCCGAAGGCCTGGCGCGCAAGATCGTCGACGGCGAGGTGCCGGAAGTTCTGCGTGAATCGATCATCTACTCGCTCGACATGGGCGCGCTGCTGGCGGGCACGCGCTATCGCGGCGACTTCGAGGAGCGGTTGAAGGCGGTGCTGAGCGAGCTCAAGAAGAAGCCCAACTCGGTGCTGTTCATCGACGAGATCCACACCATCATCGGTGCCGGCGCCACGTCGGGCGGCTCGATGGATGCGTCCAACCTGCTGAAGCCGTCACTGCAGTCGGGCGAACTGCGCTGCATTGGCTCGACGACCTACAAGGAATACCGTAACCACTTCGAGAAGGACCGCGCCCTGGTCCGCCGCTTCCAGAAGATCGACGTCGCCGAGCCTTCGGTCTCGGATGCCATCGACATCATGCGGGGGCTGAAGCCGGTCTACGAGAAGCATCACAACGTCGCCTACACCGACGATGCCATCAAGGCGTCGGTCGAGTTGTCGGCGCGCTACATCCACGACCGCAAGCTGCCCGACAAGGCGATCGACGTGATCGACGAGGTCGGTGCCGCGCAGATGCTGGTTGCGGCCGACAAGCGCAAGAAGACGATCGAGGTGACTGACATCGAGGAGATTGTCGCCAAGATCGCGCGCATCCCTCCCAAGAGCGTCAGCAAGGACGATGCCGAGCTGCTGCGCAACATCGATCGCGACCTCAAGACCGTGGTGTTCGGTCAGGACAAGGCGATCGAGCATCTCGCCGCCTCGATCAAGCTGGCGCGGGCCGGCCTTCGGGCGCCTGAGAAGCCGATCGGCAGCTACCTGCTGGCCGGTCCGACCGGCGTCGGCAAGACCGAGGTCACCCGCCAGCTCGCGCGCCTGCTGGGCCTCGAGCTGATCCGCTTCGACATGTCGGAGTACATGGAGCGCCACAGCGTTTCCCGCCTGATCGGCGCGCCGCCAGGCTATGTCGGCTTCGACCAGGGCGGCCTGCTGACCGACAAGGTCAACCAGCATCCGCACAGCGTCGTGCTGTTCGACGAGATCGAGAAGGCGCATCCCGACGTCTTCAACGTCCTGCTGCAGGTCATGGACTACGGCAAGCTCACCGACCACAACGGCCGGACGGTGGATTTCCGCAATGTCATCCTGTGCATGACGACCAATGCCGGGGCCGCCGACATCGCCAAGCCGGCGCTGGGTTTCGGCCGCGAGCAGCGGCACGACGAGGACGACGATGCGATCAACCGCATGTTCGCGCCGGAGTTCCGTAACCGGCTCGACGCCATCGTCAAGTTCGCGAGCCTTGGCCCCGAATCGATGGGCCGCGTCGTCGACAAGTTCGTGGCCGAGCTCGAGGTCCAGCTAGCCGACCGCAAGGTCTTCATTGAACTGAGCGACGGCGCCCGCCGCTGGCTGGCCGAGAAGGGCTACGACAGGACGTTCGGCGCCCGGCCGCTCGGCCGCTTCATCCAGGAGCACATCAAGAAGCCGCTGGCCGAGGAGGTTCTGTTCGGCAAGCTGTCGAAGGGTGGCACGGTGCGGGTCGACATCGAAGGTGAGGGCGATGCCGCCAAGCTCGTCTTCGAGTTCCTGCCGCCCGAGCGTGGGGAGCTGCCGCCGGCCAGCCAGGAACCGGTGCTGGCTGAGTGAGCGCTTTCCGGCCGCTCTGGGTCGCCTTTCGCGCTGCGGTGCTCGCCACCGCGGTGTTCTGGGTGGCCCTCTTCATCGTCGACAAGATCGGCTGGCAGGCGCCGTTGGGGATGACGGAGCAGCTGGTCTTCTTCGTGATCTTTTTTCTCGGCGTCCTCATGGTCGACAAGAAGTGACGGCTACTCGTTCTCCTTCTTGAACGGCGAGAACTGCATCAACCCTTCGATCTCCTGCTCGACCGCCGGCCTTTCGCGGCTGAGGTAGTCGGCGACGGCGCGGCGGAAGCTCGCATCGGGGATCCAGTGCGCCGAGTAGGTCGGCACCGGGAGATAGCCGCGCTGGATCTTGTGGTCGCCCTGGGCGCCGGCTTCGACCCGCTGCATTCCGTGCGCGATGGCGTAGTCGATCGCCTGATAATAGCAGGCCTCGAAATGCAGGAAGGCGTGGCTTTCCAGGCAGCCCCAGTAGCGGCCGTAGAGCGTGTCGTTGCCCTTGAGATTGAGCGCGCCGCCGACCGGCCGGCCATCGGCCTCGGCCATAACCAGCACGACCTTGTCGGCCATGGTGCTTCCCAGGACATCGAAGAAGGCGCGCGTCAGGTAGGGCGTGCCCCACTTGCGCCCGCCGGTGTCCATGTAGAAGGCATAAAAGGCATCCCAGTGCTCGGGCTTGATGTCGTCGCCGCTCAGTGCGTGGATGGTGAGGCCCTCGCGGCGCACCGCTTCGCGCTCCTTGCGGATGGACTTGCGCTTGCGTGAGGACAGCGCCGCCAGGAAATCGTCGAAGCTCTTGTAGCCTTCGTTGCGCCAGTGGAATTGCTGGCCCAGCCGCAGCAGCCAGCCGTGCTCGCCGAAGCGCTTCCACTCCTCTTCGGTGCAGAAGGTGACGTGGACCGAGCTGATGCCGTTGTCGCCGGCGATCTTGGCCAGCATCTCGATCATTGCGTCGCGCACCCCGTCGGCGAGGGGCCCTGGCCGAGCGAACAGGCGCGGTCCGGGCACTGGCGTGAAGGGGATCGCGGCCTGAAGCTTGGGGTAGTAGCGGCCGCCGGCGCGCTCGAAAGCCTGCGCCCATCCGTGATCGAAGATATACTCGCCTTGCGAGTGGCCTTTTACGTAGAGCGGTACCGCGCCCAGCAGCCCACCGGCGTGATCTTCCGCCAGCAGGTATTGCGGCTGCCAGCCGGTGCGCCGGCCGACCGACTTCGACTCCTCCAGGGCCTTCAGGAAGCGGTAGCTCAGGAACGGATTGCCGCCCGAGCCCGGCGCCAAGGCGCAGGCATCCCATTGCAGGGGATCGACCGCGCCGAGCGTGTCGACGACACGCAGACCAATCGTCGGGGAGTCATCGGGCATGGGTCGAGCATAGCGCGATTCGTGCCAGGACGAGCTGAAAACAACCCCCGCCGATTACTCGGCAGGTTTGTGCGTTCGCGCGACGTCGTCGGCGGATCGGCTGAAATGCTTCCTGGTCCAGGCGCCGACCCGCTCGATGTAGATCAGCATGACCGGCACCACGACCAGGGTGAGGAGGGTCGAGCTGATCAGGCCACCGATCACCGCATGCGCCATCGGCGCGCGCTGGCTGGCGCCTTCGCCGAGGCCGAGCGCCAGCGGCATCATGCCGAACACCATGGCGAGCGTGGTCATCAGGATGGGCCTCAGCCGGATGGTGCCGGCCTCGAGCAGGGCCTCGTTGACCGGCGTGCCGCGGGCCCGCGCCTGGTTGAAGAAATCGACCAGCAGGATGGCGTTCTTGGTGACCAGGCCCATCAACATGATGAAGCCGATGGCGCTGAAGATGTTGAGCGTCGTGCCGGCGATCAGCAGTCCCAGGAAAACGCCGATCAGCGACATCGGCAGCGACATCATGATGGCCACTGGCTGTAGGAAACTGCCGAACTGCGAAGCCAGGATCAGGTAGATCAGGATGATTGCGAGCAGCAGCGCCTGGCCGGCATAGGCAGCACTTTCGGCCATGTCCTTGGTCGAGCCGCCGAAGACGAAGCGGTAGCCCGAGGGCAGCTTGGTCTCGGCCAGGATCTTCTGCAGGTCGCTGCTGACCTCGCCGGTGGATCGCCCCGAGACGTTGGCTGTGATCTGGACCTCGCGGTTGAGGTCGCGGCGGTTGATCTGCGAGGCGCCGACATCGTCGATGATGTCGGCGATCTGGGCGATGTGCACCATGCGCGGCAGGCCGTTCGGCTCGATGCCGGCGGTGAACCAGATGCGCTGCAGGTCGGCGACGCCGGTACGCTCGTCGACCGGCAGGCGGACCATGACGAGGTAGTTCTCGCCATCAGGGGCCCGCCACAGGCTGGTCTCGTCGCCGGCGAACAGCGGCCGCAGCGACTGCGCGACCTGGGCGGAGCCCAGGCCAAGATCGGAGGCGGCGTCGCGGCGGAGCCGCACCGACAGCACGGGCTTGGCGCCTTTCAGGTTGCGGTCGAGATCGACCATGCCCGGAATGGCCGCGGCGCGGCGCATCACTTCCTGCGACAGCGCGTCGAGGACAGCGGTGTCGGGCCCCTGCAGCGAGAGCTGGAGCTGCTTCTGCACACCGCCGCCGGGGCCGCCGGGAATGTTGATCGACACGAGGACGCCGGGGATGCCGGCCAGCCGCTCGCGGATCGGCTGGGCGAGCTGCTCGGGCGAGCGCTTGCGGTCCTTGATGGGCTTTAGGCGGAGATAAAGGCTCGCCTGGTTCTTGCCGTTGGCATAGCCGGTGTTGACCGTGCCGTAGGTGTACGCGACCTCGGGGAATTCGCGCACCGCGGCGTCGACCTGGTTGAGCTTGGCCGTCGTGTATTCGAGCGACGAGCCGATCGGGGTTTCGATGCTCACGACCTGCTCGCCGAGGTCGGCCTGGGGCACGAACTCGAAGCCGATGTATTTCGGCAGGGTGAAGCTGCCGAGGAAGGTGCCGAGCGCGATCAGAAGTATGATCTTGGGCCAGCGCAGAGACCATCCAAGAACCGATCTGTAGACGCCATTGGCGCGGTCTTGGGCCCCATTCACGATACGGGCGAAGCGGCCGTTGCCGTGCGCCTGCGGGTCGTACCAAATGGCCGACAACATCGGGTCGAGTGTGAACGACACGAACAGCGAGATCAGCACCGCCGCCGAGACCATGACACCGAACTGGAAGAAAAAGCGGCCGATGATGCCGCCCATGAAAGCCACGGGCAGGAACACGGCCACGATGCAGAAGGTCGTCGCCAGCACCGCCAGCCCGATCTCGTTGGTGCCGTCGATGGCGGCCTGGCGATGCGTCTTGCCGAAGCCGATATGACGCATGATGTTCTCGCGCACCACGATGGCGTCGTCGATCAGGATGCCGATGGCAAGGCTGAGCGCCATCAAGGTGAGCACGTTCAGCGTGAAGCCGAACGCCGCCATCACCATGAAGGCGCCGAACACGGAAATCGGCAGTGCCAGGCCGGTGATCACCGTGCTGCGCCAGGAGTGCAGGAACAGGAACACGATGGCGATGGTGAGCAGGCCGCCCTCGACCATCGTCTGCTGCACGTTGCTGACGGAATTCTGGATGCCGCGCGAGCTGTCGCGCACGATCTCTAGCTTCACATCGGGCGGAACGGCGGCCTGAAGCTCGGCCACGGCCCTGCGCACGCCGCGGGCGACCTCGATGGTGTTCGCGCCCTGCGTCTTGACCACGTCGATGGCCAGCGCCCGTTCGCCATTCTGGGTGGCGATGCTCTCCAGCTCCTGCTGGCCGTCGACCACGGTCGCGACCTGCCGCAGGTAGACGGGGGCGAGGCCGCGGCGGGCCACGATCAGGTCGGCGAAGTTGCCGGGCTCGGCGACGCGGCCGGTGACCTCGATGATACGGTCGTCGTTGCCGCGGGCGACGTTGCCGGCCGGGAAATTCTGATTTTCATCGCGAATCGCCCGCATGATGTCGTTGACGCCGACCCGCAGCGAATGCATGCGGCCGGGATCGAGCTCGATGTTGATCTGGCGCTTGACGCCGCCGGCGATGGTGGCGCGGCCGACGTCGCGCACCGTCTGCAGTCGCTTGACGATGAGCTGGTCGGCGAGTGTCGTCAGGTCGCGCACCGAGCGGATGTCGGAGCGCACGGCGATCGACACGATCGGCTGGTCGTCGGGATTGAAGCGCTGGATCAGCGGCTCCTTGATCTCCGGCCGGAAGGCGGCGCGGACCTGCTGGACCTTCTCGCGCACGTCCTGCAGGGCGTGCGACGACTGCACCGAAAGATCGAACTCGGCGACGACGATCGAGCGGCCTTCCAGCGAGCGCGAGGTCAGCGTCTTCAGGCCGGCGATGGCGTTGACCGATTCCTCGATCTTGCGGCTGATCTCGGTCTCGACGGTCTCGGGCGAGGCGCCGGGATACTCCGTGGTGACCACGACGATCGGGAAGTCGACATTGGGGAACTGGTCGACGCCGAGCTGGCGGTAGGAGAAAAGGCCCATCACCAGCAACGCCACCATCATCATGGTGGCGAAGACCGGGTTATCGACGGCGATCTGGGTGAGCTTCATCGCCAGCTGCCTACTTGGTCTCGACGACCTTGACCCTCTGTCCCGCCTTGAGGCCGGGCAGGGGAGCGGAGACGATCTGCATGCCCGTTTCGAGGCCCTTCACCTCGACCAGCTCGCCGCGCGACCAGGTGCGTACCGCGCCCACCGGCTTGCGCACCAGGACGCCGTTCTCGATGGCGAGGACGAAGTCTCCCTGGTCGTCCTTGCGCATCGCCGACGCCGGCACCGCCAGCGCATGGCTCTTTTCCTGGACGTTGACGATGCCCATGGCGAATAGGCCGCCGCGCAGGGCCTCGTGCCGGTCGACGATCACGACATAGACCGGGATCGAGCGCGAGCCTGCCTGCGTCGTCGGGCTGATGCGCGTGATGCGACCGTTGAAGACGCGGTCGCCAAAGCCTTCGAGCGTGACGGTGGCGGGCTGGTCGACGCGCAGGCGCACGACATCGGCGGCCGGCATCTGGGCCGCGATCTCGACATGGCTGGTGTCGAGCAGCGCCAGGATCTTGCCGTCGACCGGCAACGACTCGCCCTGGTTGGCGAGGCGCTCGCCGACCACGCCGTCGAACGGCGCCACGACCTGGGCGTCGTTGAGGTTCCTCATGGCCACTTCGAGCTGGGCCTCGGCGACGGAAACCATGGAAGACCTGTTCTCGGCCGTCGCGCGCGCGAGGTCGGCGGCGGACTGCGAGACGATGTTGCGTGAGGCGAGCGACTCCTTGTCCGAGCGGTCGCGCGACGTCCAGCGGGCGTCGGCGCGGGCGGCATCGAGGGCCGAGCGACGCTCGTTGACCTTGGATTGGAGCTCGGCCTCTTCGAAGCGGGCCAGCACCTGCCCCTTGGTCACCTTGTCGCCTTCGCGGACCAGGACTTCGGCAAGGCGGCCTGGGACGCGCGCCTTCACGATCGTCTGGTCGACTGGCTGCGTCGTGCCAGTGAAGCGCACGGTATCGACGAGGCCCCGCGGGCTGATCGTATGGAGCTCGACCGGGATCAGTTCGATGACTTGGCCGGCCGGCTTGCCGGTCTGGGCGGCTCCCGCGATTTGGGCCGACACGCCGCGGCCGTTTTTCCAGGCAAAGCCGCCGGCCGCCAGGGCGACAGTTGCGACAGTGGCGACGATGATGATGGTGCGGCGGGTAGTCATGGCCGGAGCCCTTTGAAGATGAAGTCGAGGTAGGCTGCGTAGAATTGGTCGCTGGTCAGCCGATTTGGCGTATCGAAGGGGGCGAGCGATCGTTTCCAGACGGAGAACATGGCGAGCGGCTGCACGAGGATGACCGCGGTCGTCTCGATATCGGCGATCGGCCCGAATTCCTTGCGTTGCACGCCGCGTCGCAGTGCATGGGCGAAGAGCTCGCGGCCCCGGAGGTCGAAGTGGGTGCAGAAGAAGCGGGCGACGTCGGGGAAGTTGCCGGCCTCGGCCAGGATCAGTTTGACGACGCCACCCGCGGGGCTTTCCTCGAAGGCGCGGAAGCCGGCGACGAGTTCACGCAGCAGATCCTCGCTCGTGCCGTCGAAGCGACCGATCATCTCGGCGGCCTCGGCGAGCGGCCCGCCGATCGCCTCGGTGATGACCGCCTTGAAGAGCTCTTCCTTGTTCTTGAAGTAGAGGTAGGGGAGGCCTTTGCTGACCGCCGCCGCCTTGGCCACGTCCTCGAGCTTGGTGGCGGCGAAGCCCCGGGTGACGAACAGTTCCAGCGCTGCCCGGGCAATCTCAGGCGCGCGATCTTCCGGCCGGCGGGTCCGGAGGGCTGTGTCGGCAGTATTGACTGACTGGTCAGTATCCATATTCCGCTATGTAGAGGGGAAAATGGCCCTCTTCAAGGCAGGCAAAAAAAGAGTCCGGCAGACCGAGGTCGCCGGACGCTATTCAGTTTCGCCTTTCCATCCCCGCAAGCGGAGATGTCGCGTTGGCAATTGATGCTCGTCTTCTGAAGGTGGCTTCCGGTGGGGCCCGTAGGGGCACCCACGCGGAAGCCGAAAGGCGTTTGGTTAGAGGGGCCAAGGTAAACCTTGGCCTACGCCCTTTCCTGTCTACTGCTTCTTCTTCTTAGCAGCCTTCTTCTTAGCAGCCTTTTTCTTAGCAGCCATAACTGTCTCCTATGGTTAGCTTTGAGGTTCCCAACCGCGGGTTCCTCGCCTTACGCGGGGTACGCTTCGTCACCACGTCAACTGCATCCAGTGGTGCCGCCGCAGGTCGTGCATTTGAGGCACGTCCCGTTGCGAACCATGGTGAAGTTGCCGCATTCCGGACAGGCATCTCCTTCAAACCCCTTGAGCTTCGCCTCGAGGGCGAAGCCAAGGGCAGAAGAAGCTGCCTCTCCGATCGCGACGCCGACGACGGCCACCTGGGCGTTTGACGCCAAAGCGACGGCTGAGCCGTCCGTCAGTCCTGTGGGCACGGGGCCGGCGGCGATCAGCTCGGGAGCGATCGCGACATTGCCGGCCGTTCGGCCATTCAACACATAAAGATTGCTGCGCACGTAACCGACGCTGGCGATGCGGCTCACGGCGGCGGCGGCCGCATGGGCGGCATCCGTGCCGGCGCCCGGCAGTTCGCCTTGCACTTCGCCGCGGCCGACGCCGTCGGGCCTGAGGTCGGCCTGCTCGACATGAGCCAGGTCGTTGCGTCCGAGGTAGGAGATCGCCAGCTCGCGGAAGATGTAGTCGAGCACCGACGTCGACATCTTAATGGCGTCGTTGCCCTCGACCAGACCGGACGGCTCGAAGCGCGTGAAGGTATAGGCCTCGACGAATTCCTCGAGCGGCACGCCGTACTGCAGGCCGATCGAGATCGCGATGGCAAAGTTGTTCATCAGGCTGCGGAAGGCCGCGCCTTCCTTGTGCATGTCGACGAAGATCTCGCCGACCCGGCCGTCTTCGTACTCACCGGTGCGCAGATAGACTTTGTGCCCGCCGACATTGGCTTTTTGCGTATAGCCCTTGCGGCGTTGCGGCAGCCGCTCGCGGCCGGCGCGTACTTCGCGCTCGACGATACGTTCGACAATGCGCTCGGCGATGATCGGAGCGCGCGCGGCGGGGGACAGTTCGGCGAGGTCGTCGTTGGCGGCTATGTCGTCGCCCAGTGCCATCGCCGACAGCGGCTGCGAAAGCTTCGAGCCGTCGCGGTAGAGCGCATTGGCCTTCAAGCCAAGCCTCCACGACATTTCATAGGCCTTGCGGCAATCCTCGACCGTAGCTTCATTGGGCATGTTGATGGTCTTGGAGATGGCGCCCGATACGAACGGCTGGGCTGCAG
>JBQTJT010000120.1:0-4567 GCA_052386855.1 Reyranella sp.
CTCGCCGCGCGCATGACCGAACGCGGCGCCGACGTCATCAAGACGTTGATGCGCATGGGCGTGATGGCCACCATCAACCAGGCGATCGACGCCGACACCGCCGAGCTGGTGGTGACGGAGATGGGCCACAAGTTCAAGCGCGTCGCCGAGGGCGACGTCGAGACCGGCCTCGCCGAGACCGTCGATGCCGACGAGACGCTGGAGCCGCGTCCGCCGGTGGTGACGATCATGGGCCACGTCGATCACGGCAAGACCTCGCTGCTCGACGCCTTGCGCGCCACCGACGTGGCGGCGCACGAGGCCGGCGGCATCACCCAGCACATCGGCGCCTACCAGGTGACGCTGGCCTCGGGCCAGAAGATCACCTTCCTCGACACGCCGGGCCACGAGGCGTTCACCGCCATGCGCGCCCGCGGCGCCAAGGTGACGGATATCGTCGTGCTGGTGGTGGCCGGCGACGACGGCGTCATGCCGCAGACCAAGGAAGCGATCGCGCACGCCAAGGCGGCGAAGGTGCCGCTAATCGTGGCCATCAACAAGATGGACAAGCAGGGCGCGGACTCGAGCCGCGTCCAGAACGAACTGCTGCGCGAGGAGATCCAGGTCGAGGCGCTGGGCGGCGACGTCCAGGCGATCGAGGTCTCGGCGACCAAGAAGATGAACCTCGACAAGCTCGAAGAGGCCATTCTTCTTCAGGCCGAAGTCCTCGAGCTGAAAGCCAATCCTGGCCGGATGGCCGACGGCGTCGTGGTCGAAGCCAAGCTCGATCCGGGCCGCGGTTCGGTGGCGACCGTGCTGGTCCAGCGCGGCACGCTCAAGGTCGGCGACGTTCTCGTCGCCGGCGCCGTGTGGGGCCGCGTGCGCCGCCTGGTCGACGATCACGGCGTTGGCGTGCAGAGCGCCGCGCCGTCGGTTCCGGTCGAGATCCTGGGTCTCGACGGCACGCCGCAGGCGGGCGACGAGTTCCATGTGGTCGAGAGCGAGGCGCGTGCGCGCGAGATCGCCGACTTCCGCGTGCGGCGCGATCGCCAGAACCAGCTCGCCAAGGTCGCCGGCGGCCGCGGCACGCTGGAAGAAATGATGAAGGGCATCCGCGAGGGTACCGCCAAGGACCTGCCGGTCCTGATCAAGGCCGACGTGCAGGGTTCTGCCGAGGCACTGGCGGGCGCGATCTCGCGGCTTTCCACCGACAAGGTGGCGGCCCGCGTCGTCTACAGCGGTGTCGGCGGCATCAGCGAGGCCGACATCACGCTGGCCAAGGCGTCGGGCGCGTTGCTCA
The DNA here is from genome assembly GCA_052386855.1 of Reyranella sp. Lineage (GTDB taxonomy): Bacteria > Pseudomonadota > Alphaproteobacteria > Reyranellales > Reyranellaceae > Reyranella. The sequence goes on from JBQTJT010000120.1 coordinate 1,280, forward strand.
TCGGCTTCAACGTGCGCGCCAATCCGCAGGCGCGCGAGATCGCCAAGCGCGACAAGATCGACATCCGATACTACTCGATCATCTACAAGGTGACCGAGGACATGCAGGCCCTGATGCTCGGCCTGCTCGATCCGACCTACAAGGAAACCCTGATCGGCAACGCGCAGATCCGCGAAGTCTTCAAGATCACCAAGGCCGGCAACGTCGCCGGTTGCATGGTCACCGACGGCATGGTCAAGCGCGGCGCCAAGGTCCGCCTGCTGCGCGACAACATCGTGATCCACGAGGGCACGCTGAAGACGCTGCGCCGCTTCAAGGACGAGGTCCGCGAAGTCCAGCACGGCTTCGAGTGCGGTATGGCGTTCGAGAACTACGAAGACATGAAGGTCGGCGACGTGATCGAATGCTTCGATATCGAGGAAGTTAAGCCCTCGCTGTAAGGCCATTCTCCTCCCCTTCGCGGGCTCCGCGGAGGGGAGAGGAAGAGAAGGAACACGCCATGCCGCGGCGTCGCTCGTCCGAACGTGAAAAGAACCGCGCCCCCGGGCAGCGCCAGCTCCGGGTGGGCGAAGAGCTGCGGCATCTGCTTGCCCAGCTGCTCGAGCGCGGCAACATGCACGATCACGACCTGCGCGATGCTTCGATCACGGTGACATCGGTCGATGTCAGCCCCGACCTGCGCAACGCCACCGCCTTCGTCGTGCCGCTGGGCGGCAAGGACGAGGAGCGCCTGCTGGCCGCGCTGCGCCGCGCGGCCCCGTGGTTTCGCGCCCGGGTGAGCGAAAGTGCGGGACTGCGCAGCGCGCCGGAAATCCGCTTCGAACTCGACCGCACCTTCGACGAGGCCCAGCGCATCGATGCCCTGCTGCGCCGGCCCGACGTCGCCCGAGACCTCAGGAATCCCGACCTCAAGGATCCCGACATCAAGGACGATTGAGATAGTACTCGTCGCGCGGGAAGAAATCGGTGTTGGGCGAGGCCGCTGGCACCACCTTGCCCTGGTTCAACACTTCGACCTTCTTGTCTTCGAACCATTTCCGGAGGTCGCCGCGGTCGACCCGCGCCACCGCCAGATGCAGGTCGATCTCGGGCCGCGCCAGCAGCTCCAGGATCTTCTCGCGCGCGTAAGGGATCGGCCGGTCGCTGCCGATCATCGCCGGATGCACCATCGTCACGTAGGGAAAGACCGACCGGAACGTCTCGATCGAGCGCTCCGTCGGCGCCCACTGAACATAGAGACCGCCCGGCGCCAGCTTCGCCTTCACCTGCCGGAAGAACTCCTGCGAGTTGAGCAGGCCCGACAGCGCGGTCTTGGGCAGGATGGCATCGGCCTCGATCACGTCGTAGCGCGTCGGATCGAGGGCGAGCGCGTGGCGGCCGTCGGCGACGACAATCTCGAACCTGGGGCTGGCGAGAAGGCTTTCGACGCCCGATTTGCCGCCCTGGGCGACATAGTCGCGCAAGGTGTCGATCACCGGGGCCACGATCTCGATCACCCGCACATGCTCCGTGCCTGGATTGAGGCCGGCCGCATAGGGCGTGCCGCCGGTGCCGGAGCCGATGACGAGCACACGCCGCGGCGCCGGGTGCGTGAGCGGCCCGATGGCGCCCAGGAACGTGTGCACTGTCAGGAAGGGCAGGCGGCTCTGGGTGTGGCCCTGGATGTAGAGCTTGCCGTCCTGCGGGTTCTCCAGTTTCAGCAGGCTGAGGCCGGTCTTGTCCTCGGCGACGATGGCCTTCTCGACGCTGAGGCCATGAAGACGCCGCCAGAAGGCCTCACCGCCGGGAAACATCACCAGGCCCGCCGTCAGCAGGCCGGCGGGAAGCCACGCCCAGCGCGTCGAGCGTGCGCCGAAGAGTTGCATCACCGCAAAGGCGAGCCCGATGGCCACCAGCAGCTTCAGCGTGCCGGCCGTGCCCACCAGGTCGAGCAGCAGGAGGCCGGCGACCAGGCTGCCCATGCTGTTGCCGACGATGTTGGCGAGCTGCACCAAGCCGACGCGGCTGCCGAGCCGGTCGAGGTCGCGCTGCACGGCTTTCTGCACCACGGGGAAGGAGAAGCCCATGATGAAGGAGGCGGGCAGCACCACCACCAGCAGCAACAGGATGATCAGAAGGACGTTCCTTTCTCCGCCGCCCATGATGTCATCGTCGACGAAGTCGGAAGGCAGAATGCCGGCGCCGATGGCGAGATAGACGAACCAGGCGCCGCAGAGCGCCAGCGTCGTCGCCACTCCCTGCATCAGGAAGAAGAACCGCCGCGGATCGGCGATGCGGTCGATCATTCGCGCGCCCACCATGAGTCCCGCCGCGTCGCCCAGCAGGAAGACGGAAAGGACCAGCGAGAAGCTGTAGCCGTTGGACTGCAGCAGGACGCCGATCAGCCGGTACCAGACGATCTGCAGCGCCACGATCAGAAAGCCGCTGATGAACACCAGCAACGACCAGCGCCATACGACGCCGTCGACCGGGTCCGGCAGCGATGCCGTCTTTGGACGCGGCGCTGCTTCAGCCATGTCGAGGCCACGCGCCAGCAACAGGCCGCCAACCGCGACGACCAGGTTGAGCGCAGCGCCGACATAGATCGCCTTGTCGAAGCCGAAGGTGCCGATCAGGTACCAGCCGCCCACGAAGGCGCCGATGCCGGCGCCCAGCGTGTTCAGGCCATAGAGCCAGCCGATCAGCTTGGCGGAGCCCGCGATCTGGCTCACCACCGCCTTCGACAGAAACGGCAGCGAGCAGCCCATCAGGAAGGTCGGCCACAGGAGGCCGGCGAAGACCACGGCAAAGATGACGCCGCGCGAGGCGGCCAGCGGCAGGAATTCGCGATAGATGACGTCGTAATAGAGCCAGGGGCTGACCACGGCGAAGACAGCGATGCCCACTTCGCACAAAGCGAAGGCGATCAGCGACGCCCGCCGCGTCAGCCGGTCGGCATAGAGGCCGGCGGCCAGGCTGCCGATGCCGAGACCGAGCAGGAATGCGCCCACCACGAGGGCGGCGGCGATCGTGTCGGCGCCGGCAAACAGGCCGAGCAGGCGATGCCAGGCTGTCTGGTAGATCAGGGCCGCGGCGCCCGAGAGGAAGAACAGTCCGAAAAGGACGTATTGCCGGATGCGGTCCGACTGAAGCGCCGATGTCATCGTTGCAGCCTGCCCGAAGCGGCGGCTGGCGCCCAACGATTTGTCGGCTTAAACGGGGGCCATGCGACGCAGGAAGGGCGAAATGGTTCAGGGGAGCGCGCCACTCCAGTGGCGCTCATCGTCATGCGGACCGCGGGCCTCTGGC
>JBQTJT010000121.1:0-44559 GCA_052386855.1 Reyranella sp.
CGAAGTCGCTCAAGGGCAAGCCCAACATCGGCACCATCACCATCGCCTGCGCGCTGGGCTATCTCGACTTCCGCTTCGCCAGCCACGACTGGCGCGGCAAGCGCGCCCGGCTCGCCAAGTGGTTCGCCACCTTCTCCAAGCTGCCGTCGATGAAGGCGACGGTCCCACCGCCGGCGTGATGCCGATCGGAGTGACGGCCGACGAGATCATTGCCCGCCTCGGATTGCAGCCGCATCCCGAAGGCGGGCATTTTCGTGAGACGTTTCGGGCGCCTGATGCCCAGGGAGCGGTAGGCCGGGCCGCCAGCACGGCGATCTTCTTTCTGCTCAAGGCGGGCGAGCGTTCGCACTGGCATCGGGTCGATGCCGACGAGATCTGGCATCACTATGCCGGCGCCTCGCTCGAACTCGCGATGAGCGACGACGGCCACGCCACCCGGCATCGGCGGCTCGGCATCGACTTCGACATCGGCGAGACTCCGCAGATCGTGGTGCCGCGCGGCGTCTGGCAGGCGGCGCGCTCTCTCGGCAATTGGACTCTGGTCGGCTGCACCGTGGCGCCCGGTTTCGACTTCGCGGGCTTCGAGCTTGCACCGCCCGGCTGGCAGCCAGGTGGCTAGCGTTTCCAGAGCTCGCGTGAGGCGAGGGCGGCACCAGCCGTGACCAGTAGGGCCGCGACCAGCAGCGCGCCGGTCGGTTCGGCCAGTCCGCACACGATCAGCAGCGCCGTCGACAGAATCGGTGTTGCATAGCTGAACGCCCCCAATGCGCGGATGTCGCCGCGTTTGACGGCGTGGTCCCAGAAGTAGAAGGCCGATCCCGTAGGCCCGAGGCCGAGCGCGATTACGGCGAGCCAGGCAAGGGGCGTGGCCGGCCACGCCGTGCGCTCGAACACCAGATGACAAAGCAGCGAGAGAACGGCCGACGCGGCACAGAAGCCGGCGATGGCATCGGTCGGCGTGTCGCCGAAACGGCGCGACAGCACCGAATAGAGTGCCCAGGTGAAGGCACAGCCCAGCGCCAGCGCGTAGCCCATCGCATGATCATCGGCGAAGGTCAGTCCGCGGCCGAAGGCGAGCAGCGCCACGCCGGCGAAGCCCAGCCCGGCGCCGGCCAGATGCGTCCAGCCCAGGCGCTCGCCAGCGAGCGGCGCCGACAACAAGACGATCAGCAGCGGCCAGAGATAGTTGACGAGGTTGGCTTCGGCCGGCGGCGCCAGCTGCAGCGCACCGAAGTAGAGCGCGTGATAGCCGAACAGTCCTCCGATCCCCAGCAACCAGACTTTTGCGGGCCAGCGTACGAGCCCGGCCCAGCCGACACCGCGATAGCGGGCGCGGACGATGCCGATCGCGGCGCCGACCGCGAACGTCATGGCAACCATCTGGAACGGGGGGATCGGTCCCGCCAGGACAGAAAGGGCGGCAAGCGAGCCCCAAAGGCAGATGGCGGCGAGTCCGGCGGCCATCGCCCGTCGTCGGACAGTGTCGGGAGTCATCATGGTCGCCGCATAGAGAATGCAACCGGAATTGTCGAGCGGAGTGCAGCGGGTGCGTGAGTTGCGTTTCACGGTTACGATGCTGTTACAGCGGAGACGGCATGTTCGTTCGACCGACAAATCCGATCAGTCATCGTCTGGCGCGCATGGCCTTCATTTCGGCCTGCGTGGCCGTGCTGATCGTTGCCGCCGCCGGTCCGCTCCATCGCTACCTGGGCTTGGACATCGAGGCGGCGATCGCCGTCTTTCGCTATGGCTTCTATGTCGCCGTTGCCGGGGTGGCGCTCGGGCTTGCGACCATCGTCCCGACACGGCCGGGCGACCGGCGACGCGGATTCGTGGCGGCGTTTCTGGCCATCGTGATCGGTGTTGCCGGCGCCTGGGTGCCGGTCAGCTGGTTCCTGTGGTCGCAGCAATTGCCGGTGATCAACGACATCTCGACCGACATCGGCAACCCACCGGCCATGGTTGCCCTGCTGCAGTTGCGGCGTGGCGCGCCCAATCCGCCCGCCTATCCCGGCGCTGCGGCGGCGGCACTCCAGCGCGAGGCCTATCCCGACATCGTGACGATCGTCATGCCTGTCGCTCCAGCCGAAGCCTTCAAGCGCGCCGATCGGGTGGCGATGGCGATGGGTTGGGACGTCGTCGCGCGCGCGCCAGCGGAAGGGCGCCTGGAAGCCGTCGACACCAGCGACTGGTTCGGGTTTCGCGACGACATCGTGGTGCGCATTCGGTCCGCCGGCACAGGCAGCCGGATCGATGTCCGCTCCAAGAGCCGCGCCGGCGAGTCCGACCTCGGCGTCAACGCACGGCGCATCCGCGACTTCAGCGCCCGCCTGAAGGTCGAGCCCTGATCCTGTCTCCGATCACCCCCGTCAGGCGTCGCCGAGCGGCAGGGTAAAGCGGAAGGTCGTGCCCGAGGGCCCGGTCTCCGCGAGCGCGATATCGCCGCCATGGTTGCGCACCAGGTCGCGGGCGATTGCCAAGCCCAGCCCCGCGCCGCCGGCCCGTCCGCCGGTGGTGAAAGGCCGAAAGAGCTGGGCCGCGACCGCCTGCGGCACGCCGGGGCCATTGTCGGCAACGTCGACCAGAAGGTAGGCGCCGTTGGCCCTTGACCGCACGATGACGGTGGTGGCGCCGGCTTCGAAGGCGTTGCGTCCGAGATTGACGAAGACCCGGTAAAGCAGGTCGCGGTCGGCGCGCGCCCTGCAGCCTTCGCCGACCTCGTTCAGCCAAGCGCGGACGATGTTGGGAGTGCTGTCCTCGCCCTGCTCCTGCAGGGCGATTCCGGCTTCGTCGACCAGGTCGGCGAGGTCGAGGGTGGTCAATCTCGGCGCCGGCCGGTCGCGTACATATTCAATGGCGTCGCTGGCCAGCCGCGCCGCGCGGTCGATGGTGTTGAGGATGGTCGGCGCGAGCACCCGCGTGCGCTCGTCGTCGCTGCGCGCCAAACGATCGGACAGCAGCCGTGCCGTCGACAGCATGTTGCGCAGGTCATGATTGATCTTGTTGGTGGCGGAACCGACCTCGGCCAGGCGGGACTTCTGTCGCAGCGAGGTGCGGAGCTCACGCTGCAGGTTCTGGAACTCGCGGTCGACGACGCCGATCTCGTCATCGCGTTGGGTCGGCGCCCGCTCGGTTCCGGCCTCCTCGGGCGCGCGGCGGAAAGCGGTCATGTCGGACGATAGGTCTTGCAGCGGACGGATCACCAGCCAGCGCAGCGCGAGATAGAGGAAGACGGCGGTGAACACCGCGATAATGACGGACAGGATCAGAATCCGGGTCGCGTAGGCGTACATGGCGATCCGCATCGGCAATTCGTCAACGACGATCCAGACCATGGCCTTCGGCAGGCGCAACGATTCGCCGCCGACCCGGATATAGCGCGAGCCGTCCTGCGCCATCGACGACAGGGCATCCCAGATCAGCCCCAGGGCGCCGCGGTTCATCAGATTGAAGCTCGGCATGTCGGCGCGCGGCTCGATGTTCATCAGGGCGCGCTTGGGCCTGTTCGGCTCGACCAGCACGACGGCGTCGACCCGGGCATGGTTGAGCAGGCTGCGTTTCACCTCCTCCGTCACCATGTTGTCGGGCGTGGCGTCGAGCGCGATGGCAGCCAGGGTGCCGCTTTCGATCAGCTGCTCGAGATAGACCGCGCGGAAGCGGGCGATCGACGGCAGGAAGATGAAGACCTCGGCGGTCATCACGGCGGTCACGACGAGGGCCAGAATACGCCACGACAGGCCGAATGCAGGACTCCGCCGGCGCGCGGGGCGGCCCGTTTCGGCGGGAACGGTGATGTCGGCGGTCATTGCCGAAGTCTACAACGAACCTTGATCTCACCAAACCGGCAGCCGCGCGAGGAACCGCACGAGGCTACGCGTCCGTGGCCCAAAGAGAGCCTCGGTGAAATAGCTGCCGGCGGCACGTTTGCTCGCCTCGCCCAGGGTGGGATAGGGCGGCACGAAGCTCGCCATGGCCGCAATCTTCAGGCGCTTCGACAGCGCCAGGCACCAGGGCTGGATCAAGTCGCCGGCGTGCGGCCCGACGATGGCGGCGCCCAGCACGCGGCCGCGCGAATCGGTGACGACCTTGACCAACCCGTCGGTCTCGCGCTCGGCCTGGGCGCGGTCGTTCTCGGCCAGCTTCCAGCGCAGCACCCGGATCGCATCGCCGTGCTGCTTGCGCGCCTCGTCTTCGCCGAGGCCGACCTGGGCCAGCTCGGGGTCGGTATAGGTCGCCCAGGGCACGATCGCCGGATCGAGCTTTGCGGGCGCCCGGAACAGCGCACCGCGGATGAACAGCGAGGCCTCGTAGCCGGCCATGTGCGTGAAGAGATAGAGGCCGTTGCAGTCGCCGATCGCCCAGACATTGCGGTTCGAGGTTCTCAGCCGGCCGTTGACCGTGATGCCGCGCCTCGTGAACGCCACGCCTGCTTTGTCGAGATCGAGACTCTCGACGTTGGGAGCCCGGCCGGTCGCCACCAGCAGGTGCGATCCTTCCAGTCGCTCGCCGTTCTCCAGGATGACGGCGACGCCGGGGGTGGCACGCTCAACCCTGAGAATCTTCACATGGTCGCGCAGATCCACGCCTTCTGCGCGGAGACGACTTATGGCGACGGCGGAGAGTTCGGGATCGTCTTTGGCGAGGAAGCCGAAAGCTTCCAGGACGGTGACGCGCGCGCCCAGTCGCCGGTGCGCCTGGGCCATTTCCAGGCCGATCGGTCCGCCGCCAATCACGACCAGATGGGCCGGCAGCGTGCGATTGGTGAATACCGTCTCGTTGGTGAGATAGGGCACGTCGGCCAGGCCGGGGATCGGTGGCGCGGTCGGCCGCGAGCCGGTCGCCAGCACGATGCGCTTGCTTGTGATGCGATGCGGGCCGGCTTGCAATTCGGCGCGACCGGTGAATCGTGCCTCTTCCTTCAGGACGCGAACACCAAGTTTCTCGAACCGTTCGACCGAGTCGTTGGGGGCGATGGTGGCGATCACGCCGGCCACGTGGTCCATGACCTTGGCGAAGTCGATCCGGGGTTCGACCGGCGCGATGCCGAAGGCGGCGCCACTGCGCTGCGCCTGTGCCGCCCTGGCCGCGGCAATCAACGCTTTCGACGGCACGCAGCCGAAGTTGAGGCAATCGCCGCCCATCTCGGCGCGCTCGATCAGCACGACTTTCAGGCCGAGCTGCGCCGCGCCGGCGGCGACCACGAGGCCGGCAGAGCCGCCGCCGACGATACAGACGTCAGGGGTAAGCGAATCCGTCATGTCAGGAAGCAGCCTTGTCGCCGCGCAGGCGGGTGTAAAGAACCGGCAGCAGCGACAGCGCGGCCAGCCCGAGCAGCGGCAACAGGATGCGCCATTCGAAGATCACGCTGAGATCCGGCCTCTCGCCGCGCTCGATCAGCATGCCGAAACTTGCGCCCACGCCCGAGTAGACGACCGCGCCGGGAATGATGCCGATCAGCGTTGCCAGTGTGTAAGGGCCGAGCTTCATGCCGAGCAGGGCCGGCACGATGTTGATCAGCCAGAAGGGGAAAACCGGCACCAACCGCAGGAACAGGAGATAGTTGAAACTGTCGCGACGAAACCCCTCTTCGAGGCGCGCCAGGGCGCGGCCGGCGCGGGCATGGAAGAGATCGTGGAACGCCGTGCGCGCCGCCAGGAACACCGCGACCGAGCCCAGCGTGGCGCCGATCACCGACAGCGCGGCGCCCAGCCAGATGCCGAACAGGAAGCCACCGACCGGCGTGATGATGACGGCAATGGGCAGGGAGAAGGCGACCACCAGGGCATAGGCCAGCACGAACAGGAACGCGGCCAGCGCGACATGGTTGGTGACCCAGGTGCTGAGCTCCGCGTGATGGCGGCTCAGCATCTCGAAGGAAAAATAGCGCTCGAGGCCGAACGAGAGAAAGAGCACCAGCCCCAGCAGCAGGATCGCCACAGGAAGGAGCCGGCGCAGCAGCGGCAAGGTCATGAGCGATATTGAGCCTCATCGGCCCCGCCTCAAAGCAAACTCGCTCACACCTGTGTGACCGGCAGGCCTGGCGCGGTCGCCGCCATGGAGGGACGTTGCTGGAGGCGCGTCCACCAGCCGGCGAGTTTGCGGTGCCCCTCGAGCGCTGCTGCTCCTTCGGCGGCAGCGGTGAAATACGCAGCCATCGCGCCGAGATGGAGATCGGCAAGCGAGAGTTCCGGCCCCACCAGGAAGGCGTCGGATGTCGCGAGCTTCTCGAGGGCCGTCAGCACCTTCGCAGCGCCCGCGAGACCCAGCGCCACTTCGGCATCATCCGCCGGCTGGCCGAGGCTCGGCCGAAAGACGCGATGCGAGAAGACCTGCCGGACGAGTGGCCAGTAGCCGTAGGAATCGACCACGCTGATGATCTGGTCCATTCGGGCCAGCGCCCGGGAGCCCCGGGGTTGCAGGGATGGCCCGGCAAAGGCGCGGTCGATGTAGCGGCTGATGGCGCCGGTCTCGTAGAGCGCGAAGCCGTCATGGACCAGGGTCGGTACCCGGCCGAACGGGTGAAGGGCGAGGTAGGCCGCCGGAACGTCCGGGCTGAATGGGTTCACTTCGACCCGGTCGTAGGCCACGCCTTTCTCGGCGAGGACGAGGCGGACGATCCGGAGGTAGACGCTATAATGGTAGCCGTGCAGGACAAGGGGCATGCCGGCATTGTCCGGGCCTTTGGGCGCAGGCGGCAAGGCCCTCGGATCGTTGACTCTGGCCGGTTGGCCGCTTATTACCCTCGCCCACGGATTTCGCCCCCGACGCTCCGCGCGGGGGCATTGTGTTTGAAGGAGTTGCGTGATGAAACGCACCTATCAGCCGAGTAAGCTGGTGCGCAAGCGCCGGCACGGCTTTCGGTCCCGGATGGCAACGGTCGGCGGCCGCAAGGTTATCGCCAGCCGCCGCAGGTCGGGCCGCAAGCGCCTGTCGGCCTAACAAACTTGGCCTCGGCGCGCCTCGGGCGTTTGCCGAACCGTCGAGATTTTTTGCGCGTCCAGGCCGGGCGCCGCTGTGCCATGCCCGGATTTGTCCTGCAGGTCGCGCCCATACCTCCCGACCTGGCACCCGCGGACCGGTCCCCTCCGGCGGTCCGGGTCGGGTTTACGGTCAGCCGCAAGGTCGGCAACGCGGTCGCCCGCAACCGGGTCCGCCGCCGCCTCAGGGAAATCGCCGGCATGATCATCCCGGGCGAGGCCCGTCCCGATCTCGATTATGTGCTGGTCGGCCGCCAGGCCGCCCTCGCCCGCGACTTCGCCGCCATGCGCCAGGAGCTGCAGGAGGCGCTGAAGCGCCTCAAGGCGCTGGCTCCCGGGAACGTCGCAGCGACGCCATGACCTGTACTGGCGGCTTGCGCAGGCCCCGGCAAATCGCCAGTTTCCGGGCCGCATGATGTCATTGCTGCTGCGCGGCGCGATCCGCTTCTACCAACTGACGCTCGCCTACTTCTTCGTCGGCGCCTGCCGGTACGAACCCTCGTGCTCGAGCTACGCCGCCGAGGCGGTGGCGCGACATGGCGCGCTGCGTGGAAGCTGGCTTGCCGCCCATCGCCTCTGCCGCTGCGGGCCCTGGGGGGCCGGCGGCTACGATCCCGTGCCGTCCCATCGTCACGCCGCCAAGCGCCCGACGCTTTCCTGCCACCCTGCCGAGCGCTGCTAGAAGCGTCACGAGAGTCAGCCTCAAATGGACCAGAAGAATTTCATCGTCGCCATTGTCCTCTCGGTGCTGATCATCGTGGGGTGGCAGGCAGCCTTTCCGCCCGCCAAGCCGCCGGTCACGACGACGCAGCAGCAGGCCGCCACCCAGCCCGGCGCGCCAGGCGCACCCACGACGCCTTCCGGCCAGCCGGTTGCGCCCGGCGTGCAGCCGGGCGCTCCGGCCACTTCCGCGCAGCAAGTGGTGAGCCGCACGGACGCCCTGGCGCGGACTCCGCGCGTGTCGTTCAGCACCCCTGAACTGCTGGGGTCGATCTCACTCAAGGGCGCTCGCATCGACGACGTGCGACTCGTCAAGTATCGCGAGACCATCGATCCCAAGAGCCCGCCCGTGCCGGTTCTGTCGCCGGTCGGGACCGCCCATCCCTACTACGCCGAGTTCGGCTGGTCGGCGTCTGACCCCGCGCTGAAGGTGCCCGGTCCGGAGACGATATGGACCGCCAGCAAGGACACGGTGGCGCTCGGCGCGCCGGTGCGGCTCAGCTGGGACAATGGCCAAGGGCTGGTGTTCGCGCTCGACATGACGATCGACGAGTTCTTCATGTTCGACGTCAAGCAGAGCGTCGAGAACAAATCCGACAAGCCGGCCACGCTGTTTCCGTGGAGCCTTGTCGTGCGCTACGGCGAGCCGGTCTACGAAGGCATGTACATCCTCCATGAAGGCCCCTACGGCGTGTTCAACGGGGCGCTGAAGGAGTTCAGCTACTCCGACTTCAAGGACAACAAGGCGCAGAAGATCAGCACCACCGGCGGCTGGATCGGCATCACCGACAAATACTGGATGGCAACCCTGGTGCCGGACCAGAAAGCCAAGGTCGACATGTCGATCAAGCAGACCGGTTCCGGCGCCGATGTGAAGTACCAGATCGACTATGTCGGCGCCGGCGTTGCGATTCCCCCGGGGGGCAGCGCGACCACAGAGGCGCGTCTGTTCGCCGGCGCCAAGATCGTGCGCATCATCGATGACTACGAAACGAAATTCGGCATCGAGAAGTTCGACCTGACCATCGACTGGGGCTGGTTCTGGTTCTTCACCAAGCCGTTGTTCTGGTTGCTGGAGTGGCTGTACGTCCAGCTCGGCAATTTCGGCCTGTCGATCCTGGTGCTGACCGTCATCGTCAAGCTCGTGTTCTTCCCGCTGGCCAACAAGTCCTATGCGGCGATGGCCAAGATGAAGGCCCTGCAGCCGGAGATGGAGAAGCTGAAGGAGCGCTACGGCGAGGACCGCCAGCGCATGAACCAGGAGCTGATGCAGCTCTATCGGCGCGAGAAGGTCAACCCGGCTGCCGGCTGCCTGCCCATCATCGTGCAGATCCCGGTGTTCTTCGCGCTCTACAAAGTGCTCTACACCACGATCGAAATGCGCCACCAGCCGTTCTACGGCTGGATCAAGGATCTCGCCGCGCCCGATCCGCTGACCATCCTGACCGGCTTCGGCCTCTTGCCGTGGCACGTGCCCGAGTTCCTGCTTTTCTTCAACATCGGCCTGTGGCCCATCATCATGGGTGTGACGATGTATCTGCAGCAGAAGCTCAATCCGCAGCCGACCGATCCGGTGCAGGCGCGTGTGTTCCAGTTCCTGCCAATTCTCTTCACCTTCATGCTGGCGCCGTTCTCTGCCGGCCTGGTGATCTACTGGGCCTGGAGCAACATGCTCTCGATCGCGCAGCAGTACATGATCATGCGTCGCCACGGCACGCCGATCGGCGGCGGCAAGGCCAAGCCAACGGCCGTCCCGGCGGCGGCGCCGGTGCCCGCCGCTCCCAGCGGCAACGCAGGCAAGAAGGGCGGCAAGGGCTCAGGCAAGAAGGGCTGATGGCTGCCAATACTCCAGAGAGGAGGGCGCCGGAAGGGCGCACGCCTGAGGAGATCGAGGCGGCGCGCAAGCTCTTCGCCGGTCCCTGCGACTTCATCTCGGGCGCGGCCTCGGTCGAATCGCTGCCGCCGATCGCCTTGCCGGAGGTGGCTTTCGCCGGCCGCTCCAATGTCGGCAAGTCGAGCCTGGTCAATGCGCTGACCGGCCGCCGCACGCTGGCCCGTGTGTCGGCCCGGCCCGGCCACACGCGGCAGATCAACTTCTTCGATCTCGCCGGCCGCTTCCACCTGGTCGACCTGCCGGGTTACGGCTTCGCCCAGGTGTCCAAATCGATGAAGGAGACGTGGCAGGATCTGGCGTCGGCCTACCTGCGCGGCCGACCGACGCTGAAGCGCGTCTGCCTGCTGATCGACTCGCGCCACGGCGTGAAGGACAGCGACCACGAGACCATGAAGAACCTCGATCGCGCCGCCGTGTCCTACCAGCTCATCCTGACCAAGACCGACCAGCTCCGCCAAGCCGAGATCCCGCGCGCCATCAAGTCGGCCGAGGCGGCCGCGCGCAAGCATGGCGCCGCCCATCCCGAGGTCCTGCCGACCAGCAGCGAGACCGGCTTCGGCATCCCCGACCTCAGGGCCGAGATTTTTCGCGTCGCCCTGGGTTGACGCGCGACGATCCGTTGGTCGAGCCGTCTGTATTGTCGAAGTCCTGTGGTCGGTCGCCCAACAGGAAGCGGGGGCCGGCGCCGGCTCGCGCCGCCCGGTCGTCGCGGTTGTAGAGCGCACATTTGTCGAGCGACAGGCACCCGCAGCCAATGCAGCCATCCAGCAGATCGCGGGTCTTCTCGAGCATCTCGATCCTAGCCTGAAGGGCCGTCCTTATCTGCCTGCTGATGGCCTGCCAGTCCCGTCGTGTCGGCGGTCGGCCTTGCGGCAGTGTCGCAAGCTCGGTCTCGATGTCCGCGAGCTTCAGCCCCAATTGCTGGGCAATCAGCGCAAAGGAAAGGCGCCGGATGTCGGCGCGCATGAAGCGCCGCTGGTTGCCGCGCGTGCGGATGGCCTGCACCAGACCCCGCGCCTCATAGAAGCGGATCGCCGAAACGGAAATCCCGGTGCGGCGGGAAAGGTCGCCGATCGACAGCAACGATGCCGGCATCAAATCGTCTCCAAAGGAAGCTTGACCTCAAGTTAAGTTGAGCTTGTAGCTTGGGCAAGCGAATGCATTTCAACGCCTTTCCAAGGGAGTCGATCGCGATGTCCAGCCCGCGCATAGAACACGTGAACGTCACGGTCACGGACCCGCAGCACACTGCCCGCCTGATGGAGGCGCTGTTCGGTTGGCACGTGCGGTGGAGCGGCGCTGCCCGGGATGGCGGCCATACGATCCACGTCGGATCGAACGAGCACTATGTTGCCCTCTATACGGGCCGCGACGTCAGCTACACGCCGGACGACTTCGCCAAGGGGCGGCCTCTCAACCATATCGGCGTGGAAGTCGACGATCTCGCTGCCGTCGAGGCCCGGGTTCTGGCGGCGGGCCTCAGGCCGTTTGCCCATGACGACTATGATCCCGGCCGTCGCTTCTATTTCCTCGATCCCGACGGAATCGAGTATGAGGTCGTCAGCTACGCGGCGTCGTGAAAGATGATGCCGAGGGTGAAGCGCTCGACCCCCTGCTTCCCCGGGCGCAGACTCGAGACGCCATGGCGCATCGCCGTGCGGTGAAAGCCGCGCGTTCCCTGCACCGGCCGCTCGTTCGTGGCGAAAACTACGGCATCGCCCTGCTTCAACGGGACGACCTCTCCGCGGGACTGCATACGGGGCCGCTGCTCGACCAGCATGAACTCGCCGCCCGAAAAGTCGCGGGTGGGGTCGCTCAGGAGAATGGTCGCCTGGAGCGGAAAGACGAGGTCGCCGTAAAGATCCCGGTGCAGGCAGTTGTAGTCGCCGGGTCCGTAGCGCAGCAGCAGCGGCGTCGGCCGCTTCTGGCCGCCGGCATGGCATTCGCCGAGCCAGTCTTTCAGGGCAGGCGGAAAGCGCTTGTCGCGGCCAAGCTGCCCGTTCCAGCGATTGGCGACCTCGGCCAGCGGCGGATACAGCGCCTGGCGCAGCTGCTCGACCGGGCCGGGCAGCGGATAGGTGAAATACTGGTACTCGCCCCGGCCGTAGCCGTGGCGCTGCATGACCACGCGGCTGCGGAAATTGGCCCCGTCGGGCCACAGCGCCGCCAGGTTTCGGCATTGCCCGGGATCGATCAGGCTCGGAATTACGGCGAAACCGCAGGTGGTCAGGGAATCTGTGTCGATCATCCGGACATCCTGCCGCGTTGAAGGATGCTCTTCTATCCGGCACGCGACTGATATAATGGCTTGCTGACCTTGGCCCTCTCCCCCTTCTTAACAGGCGGGCGGAGAGGGCTTTTCACGATCGGGGCACGAGAAATGGCCGAGCCGGTTCAGACCGACAAGGAACAGAGGCGGCTCATCCGCATGGCGGAGACCATCTCCAAGGCGCTGCCCTACATGCGCCGGCACAACGACGCCACCTTCGTCGTGAAGTATGGCGGCCATGCCATGACCGACCCCAAGCTGGGCGACCTGGTCGCCCGCGACATCGTGCTGATGAAGCAGGTCGGTATGAATCCGATCGTGGTCCATGGCGGCGGGCCGCAGATCAACAAGATGCTGGAGCGGGTCGGCCTCAAGAGCACCTTCGTGAACGGGCTGCGCGTCACCGATGCCGCCACCATGGAAATCGTCGAAATGGTGCTGGCCGGCTCGATCAACAAGGCGATCGTGGCCGATATCAACGAGTGCGGCGGCATCGCCGTCGGCATCTGCGGCAAGGACGGCAACCTGATTCTGGCCCGCAAGGTCGTGGAGATGCGCGACCCCAAGACCGGCGAACTGCTGAAGGTCGATCTCAAGCAGGTGGGCGAGCCCGCCAAGATCAACGTCATGGTGCTGGAGCAGCTGCGCCGGGCCGACGTCATCCCCGTCGTGGCGCCGATCGGCTTCGGTGTCGATGACGAGCTTACCTACAATATCAACGCCGACACCTCGGCCGGCGCCATCGCCGGCGCCATGCGGGCCAAGCGTCTCCTGTTCCTGACCGACGTCCCGGGCGTCCTCGACAAGGACGGCAAGCTCATCAACGACATGACGGTCGAGCAGGCGCGCGCCCTGATCGCCGACGGCACGATCTCGGGCGGCATGATCCCCAAGGTCGAGAACTGCATCGACGCTGTGAACAGCGGCGTCGAGGCCGCTGTCATCATGGACGGCCGGGTGCCACACGCGCTCCTGTTGGAGGTCTTCACCGAGTCCGGCGTGGGCACGATGGTGACACGCAACTGACCCGCCCGATTTGGGCTTGAAACGCCTGATTTCGCTGCATATTTAGGCACTATGGCTTTCCTTCCCATCCTGACGGCCCCTGATCCGCGCCTGAAGAAGAAGTCCCTGCCGGTCGAAACGGTGGACGCGGACGTGCGCCAGCTCATGGATGACATGCTGGAGACGATGTACGACGCGCCCGGCATCGGGCTTGCCGCCCCTCAGGTGGGTGTCCTGAAGCGCGTCATCGTGCTCGACATCGACCGCGAGGAGACCAAGACCGGGCCACTGTTCATGGCCAATCCGGAGATCGTCGAGGCCTCCGACGACGACGTGATCTACGAGGAAGGCTGCCTGTCGGTGCCCGATCACTATTCGGACGTCGCGCGACCGGAGAAGGTCCGGGTGCGCTATCTCGACCGCGACGGCAAGCAACAGGAACTGGCCTGCGAGGGCCTGCTGGCCACCTGCGTCCAGCACGAGATCGACCACCTCGACGGGGTCCTGTTCATCGACCATATCTCGTCGCTGAAGCGCAACATGATCCTCCGCAAGCTCCTGAAGGCGCGGAAGGAGAAGGAACGCGACGAGGCCGAGGGCAAGCCGCCCGCCAAGGATCAGGCCAAGGATCCGGAGCACGCGCTTTAGCAGGCGGCACGAAAATTGCGGCTCCCGGTGCACTTCAGCCCGGGGGACTCCGCCGATGACGCCGCAGCAGATCGAACTGGTTCAGACGAGCTTCAAAAAAGTCGTGCCCATCGCCGGCACCGCCGCCGACCTGTTCTACGGTCGCCTGTTCGAGATCGCCCCAGAAGTGCGTCCGATGTTTCCCGATGACATGCGGGAGCAGAAGACCAAGTTGATGACCATGCTGGGTACGGCGGTCACCAACCTGCACAGGCTCGAGACGATCCTCCCGGCCGTGAAGGCGCTGGGCGAACGCCACAAGGGTTATGGCGTCATCGCGGTGCACTACGCGCCGGTCGGCGCCGCGCTGCTGTGGACCCTCGAGAAGGGCCTCGGTGCCGACTTCACGCCTGAGGTGAAGGCGGCCTGGACCGAGACCTATACGGCGCTGGCGGGCGTCATGACCGGCGCCTGATCATCCTCGCTCAGTCGATCAGCTTGCCGTCTGCATCAAAGAACGGGTAGGGCCCGTCATAGCCGCCGATGACGGCGGTATGACTGATCAGTTTTCCGTCGTTCCACCAGTGCAGCATGAAGCCCGGCGGTTCCATGCGGAAGCAACTCGGTGCGTCGGGATCGATGTCGAGTGCGACCTGGTGCGCGGGGCTGGGGCAGGTGAGCGCCGGCCGGCCGCCGACCTGGGCGTGGATCGCGCGATGCAGGTGCCCGCACAGGATGAGTTCGACCTGGGGGTGCCGTTCCATGATGGCGGCGAATTCGTCGCGGCCCTTGAGGCCGATCTTGTCCATGTGGCCGATGCCGGTGACGAACGGCGGATGGTGCATCAGCACCAGGGTCGGTGCGCCGGGCTTCTCTGCCAGCGTTCGATCGAGCCAGTCGAGCCTTTCCGGGCAGAGTTCGCCGCCGCCTTGCCCCGGGATCAGCGTGTCCAGTCCGACGATGCGCAAGGGATACTCGCCGTCGATGGCGAACTGCAGGAACCTGGTTCCAGCCGGGAGGTAGCCGCCGTCGCGGAAGGCGTCGCGCATCGCTTCGCGATCGTCATGGTTGCCGGGGATGACGATGATGCGCTGCCTGATCGGCGCCAGGATTGACTTGAGGTGGTCATATTCCTCCGGCCGGCCGAGATCGACCAGATCGCCAGTCAGCAGCACGAGGTCGGGCTGCGGCTGGAGCGCCAGCAGCTCCTGCACGCAGTGCTCCAGCATGGCCGCCGTGTCGACCTTCTTGTAGGCGAGCTTCCCCGGCAGCTTGATATGAGTATCCGTGATCTGCGCGATCAGCATGGCAATGCCCTCACAATACGAGCAGGCCGCGCGGATCGATCGCCAGGCCCACCGTTTCGCCGTGGCTGAAATCGCGGCGCACCGTGCTCTCGATCACCAGTGGCCGTGTCTCGCCCACCTCGACGAACAGGCGTGTACGGTCGCCCAGGAAGAAAGCCGCCGCCACCTTGCCCTGCAGGCCCGAAGTCTCGTGGCTTTCGGCGATGCGGATATCTTCGGGCCGGAACAGGATCTCGGTCGCATGTCCGGGGGCTTCCTTCCAGGCGAGATTGCCGGCGTGACAACTGAACACGCCGTTCTTCATGACGCCGGTCAGGCGATTCATCGTGCCGATGAACTCCGCAACAAAACGAGTGGCCGGGCGCTGGTAGATTTCGCGCGGCTTCCCGATCTGCGCGACGCGGCCGTGCTCCATCACCACGATGCGATCGCCCAGCGCCATCGCTTCGGCCTGGTCGTGCGTGACGTAGATCGCCGTGATGCCGAGCGACCGGAGCAACGAGTCGATTTCCAGCCGCAGAGTATCGCGCAGCTTGGCATCCAGTGCCGTCAGCGGCTCGTCCAGCAGGAGCGCACGGGGCCGCACGGCGATGGCGCGGGCCAGGGCCACGCGCTGGCGTTGCCCACCCGAGAGCTGGTCGACGCGACGGTCGGCCAGCTTCGTGATCTGCATCATGCCCAGCATCTCGGTCACGCGTGCCTTGATCTGCGCCTCGGGCGTCTTGCGGATTTTTAGGCCATAGCCGACATTCCCGGCCACCGTCATGTTGGGGAACAGCGCATAGGACTGAAACACCATGCCGACATTGCGCTGCTCGATCGGCAGGTGCGTGACGTCGACCCCGTCGAAGAGAACCTTGCCGCCGCGATCGGGCTCTTCCAGCCCGGCGATGATGCGGAGCGTCGTGGTCTTGCCGCAGCCGGAGGGACCGAGGAACACGACGGTCTCGCCGGCATGGATGGTGAGATCCAGCGGCTCGAGCGCCTTGGTGCCGTCGGGGAAGGTCTTCGCGCAGTTCTCGAGGGCGATCGCGAGCGGTTTGCCGATGTCGGTCATTCTGCGTCCTCCGGCACGAACTTCGCCGGGCGCGGCTTGGCGAAGGCCTGCAAGCCCAGCAGCAGGGGCATGATCATCAGGAAAAACACCAGGGTGTAGGCACTGCCGACCTCCAGGCGTAGCGACGCATAAGCGTCGGCGAGGCCGACGGGCAGCGTTTTGGTAAACGGCGTATGCAGCAGCCAGGTCATGTTGAATTCGCCCATCGAGAGCGTGACCACCATCAGCGACCCGGCGAGGATGCCGGTCCGGCAATTGGGCAGCACGATGTCGCGGAAGCGCGGCCAGAAGCCGGCACCCAGCGAGGCGGCTCCCTCTTCCAGCGTCTTGAGGTCGATGGCGCTCAGTACGGCGAGCACGCTGCGCACCATGAAAGGCAACGTGAAGAGCACGTGGCCGACAAGGATGAAGGCCCACGAGGTGCGGAAGCCCGGCAGGCTGCCGAAAGTGACGATCAGGGCGAGCGCGGTCGCGAGGCCAGGCACCGCCACCGGCATCACCAGAAGCTCCTCGATCGCGCGAGTCAGCGCGTTCTGCCGCTTGGCCAGCACGTAGGCGGTCGGCACCCCCAGGACCAGCGTGACCGCGAGGCAGGCCAGCGACAGTCCGATGGAGAGGAAGATCGTATCGCGATAGCCGTTCCAGACCTCGATCACCCAACGCAGGGTCAGGCCGCTCTCGATGCCGATGAAATAGTTCACCGTCAGGCCCGCCATGATCGACAGGAAAATCGGCACGATCAGGAAGGCGCTGACCAGCAAGGTGAAGCCGAGTTGGAGCAGGAAGAGGCCGCGATGCTTCATGGCGGTCTCGTCTCAACCCGCTGCCGCGACGGTGGATCCGGCTGCCGTGCGTGCCACCGCGAGCACCAGCCAGGTGACGATGCCCAGCACGAAGCTCAGCGCCGCCGCCATGGCGATGTTGGCCGACAGGGTGAACTCCGTATAGATCACCATCGGCAGCACGTTGATCTTGGCGGCCAGCGTGAAGGCGGTGCCGAAGGCGCCGACGGCGGTTGCGAAGCAGATCGCGCCTGCCGAGATGAATGCCGGCTTCAGGCCGGGAATGATGACATCCAGCGCCACGCGCCAGGGCGAGGCGCCGAGCGAACGGGCGGCTTCCTCCAGCTTCGGATCGAGCTTCTCGGCGGCGGCCATCACGGTGAGGATTGTGCGCGGGATGGAGAAGTAGACGTAGCCCATGAACAGGCCGGAAATGGTGTAGGCGAAGACCAGCTTCTCGCCGGTCAGGGCCTGGGTCATCTGGCCGATCAGCCCCTGGCGGCCTGCCAGCATGATCACCATGAAGCCGATCACCACGCCCGGGAAGGCGAGCGGAAAAGTCAGCATCGCCACCAGGGCAGCGTTGCCGGGAAACTTGTGGCGCTGCAGGAACACGCCGGAAATTCCGCTGATGACGAGCGTGGCCACCGTCGTGGCGGCGGCCACACCGATCGTCGAGATCAGGCTGTTAAAGTAGTTGGAGTCGGTGATGATGGCGGCATAGGCCGCCCAGCCGGACTGGCCCGTGCCGCCGATGAGGAAAAGCCGCGCCATGGGCAGCAGGAAGAAGGCGCCGAAGAACACGCCGGCCGGCAGCAGCAGAAGGATCAGGAGGCGGACTTCGTGCCGCATGGGTCAGCCCATTCCTCGGACGGATATCGGCGGGGCGGCTGTCTTGCCGCCCCGCCGCACCCTCGGTGACGATGCTTGATTCAGTTCACTTCCTTCCGATAGCGGTCGACGATCTGAGCCTGTGCCTTCGCCAGGCTCTTCAAATCCACGGCCTTGGCGCGGGCATATTCGGCGTCGGGCAGGAACTTGGCCTTCGCCTCAGCCGACAGTTTGTCGGCGAACACCGGGCGCAGGAAGGCGTTGCCCCACATCGCCTGGCTCTCGTCCGACAGCACGAAATCGAGCACCTTCTTGCCGTTGTCCGGGTTGGGGCCCTTGTTCACGAGTGCCATGACATAGGGAAACACCAGCGTCCCTTCCTTCGGGATGACGAACTGCACCGGCGCATTGTCCTTGTACTGGCCACGATAGGCGTTGAAGTCGTAGTCGAGCAGGATCGGGATCTCGCCGGAGATGACGCGCGCATAGGACGTCTGCTTCGGCACGATCGGCTGGTTCTTGGCCAGCTCCTTGAAGTACTTGATCGCCGGATCGAGGTTGTCGTAGGTGCCGCCCAGCGCGAGGTTGATCGCCATGACGCCGAGCTGGCCGACGGCGGCGGAGGTCGGGTCGAGATAGCCGACGAGACCCTTGTATTCCGGCTTCAGCAGGTCGGCCCAGCTTTGCGGTACTGGCTTGTTGCCGAGCGCGGCCTTGTTGACGAACAGGCCCAAGGTGCCGGAGTGGATCGTGAACCAGTTGCCGTCAGGATCTTTTAGATCGGCCGGGATCTTTTCCCAGTTCTTCGGCTTGTAGGGCGTCAGCACGCCGGCGTCCTTGGCCGGGTCCGCTGCGATGCCGCCGAGATAAGTCACGTCGGCCACCGGATTGGCCTTTTCCGCGATCAGCGCGGCGATGGCCTGGCCCGAGTTCTTGTTGTCGGGTGGTACCTGGATGCCGAGCTTGGCCTGGATCGCCTTGAGCTGCGAGCCCCAGTCGGCCCATTCCGGCGGGCAGTTGTAGCAGAGCGCACGCTGCTGGGCGGCGGCGCCTGTCACGTTGCCCAGCGCGGCGATGCCGAGTGCTGCGGCGAATGCGAGGTGTTTCAACATGGGATCAGCCCCTCCTTGTTTGATTTGCTGAAGCGTTTGACGTGACATCGTCGGACCAGAACACGAGACGCACGCCGGCATCGCGTAACTGCTGGGCGATGGCGGCAGGAACCGGGCGATCGGTGAAGACGACGCTCGCCTCGGCGACATGGCCGCCACGCACGGTGGCGCCGCGGCCGAACTTGGAATGATCGAGGACGAGGAAGCGCTGCCGGCAATGCTGCGCCAGCTCGCTGCGCATGGTCACCTCGTCGGTGTTGAAATCCAGCAGCGTGCCGTCGTCGGACACGCCGCCGACACCATAGATGCCGATGTCGACGGCGAACCGGCTGAAGAAGCCGTGCGCGTCACCCGCGACCACGTCGCGATCGAGATTGCGCAGGCGCCCGCCCGCCACCGTGATCTCGCACGAAGCGTTGCGGCTGAGCGCCAGCGCGGCGTTGAGGTTGTTGGTCATCACGCGCAGGCCCGAGTGGTCGGCCAGGGCCAAGGCGCACTGCTCGGGCGTGGTGCCGATGCCAAGAAAGAGCGAGGTCCCTTCGGGCACTTCGCGCGCCACGAGTTGCGCGATGCGGCGCTTGGCGTCGATGTTCAGGACCTGGCGGGCTGGGTAGGCGAGGTTCTCGCCTGCGGGCGGCAGCTCGACCCCGCCGTGACGCCGGCGCAGCAGGCCCCGGTCGCAGAGCAGGTTCACGTCACGGCGGATCGTCTGCGGCGTCACCCCGAACTGGAGCGCCAGCGCGTCGATGGCCTGGAACCCGTCGGTGCGGACGAGCTCCACGATGGCGCGCGCGCGATCTTCCGCCAGCATTGCCGGATCCTGTGCCCGTTTCCTGTCCCGTTCGGTCTGCATTGTTCAAATGAACAGTATAGACCGTTCATTTCGTTCATGTGACTTTCACATGAACATTCGGTGACGTCAAACGAACTCAGCCGAGCGAAGCTCGGCCGGGAGCGTCAGGACATTGCGCAGCAATGCCCGGGAGCGTCGAAGGCGCTTTACTGGGCGGCGATCCTGGCTGCGGCCGGCGCGAAGTCCCGCTCCATCTCGCGGCGGATCTTCACGGCGGTCAGCGTCTCGTCCATCGCCACGTCGGCATAGGTGAGCGACTGGCCGGCCTTGATCGGCTTCAGCAGCTTCACATTGTGGGCGAGGCCAAGCGGCAGGCTGCCGAGCGTCGTCGACTTCTCCGACGGGAACAGCTTGCCGTAGACGGTGTAGCCGCCCTCGCCGTCCAGCATCTCGCCGGGCTTGAGGTCGCGCTTGGCGGTGGCGATCACGTCGGCATGGAAACCGATCGGGCAGCCGGTCGGCTCCTTGCGCAAGCCAATCGAGGCGACCGACATGCCGACCTCCAGGCCGATCAGATGCCAGCGCTTGTACATGACGGAATAGCGGCCCGAGGGATCGGTGCAGAGCATGTACTCTTCGAAGCAGTTCTTCTGGTAGTCGGTGGCGGCTTCGAATACGACCCACACGCCCTTGCGGATCTCGTAGGGAATGGCGCGGCCGTCGCGCTCCAGCGAGGAGGCGACCTCGACCTGGCCCTTGTGGTGGAGCTGGCCACCTTCCGAGATCGGCCGCATCACGAACGGCAGGTCCTCGACCGAGCACGGCGGGAAGGCGAGGCCATCCGGTGCTGGCGTGAGGCCGGTGGCATTGGCGACCGCCGTGCTCTCGATGGCGGGCTTTGAGCCATCGAGGAAGGAATTGAACATCTTGGGGTTCAGTCCACCGCGCTTGGCCTGCTCTTCGTTCAGGCCCCAGTATTTCCACACCGTCTCGGGCGTCGATTGCGCGAAGTGCGGCAGCCATTTGTGGCCGCGGCCGGCCGCCGTCACCTCGAAGCCCGAGGTGCGCGCCCAGTCGACCAGCTCGCAGATCAGCGCCGGCTGGTCGCCATAGGCGAGGCTATAGATCACGCCGGCTTGCGCGGCGCGCTTGGCCAGCAGCGGACCGCAGAAGGCATCGGCCTCGACCGTCACCATCACCACGCTCTTGCCGTGCCTGAAAGCTTCCAGTGCATGCTCGACGGCGGCGATCGGGTCGCCCGTCGATTCCACGATGATGTCGATCTCGGGATGGCTGACCAGGGCGCGCCAGTCCTCGGTGAGGTAGGTGCTGCCGTGCTTGCGCGCCTCGGCGAACGAGGTCGCTCCCGTCACCTCGGACTTCCAGCCCAGCCGCGCCAGGTTCTCGCGCGCGCGGGGCGGCGAGAGGTCGGCGATGCCCAGCAGGTGGATGCCCGGCGTCGTCGGGATCTGCGACAGATACATCGAGCCGAACTTGCCGGCACCAATGACGCCGATGCGCAGCGGCTTGGCTTCCGCCGCGCGGGCCATGAGCATGCGATGGAGACTCATTGTTTCCTCCTGATTTTCTTTGCTATTCCGCCGCAGCCTTGCCGCGGGCGGCCCGCGTCACGCAATCGTCTTCCCAGGCGTCGAGCGGCGTGAAATCGCGGTGCGCGATATGGGCCGGGCGCTTGTAGCGGGTGATGGCGTTCTGCACGGAATTGTAGGTCACATAGATGATCTGGCGGTCCCATGGCGACATGTTGGGGGGGCTGCCGTGGACCAGCGTGCCGTGGAAGAAGATCGCGGAGCCCGCCGGGCCCTTGGGGGCCACGATGCCGCCCTGCTTCACCAGCTTGGCGATAACGTCGTTGTCGATTACCCACAGCGGGTACGACGTCGTGGTGAGGTCGTGCTTGGCCTCGATCGCGCCCTTCTTGTGGCTCTTCGGGATGAAATACAGAGGTCCGTTGAACTCGTTCACCTCGTCGACGAACACCGCGAGGTTCATGGCGCGCGCCTCGGGCATGCCGTCATCGGCCTTCCAGGTGCCGTAGTCCTGGTGCCACTGCCAGACATCGCCGTCGAAGGCGGCTTTTCCGTTGATCTTGAACTGGTGGATGTAGGTCTTGTCTTGGAGCAGCTGCTCGGCCGGCTCGACGAAGCGCGGGCTGTGCACCAGCGCTTCGAACACCGGATGATAGGTGTGCACGGCGAAGGCGGTGCGGACCACGTCGCCGGTCTTCTCGCGCACGTTCTCCTCGCGGCGCTGGGCGAAGACGCCGGGAATCTCCGACTTCAGGATCGCCGTCTCCTCCGAAGAGAAGTAATTCGGAAAGAACAAATAGCCGTCGTCGTCGAACTGCTTGAGCTGCTCCGGGGTGAGCTTCATGGCGGTTCCTCCTTTGCTTCGTTCTTACAGGGGCGGCCTTACGCCGCGCGCGAAATCACGTCCTTCAGGCGCCCGGTGAGAATGCCGGCCATCTGTTCGGTGTGCTTGCGGCAGAGCGCCTCGCCTTTCGCGACCTCGCCGGCCTCGAAAGCTTGCAGGATCGCTTCGTGCTCGTCCCAGACGCTCACCCGCAGATCGTCCTCGCTCAGCACTGCCGCCATGACGCGGCGCATGTGCTGCCAGTGCGGTTGCGCCGTCTCGGCGATCAGCGGGTTGCCCGAGGCCTCGTAGACGAACAGGTGGAAGTCGATATCGGCTTCGATCACGAAGGGGATGTTGCCGCTCGCCACGGCGCGGCGGCCGACATCGATCAGCAGGCGGCCGCGATGGGCGAGTTCCGGCGTGTAGCGCGTGGCGGCCAGGCGTGCCGCCGCCCCGTCGAGGGCCGCGCGCACGTAATAGAGATTGTTGGCCTGCTCGACGTCGAGCGGGGCCACGCACACGCCCTTGCGGCCGGCGTCGATCAGGAAGCCCTCGCGGCGGAGCAGCATCATCGCCTGCAAGACCGGCTGGCGGGAGACGCCGAACTGCTGGGCCAACTCCTCCTGGGTGATGCGGGCGCCCGACTTCAGCTCGCCGGAGCAGATGGCGTTCAGAACGGCATCGTGGATACGTTCGGAGAGGTCGGGTTCGGGGGCAAACGGGCGCATAGGTTCTGTATACAGAACACACGCTGGGAAGAGTCAACCGCCTAGCGGGCTTTCAGGCCCTTGGCCGCCAAAATGGGCAGCGCCCGGTCGGGATAGTCGGTGATCAGGCCGTCGACGCCGAGGTCGATCAGTCGGGCCATCTCGGCCGGCACGTTCACGGTCCAGGGCACCACCTTCAAGCCGAGCGCCTGGGCTTCCTTCACGTTGCCTGCGTCGACATTGCGCCAGAAGGGCGACCAGGTGGCGCAGCCGGCGGCCCTGGCCAGGCGCGGCAGCGATCCGCCGTGCGCCGCGAGGTCGAGTCCGCCCAGCCAGGGCGACGGCCGGCCGCTTGCGCGCTGTACCGTGTCGAAGTTGTTGCTCTCGATGGTGAGGCAGCCCGTGGCGATCTCGGGCGCCAGCTTCTTCACCTCGAGGATGCCGCGCCAGTCGAAGGATTGCACCGTGCTGCGCCTCGCGGCGTCGCCCTTGCGGATGGCATCGACCGTGAGCCGTGCGTAGCGCGCGGGATCGATCGTGAGGTCCGGCTTGTTGGGATCGGTCTTGATCTCGATGTTGAAGCGCACGACGGGACCGGCCATCGCGAAGAACTCGGCGAGCGTCGGGAAGCGCTGGCCGTCGGCCGGCTTCTGCTCGGGCCATTGCTGCCCGTACTTGCTCGCCGGATTGAGCCGGCCGATGTCGTAGCGGGCGAGGTCGGCCAGGGTGAGCGTGCGGATCACGGGCCCCGCGGTGGCCAGCCACTGGCCGTCCGGGCCGCGCGTCAGATCCGGATTGAGGAGCGGATCGTGGCTGATCACGACCTGGTCGTCCCTGGTGATCGCCAGATCGGTCTCGAGCGTCGTCACGCCAAGATCGAGCGCCACCTTGAAACCCGCCAGCGTGTTTTCCGGCGCGAGCCCGCGCGCGCCACGATGGCCCTGCAGGTCGAAGGCGTCGGCGAAGCTCGCGCTAACTGCCCAGATTGCGCAGGCGAGCGATGCGATCCTGGATATCGGGATGCGTGGCCAGGAGCGCGGGCGTCTTGCTGGTGAAAGTTTGTACCGGATTGACGATGAAGAGATGCTGCGTGGCACGACTCACTCCGGGAAAAGGCGCCGCCGCCTCGGCGAGCTTGCCGAGAGCCGAGATCAGCCCGTTGGGATTACGCGTGAACTGCACCGACGTCGCGTCGGCAAGATACTCGCGCTGGCGCGATACCGCCATCTGCACCGCCTTGGCCGCCAGCGGCGCCAGGATCGCCACCACGAGCAGCACGACGATCAGGATGCCGCCGCCCGATTTGCCCTTGCTGTCGCTGCGGCGCTGCACCGATCCCCAGTTCAGGGTCCTGAGCGCCATGTCGCAAACCAGCGCGATCAGACCCACGGTGACACCGACCACCACCATGTAGCGGGTGTCGAGATTGGCGAGGTGGGCCATCTCGTGCGCCACGACACCCTGCAGCTCGTCGCGGCTGAGCTTGTCCAGGAGACCGCGTGTGACGGCGATGGTGCCGTTGCCGATCCTGTTTCCGGTCGCAAAGGCATTGAGCGCCTCGGTGTCCAGCACCATCACCCTGGGCATCGGCACGCCCGACGCGATCGATATCTCCTCGACCACGTTGTAGAGCTGCGGCGCGTCGGCCTTGTCGATCTCCTTCGCGCCGGCCATCGTCAGCACCATCTTGTCGCCGATCGCCAGCGATATGGCGCTCCAGCCGACGCTGACCGCACCCATCAGGCCCGCGGCGGCAATGCCGACCGAACTCACGAGCGGCACCGTGTCCGAGGCCTCGCCTTCGAGCAGTGCGCCGACCAGGTAACCCACGAGCGCCGCAAGCACCGTCAGGCCGGCCAGCAGCAGCATGGTGTTGCGGCGGTTCTCCTTCTGCGCGGCGACGAAGTCGGTGGTCGCGGCCATGGATCCTCGACAGCCGGGACGCTGCTAGCGCAGCGCGACCTTGGGAACCTCGCGCTCGCTCTCGGGCATGTTGAACAGTTCGATCGGCCCGAACCCCAGCGACGCCGCGGCAAGCACGGCCGGGAAGGTCTGCCGGCGGGTGTTATAGCTGTTCACCGAGTCGTTGTAGAACTGGCGCGCGAAGGCGATCTTGTTCTCGGTCGTCGTCAGCTCTTCCTGGAGCTGCTTTACGTTGTCGTTGGCCTTGAGCTGCGGGTAGTTCTCCATCAACGCGAAGAGACCGCGTGTGGCCTGCGTGAGTGCCGCTTCCGCGGGCCCCGCTTGCGCCGGACCGCTGGCCGCCACGGCATTGTTGCGGGCCTGGACGATCTTGGTCAGCGTCTCCTGCTCGTAGCCCATGGCGTCCTTCACCACCTGCACCAGATTGGGAATGAGATCGTGGCGGCGCTTCAGCTGCACGTCGATCTGGCTCCACGCCGTCTGCGACTGGTTCCGGCTGCCGACCAGGCCGTTGTAGACGGCGATCAGCCACAGGCCGATGGCCACCAGAATGCCGACAATGATCCAGAAACTCATGTCCAGGCCCCTCCCTTGCCGCGAGCGCCAGTTTAGTCATGATTGCGGCAAATCCGGGAGGAATAACGATGGAAATCTCAGCGCTGCTGAAGGCCTTCTGCGCCGCCGTCGAGCGTCGCGACGGCAAGGGCTTCGCCAGCCTGTTCACCGAGGACGGCGTCTACCACGACGTGTTCTACGGTGATTTCAAGGGCCACACGAAGATCGCCGAGATGATCGACGACTGGTTCTATCGCACGGCCGAAGAGTTCCGTTGGGAGATGCACCGGCCGGTGAGCGACGGCAAGATGCTCTACGCCTACTACACCTTCAGCTACGTCTCGAAGCTGCCGGAGGCGCAAGGAAAGCGGGTCGGCTTCGAAGGCTGCTCGATGATGACGTTGCGCGACGGCAAGATCGCCGACTATCGCGAGGTTGCCAACGTCGGGCCGGCTTTCGTCGAGCTGGGCTTCCCGCCTGAGCGAACCGCCAAGATCCTGGCCAAGGAGGGCGCGCACCTGAAGAAGCAGCCGGAGTGGAAGCGCCACGCCAACTGAACTCTGTGGATTCCAGGCAGTCGTGGTACATCCGCATCGGTCCGGGGGAATGTCTTGAATCTCAAATATCTTCTCGGATCCACGTTCTTTCGAAGCATAGGCGCCATCCTGTCGTCGAGATGGTTCCCCCTGACGCGCAGCTTTCCCTACGGCGTTTCCTGGGTATTCGATGTCCAGCGATTGATGAGAACCAGGGCGCTCGGTGTCATCTTCGATGTCGGCGCGAATATCGGCCAGACGGCGACGGTGCTGGTGCGGCACGCGCCGGATGCGGAAATCTACTGCTTCGAGCCGGGCCAGGGTCCGTTTCGCGCCCTGCAGGCGAAATTCCAGAACCGCAAGAACATGCATTTGCTGAATGTCGCCCTGGGATCCCACCCGCAGAAGCTCGCCTTGCAGGTGAGCGAGAACTCGGAACTCAATACCCTGGTTCCCCGTGCCGGTGCCGACGCGGCAAACGCGACGCAGATGACGGAAGTCACAACCGTGGACGACGTCGTCGCTGCCCACGGCATCTCGCACCTGGACCTGCTCAAGATCGATGTCCAGGGATGGGAGATGGAAGTGATGAGGGGGGCTGCGAACCTCGTCGCCAACCAGAATCTGATCTTTGTGTTTGCCGAAGTGGCCTTCAAGTCGACCGAGACGGAGATGCAGCAGTTCGGCGAACTGCACGCTCATCTCGAAAAGAGCGGCTTCGTCCTGTGCGGTTTCTACGACCTGTTGAGGTACGGGCCGCGCAAGGAATTCATCCTGTTCTCGAACGCGCTCTACATGCATCCGGAAGCCCGCCTCAAGTGGGCGGACGTCCGCGAGGAGTGGGATGAATGGCTTTCACGCCAGACGCCGAAACTCCCGCCGGCAGCCTGACGAGACCGGCTCCTAGTCGCGTAGCAGCTCGTTGATCGAGGTCTTCGACCGCGTGCGCTCGTCGACCGTCTTCACGATCACGGCGCAGTAGGTCGAGGGCCGGTCGGGGCCGCCGCCGATGTTGCCCGGCACCACGACGGAATAGGGCGGCACCTTGCCGATATGGATCTGGCCGGTTGCGCGATCCACCACCTTGGTCGTGGCCGAGATGAACACGCCCATCGACAGCACCGCGCCGGTGCCCACGATCACGCCCTCGACGACCTCGGAACGCGCGCCGATGAAGCAGTTGTCCTCGATGATCACCGGATTGGCCTGCAGCGGCTCGAGCACGCCGCCGATGCCGACGCCGCCCGAGAGGTGGCAGTTCTTGCCGATCTGGGCGCACGAGCCGACCGTCGCCCAAGTGTCGACCATGGTGGAGCTGTCGACATAGGCGCCGAGGTTCACGAACGAGGGCATCAGCACGACCGAGGGCGCGATGTAGGAGCCGCGGCGCACGATCGAGCCCGGCACGGCGCGGAAGCCGGCTTTGGCGAACTTCGCGGCGTCCCAGCCTGTGGTCTTGAGCGGCACCTTGTCGAACCAGGGCGCGGCGCCCAGGCCCGGGAACGACGCGCCGCCGTCCATCGGCACCGAATCGTAGAGCCGGAAGGAGAGCAGCACGGCCTTCTTCAGCCACTGGTGCACGACCCATTCGTCGCCGATCTTTTCGGCGGTGCGGAAGGTGCCGTCGTCGAGGCCGGCGATCGCCGCCTCGACCGCTTCGCGGACGGGGCCCTTGGTGGCGCTGCTGACGCTGTCGCGCTTTTCCCACGCCGCATCGATGGTGGCCTGTAGCTGCTTGCTCATTGTCCCCTCGGAATTCTGCCGCGGGACCTTATATGCTGCTCACGATGGCCTTCAAGCTTCCTGAATCGGTGCTGGTCGTGGTTCATACCCCACGGCTCGACGTGTTGTTGCTGGAGCGCACGGGAACGGGCTTCTGGCAGTCCGTGACCGGCTCCCGCGAACCCGACGATCCGGACTTCGAGGCCACGGCGCGGCGCGAACTCCTGGAGGAAACCGGCCTGTCGGTTGGGACCCTGACCGACTGGCGGCTGACCAACCGCTACGAAATCTGGGCGCAGTGGCGGGGGCGCTACGCCCCCGGCGTCACCCACAATGTCGAGCATGTCTTCTCCTTCCAGGTGCCCGAGCTCACGGTCGCAACCCTCGATCCGGCCGAGCACGTGGCGCAACTCTGGTTGCCCTGGCAGAACGCCATGACGAAGGTCTTTTCGCCCACGAACCGCGACGCGATCCGGCAGTTGCCGACGCGCGTCCTTCGTTGACATGTGATGCACATGCATCTATTCATTTCACATGTCCGCGATGATCCAGATCCGCAACGTGCCCGATACGCTGCACCGCCGCCTCAAGTCGCGCGCGGCCTTGGCCGGCATGTCCCTGTCCGATTACCTGCTGCAACAGATCCGGGAAGTGGCTGAACGGCCGACCCTCGAGGAAATGCGCGCGAGACTCGAACGACGCTCGCCGGTTTCGGTCTCTGTCGACCCCGTCCGTGCCGTCCGCGCGGAGCGCGATAGCCGGTGATCGTTGTCGATGCGTCGGCCATGGTCGCGCTGCTGCTGCGCACATCTGCGGTAACGGCGATCGAGGCGCGCCTGTTCGGCCGCCCGCAAACGCTTCATGCGCCCGAACTGATCGATGTCGAAGTCACGCAGGTGCTTCGCCGATATTCTGCGGCCGGACAGCTCGACACGGAACGCGGCCGGGCCGTCCTGGTCGATTTGATGGACTTTCCGATGGAGCGTCATCCTCATGCCGTTCTGTTGCAAAGAGTGTGGGAGCTTCGGCACAATCTCAGTGCTTACGATGCGGTCTATTTGGCCCTGGCCGAATCGCTCGACGCCGCACTGCTGACCGACGATCTTCGGCTCGTCACGGCAGCTCGGCGACATTCGCGGGTGGAAATTCTGTGAACGAAACCGTGACGCAGCGCCCGTCGCAGGAAGCCCCGAAACTCGGCCAGTTCGGCTGGGCCCTGTTCGACTGGGCCAACCAGCCCTTCTTCACCATCATCACGACGTTCATCTTCGCGCCTTACTTCGCCAACGTGCTGGTGGGCGATCCGGTGAAAGGCCAGTCGGCCTGGGCCTTCACCCAATCCGCGTCGGGCATCCTGATTGCGCTGATGAGTCCTTTCCTGGGCGCGATGGCGGACGCCGGCGGGCGGCGCAAACCCTACATCTTCGCTTTCCAGCTCCTGCTCGCCGTGGGCTGCGCCGGCCTCTGGTTCGCCTATCCCAACCGGCCCGACCTGATCCTGCCGATCAGCTGGGCGGTGATCCTGGCCACGGTCGGCGCCGAGATGTCGATCGTGTTCAACAACGCTCAGCTTCCCGGCATCGTCAGTCCCGAGCGCATGGGCCGCCTCAGCGGCTTCGGCTGGGGCATGGGCTATTGCGGCGGCCTGGTCTCGCTGTTCGTGGTGCTGGCCGTCAGCATGCCGGCGATGTTCGGCCTGGCCGCCAACAACGACACGCCGCTGTTCGGCCTCGATGCCGCGAGCCACGAGCTCGAGCGTCTCGTCGGGCCTGTATCGGCGCTGTGGCTCGCCGTCTTCGTGCTGCCGATGTTCCTGTTCACGCCCGATTCGGCCGGCGCACGGCGCCAGCCGCTGCTCGTCGCCGCGCGCGAAGGCGGCCGCTCGCTGTGGTCGACGCTGAAGCGCATCCCGCGCTTCGGCAACGCGTTCCGCTACCTGATCGCCTTCATGCTCTACAACGACGGGCTCGCCGCCATCATCGCTTTCGGCGGCGTCTATGCCGCCGCGACCTTCGGCTGGAGCACGGTGACGCTGGGCATCTTCGGCATCATCCTCACTGTGTTCGCCATTCCCGGCGCCTTCCTGGGCGGCCGGCTCGACGACTGGATCGGCAGCAAGCGCACGGTGCAGCTCGCGATCGCCGGCGTGATCGTGGCGACCCTGGGCATCGTCGGCGTCACCGCCAATCACGTGCTCTACGTCATCCCCGTCGATCCCATCAGCCCGACGCGCGGCCTGTTCGGCTCCGTCCAGGAGAAGACCCTGATGGGCTTCGCCCTGATCCTGGGCTTCTGCATGGGCCCGATGCAGGCGGCCAGCCGCACGCTGGTCGGCCGGCTGGCGCCGCCCGAAATGACCGGCGAATTCTTCGGCCTGTTCGCGCTCTCCGGCCGCGCCACCGCCTGGATGGCGCCGCTCGCCATCGGCATCGTGACGGCGGCGACCGGCTCGACGCGGCTCGGCATGGCGTGCGTGGCTGTTTTCCTGGTGCTAGGCTTCGTGATGCTCTGGCGGGTGCGCGAGGAGCGCGCCCAGATCTGAGGGAGGGCCGCATGATCACCGCCATCGTGAACTTCAAGCTGCCGGACGGCATCGATTCGAAGAAGGCCGCCGAACTGTTCAAGGGATCGGCGCCCAAGTATCGCGGCATGAAGGGACTGGTGCGGAAGTACTATCTCTTCGACGCCGAGAAGCGGATCGGCGGCGGCGTCTATCTCTGGAAGACCCGCGCCGATGCCGAGGCCGTCTATACGCCCCAGTGGCAGGCCTACATCGCGGAGCGCTATGGCGCTCCGCCGGACATTCGCTATTTCGAGACGACTGTCGTCGTCGACAACGAGAGCGACAAGATTCTCGCCGACGCGGCCTAGGCGTCGAGGATCGCTAGGCGTCGAGGATCGGGGCGAAGCCGCCGTAGATCATCCGCTTGCCGTCGAATGGCATGGCGTGATTCTTCATGCGCTCGTCGGCCATCATCTTCTTCCAGCCCTCGTCGCGCACTGCCTTGGAAGGCCACTCGACCCACGAATAGACGATCTTCTCGTCGGGCGTTGCCTTCACCGCGCCCTTGAAGTCGGTGACCTTGCCGTCGGGCACGTCGTCGCCCCACGCCTCGACGACACGGGTCGCGCCGAACTCCTTGAACAGGACCGCCGCCTTCGCAGCCATCTCGCGATAGGCTTCCTTGTTGCCGGCCGGGACGGGCACCAGGTAGCCGTCGACGTAACCCATCTTGCCGCCGCTTCGCTCGTCGATCATGGGCGAGAAGCCGCCGTAGATCATGCGCTTGCCGTCGAACGGCATGGACGAGCCCATCTCCTTCATGCGCGGGTCGGTCATCATCTTGCCGTAGGCCGCCGTGGCCGCTTCCTTGCTGGCATATTCGTGCCAGGAGAAGACGACGATCTCGTCCGGCTTGGCCTTCACCGCGCCCTTGAAGTCGGTCAGCTTGCCGTCGGGCACGTCATCGCCCCAGGCCTCGACCTGGCGGGTTGCGCCGAATTCCTTGAACACCGGGGCAAAGTCGGCGGCAAACTTGGCGTAGGCTTCCTTTTTCGCGGCGGGCACCGCAACGACGAATCCCTGCACGTAGGTCATGATCTTTCCTCCTCAGTCGGTCTTGACATAATAAGTTGATATCAACATGATTGTGGCGTGTCAAAGGCCACCACCGTCCGCTACCAGACAACGGAGCACGTCCACGACAGTTGCCTGTGCCTCGCTGCACAGCGCACCGCGCGCGTGCTGGCGCGTCATTTCGATGACATGTTCCGGCCGCTCGGCCTCACCAGCGGCCAGTTCTCGCTGCTGATGTCGCTCAACCAGCCGGAGCCGCCGTCGATTGGCTCGGTCGCGAACCTCCTGGCGATGGATCGCACGACCCTGACCGCGGCGCTGAAGCCGCTTGAGCGCAATGGCCTTCTGGCGATCGAGGTCGATCCGGCCGACCGGCGCGGCCGTCGTCTCGTTCTCACGGGCGCGGGCCATCGCCTGCTGGCGACCGCACTG
The DNA here is from genome assembly GCA_052386855.1 of Reyranella sp. Taxonomy (GTDB): domain Bacteria; phylum Pseudomonadota; class Alphaproteobacteria; order Reyranellales; family Reyranellaceae; genus Reyranella. The sequence goes on from JBQTJT010000121.1 coordinate 31,203, forward strand.
CCGATCTGGAAACGCGAACATGGCCGGATCGAGAAGCTGCCGGACGATGCCGATGCGTTGCGGGCCGGCCTGAGGGCGCTGGCGTGATTGCTCCCCCCATAATCGCGCGTTGTGTCTGCGGCAGCGTCGAATACGAGGCGAGCGGAGATCCCATCCTCGGCGTCGCCTGCTATTGCGATGACTGCCAGGAAGGCGCGCGCCGCATCGAGGCGCTCCCCGGCGCTCCTCGGGTGCGCGATCCCGACAGCGGCGTCTCCTACATCCTCTACCGCAAGGATCGCATCCGCTGCGTCAAAGGCGGCGATCGCCTGCAAAGCCACAAGCTCAAGCCGAAGACAGATACCAACCGTGTTGTGACGACCTGCTGCAACTCCGCCATGGCCTTGACCTTCGACGATTCAAAGCACTGGGTGCCGGTCAATCGGGCGCGCCTAACAGATCCTCTCCCGGTCGAGATGCGAATCTGCACCAAGTTCGCACCCGACGCCGCCGCGATCCCACGCGACGTCCCGGCCTATCCGGGCTTTTCGGTCCGCTTCATCTGGAAGCTGCTGGGTGCGCGGCTCGCCATGGCGCTCGGCCGCTAGGCCTACGCCACAACCGTCTTCCCCTTGAACGTGCAGAGGTCGGCGACGACGCAGGCCGGGCAGAGCGGCGTGCGGGCCTTGCAGGTATAGCGGCCGTGCAGGATCAGCCAGTGGTGGGCGTGCATCCGGTATTCCTCGGGCACGCGCTTCAACAACTTCAGTTCGACCTGCAGCGGATTCTTGCCGGGCGCCAGGCCCGTGCGGTTGCCGACGCGGAAGATGTGGGTGTCGACCGCGATGGTCGCCTCGCCGAAGGCGACGTTCATCACCACGTTGGCGGTCTTGCGGCCGACGCCGGGCAGGGCCTGCAGCTCCTCGTGCGTGCGCGGCACCTCGCCGCCGTGGCGCTCGAGCAGCAGGTGGCTGAGGGCGATCACGTTCCTGGCCTTGGTGCGGAACAGGCCGATGGTTTTTATGTGGCCGATCAGTTTCTGCTCGCCGAGCGCCACCATCTGGGCCGGCGTCTTGATCGTCTTGAACAGTGGTCCCGTCGCGCGGTTGACGCCAACATCGGTCGCCTGTGCCGAGAGCACGACCGCCACCAGCAGGTGATAGACGTTTTCGTATTCCAGCTCGGTCTCGGGCTCCGGCATTGCCTTCTTGAGACGCGCAAAGAACTCGGGGATGACGGCGGTCTTCATCAGGGCCATATAGCTTCATAGCATGACCGAAACGCCCATTCCGGCGGTCCGTTACGCCACGGCCCTCGCGCCGCACCGCAGCCTGTCGCCCCTGGGCTTCCGCTGGTTGATCCGCGGCGCCATCGCGGTCAACCTGCTGTTCGGCGTGCCGATGCTGGTGCTGGGCGCCTGGCCGGTGCTGGGCTTCCTCGGCCTCGACGTCGTGCTGCTGTGGTTGCTGTTCAAGCGCTCCTATCTCGACGCGCGGCGCAGCGAGACGCTGCTGCTGACCGACCGCGAGTTGATCGTGGCGAGGGTCGCGCCCGACGGCGAGCGCGAGGAGCTGCGGCTCGACGCCTACTGGCTGAAGATCGAGGTGAGCGAGGAGCGGCTGGTCGCGACCTCGCGCGGCAGCCGCACTGTGCTCGGCCGCTTCCTCAGCCCGCCCGAGCGCCTGCGCGTCGCCGACGAGCTCAAGGCGGCGCTCGCAGAGATGCGCAGCCCGCGCTTCCGCCACGCCTGGGACGAGTAGCTTCTCGAAATAAGCATTGCTCCGCCCGGTTACGGGGAAGAAGGACGCTACACGTCGCGCTCGCCCCTTGTTAGTTTGGTCAGCACCTGGGGAAGATCGTCCAAGCGCGACACCACTTGGCATCCCAAACGCCGCGCAACTGGCGCCACTAAGCTTACGAAGTACCTGTCGCTTCTCCAAACGGCGCAATGCGGCATATACAGCGCATGCATGAAATCCACGATGTCACTCTCTCGAAGTCCCCGCCTCCTCGGAGAATCATCCGTGACCATTAACAGATATGGGAGCAATAGATTCCGCCAAGTGGTCATGAATGGCAATTCCTGAATGTCCTGGTCGAAATCTGGATGATCGAAATAGGCCGGCGGCGCCCCGTGTCTGACCAAGAATTCTTTTAGGGATTTGGATAGCTTCACGACCTGCTCTTGCAGCAGGCCAGACAGCATTGCCTCGCGCGTCTCGCGCGGTGAAGCGCGGCCGCTTTCGGCAGCGATACGATCAAAATTTTCCCTCAATTTCGTTAGCGTGTGGTGAAGTGATGCCCTTAGAGTTTTCAATTGGTCATTCAAGAATCCCATCGGATGAAGATGGTCGTGCGAGAGCACCAGCCGCGTTGGCTTACCAACGAAACTAAAGAAGTCGGCGGCGACTTCCGGCATTCGCTTCCTCCGAAAAGCGTCCACGAATTTAGGCAATAATGGTGTTCCCGCGATAATTGGATAGACAGGGGAACTCGATATAACTTTCCGCACATCTTCTGCTGACTGAGGTCTAGCGAGTTTGCGCCGTTCGCTGCGATTGAGGTGCCGCCCCACCAGCTCCTCGGCCCGCTTTTCATACCGCGTTTGTCCGCTGCTCTCCTTGGGAAACATCGTCTCGATATCGGGTAGCTCAGTTCGTATCCACTGCCCCCCGAATACGACCTCATCGAGCGTCGCCATTTGTCGTGATGACTCAAAGCCCCAGCGCTTGCCGGCTCTAGCTACTTCCGATGCCAGCATCCAGAACATTGTTGGGAACGCGCTGCCGCCGCACAGCTCTTCCACGATCGCCGCTTTGCGCCGAGCGATATCGAGGCCGTTCGGATCAAACTGGAGAAGCTCACTAGCGATCATGTACGAGAAGCAGAACCTGTACTCGCCCCCACGCGCGAACTCGCGGAGCTTCTCGTAGACAGGAAGCAATGAAGCATCGCCCCGTCCATGCACTGCGTCGGCGATACGGGAGTAGTCTTGTGTGTCGAGATAGACAGTCTTTGGTGCCATTGAAGACCGGTCAGCGCCAGAGGGCGGCCTAGAGCATTGGAATGAGCTGGCCGCGAAGCTCCGCAGCATAAGAGTAGCGAACGAATCTGTTCCGTCGCCTATCTTCCGGCAGAGTCACCACAAGTGTTGGAATGCCCGGCGCTCCCTCAAGCTTCGCTGAACACATGGAAGCGGCAAGGTCTTCAAATGTCACGGCCATCCCCTCGGCAACTCCCGCCATAAAAGACGACGCACGCTGAGGTCCGATTGGAAATTTTGAATGTATTAACTCTACAGCCGGCGGAGATATCAGGCCGTCCTCGCCCAACCGATAGTCGGTCACGTTGAAGCGATAGTCCGGTTTTGGATGAACAACGGCATTCCTGATCTCAGCCACTTGCTCAAGGAACCGGCCTATTTGCTTCAGGTGTTCCTGTACCTTCGCATCCTGAGAAGCCTCTGAGGAAGCCAACAGCGCAACGAGAACTTCTGGCCAGGTCTTCCGTGCGACCGTGTCTCCATGGAAGACCTTTGCAAGCTCATTGAGTTGAGTGAAGGCGTCCTTAGCGCGTTGCGTAAAGGCTTTGCATCGCGCCTCGATATCCGGCACCGAAGGCAAGCTTAGCGAATCCTTCCTTCTCGCCCCGGCTTTTATGCGTGCATCGGCCTGCACTTCCAGCTCTTGGAGTGCATCATGAGCCTCGCGCATCGCAATGACTTCCTTCAAGAACTCGAAGGACAGGCTTGCGGCCCTTACATCGTCGAAAGCCGGCAGAACGTCTTTACGGAAGAGGGTTTTCGCAGTGAAGAGTATTCGAGAGACATATTCATCATCGAGCCCGTATGCCAGCACACGCCGCTGAACGGGAGGTATACTTGGGTTCGTCCGCTTCGGGTCGGTCTGATCAGGCAGGATTAGCTCGTAGATGGCTCGCGCATGCACTGAAAACAGCCGCTCATCGCCAATCGTGTAGAACTCACTGATGTTGCCCGCGGCGTCTTCGGCGCCGATCTCGATACTATGAGCAGAATCGCGCAAGCGATCTATTGGACGCTTGTCATTCATGTACCGCCTCAAAAGTCTGTCTACCTGCCCGCCACTAAGGTCGAAACGTCGCCGCCTCATGAGCTAAGCGCCTCTCAAGAGTGGCCAAATCGAGCATGAGTTTTGGTGGGGAAATGTGCTCCCTGCCAGTTGTCCCGGTCGTCTTCAGAGCCCCAGCACGTCCTTCATGCCGTAGAGGCCGGGCTTCTTGCCTTCGAGCCACCTGGCGGCCATCACGGCGCCCATCGCATAGCCTTCGCGACTGAAGGAGCGGTGCGTCAACTCGAGTCGCTCGCCGGCGGAAGCAAAATAGACCGTGTGGACGCCGACCTCCTCGCCGCCGCGCAGGGTGGCGAAGCCGATCTCGCCCGTGGGCCGCGCGCCGGTATGGCCGTCGCGGCTCTTGCGCCAGACCTTCTCGAGCTCGACCTTGCGGCCCGCCGCCGCCGAGCGTCCGAGCGCCAGCGCCGTGCCCGATGGGGCGTCGATCTTGTGGCGATGGTGCATCTCCAGCACTTCTATGTCGTAGCCCGGGTCGAGCATCGACGCGGTCTTCTCGACCAGGGCCATCAGGACATTGACGCCAAGTGCCATGTTGGCCGCCCACATGATCGGCACCTTCTTCGCCGCCTCGTGGATCAGCGCCGTCTGCTGCGGGTCGAGGCCGGTCGTGCCGATCACCATGGCGACGCCCTTCTCCGCGGCGATCCTGGCATGCGCCACGGTGGCGGCCGGCACGGTGAAGTCGATCACGACATTGGCTGCGCCGATTGCTGCTGCGCTGTCGCCCGAGATCTTCACGCCACCTTTCTCCAGGCCCGCGACCTCCGATGCGTCGCGGCCCAGCGCGTTGCTGCCGGCGGCTTCGATGGCGCCGGCCAGGCTGCAGCCTTCGGTGGCGGCGATGCGCCGGATCAACATCTGGCCCATGCGGCCGGCGGCGCCGGCAATGGCGATCTTCATTTGTATGTTCCTGTCGTGTTTGTCGGCCGACAATAACCTACATTCCGGACAAAGCGGGAGTCAGACATGCTGTTCATGGTGGTCGAGAAGTTCAAGAATCAGGACGGCAAGGCCGTCTACCGCAAGCTGCGCGATGCCGGCCGGGCGCTGCCCGACGGGCTGAAGTTCGTGGCGAGCTACGTCACCGCCGATTTGAGCCGCTGCTTCCAGCTCATGGAGACCGACGACATCACGACCTTCCAGCGCTGGATCGCCGACTGGCAGGAGGTCGTCGAGTTCGAGGTCGTGCCGGTGGTCGAGGGCAAGGACACGCGAGCGGCCCTGGAACCGCTGCTGTAAGTGCCTCAAAATCATATTTGCAAGTTCAGCAAGAATAGGCTAAGAAAAGGACTAACATTGGCGGATTGCGTATCCGCCCTGTCCAGCTCGCCCGGCTTTCTGCCGCGGCGGGCTTTTTCGTGCCTGCGGAGATAATCGAATGGGAATCCAGATCTACCCGACCGTGCCAGTGGCAGAGCCCGCGGCGGAGCCGTGGCCGGTTGACGAGCACACGATCCGCATCGACGAGATGTTCGCGCGCCAGCTCGACATCGAGCTTTCGGCGGACGTGCGCGGGCTGCTGCACGATCCCGAGACCGGCGTCGCGGCCCGGCGCGGCGAGGCGGCGCTCGAAGCCATCGCCGGCGCGATGCCCGCGCTGGGCACGTTGAAGGACCGGACGCTGGCGCAGGCCACCGGGCCGCGCCAACGCAGCATCCTGGAACGGCAGATCGACACACGGCTCGATTGGGCCGCCGGCACGCTGGGCCGGCTGGCCGAGCGCGCCACGATAGAAGTCGACGATGCCAGCGTCGCCGACCGCCTCGCCGGCCTGAGGCAGGACGCAGCGACGTCATGGCGCGACCCGGCCTACCTGCGGAAGCTCGGCCGCACCGCGGCCGAGGAACTGCGCTACCAGGGCGAACGCCGCGGCTGGGATCCCGCCGAGACCGACGCCAGGGTCCGGGGTGGCCTCTCCGACTTTTATGCCGGCGCGGTCGAGGCTGCGATCGGCACAGCGATCAATGGGGACGATCTCGACGGCGCCTCAGGCCTCTACGAGCACGCCCGCCGAGGAAACGCGCCAAGGCATCTACAACGCTCACCGCGAAGCTCTGGAGCGACTGGAACCCAACAATCCCGCGCTGACCACACTCTCCGTGTCTGGTCGGGTGCCGGATCGCGAAGCGACGTTGCGGCTTCGGCAGGAATTGCTGGAGGCCCGGGCAAGAGCCGCCGGCGGGCCGCTGCTGTCGCCCACTGGTCCGGGAGCGACTTCGAGTGGCAGTGGGAAACTGCCGGGTGGCGGCAGGCTGGAGAGACCGCTGGGCATTCCCAGGGACTGGCAAGTGATTCTGTCGGGAAAGAGTGGAGGTGTAGCTTATGTCAATCCCAACAACGTTAATGACCAGGTCAGAGTGATGCCTGGTGATCCAAGTAGCCCCTATCCCAGTAGTCAGCGGCCGTATGTCGTTGATCAGAACTGGGGCGCATATGTGAATCGGGATGGAAGACCTGTCGGAGGGACAAATCCGAAGCGCCATCCGGATGCCCATATTCCCTACGACGTTTACTTCTTCTGGAGATGAGAGATGAAGTTCATCAAAGAGATTTGGCTCAAGAATGTATACTGTGTTCTCGATGCAATTGCCGATCGGGATGTCTTGCACGACGCCTGGTCCGGAAAAAGCGACTACCCGACCACTCCCGAAGAAATTTACAATGAAGTGTTCAGCGATGCCTTCCTTGGTGAGTACGCGCGCCCTGAGCTCGGTCTCGACGAGGCGCAGAAGGCGGCCGGAAAGGCGTTCATCGACAGCATGGAGCAGTTCGACAAGATCGGCGGTCCCGAACTGCCGTGGCAGGAAGTGATCGACCATCCCGGCTGGATCGAGGTTCGCGAAGCGGCGAAGAAATTCCTCGATCTGCTGAAACCCCAAGCCTGACGGAAACGCCGTCGGGGATTTATCGACACGCAGGTGTCGGAAAACGGTTGGCGAAAAGCCTTGTCGATCAATGCCTTGAATTTTCCGACACGATTTTTCCGACACCGGGGTGTCGGAAAAAGCCTCACGCCCCGGGCGCTACTTCCAGGGGTCGGCGACCTTGGGCCAGAACGGTGTCTTGCGCTTGGTGTAGGGCCAGCGCGTGACGTCGGGATCGGCCGCACCCGGCGAGGCGACGTAGAGGATCTCCTTCGCCAGCCCCACGAAGCCGTTATAGAAATGCTGCGCGCTCTTCACGATCACGACGCGGTAGTCGGCGGGCTCGGCGCCGACGGCGCGGAAGGCATCGGCATGGAAAGTCTGGTTGCGCCGCGTGCAGATCGCGATGTCGACATGCTCCGAGGAGAGAAGCGCCATGTCGCCCAACGGCGACATCACCGGCCCGTAGGGCTGGAAGACATTGCGGGCGATCTTCTTCACCGTGACGTCGATGTCGACCGGCTCGCCGCTCACGGCGCCTGATTTGCCACCGAGGCGCATGCGGATGCGCGCGCCCTCGCCCGCTTCCTCGGCGATCTGGAAGGCCATCGGATCCCACATCACGCCGAACAGGGCCGGGCCGATCTCGCGCTCGATCAGCGCCTTCAGCACGAAGGTCGAATCGCCGGGCGCCCCGGAGCCGGGATTGTCGGCGCGGTCGGCCAGCACCAGCGGGCCCTGGTTGTGCGAGGCCGCGCGGTCCATCGCCTCGTCGATGGTGAGGTACTTGGTGGCGTAGCGCTCGCGGTTGTCCCACAGCTCGCGGCCGAGCTGCTCCGCGAGCTTCTGGGCCTTCTGCTGGTCACCGTCCGCGACCACGAGGGTGCGGGTGCCGACATCTTCCACGTCGGCAAACGAGAAGCCGTGGCTCAAGGAGACGGAGAGGATGCCGGCCTTGCCTTCGAGCGACTTCATGCGGACCACGAATTCGTTGATCGGCGGCACGGAGGTGCGGTACTGCGCGATCATGCGGCAGTCGTAGCGCGCCATGACGGGCTTCACCTTGCCCTCCACCGTGTCGGCGATGATGGCGAACAGCTCGGCGGCGCGTTCCATCGCGTCGGTGTGCGGGTATTCCTTGTAGGCGATCAGCACGTCGGCGCTGTCGAGCATCAGGGCACTCAGGTGGCAGTGCAGGTCGAACTCGGCGCCGATCGCGACCTTGGGGCCGACGATGGCGCGAATCCTGGCCAGGAGATCGCCTTCGCAGTCGTCGTAGCCGTCGGCCACCATGGCGCCGTGGACGTTGATCAGCACGGCGTCGAGCGGCAGGGCCGCCTTCACGCCGGCCAGGACCTCGTCGCGGAAGTCCTCGTAGACCTTGCGCACTGTCGTGCCGGAAGGTGCGGCAAAGGTCGCGAGGCCTTCGATGACGGTCCAGCCGCGCTCCTCGGTCTCCTTGCGCCAGACATGCATCGGCGCGGTGAAGTTGGTCGGCTCGTGCTTGGTCGCGTCGCCGCGCCAGATGCCGTGTTCCTGGTAGCCGCGCAGGCCGGTCGGGAAGGGCACGAACTGGTTGGTTTCGGTCCCGAGGGCCGCGATGAAAACACGCTTGGTCAAAAACTACTCCCTGCGGCGGTGACAGCCCACGACATGGTCGTCGACCATGCCCGAGGCCTGCATGAAGGCGTAACAGATGGTCGAACCCACGAACTTGAAACCTTCTTTCGCGAGCGCCTTGGCCAGCGCGTCGCTTTGCGGCGTGCGTGCCGGCACGTCCTTCAGCGTCCTGGGCCGTGCGGTGGGCTGCTCGCCCACGACCTTGCGCAGCCAGCGATGGAACGAGCCTTCGCGCTCGACCAGTTTCAGGAAGGCCTGGGCGTTGGTGACGCTGGCCGCGATCTTGCCGCGGTGGCGGATGATGCCGGGATCGGCCAGCAGCCTGGCGAGCTTGGCCGGCGTGTAGCGTGCGATCTTCTTCGCATCGAAATCGTCATAGACCTTGCGGTAGTGCTCGCGCTTGCGCAGCACGGTGATCCAGGAGAGGCCTGCCTGGCAGCCTTCGAGCGTCAGCAGCTCGAACAGCAAGCGGTCGTCCTTGAGCGGACGGCCCCATTCCTTGTCGTGATATTTTTCGTACAGCGGATCGGCGCTCGCCCAGCCGCAGCGACTCTTGCCGTCAGTGCCGACGACCGTGCTCTGTCTTATTGCCATGCGCGGACCCTACCCAAGCGCGTCGCGGGACGCCACACTGGCGCAAACGGAGGAACGACATATGGGCAAGGATCTCTCGGACCTGAAGGTCTGCATCTTCGACGTGTTCGGCACGGTGGTGGACTGGCGCGGCAGCCTGATCGCGGACCTGCCCGCGCTCGGCAAGAAATACGGCATCGAGACCGACTGGACGAGCTTCGCCGACGATTGGCGCGGCCTCTACCAGCCGCAGATGACGCGCGTGCGGAAGAAAGAGCTGCCCTGGACGCGCATCGACGATCTGCACAAGGAAGCGTTCGAGATGCTGCTCGCGAAGCGGGGGCTAAAGCATCCGGGCGAGGAAGGGTCGTGGGAGTTCACCCACCTTTGGCACAAGCTGCGGCCATGGCCCGATTCGGTCGAGGGCATCGGCCTGATGAAGAAGAAGTATGTCGTGAGCACGCTCAGCAACGGCAACGTGGCGCTCTTGATCAACATGGCCAAGAACAGCGGCATTCCATGGGATCACTGCTTCTCGGGTGAGACCTTCCACCACTACAAGCCCGATCCCGAGGCCTATCTCGGCGTGGTCGACAGCATGTACCTGAAGCCGCATCAGGTGATGCTGTGCGCGGCCCACAACGGCGACCTGGCGGCGGCGCAGAAGTGCGGTCTGTCGACGGGCTACATCAATCGTCCCTACGAGCACGGCCCCAAGCAGAAGGTCGACTTCAAGGCGACGGGTGACTGGGACGCCGTCGGCGACACGATCATCGAGCTCGCGAAGAAAATCGGCTGCTAGGCGGCACCTAGCCGCCGAACATTTCCTTCACTTTGCTGAAGAAGCCCTCGGATTCGGGACTGGTCTTGCCCGCTTTCTCGAACTCCTTGAGGAGTTCCTTCTGCTTGGACGTGAGATTGGTCGGCGTCTCGACGTTGATCTCGATGTACATGTCGCCGCGCTGGCTCGAGCGCACGATCGGCATGCCCTTGCCGCGCAGGCGGAACTGGTGGCCGCTCTGGGTACCGGCCGGGATGTTGATCCGGGCCATCTTGCCGTCCAGGGTCGGCACCTCGATGTTGCCACCCAGTGTCACCTGCACCATGGAGATCGGGACCCGGCAATGGACGTCGGCGCCCTCGCGCTCGAACAGCTGGTGGCGGCGCACCGACAGGAAGACGTAGAGATCGCCGGCCGGTCCGCCGCGCGTGCCGGCCTCACCTTCACCGGTGAGCCGGATGCGCGTGCCATCCTCGACGCCGGCGGGAATGTTGACCTTCAGCGTCTTGTCGCGGCGCACGCGGCCCTGGCCGGCACAGCTCCGGCACGGCTTGTCGATGGTCTGGCCGGCGCCGTTGCAGGTGTGGCAGGTCCGCTCGACGGTGAAGAAGCCCTGCTGGGCCCTGAGACGACCGCGGCCTTGGCAGGTCGGGCAGGTCTGCGGCTTGGAGCCGGCCTCTGCGCCGCTGCCATGGCAAACCTCGCAGGATACGGAACTCGGCACCCGCACGGTGGCTTCGGTGCCGCCGTAGGCCTGCTCCAGCGTGATGTCGAGATTGAAGCGCAGGTCCTGGCCGCGCGTGTCGACCCGTCCGCCGCGGCCCCGTCCGCCGCCGCCGAACATCTCGTCGAAGATGTCGCCGAATACCGAGCCGAAATCGAAGCCCTGGCCTTGCGGGCCGCCCGGCCCGGCACCGCCCTCGAAGGCGGCGGCACCATAGCGGTCATAGGCCGCGCGCTTCTCGGGGTCCTTCAGGATGTCGTAGGCGTGGTTGACGGTCTTGAATTTCTTTTCGGATTCCAGGTCGCCCTTATTGCGATCCGGATGATGCTGCATGGCGAGCTTGCGGAACGCCTTCTTGATGTCGTCGGCGCTCGCCGTCCGGCTGACCCCGAGCAGCTCGTAATAGTCTTGCGACATACGCTCTACGCAGCCCCCACTTGCCTCTCAGACATCGGCCTCCTGCTTGCGCAGGAGGCCGGCTGGTCTTGTTTTAACCCGGCTTAGCTGCCGGAGCCCGTCTTCTTGTTCTTGTCGGTGACGTCCTCGAATTCGGCATCGACGACCTTGTCGCCTTTCGCCTCGCTCGCGCCACCTGCGGCACCACCAGCCGCCGCGGCCGCCCCCATACCAGAGGCGGCGTCGGCCTGCTGAGCCTTGTACATGGCCTCGCCGAGCTTCATCGCCACCTGGGCGAGGTCGTTCGTCTTGGTCTTGATCACCTCGACGTCCTCGGCCGTGAGCGCCGACTTCAGCCCCTCGAGCGCACCCTCGATCTCGGCCTTCTCGGTGGGGCTCACCTTGTCGCCGAACTCCGCCAGGTGCTTGGTCGTCGAATGGACCAGCGCTTCGCCCTGGTTGCGGGCGTCGATGAGCTCGCGCTTCTTCTTGTCTTCCTCGGCGTGCAGCTCGGCGTCCTTCACCATCTTCTGGATGTCGGCCTCGCTGAGGCCACCCGAAGCCTGGATGCGGATCTGCTGCTCCTTGCCGGTGGCCTTGTCCTTGGCCGAGACCTGCACGATGCCGTTGGCGTCGATGTCGAACGTGACCTCGACCTGCGGCTGACCGCGCGGTGCCGGGGGCAGACCGACCAGGTCGAACTGGCCCAGCATCTTGTTCTGGGCGGCGATCTCGCGCTCGCCCTGGAACACGCGGATGGTCACCGCGGTCTGGTTGTCGTCGGCCGTCGAGAAGGTCTGGCTCTTCTTGGTCGGGATCGTCGTGTTGCGCTCGATCAGGCGCGTGAACACGCCGCCCAGCGTCTCGATGCCGAGCGACAGCGGCGTCACGTCGAGCAGCAGCACGTCCTTGACGTCGCCCTTGAGCACACCTGCCTGGATGGCAGCTCCGACGGCCACCACCTCGTCGGGGTTGACGCCCTTGTGCGGCTCGCGGCCGAACAGTTCCTTGACAAGCTGCTGCACCTTCGGCATGCGCGTCATGCCGCCGACCAGCACCACTTCGTGGATGTCCGCCGCCTTGAGGCCCGCGTCCTTGAGCGCCTGCTGGCACGGGCCCTTGGTCTTCTCGATCAGGTCGTCGACCAGGCTCTCGAGCTTGGCGCGGGTGAGCTTCATGGTCAGATGCAGCGGCGACTGCGTCTGCGGGTTCATGGAGATGAACGGCAGGTTGATCTCGGTTTGCTGCGAGGAGGAGAGCTCGATCTTGGCCTTCTCGGAGGCCTCCTTCAGGCGCTGCAGGGCGAGCTTGTCGCCTCTGAGATCGATCTGGTTCTCCTTCTTGAACTCGCTGGCGAGATACTCGACGAGCCGCATGTCGAAGTCCTCGCCGCCGAGGAAGGTGTCGCCGTTGGTCGATTTCACCTCGAACACGCCGTCGCCGATCTCGAGCACCGAGATGTCGAAGGTGCCGCCGCCCAAATCGTAGACCGCGATGGTGCCGTTCTTCTTCTTGTCTAGGCCGTAGGCGAGCGCGGCCGCCGTCGGCTCGTTGATGATGCGCAGCACCTCGAGGCCCGCGATCTTGCCCGCGTCCTTGGTGGCCTGGCGCTGGGCGTCGTTGAAGTAGGCGGGCACGGTGATGACGGCCTGCGTCACCTTCTCGCCGAGATAGGCCTCGGCCGTCTCTTTCATCTTGGTCAGCACGAAGGCGCTGATCTGCGAGGGCGAGTACTTCTTGCCGCGCGCCTCGACCCAGGCATCGCCGTTGTCGCCGGGCACGATCCTGTACGGCACCAGCCCCATGTCCTTCTTGGTCAGGGGGTCCTCGAAGCGCCGGCCGATCAGGCGCTTGATGGCGAAGAACGTGTTCTCGGGGTTGGTGACGGCCTGGCGCTTGGCGGCCTGGCCGACCAGGCGCTCGCCCGATTCGGTGAAGGCGACCTGCGAGGGCGTTGTGCGCATGCCCTCCGCGTTCTCGATGACGCGCCAGTCCTTGCCCTCCATCACCGCGACGCAGGAATTGGTGGTGCCGAGATCGATGCCGATGACCTTGCTCATTGTGTCCTCACCTAACGACGGCAGGAGGGCTCCCTCCGGCCCTTGGCGCGGCCGGGGTGCGGAAGCCCGCTAACTCCGTGGGGTCATATAGGGGGCCGAATCGCCCGCTGCAAGGCTCCTTGAGGCCCGCGAAGCCCAATAAAATCAGGGCTGCGTTGACTTTTCAGTCGCCTGGGGGATGCTGGGGCGATGGCCCCCGCCCCTGCTCCCCAGGCCCCTGGCGGTCCCGCCGCCCGCGCCCGGGCGCG
>JBQTJT010000122.1:0-21838 GCA_052386855.1 Reyranella sp.
TCGGTCTTTCCGCAGCGCGGCTCGACCGCGTGCGCAAGTGGATGCACGGCTGGGTCGACAGCGGAAAGCTGGCCGGCATGGTCACCTGCGTGATGCGCAAGGGCGAACTCGCCTTCGCCGAGGTCTATGGCAAGTCGGATGTTGCACGCAACAAGCCGATGCGGCCCGACACGATCTTCCGCATCTATTCCATGACCAAGCCGCTCACCTCGACGGCGATCATGATGCTCTACGAAGAGGGCCGGTTTCAGCTCGACGATCCGATCTCCAAGTTCATCCCCGCCTTCGCCAACCCGCGCGTCATGACGGGCGGCAGCCGCGGCAAGATCGAGACGATGCCGGCCGAGCGCGAGATCAACTTCCGCGACCTGCTGACCCATACCTCGGGCCTCACCTACGGCTTCATGGAGAGCAACCCGGTCGATGCCGCCTACCGCGCCAAGGAGGGCGGCGTCGATTTCCAGACCGCCGACACCAGCCTCAAGCAGTTGGTCGAGCGGCTGGCGCAGCTGCCGCTGATCGCCCAGCCCGGCAAGGCCTGGAACTATTCCGTCTCCACCGACGTGCTGGGCTACCTCGTCGAGGTGATCTCCGGCCAGCCCTTCGAGAAGTACCTGAAGGAGAAGGTGATCGATCCGCTCGGCATGGTCGACACCGACTTCCATGTGCCGGCCGACAAGCACGAGCGCTTTGCCGCCAACTACAGCGCCGGCCCTGGCGGCAAGCTCGACCTGATCGACGATCCGGGCAAGAGCCGTTACCTGGCTCCACGCAAGGTGAACTCGGGCGGCGGCGGCCTCGTCTCGACGGCGTCCGACTACCTCCGCTTTGCCAAGTTCATGCTCAACAAGGGCGAGCTCGACGGCGTGCGCCTGCTCGGCCGCAAGACGGTCGAACTCATGACCATGAACCACCTGAAGGGCGACATGGCCGACATGGGCACGCCGCGCTTCTCGGAATCGACCTACACCGGCATCGGCTTCGGGCTCGGCTTCTCGGTCATGATCGATCCGGCCAAGGCCTTCATCGCCGGCACCCCGGGCGAGTTCGCCTGGGGCGGCGCCGCCTCGACCGCCTTCTGGATCGACCCCAAGGAGGACATGGCCGTGGTGCTGCTCACGCAGCTCATGCCCTCCTCGACCTATCCGATCCGCCGCGAGCTGCGCGTGCTCACCTACCAGGCGATCATCGACTGATGCGCAACACCGGCCCCATCGCCGTCCGCAAGCTGCATCCGCTGTTCGGCGCGGAGGTTTCCGGCATTGACATCACGCAGCCCCTGTCGGCCCGCGAGTTCGGGCCGATCCGGGCGGCGTTCGAGGAACATTCGGTGCTGCTGTTCCGCGACCAGCCGATGGACGACGACAAGCAGATCGCCTTCAGCGAGAACTTCGGTCCGCTCGAGACGACCGGCGCCTCCAATCCCGCCGCCGGCACAAAGTTCCAGCGCCAGTCCAACCTCGACATCATGACGGGCGAGCCGATCCCGCCCGACGACATGCGCATGATCTACCAGAAGGCCAACTACTTCTGGCACTCCGACTCCTCGTTCAAGCGCATCCCCTCGCTGTGCTCGATCCTGACGGCGCGGACCTGCCCGCCCGAAGGCGGCAACACCGAGTTCCTCAACATGCGCGCCGCCTGGGAGGCGCTGCCGCCGGTGTTGCAGGCCACGGTCCATCCGCTGGTCGCCGAGCATGCCCTTTCCCACTCACGTGACCGCGTGCAGAAGGGCATCCTGAGCGCCAAGGCGCTGTCGGAGCTGCCGCCGGTCAAGCAGCGCCTGTTCCGTGACAACCCGATCAACGGCCGCCGCGCGCTCTATATCGGCGCCCATGCCGGCCACATCGTCGATTGGCCCGAGCCGATCGGCAAGGCGATCCTCTACGAGCTCGCCTATCGCGCCGAGCAGCCGGCGTTCGTGCTCTCGCATGCCTGGCGCGAGGGCGACGTGATCGTGTGGGACAATCGCGCCGTGCTTCATCGCGCCACCTACTACGATGCCGTCAAGCACAAGCGCCTGATGCAGCGCACCACCATCGGCGGCGACGAGCTGACGGTTCCGCAGTAGGCGATGGCCGAGCCCGCCCAAGACGGAATGCCGGCGGGCCTGCCCAGGCTGCTGGCGGTGGTCACGATCACCATCGGCCTCATGATGTCGGTGCTCAGCAACTCGATGACCAACCTCGCGCTGCCCTACATCGCGCAGGACCTCAATATCAGCGCCGAGAGCTCGATCTGGATCGTCAACGCGAGCCAGATCGCGCTCATGGTCTGCCTGCTGCCGGTGGCGGCGCTGGCCGACATCGTGGGCTACCGCCACGTCTACCGCATCGGCCTCGCCGTCTTCTGCCTGGCCTCGCTCGGCTGCGCGCTGGCGCCGTCGCTGCCCTGGCTGATCGCGGCCCGCACCTTCCAAGGGCTGGGTGGCTCGGCGATCATGGCGATCCAGCCGGCGCTGGTGCGCTCGATTTATCCCCGCGCCCAGCTCGGCCGCGGTCTCGGCTTCAACACCACCGTGGTGGCCACCTCGCTCGCTGCCGGCCCCAGCCTCGGCGCCGCACTGCTCTCCATCACCTCCTGGCCGATCCTGTTCGCCGTCTACGTGCCGCTGGGCGTGGTCTCGTTCCTGCTGGCCGAAAAGTACCTGCCGCACACCACGCACACCCGCCGGCCCTTCGATGTCCTTTCCGCCATCCTGTCGGGCTTCACCTTTGGCCTCCTGATCTTCGGCATCGACGGCATGGCGCACGGCCACCCGCTCTGGCTGATCCTGGCCGAACTCGCGGGCTTCCTCCTGCTCGGCACGCTGTTCGTGTGGCGCCAGACGCGGCTCGCCGATCCCATGATGCCGGTCGACATCTTCCGCCGGCCGATCTTCTCGCTCTCCATCAGCGCCGGCGCCTGCACCTTCACCGCGCAAGGGCTGGCCTTCGTCAGCCTGCCCTTCTACTTCGCCACGGTGCTCGGCCGGAGCGCCACCGATACCGGCATTCTTCTGACGGCCTGGCCGCTGGCACTAGCCTTCATGGCGCCGATCGCTGGCCGCCTCGCCGACCGTCACCATGCCGGCCTTTTAGGCGCCATCGGCCTCACCAGCATGACCGCGGGCCTTGTCCTCACCGCCCTGCTGCCATCCGATCCCTCGGCCATCGACATTATGTGGCGGCTGGTGCTGTGCGGCGCGGGCTTCGGCATCTTTGCCGCCCCCAACAACCGGCTGATGATGAACGCCGTGCCGCGCGAGCGGAGCGGCAGTGCCGGCGGCATCATCGCCTCGGCCCGCACCTTAGGCCAAACGATGGGCGCCGCGCTGGTGGCGCTGGTGTTCGGCCTGTTCGACTTCTCAGGCGGAGGGGCCGCCGATGCCGCCCGCGCCGCGATCTGGCTAAGCGCGGGTTTTGCAGCCCTTGCCCTGGTGATCGGGAGCCTCCGGCTACGACACTAGAGTCAGAGTCGCCAAAAGAGACAAAACAAGAAGCGACTTTGACATTTTGCCGATCGGCCAACCGTTTGATCCATCATCCGAATTGCCGCTGGGCGGCCCGGAAAATGTCTCCCGAAGTGGGACATTTTGAAACCCACAGCTCCTGACTCTTTCCCTTCATTTCCTATTCAGCGACGATACGATTCAAGCAGACGCAATACGGGCGTGAGAAACTTCGATAGGCGTTAATAGGATGTATAGGAGAGAAAGTCAAGCTCGACAATGTATATACATTTCGTGTAGATATCGGTGTGTTCGAATGGGATGAAGCCAAACGCCGCGCGAATCTCGCAAAGCATGGCGTCGACCTCGCCGATGCCGCCCTGATCTTCGACGGGCGACCGAAGCTGACCGTGACGGCGCGTCTCGGGACGGAGGAAAGGTATCTTTCCATTGCCGTCGTCCGCGGTCGCTGCCGGACGGTCGTCTGGACGTGGCGTGACGACCGCATTCGATTGATTTCGTTCAGGAGGTCTCGCGATGAAGAAGAAGACGCGTATCGCAAGCGCCACGGCCGGACGGATCGGTGAGATGCGCCGGCTCGGCCGCGTCCGCAGCAACTGGGCAAAGTCGAACGCCATGACCCAGGCCCAGGTCGAGGCTGCCATCGCCTCGGATCCCGACGAAGCCGACCTGGTCGTCGACTGGGCCAGCGCGACCGTGGACCTGCCCCAACCCAAAGGCGTGCTGAACATGCGCGTCGATCGCGACGTGCTCGACTTCTTCCGCGCCCAGGGCCGTGGCTACCAGACACGCATCAATGCGGTGCTGCGTTCCTACGTCGATCAGGCGGCCCGCGGTCGACGACGTGCGGGCTGACACATAATTGGCGAGTCGTTCTAGCCCTACGGCAGTAGAGCGAGGAAAATTCGCCGATTTAATCTCTCTGGAAACCTGTCGAAGCGCCCCATAGATTTCGCGCCAACGATTGGATGTGAGGAGACACCATGGACGGGATGCCTAAGCGTGGTCGAGGCCGACCGAAGGGCACTGGGAAGATGGATGATCAGAGGATTCTTCTGGAGGTCGCCGGACTGATTCGTGCTGATAGCACGCTGAAGCCAACGACCGCCTTCCGGCAACTTATCGGAGGCGACAATCCGAGCGCTATTCGCCGCCTTCAGGAGAAATGGCGAAGGAACAAGTCTTTATTTCTCGATGAGGCAAGACATATGGAAATCGAGCAATACGATGCGGTGCATCACGCCAATGCGCCGAGGGGTACGCTTGTTCGTCTCAACGCTAGGAATGAAGACCACTGGAGGAAAGCTAGTCTCGCCGGCTTTAGCCAGGAGCGCGGGTTGTCGAACCTTGAGTGGATAATGAGGCGTGACTTTCCTCAAGGATTTCTCTCACCTGAGGATGCGCCGAAATACTTCGAACAATGCGGAAAGCTTATGGGCGACATGCTGAATGGATTGTGCCTCAGCAACCCGCCCTACTCAGCACCGGCTGAGTGGTAATCAGCAGTCGCGCTTTATCCGGTAATCCGATGACACAGTTCTGTGCTTATCTCGTTACGAACCAAAAAACGGGAAAGCAATATGTGGGAATTGTTGGCCGAAGCGGTAAAACCATAGCGGCAAGATGGAAAGAGCACTGCAATAAGTCCGATCGCAGATCGGGACATCTTTATCTCCACCGAGCCATCCGCAAGCACGGCCGCCAAGCATTCACCGTCGAGCATATCGCTTCCGCTCTTAGTTGGGATGACCTGTGCGCAACAGAACGCTCGTTAATTCTTCAATACGGTACTCGCGCCCCGGCCGGTTACAACATGACCGGAGGCGGCCAAGGAGCTTTCAATCCAACCGAAGAAACGCGCGCCAAATTGCGGCTCACAGTCTGGAAGCCTGGGGCGCCACGCTCCGCTGAGATAAGGGCCAAGCTGAGCGTGGCCAGCATGGGCCGAAAGCTCTCTGCCGAGACGATCGCCAAGATACGTGCCAAGACCATCGGGCAGAAGCGCTCCGCTGAAACGAAGCAAGCGATTGCTTCGGCGCTCAAGGGCAAGAAGCGCCCGCCTGAATTTGGACGGCGGCTGAGCGCCTTAGCATTAGAGCGCGGCCCGAGTGCTGCTCAACTCGCGTGGCTGACTGAGGGGCAACGGGGCCGGAAGGCAAGCCCCGAGGCTCGCGCAAGGATGTCGGCTGCGCATACCGGCAGCAAGCGAAGCGAAGAAACCAAAGTTAAGATGCGCCTTGCCTGGGAGCGACGACGAGCGGAAGGCAAGGTGCCGGGACCTCTTTCCCCAGAGCAACGTGCGAAAATCAGCGCTGCCGGCATGGGGCGAGCACCATCTGCTGAGACCAGAGCGAAGATCGCGCGAGCGGCGATTGGTAGGAAGGCGAGTGAAGAAACCAAAAGAATCCTGCGGGAAGCCTGGGTTCGACGCCGTCGGAAGGCTAGTGAACAAAAGTCGACGAGGCTTGGCTAAAGCACATTCGCCGCGTGCATCTCGCGGAACAGCGACGGCGCCATGCCGAAGCGGCGTTCGAAGGCCTGCCCCAGCCGTGCCGAGGAGCGCAGACCCACCCGGGCCGCGATCGCCTTCAGCGGCAAACCTTCGGCCAGCAGCGTGCGCGCCGCGTCGAGGCGCAGGCTTTCCACGAAATGCGCCGGCGTCTTGCCCGTCGCCTCGGTGAACTTGCGATAGAAGCTGCGCTCGCTGAGGCCGGCGCGGGCAGCCAGCGCCGGCACATCGAGCGGCTGGTCGAGATGGGCCTGCATCCAGTCGATCAGCTTCACGAACGGTGTCTCGGCCGCGATCTGGGCTGAGGTCTGGGCCTGCAGCAGCGAACTGAACTGCGACTGGTAGCCCGGCCGGCGGGCATAGAGCACGAAGTGGCGCGCGATCAGGTTGGCCGTGGCAGCACCCAGATCGGCCTCGACCAGCGCCAAGGCCATGTCGATGCCGGTGGTGACCCCGGCCGAGGTCCAGACCTTGCCATCGACCACATAGAGGGAATCGGCATCGACATCGAGCGCCGTGTAGCGCTCGGCCAGACGCTGGCAGCTCGACCAGTGCGTCGCCACGCGCTTGCCGTCGAGCAGGCCCGCCGCCGCCAGCACGAAAGCGCCGGTGCAGACCGAACCGTAGCGCCTTGTCTTCGGCGCCACCTTGCGCAGCCACCGCCGCAGATCGGGGCGCATCATCGCGGCCTTGAGGCCACGCGAGCCGCCGGCCACCAGCAACGTGTCGGGTTGGCCACTGATCTTGCGGCTCTGCAGCGCCACACCGCAATTGGTGACGACGGCGCCGCCGTCGGGCGAGGCGATCTGCACATCGTAGACCTGATGCGCCCTGCCCTCGTTGGCGGCGCCGAACACGGCGGCGGGGCCGGTGACGTCGAGGAGCTGGCAGCCCTCATAGGCGACGATGGTGATTCGACGGGGGACGATGCGATGCGGTCCGGCCATTGGCAGAAAATAGACGATATTTGTCATTTCTGCCAGAGGCGTCCGCGCCTAGTCTGTTCACGAAACAAGGAGACTCGCATGGCCAGCCCCCTCCACATCGGCATCCTGCTCTATCCCAATGTCACCCAGCTCGACGCCACCGGCCCCGCCCAGGTGCTGGCGCGCGTGCCGGGCGCCACCCTGCACATGATCTGGAAGACTCTGGCTCCGGTGCCGACCGATGCCGGCTTCTCGATCGTGCCGACGACCACCTTCGCCGACTGTCCGAAGCTCGACGTGATCTGCGTGCCGGGCGGCGGCGGCCAGGTGGCGCTGATGACCGACGACGAGACGCTCGACTTCTTGCGCAAGCAGGCCGCCACGGCGCGCTACGTCACCTCGGTCTGCACCGGCTCGCTGGTCCTCGGCGCCGCGGGGCTCCTGAAGGGCTACAAGTCGGCCTGCCACTGGGCGTGGCGCGACATGCTGCCGGCCTTCGGCGCCATTCCCGTGGCCGAGCGCGTGGTGCGCGACCGCAACCGCATCTCGGGCGGCGGCGTGACCGCCGGCATCGATTTCGGCCTCACGGTCGCGGCCGAGCTGGCAGGCGCGGAAGTGGCCAAGTCGATCCAGCTCGTCCTCGAATACGACCCGCAGCCGCCATTCGACTCGGGCAGCCCCGAGAAGGCCGGCGTCGAGCGCGTGAAGCGCATCCGCGAGCGGCTCCAGGGGATGCTGGAGACACGCTCCAAGGCCAACGCCGAGGCGGCTGCAAAGCTCGCCTGAGCGAAGCTCATCGACCCGAGATCAGAGCTGCGATGAACAGGGCCATGGAGACGGTCGGCGCCACGGTGCGGACCGTGTTCCACGTCGTCCACCTGTCGAGGTAGTGCGCCCACAGCGTCGCGCCTTCCGTGCTGGCGGGCACCACCGCCGCCAGCGCGTTGTTGAGCGGCACGTTGAAGACCATCGTCACGCCGATCGTGCCGGTGAGGTAGACGACGCTGCCCAGCAGCAGGAACTTGCCGGCCGGCACGCCCCACCAGAACCAAGCGCCCGCAAATAGGGCGAGGCAGAGCGCTGCCGTGCCGAAGAAGGCCAGGAAGAAGCTGCGGTTGATCACGACGACGTTGATCGACTGCATGGCATTGATGCCCTGCTCCGGCGGGATGCGCCCCAAGGCACCCATCACGAAGGACGAGAAGGCGAAGAAGATGCCGGCGACCAGCCCGCACCCGATCGCGGCCGCGAACGTGGCCGCCACGACCGCCTGGTTGATCAAGGCGCGCCTCCCACCAGCCGTTGCAGCGCCTGCTCCAGGGTGACGGTGCCGCGGCGGACCTCGCCATCGCCTGTCGGGAAGCCCATGCGGCCTTCGTTGGCGGCGTCGTCGAGGTCGGCGAGCTTCGCCGCATAGTCGACGCCCAGGCCGGCGGCGACGAGGCCCGCAATGGTCTCCTCGCGCGACGACGGGACGGCCGCGACCTCCTTGCCGAGCAGCTTCGAGAGGATCTCCGCCGCGTCGACCGGCGAATATTGCGCCGGGCCCGCGAGGTCGACGATGCGCGTGCCGGGCCGCTTCTCGAATAACAGTTCCGCCGCGGTGCGACCGACATCGCGGGCCGACACGATCTCGCCTTTGGCATCGAGCGGCTTCTGGGCCGATGGCAGCACACCCGCGCCCTGCGCGGCGGGCAGCACCGCGGCCCAGTTCTCCATGAAGTAGCCGGGCCGCAGGAAGACCATGGACGGCGCCGCGCCCGCCAGCGCCGCCTCAAAATCGTGCAGCGCGGCCACGATGCCGTTGCCCGACGCGAGCTGCGCACCGACCGAGGAGAGCGCCACGAGATGCGGCACACCCGATGCCCGCACCGCCTCGGCGATCGCCCGTGCGATGGCGCGCGATTCCGCCAGCACGTCGGCCGCCTGCGGCGGCGGCACCAGCATCACGAAGGCGGCCTCGGCGCCCTTGAAGGCGGCGGCAAGGCTTGCCGCATCCGACGCCTCGCCGCGCACGACCTCGACGCCGAGTCCGCCGGCGCGCGCCGGATCGCGCGCGACCGCGCGCACCTTGGCGCCACGCCGCTTGAGGGTTTCCAGCACCGCCCCGCCGGCTTGCCCGGTGGCTCCCATGACGACGAACATTCCGACCTCCATGAAGAACTGGAGCGCATGTATCATCGCGGTACGGTTTTAATAAGTACGCACATATTTTATACTAGGTTCCATTCATGGGTATGGAGGCGGACGCAATGGCCCAGTCGAAGGCTCCCTTTTGCGGCGTGACGGCAACCATCGACGTGATCGGCGGTCGCTGGAAGGCCCTGGTCCTGTTCCATCTCAAGGACCAGCCGCGGCGCTTCAACGAACTCCGGCGATTGCTGCCGGACATCACGCAGCGCATGCTGACGTTGCAGCTCCGCGCGCTCGAGCAGGACGGCATCGTGACGCGCACGGTGCACAACACCATCCCGCCCCATGTCGAGTATGCCTTCTCCAAGAAGGGCTGGACGCTGGGGCCGCTCCTCGACGCCATGGAAGCGTGGGGCGATGCCAACCGGCCGCGCGGCCGCCGCCCCAGGTAGCCATTCCAGGTAGCCGCGCACGCGATTGATACAATCGAGCGATAGGCCGGACTCCCGATATCGACGAAAATGGGCCGGGAGGACTGCCTCGTGCCCACCCTTTTTGTCGCTTGCCTTCGCGCCTTTTCCAGCATGGTGGTTGGCTGCCTTGCCCTCCTGGCCAGTGGCGCCGGCTACGCCCAGCAATCCGGCGCTTTCAGCACCGTCGGCGTCTTCTCTTACAAATGGAACGCCGCGCCGCCCTTCGAGGCGATCATGCCGACCGATATCCGGTTGGCCCTGATGTGGACCGGCCATATCGAGGCCACCTTTCAGGGCGACTTCAACACCGCGCTCCGGCAGGGTGCGCAGTCTTGGCAGAAATCGAAGGGCTATGCGCTCACCGAAACACTGTCCGACGAGCAGGTGGCAAAACTCGTTTCCGAAGGATTGAAGCAACGTGACGCCGTCGGCTGGGCTATCCTGCGCGATCCCGCCGTGGGCTTCGCCGTCGGCATTCCAACCAAGCTCGTGACCTTCGAGCCGCCACGTCCGGAGGGTGGCGCCATCGCGTATCATGGCGAAGGCGCCGTCGTTCAATCCGTCATGGTCCATCACGGCGATCCGAGCTGCCGGACGATGGATGCCTATTATGCTCGCTTCAAGAAGTCGAGTTTTCGCGGCCGGCAGGGCAACTGGTTCGTCGCCTCCCTTCGCGCTCCCGACAACCACTCCTATACCAAGGTGATCTGTCACGAGGCCGGCATGGTCACGGTAACGATGGGCATACGGATCGAAGACGTGGAAACGCACCGCGCGCTCTTTGCCGCCATGGCGACCAGTCTTACCGTCATGCGCAACCTCGATGCCACCGCCCGGCCACGCCCGAAGATCGAGGAGCTGCCGGCGGCGCCGATGGAGAGTGCCGACGGTCAGGTCGCGCGGCCGCGGCCAACCGGCAGCGCGCCGGCAAATCTCGACACCGCTGGCATGACCGATCGGCTGAAGCTGGTGCGGCGCGGCAGCGGCGACCTGCGCGCCGAGGAGATTTTCGAGAAGGCCGCCGGCGCCGTCTACATGGTGAAGGCCGACAAGAGCATCGGCTCGGCGGTGGCGGTGAGCGAGACCGACCTGCTGACCAACTGCCACGTCGTGGGCGACAAGACCCAGGTGCTGCTCATCCGCGACCGGCAGGAGCTGAAGGCCACCGTCGTGTCGATGAACGTCAATGCCGACCGCTGTGTGCTCCGGGTCGAGAGCAAACTGCCGAAATGGGTCGGCGTCAGGCCCTATAGCGACATCAAGGTCGGCGAGCGCGCGATCACCATCGGCACGCCGCAGGGGCTGGAGCTCACGGTCGCGGAGGGCATCGTCTCGTCCAAGCGCAGCCAGAACGATTCGAAACTGATCCAGACCTCGGCGCCGATCTCGCAGGGCTCGTCCGGCGGCGGCCTGTTCGATGCCCAGGGCGAACTGCTCGGGATCACGACCTTCTACTTCAAGGCCGGCCAGAACCTGAACTTCGCCGTCGCCGCCGAGGAATTCTCCCGGCCCAACGCGCCAGTTAGCACGGACTAGACGAAGACGGTTCAGCTCGCCGATGCGCTCTCGATGGTGATCGCCTTGCCGGCGGCCATGTCGAACTTCAGCCGCCGCACATAATCGAGATCGCGTCCCGTCACGCGCACGAAGCGGCTGCCCTCGGGATAGTCGATGGCATGGACGGCGCCGACGTCATAGACGCCGGCCTGGCCCGGATTGAGGCGATAGGCCTTGACCTGCTCCAGTCTGGCATCGCCCGCGTCCTTGCCGCCGTCGATCCGCCGGAACTCGCTCATGTCGGTGTGCTTGATCGCCTGGCCGTAGACCGCCCAGGACGGGCCGTGATCGTGCGGCGGGCTCTTGTGCGGCTTGGCGTTGCAATGCGCCAGCACGACGAAGCCGAGATCCTTGTCCTCATAGAGCTTGCGGGCGCCAAGCGGCGCGGCCGGCCCGACCGCCTCCTCGACGAAGTCCTTGTTGGTCAGCAGCTTCTCCAGCAGCGCGCGCACCTGTTCACGGCCACCGGGGCCCTTGTCGGCGCCGAGTGCGGCCTGGGCGTCCTTGACGAAGGTATCGAGCGTGTAGGTCATGGCGGCGGCTCCCTAGAGTCAGGCGGAAATGATCCGCCCGCCCGGCTGTGGGTGTCAACGAAAGGATGCTTCGTCGGATTGCCAAGGGAGATCTTCATAGAAATCGCGAACGACCCCGAACCACTCGTCGAAATCCGGCAGCGGCCCGTCCAGTTCCTGGGCCAGCGTCCGCCAGTCGGCGCGCGCTCGGGCGGCCACCTCCGGATTGGCCATGCCTGTGCGAACGACCGGAAGCGACCGGGCCGCGGCCTTCTCGCGCAACGCCCGCAGAATCGCCGCCCGCTCGTCTGCGTCGAAATCGAACCGCCGCACGAGCAGGACAATGTCGTAGACATCCTGGCGGCGATATCTGTCGCGTACCGGCTGCTGCAGCAACGCGCGCAACTTCTCGGCCACCAGGTCCGTCAGCGAATAGGCGCGAATCCGCCGCTCGCCGGAGCCGATGCCCAGTATCTGGAAACTGCCGACCGGCTCCTTGAAGGTGATGTCGACTCGCAACACGCGCGACGCGCTTCCGGCCTCGAGCTGGGCAGCGTCCGCGGAGCCGCGCCGGGCGGCGCCGATCGTCAGCCGCAGCGACGGATTTTGCGCGTCCTCGAAAGTCTCGGGGCGAGGCCGCGGCTTGGCGGTTTGAACGCGACACAGGAGGTCGGGCAAGCCAAGAGCCGCGGTTGCCCGCTGCAGGGCCCGGTCCAGCTCCTGGCGCAGGGCAGCGGCAGTTTCGGCCGGGTCGGCAACAGCGGTCAAGTCGACATCAGAGGTCGACCGCGGACTTCCATAGGCAAGCGCCATCAGGATGCCGCCCTTGAGATAGAGCTGCTCGCGGAACGACGGCGCGAAGCTGAGGGCGGTGAGAAAAACCTCGGTCAACTGGCGGGATTCGTAGGCGGCGGGATTGGCGCGCGCCTTGGCACTCCACGCCGCGACATCGATGACCCGGTTGGGCTCTTCCGGATCAGACATTGAGCGAAAGCATCCAGGCTTCGGAATGCCGGGCATCGAACGGCCGTTCCGGATCGAGCTTGCGCGAGCTGCCGCGCGCGGCGAAGGCCTTCCAGGCGTCTATGCCTGGATGCGCAAGCCGCAGCCGCTCCTGAAGAAGGTAGCCGGCACGCACCTTCACGATCGCGCTCGGCGAACGATCGACGGCCGCGACGATCTCCTCGAGATAGGTCGCCGCCGACTCCGCCCAGACATCGAGAACGTGATTCATGCCGCCGCACCATGCCGGATCGGCCAGCATGTCGACGAAGGTGCGGCCGATCGTTGCGATCCGGACGGGCGTGTCGCGGATGACGATCGGCGCGTCCGGATACTTGGTTTCGTGCCGTGCCATACGGCGGCCTCGAATCTCGTCGGTGAAGCCGTAGCGGACCAGCGTCACCCATTCCGCATGCCCGAGCTTCACGTCCAGCTGGAGCGTCTCTTCCAGATCGGCACGCATTCTCTCATCGCGATGGGCATTCCAGACCGACAACTCCGGCGTTGTCAGGCTGAGTTCCGTCGGATTGCGGTCGGTCAGGCCGTAGTGCTGCATGGCCGACAAATGCGACACGTAGCAGAACGGGTCGACGAGGCAGCAGGCGGCTTCGGCCGCCAGCGCCGGAGCGCCGACCAGGCGAAAGACGCCGGAGCGAAAATCGGCATCCGCCTCGATCACTTCGTTGCGGAGCAGCCGGTTGCGCAGACTGCTAAATTCAGCGCGCGACAGCGACGCCTTGGCGGACTGCTTTGCGACTCGGGTTGCCGACACCGCGCGATGCTGCCTGGCGACGGCCAGGAAAAGACCGTACTCCGACATGACCGGGGAACCATGTTTCCTCAGCCAGTCCTTCAGTATCGTGAAAAGATGAGTTGCCACTCGTTCTGCATCGAACCAGGTAACGTCCTTAGGACGTTACCTGGTTCGATGCAGAATTGTCAAGAAAGTTTCTAGGCCGAGCTAATCGATTGAATATATAGGGGAAAACGGCGTATTTGTTCACGACCCGGAAGGGTATACGTCCTTAGGACGTATACCCTTCCGGGTCGTGGTTGTCAATCTATCGGTTCTTGCCGGGACGCGCCTCAGCGTCCCCCCAGAATACGCCGCGCGATCACCATGCGGTGGACCTCCGACGGGCCTTCATAGACCCGCATGGTGCGGACCTTCTGCGCCATGATCGACAGCGGCAGTTCCTGCGTCACGCCCATGGCGCCGAAGGCCTGCTGGGCATGGTCGATGATCTCGGTCGCCATCTCGGTGGCGTAGACCTTGATCATCGAGGCTTCCATGCGCACGTCGCGGCCATCGTCCTGCTTCACGGCGGCGTCCATCACCATCAGCCGGCAGGCGTGCAGCTTCATGGCGGCGTCCGCCACCCACCACTGGATGGCCTGCCGGTCGGCGAGCTTCTCGCCGAAGGTGACGCGCTGGTTGGCATGCTCGACCAGCATGTCGAGCGCGCGCTGGGCCATACCAGTGCACCAGGCGCCCATCTGCAGGCGGCGCACGGTGAGGCGGAGCTGCATCGGCGCGAAGCCTGCACCGACCTTGCCCAGCACCTGGCTCTCGGGCACGCGGCAATCCTCGAACACGACCTCGTAGGTGCGCTGGCCCGCGAGCATCGGGATGGCGCGCGCGACCACGAGGCCTTTGGTGCCCTTGTCGATCAGGAAGGCGGTGATGCCGCCCCTCGACCCGAGCGCCGTGTCGGTCACCGCCATGGCGATGGTGAAGTCGGCCTTGGCGATGCGGCTGATCCAGATCTTGCGGCCGTTGATCACCCAGTCGTTGCCGTCCTTCACCGCGCGCGTTTTCATGCCGGCCGGATCGCCGCCGGCGCCGGGCTCGGAAATGGCGATGGCCGAGCTGGTGAGGCCGGCTGCATAGGGTTCGAGGTATTTCTTGCGCTGCTCGGGATTGGCCGTCGCCA
Organism: Reyranella sp.; assembly: GCA_052386855.1. Classification (GTDB taxonomy): domain Bacteria; phylum Pseudomonadota; class Alphaproteobacteria; order Reyranellales; family Reyranellaceae; genus Reyranella. Next base: position 14,498 of record JBQTJT010000122.1, read on the forward strand.
GGAGCATATGGAGATTTGGGGAATCCGGCGGGAAGGTGAAGGGCACGCAGGTGTAGCCGATCTCCTCGTTGACGCCGACGAGGGCGACAGCCGGCAGGTTGGCGCCGCCCACCTCCTCCGGCACGTCGAGCGCCCAGAGGCCCAGCTCCTTGCACTGCTTGAAGAGCCTGGCGTTCTCCTCGTCGTTGAGCGCGGCCGGCTGGCCGGCGGCGAAGCGATCGAGGATGTTCTTCTCCAGCGGCATCAGCTCGTTGCGCACGAACTTCTTCACCAACTCGCGCAACATCTGATGCTCTTCGCTGACCTGATGCATGTCCCGCTCCTATGCCTTCCCGATGCCCTTGTTCACGAAATCCAGCGTATAGGCTTTTGTGACGTCCAGCCCGCGGGGCAGCACGTCGACATCGGCCATCTGGTCGTAGAAACCCTTCCACCGTGCCGCGCTCATGGCGCCGACGCCGTCCTTGAGTGCATCGCCCGACATCACGATGCCCTGCCCGTTCAGCACCTTCAGCGCATAGGCGATGCGGTCGTCGGTCTGATCCGGATTGTGCTTCTTGATGAGGTCGTTGGCGGCGGCCGTCGCCGGACCGCCTTTGAGATACTGCGCCCAGCCTTCCAGCGTCGCATCGACGAAGCGCTGCACCAGCTCCTTCTTCTCGGCCGCCATCTTGCGCGAGATCGCGATGGTGGTCTGGTAGGCGCTGAAGCCGGCGTCGGCGATCAGCAGCACCTCGGGCGGCCGGCCGAGCGCCTGGCCGATCGAATAGGGCTCGGACGACAGGAACCCCTGCTGCACGGCGCTCTTGTCAGCCAGGAACGGCGCCATGTTGAAGGTGTAGGGCCGGAGCTGCTCGTCGCGCAGCCCGTACTTCTTCTTGAGAAAAGGCCAGTAGGTGACGCGCCCGCCGTTGCCGATCAGCAAGGTGCGGCCCTTGAGCTTCCCGAAGTCGTCGAAGCCCGAACCGGGATGGCCGATCAGCACCTGCGGATCCTTCTGGAAGATCGCGGCGACGGTGACGAACGGCGCGCCCTCGCGCACATAGGTGATGGCCTCGAAGCTGTTCGACATGATCATGTCGACGCGGCCGTTGAGCAGGAGCTGGCCGATGTTGAGGCTGGGCCCGCCCTGGCGCAGGTCGCACTCGATGCCGGCCCTGGCGTAGAGGCCTGATGCAATCGCCTGGTAGTAGCCGCCATGTTCGGCCTGGGCCCGCCAGTCGGTCTGGAAGCTCACCTTCTCGAGGCTCCGGGCACGCGCCTGGCGGGCGAGCGGCACCAGCAGCGAGCCAGCCACCAGACCCAGGGCGGCGCGCCGGTTCAGACGCCAGGCCGTCCGATTACCGATCATGGCGCGTACCGATCATGGCGCGAGACTCGCGCCGCGGCGATCGAAGGTGTTGGCCATGATCTCCCATAGCGCACCGGAAGACATCGACAGCGCGTCGAGCGACGGCAGCCAGTTCTCCCATGAGGCGCGCACCTCGGGCGGCTCTATCCAGTCGGTCGGAAAGGCCGCGACATCCAGGCCGGCGGTGCGTGCCAGACGCAGCGCACGCGGCATATGGCTGGCCGACGTCACCAGGGCGATCCGCCCGCCCTTCACCAGTTCGCGCACGCCGCGGATGTTCTGGATGGTGTTGAGCGAGCCGCCCTCGATGACGATCGCCTCGGCCGGCACGCCGAGAGCGAGCAGGAAGAGGCGCATCGCCTCGGCTTCGGACATCACCGTTGTGCCGACAGCCTCGGCCCGCGGATTGCCACCGCTCACGATGATGCGCGGCGCGGCGCCGCGATGAAAGAGACGCGCGCCCTGCCAGATGCGATCCGCGGCATCGTTGAGGTCGGGCTCGGGAATATAGGGCGGCGCCGCCGGCGCGATGCCGCCGCCCAGCACCACGATGGCATCGTAGCAGCAGGCGGGGGCCGCAGCCGCCGCCGCGCGCGCCTCGTCGTGCAGCGGCCTCATCAGCGCGTCGGCCACCGGCGGCAGCGACAGCACAAGAAGCTCGGCGACGGCCAGCACGACGACAAGCCGCGCCAGGCGGCGCAAGCGCAGCACGACGAGCACGCCGGCGACGACCAGCCCAAGCGCCAGCGACGCCGGCGGCAGGGCCAACTGGCCCAGGAATTTCAGAAAAACGAACATTTCCATGCCGGGCTATATTAGCCCACGACGCAGCCGGTAAACGCCAGGAATTCCTCGATGATTTCGCATGTCCACGTCGGCGTGACCGACTTCGATCGCGCCTTCGTCTTCTACTCGGGCGTGATGGATGCGCTTGGTTTCCCGCTGAAGTTCTGCGAGCGCGACCGACCGTGGGCAGGCTGGATGCCGATGGCGGCGGCACGGCCGCTCTTCCTGATCGGCCGGCCCCAGGATGGCGATGGCGCGACGCCGGGAAACGGCCAGATGGTCGCTTTGCTCGCGCCCACCCGGTCGGCGGTCGACGCCTGCTACGCCAAGGCGCTGGCCGGCGGCGGACGCGACGACGGACCGCCGGGACTGAGGCCGCACTATCATCCGAATTACTATGGCGCCTACTTCCGCGATCCCGACGGCAACAAGATCTGCATCTGCTGCCATGATGCCGAGTAGGCAAAAAGAAGGGCGGACCCGGCTCTCACCGGCGCCCGCCCGATCTTCAGTCGGAAGCGCTTAGATCGCTTCCTTGAGATCCTTGGCGACGCGGAAGGCAACCTTCTTCGACGCCTTGATCTTGATCGCTTCGCCGGTGGCCGGGTTGCGACCCATGCGGGCCGGACGTGCGCGCACCTGGAAGATGCCGAGGCCCGTGACGCGGACCTTGTTGCCCTTCTTGAGGTGCTTCACGACCAGACCGATGAACTCATCGAGGGCGCCGGTGGCGTCCTTCTTGGTCATGCCCGTCTTCTCGGCCAGCTCGGCCGCAACCTTGGACAGCGGGACAGTCGGAACAGTGGTTTTGGTAGCCATAGTGGAGGGGTCCCTTACGTTTTTTAAGTTTCACCAACGTCTTCCTGACGCCCCAGGACAGCGCTGGCGGGCCCAAGGTTATCCACGAATCGTCCTCCCGCAAGCCCGGAACACCCGAAAAATGTCGATTTCTGTGGCTTTTTCGGCCATTTGAGCGGCCATCCACAGACAGCAGAGAGTGTGCCGCGTGCCAACGACCGAATTGATGCCGACTTTCAGCACCGCCGTGAACACCTGGCAGTGCGACGAGAACGACCATCTGAACGTCCAGTTCTACACCGAGTTCGGCCACGAGGCGTCGGCGCACCTGCTTCAGCGGCTCGGCCTCGGACCGCGTGCGCGCAGGGCCCAGGGCCTCGCCGTGACGGCGGCCGAAGACCATGTCCGCTACCTCCGCGAGTTCCGTGTCGTCGATGCGGTCGAGGTCCGCTCAGCCCCGGTCGAGGTCGGCGCCCGACATCTCGTCGCCTATCACGAGATCCGCAACCCGGCCGACGGACGCGTGGCCGCCACCATCCGCCGCCGCATCGTCTGCGACCGGCCGTGGCCCGACGCCTTCCGCCTCAGCGCCGAAGCCGCCGTCATGCCGCTGCCCGAGGCCGCCAAACCCCGCAGCGTCGGTACGCTCGCGCTGCCCGATCTCACGCTCGCCGCCGCGCCCGCGACCGGGCTGATCGACGTCGGCCGCACGGTGATCACGCCCGACGAATGCGACGAGCACGGCTGCTTCCTGCCGCGCCACCAGTTCGGCCGCTATTCAGATGGTGCGCCGATGCTGTGGAACCACCTGGGCTTCGACCGCGCCGCCATGCAGACCCGCCAGGAGGGCTCGGTGGTGGTCGAGATGCTGAACCACTACCGCCGCCCGTTGCGCGCCGGCGACCTGGCCGTGGTGATGAGCGGCCTCGCATCCTTCACCAGCAAGACCCTGGTCTTCACCCATTTCCTGTTCGAGGCCGAGACCGGCACGCTGGCCGCCTGCGCCGAAGCTGTCGGCATGAAGTTCGACCAGAAGGTCCGCAAGATCATGAATTTCAGCGCCGAGGATCAGGCGCGGCTCGCCGCCGCGAAGCTGCGGTTTTAGACGGCGAGGTTGACCGTCACGCTCTTGCGCTGGGTGAAGCTGTCGAGCATGCCCTCGAGCGAAAACTCGCGACCGAGCCCGCTCTGCTTAAAACCGCCATAAGACATGCCGGGCGACTGGCCGCCGCCCTGGTTGACCTGCACCCACCCTGACTCGATGGCGTGCGCGGCGCGCAGTCCCTTGCCGATGTCGTGCGTCCAGACATAGGCCGCGAGGCCGTAGTGGCTGTCGTTGGCCATGCGGATGGCCTCGACCTCGTCGCTCCAGCGGATCGCCACCAGCACCGGCCCGAAGATTTCCTCGCGCGCGAGGCGCCAGTCGTTGGAGCGGTCGGCGAACACGGTCGGGATGGTGAAATAGCCCTCGGAGAGCGGCCCGGTCTTGGGCGGCAGGCCGCCGAACACGAGCTGGGCATCGGAGCGCTTCAGCCCCTCATCGACATACTTGCAGACCTTGGTGAACTGCTTGTTGTTGATGATGGTGCCGATGTCGGAGGCCTCGTCGAGCGGATCGCCGATTTTCAGCGCCGTGGTCTTCTTCTCGAGCTTCTTCAGGAACGAATCGAAGATATCCTCGTGCAGGAACAGGCGCGAGCCCGCGGTGCAGCTCTGGCTCTGGCGGGTGAAGCGCATGGCATTGATGATGCCATCGACCGCCCAATCCTCGTCAGCGTCAGGATAGACGAGCGAGGGACTCTTGCCGCCGAGCTCGAGCGACACCGGCACGATGCGCTCAGCCGCGGCCCGCATGATCACCTTGCCGACCTCGGTCGAGCCGGTGAAGGAGAGCTTGCGGATCTTGGGATGTTCGGCGAGCGGCCCACCGCACTCCGCGCCGTAGCCGGTGATCACGTTCAGCACGCCAGGCGGCACGAACTCCTGGACGATATCGGCCATCAGCAGGACGCCCAGCGGCGCGTCTTCCGCCGCCTTCAGCACAAGCACGTTGCCGGCGCAGAGCGCGGGCGCGATTTTCAGCGCGCCCAGCATGACCGGGGCGTTCCACGGGATGATGGCGCCCACGATGCCGATCGGCTCGCGGCGGGTGTAGGACAGCACGTGCTCGCCCAGCGGCACGGTCTCGCCCTTCAGCTCGGACGCAAGACCGCCAAAATAGCGAAAGACGTCCGCCGCCAGTCTGGCCTCGCCGCGCGCCTGCGTACGCAGCGCATTGCCGGTCTCGAGCGCGATGGTGCGGGCCATCTCCTCGGCCCGCGCCTCCAGCGCCTCGGCGGCCTTCAGCAGCATCCGGCCGCGCTCGCGCGGCACCACGTTCTTCCAGGCGGGGAACGCCTTCTCGGCCGCGGCGACCGCGGCATCGACATCGGCGGCGGCGGCACGCGGCACTTCGGCCACGGTCGTGCGCTTGGCCGGATTTTCGATGGCGATACGCCGGCCCGAAGCGCTCTCCACCCACCTGCCGCCGATCAGCATGCCCCTCGGCTGGTAGGTGCCGGCAATCGGCGCGGATTTCGGCGGGGCGGCGGTCATCGACATGCGGACTCTCCGGTTACTAAAAAAATCGGCCGGAGTTTGGCCCGCATGTCGCGACGCGACAAGACTAGGCTGCCGCCGCCAATTCAGGCGTCAGCGCCTCTTCTGCAGCCAGCGTCCGCGCAACCGCGTGCACGACGGCGGCGATCCGCACGGCGGCCTGGACCTGCTCCGGCGAGAGGCCGGCCTCGCGGCAGACCTTCTCGTGCGCTTCCAGGCACATCCCGCAACCGTTGACGGCCGAGACCACCAGCGACCACAGCTCGAAATCGACCTTGTCGACGCCGGGCTTGGCCATGGCGGTCATGCGCAGCTTGGCCGGCAGGGTCTTGTAGTCGGCCGCGTGCACGAGATGCACGAAGCGATAGTAGATGTTGTTCATCGCCATCAGCGACGCCGCGATCTTGGCGGCGTTGAGCGCTTCCGGCGACATTTCGGCCGCGAAGGTCCCGACCACGGCCTGCGTGGTCGGAACGTGGTTTGCGGCCAGGGCGGCCGCGACGAAGCTGCCGGCCTTTTGCTGGGGGCTGAGCAACTGCTCGGCGGCCAGGCTCGAGAGATTGAGCTTCAGGTCGCGTGCGTAGTCGGGCAGCCGATCCTTCAGGACGTCGAGCGACATTGCATCCTCCCTTAGGCGGCCTTGAGGACGTCGTCGCCCTTCTGCCAGTTGCAGGGGCAGAGCTCGTCGGTCTGCAGGGCGTCGAGGACGCGCAGCACCTCCTGCGGATTGCGGCCGACCGAGAGGTCGTTCACTGACACGAAGCGGATGATGCCCTCGGGATCGACGATGAAGGTGGCACGCAGGCAAACGCCCTCGCTCTTGTCGAGGATGCCGAGCGAGGTCGACAGCTCGCGCTTGAGGTCGGCCAGCATGGCGAACGGCAGCGTCTTCAGGTCGGCATGGTTCTGGCGCCAGGCGAGATGGACGAACTCGGAGTCGGTCGACACGCCGTAGACCACCGCGTCGCGCTCGTTGAATTCCTTGTTGATCTTGCCGAAGGCCGCGATCTCGGTCGGACAGACGAAGGTGAAATCCTTGGGCCAGAAGAACACGATCTTCCACTTGCCCTTGTCGCTCTTGTCCGAGAGCTGGGTGAAGGCGGTCTTGGGGTCGGTGCTCACCACCGCCTTGAGGTCGAACGAGGGAAACTTGTCACCGATGGTCAGCATGAAACGCTCCTTGAAACGATGTAGATTGGAACGTTTCTAATATGCTGCGTCGCCCTCCAATTGCAAGTCATTCGCAGAACTAATTCAAGGAAGAATTTTTACCACATTCTTTCAGATACTTACGAGGATGGCGATATGGCCGCCTCTGCCCGCTCGCCTGTAATTCAGATGGTCATCCGAAGCGGGATATCGGATGTTTTCCAGCCGCCGCAGACTGACCAGACAAGGACAGAGATCATGAACGCGATATCGAAAAAGCTTGGCCTTCTGACACTGGCCCTGGGTGCGGTACTGGGCAGCAACGCCGTAGCCGCCACGCTCGACGACATCCGCCAGAGCAAGACGCTGCGCGTCGCCTATCGCGAGGACGCCCCGCCCTTCGCCTACAAGACGCCGGCCGGCCAGCCCGCCGGCTACATGATCGAGCTCTGCCAGGCGGCGGCCAAGCAGCTCGCCCAGCAGCTGAAAATCCCCGACCTGAAAGTGGCCTACGTCCCGGTGACTACGGTCAACCGCCTCGACGCCATCATCCAGAACAAGGCCGACCTGCTCTGCGACTCGTTCACCCAGACGGTGGAGCGCCGCAAGGTCGTGGATTTCTCCATCCCGACCTTCATCGACGGCACCAGCTTCGCCAT
>JBQTJT010000123.1:0-2012 GCA_052386855.1 Reyranella sp.
TCGCGGCGATCTGCATGAAGCGCTGGCGAGCATCGTGCCGACCGAGGCGATCCGGCTCGACCACCGGCTCGTCGGTGTCGAACCCACGGGCGCGGGAGTGCGACTCGGTTTTGCCAACGGCGTGCAGGTCGAGGCCGACGCCGCGATCGGCGCCGATGGCGTGCATTCGGTGATGAAGAAGATCCTGTTCGGCCAGGACACGCTCAACGTCACCGGGCGCATCGCCTATCGCACCACCTATCCGGCGGCGCGGCTGAATGGCTTCGAGATGGACGAGTGCGCGAAATGGTGGGGCGAGGATCGCCACATCGTCATGTACTACGTGAAGCCCGACCGTTCGGAAGTCTACTTCGTCACCAGCCAGCCCGAGCCTGAGTTCGGGCTGGAATCGTGGTCGGCCGAGGGCGATGTCGAGGTCCTGCGGGCGGCGTTCGAGGGCTTTCATCCCACGGTGCAACGTGTGCTGGCCGCCTGCCCTGCCGTGCACAAGCGCGTGCTGGTCGATCGCGAGCCGCTCGCGCGCTGGGGCGAGGATCGCGCGGTGCTGCTGGGCGACGCCGCCCATCCCATGACGCCCTACATGGCGCAGGGCGCGGCAATGGCGATCGAGGATGCGGCGGTGCTGTCGCGCTGTCTCGAGGGAGTCGCGCCGGAAGGAGTCGCCGCGGCGCTTCGGAGGTACGAAGCGACGCGGGCGGAGCGGACCTCACGCATGCAGCTCACGTCGCGCCAGAACGCCTGGGGCAAGGGTGCCACGGAAACCGACTGGGTGTATGGCTACAATGCCTGGACGGCACCGCTGGCCGGCGCGTCGTCGCAGATCGTGTGAAAGCGAGCCGTGTGACGGCAGCCCGTCAGGCGCTCGGGCTTGCGGCCGCCTTGAAACGTTCCCATGGACGGCCGGCAATCCGCTTGAGCAGAGAGACCGGGCCGCTCGGCGTCGGGTTCGAGCCGGGGTGCGGGCGCGGGCCCTTGACGCGACCGACCCAGCGGTCGTCGGGCTCGTAGCCCAGCGACTGCAGCAGTCTCGGGAACTTCCAGCGAAAGGCGGCGGCCAGGGTCGGCGTGAACTCACGCTTCCACTGGGCGACGTCGCCCGAGCGGACATGCTTGTGGCCGCGGCCGAGGTTGCCGAACAGGCTGTACTGCCAGAAGCGCCGGCGGCAGACCTGCTGCTCGGCGGCATCGAAGCCCAGGAAATCCATGATCCCGGACCAGTACTTCATCTCGGTATCCAGCCTCATCTTCTCGTAGCGGGCCTCGAAACAGTTGGCCCGGCCGTAGCGCCACTGCTGCATGTCGCGCAACGTGCTGAAGGTCGAATTCTCCATCTCGAACACGTATTGTTCGTGGCGGGTCGCGAAGGCGTTCAACCGGCGCTGGTAGGTGATGTTGTCGTAACCCGGCACGGGCTCATGCAACCAGGTCTCGCCGGATTTGCAGTGGTAGTGCATGGCGGAGATGAGCACATCGCGCGGATCGCGGATCAGGTGAAGGATTCGCACATCGTCGCGGTCGAGGAGTTCGGAATGGCCGCGGAAATCGGAATCGTAGTTGAACAGCACGAACGGCGGCTTGAGAGCTTCCGCCAAATTCTCGCGCTCGGCCCAATAGTCGATGTAGGTCGCCCCGAGATCCTCGGCGATGGCCTTGAACACGGTGGCCATCCAGACTGTGCCCGTCTTATGGTGCGTAGCGATAACAACGTTGTTCTTCATTTTACCTCAACCGGTGGTACGAGTACCCACGGCTATCCATCCCCACGCCTGGGCCGGTAAGATAGGCGGAGCGGCGACTCCACTCGCCGCACCGACCAACTACAAAGTAGCAGCTACCCACGGTGGAAATCCAGCATGCCGTTGCCTTGACATAGGCAAGGCAGCAAAGCGCGTGCCACAGGGCGGCTCTGCACAGAAAGTCAGTGTGGAAATCGGCGCAAAAAGAAACCCGCCGCCGCACGATCCTAGGGTCGTGCGGCGGCGGGTGCGTGGACGCCCCCTCGAATTTATCGC
>JBQTJT010000124.1:0-1622 GCA_052386855.1 Reyranella sp.
GATGCGGGCCGGAGGCCCGCGGTCCGTATGATGCAGGATTCTGAAGCCTCGAATTAGCTCTTCTCGTCCGAGGCGCCTTGCCGGATGGGCCGGCAGGGGCAAGATAGCAACCATGACCCAGAAACAACTCCGCCTCGGCGCCTTCATGCGCCCGGTCAGTATCCACACCGCCGCCTGGCGCTATCCCGGCGGCACGCCCGATGCCAACTTCAACCTCAAGGCGCTGGTGCAGTATGCCCAGACCCTGGAGCGCGGCCGGTTCGACGCCTTCTTCATGGCCGATCACCTGGCCGTGCTGAACATGCCGATGGCGGCGCTGAAGCGCAGCGCCACGGTGACGTCGTTCGATCCGCTGACCTTGCTGCCCGCGCTCGCCATGGTGACCAAGCATCTCGGCCTGATCGCCACGGCGTCCACCACCTTCGAGCCGGCCTATACGATTGCGCGGCGCTTCGCCTCGCTCGATCACATCAGCGACGGTCGCGCCGGCTGGAACCTGGTGACGACGTCGAACCCTGACGCGGCGCTCAACTTCGGCATGGACGACCAGATGCCGCATGCCGAGCGCTACGCCCGCGCCCGCGAGTATTTCGACGTGGTCACCGGCCTCTGGGATTCATGGGCCGACGATGCCTTCATCCGCGATGTCGCGAGCGGCATCTATTTCGATCCCGAGCGCCTCCATGTGCTCGATCACAAGGGCAAGTATCTGAAGGTGCGCGGGCCGCTCAACATCGGCCGCCCGATCCAGGGTTGGCCGGTCGTGGTCCAGGCCGGCGCCTCCGATGCCGGCCGCCAGCTCGCCGCCGAGACGGCCGAAGTCGTGTTCGCCGCCGGCGGGCCGATCGAAGCGGGGCGCGCCTTCTATGCCGACGTGAAGGGCCGTGCGGCCAAAGTCGGCCGCAATCCCGATCACATAAAAATCCTGCCCGGCGCCTTCACCATCATCGGCGACTCAGCTGATGAGGCGCAGGAGAAGCGGGCGCGGCTCGACAGTCTGGTGAACTACGACAGCGGCATCGCGGCCGTCTCGATCGCGCTCGGCACCGATGCCCGCGCCTTCGATCCCGACAAGCCGTTGCCTTCGAACATTCCGGAGACCGACGCCAGCAAGAGCGGTCGCGAGCGTGTCATTGCGCTGGCCCAGCGCGAAGGGCTGACGGTGCGTCAGCTCGCCGGACGTCTGGGTGGCTACGGCGGCCTTGCCATGATGGGCACGCCGAAAATGATCGCCGATCAGATGGAGGAGTGGCTGGTGACCGAAGCCAGCGACGGCTTCAACGTCATGTTCCCGTACCTGCCGGGCGGGCTCGACGATTTCGTAAACAAGGTCGTGCCCGAGCTGCAACGCCGCGGCCTCTTCCGCCGCGAATACGAAGGCAAGACCTTGCGCGAAAACCTCGGCCTGCCGCGGCCGGAAAATCAGTTCTTTCCGGCCGCCGGCCGCAAGGCGGCGGAGTAGGCGCGAGCGCTCATAGGCGCTGACTTACAAAGTGACCTCACCCTTGTAAGTCATCGATCGCCGCATCGGCTAGAGTAGCCGTTGCGGTGGCGGCGGGTAGACCGGCTCACCCGAGGGTATCGAAGCCCGTTCCTCAGCACGGTCACCCTGCCGTCGTTCC
>JBQTJT010000125.1:0-27504 GCA_052386855.1 Reyranella sp.
GCCACCAGCGACAGCACCACGATCCACGTCCGCATGGGCTCCTCCTTCAGCGATCGAAATAGGCAAACAGCGCGTCGAAGACGGTCGCCCCGGCGTCCAGGCGCGCCACGTCGGCGCGGTGGGCGAGGCACAGGCCGGCAATCAATCGCTCTACCCCGTCGGTCTCGTCGCGCCCGACATCGTCGTCGCGCAGATCGACGTCGTGGACGACTTCGCCGATCGCCCGCAGCCCCGCCGCCTCCAGGCGGAAGCGGGCGACCAGCACCTCGAAGGTGCAGCGATCGGCCTCGTGCGTGTATTCGGCCTCGTACCTGTCGAACCGCAGCTCGCCCGGGCGCGGCCGGTAGCCCTTCGGCGGCACGAACTTGAAGCGCGCCTGACCGTCGATGAAGCGGCGGATCAGCCACGCCGAGGCGATGCGATCGACCTGCACGCCCTGGCGCGTCACCCACGTCCGGCCCTTCAAGGGATCCGACGCAGCCCTGGTTTCGGTCGTGGTCACGGCGTTGTCCTCCTCATGCAGGCCGGCTTCCAGACCGGACACCAGCCCCTCGGCCGGCTCGCGCCCGTCGGCGCCGAAAAAATCGATGGCGACGATCTCGTCGAGCTGCTTGCGCAGCCGCGCCACCTGGGTCGCGAACTCCGCATCCGTGCCGTCGGAACGCTTGCCGCCGAGGTCGCGCGCGGCGGCAGCGATCTCCGCGTAGTCCTCGTCGCGCGCGGCATCGAACAGCGCCCGGACCTCGCCGTCGCCCAACCCGTCGACCAGTTGGGCCTCACAGACAAAGGCCTCGCCGCCCAGTTCGGCGATTTCCTTGACCAGCCAGGCGAAGTCTTCCTGCGTCTCGGCATTGGCCGGCAGCGCGTAGACCGAGTTCTTCACCGTCACCGCGCCCAGCCCTTTCAGGCGCCGCCAGATCTTCACCCGCGCGTAGGCGGGCTTGGCCGGCAATTGATGAATCAGCAGCAGCCACCGCGCGCCTCCCGGGGTCTCATTAGTCGACATTGTGCACCCGTATCATACTACAAATAGTAAATGCAACACTTGTATCATTTTTCTCTTGCATCTCAATAAAACAAGTCTATGTTGCCCGTGAAACAAGTGTATCACCAGGAAAAACAGATGCTTCTTCAGGCCCATTCGAATGCCTTTCTCGACCTCGCGGCGCGCCCGCGGCAGCGTCGTTTCTGGCCCGTCTTCGTCGCCACCCTGGCCCTCTGGAGCGCGTGCCGACGCACGCGCCGGCACCTCGGCACCTTGAACGATCGCGAGCTGGCCGACGTGGGCCTCACTCGGACGCAGCAGCGCATCGAGTGCGCCAAGCCGTTCTGGCGACTCTGAAGTTTTGCACCCTCGCCCATCAACCGACCATCAAGAGAAAGACCGAGCCATGTCCTTCCATGCCCGTCCCATCTCCTTCAAGCCGCCGCGCCTAAAAGGCCTCTCCGCCCGGCTGATCGCCAGCCACTACGAGAACAACTATGGCGGCGCGGTGCGCCGGCTGAACGCGATCCGCGGCGAACTCGGCACCCTCGATCCGGCGACCGCGCCGGGCTTTCGCCTGAACGGGCTGAAGCGCGAGGAGCTGATCGCCACCAACTCGATGCTGCTGCACGAGATCTACTTCGACAGTCTGGGCGAAGGCGGCGGCGGCGACCCTGAAGGCGCGCTGGCCGAGGCGATCGCCCGCGACTTCGGCTCGCTCGCCAAATGGCGCGCCGAGTTCACGGCCATGGGCAAGGCGCTGGGCGGCGGCTCGGGCTGGGTGCTGCTGACGCGCTCGCCGCGCCGAGGGGATGGGGACGGCACGCTCTCCAATGTCTGGGCGGCGGATCATACGCACGGCATGGCCGGCGGCACGCCCCTGCTGGCGCTCGACATGTACGAGCATTCCTACCATCTCGATTTCGGCGCCAACGTCGGCGCCTATGTCGATGCCTTCATGGACAACATCGCCTGGGCGCGCGTCGCTGCGCGCTTCGACGGCACCCAGGCTGCGAAGAAGCCGCACACGGTCACGACACCCGATGCGCGCAAGATGCTCGAGGCCGACCCGAACCTCATCGTGATCGACGCCCGCCTGGCCGACGACGCCACGACGGTGCCGGTGCGGCTGCGTGGCGCGCGCCGGGCGCCGCCCGACAAGGTCGACGAGATCGCAGCCTCCCTGCCCAAAGGCGCCAAGGCGCTGGTCTATTGCGCCTGGGGCTTCGAGATCGGCGGCAACTGCGCCGCCAAGCTGCGCGAGCGCGGCATCGATGCCGTGGCCGTCGCCGGCGGCATCGGCGCCTGGCGCGCCGATGGCCTGCCGACAGAACCGCACAAGGAAGGAGAGACGAAATGAAATGGGTGACCCGCGAACGTCCGAAGATCGACCGCATCGCCTGCCCGTGGCTGATCAAGCGCTTCATCGAGAAGGAGCCGGAGTTCCTCTATGTGCCGGCCGACAGGGTGCTGGCCACCGCCAAGGAAACCGGCGCCATCCCCTATGACGTCCCCGGCGTGAAGTTCACGCACGTGGGCGAGAAGTGCAGCTTCGATGCCTTCATCGCCGAGTACAAACTTGGCGCCCCCGGCCTCGACAGACTGGCCGACATCGTGCGCGGCGCCGACACATCCAGGCTCGACCTCACGCCGCAATCGGCCGGGCTGTTCGCCATCTCGCTCGGCCTCAGCCACATGCACGAGGACGACCACGAGATGCTGAAGCACGGCATGGTGATGTACGACGCGCTCTACGCGTGGTGCCGCAGCCTGACCGGCGAGACGCACAACTGGCCGCCGAAGATGTGAGGCGGAGATGAGCATCGCCGCAACCCAGGCTCCCTCGCCGGCCGCCGCCGCCCGCACGCGGCTGCTGCTCGAGGGGCCGATCGTGCCGACCCTGCTGCGGCTCGCCGCGCCGAACCTGGTCGTCAACGTGGTGCTGATCACGATCACCACGAGCGTCGATGCGCATTTCGTCGGCCGCCTGGGCTCGGCCGAACTGGCGGGCCTCACCCTGGTCTTTCCGCTCCTGATGCTGATGCAGCAGATGGCCAATTTCAGCATGGGCGGCGCGCTCGCGGGCGCCGTGGCGCGGGCGATCGGCGCCGGGCGGCACGAGGATGCGGGCGCGCTGGTGATCCACGGTCTGGTCATCGCCGCCGCCGTGGCCGCGGCCTTCTCGGGCATCTTCCTGATCGCGGGCCCGGCGCTCTACGTCCTGATGGGCGGCAGCGGCGCCGTGCTGGCGGCGGCGATCGACTATTCGAACGCGATCTTCGCCGGCGCGCTCGCTTATTGGGTGCTGAGCACGCTCACCAGCGTGGTGCGCGGCACCGGCCAGGTGGCCGTGCTGGCCTGGGTCTACGTCGCGGCCGAGATCCTGCACATCGGCCTGGTGCCGCTGCTGATGTTCGGCTGGGGCCCCGTCCCCGCGCTCGGCGTCACGGGCGCCGGCGTGGCGACGATCCTCTCCTTCACCGCCTCGTCGATTTTCCTCGCGGCCTGGCTCGTCTCGGGCCGAACAGCGGTGCGACTGTCGCTACGCGGCGCACGCTTCCAGCGCGAACTCTTCGCCGACATCCTGCGCACCGGCGCACCGCTGTCGCTGCAGCCGGTCCTGAACAACGTCTCGCTGGCCCTGCTCACGGTCTATGCCGGCACGCTGGGCGCCGCGACGCTGGCCGGCGTCGGTGCGGCGATGCGGCTCGAATACCTGATGTACCCGCTGGTGTTCGGCCTCGGTGCCGGCGTCGTGGCGATGGTCGGCACCAATGTCGGCGCAGGCCTTCATGCGCGCGCGACCCGCATCGCCTGGAGCGCGGCTGGCCTCGCCACGGCGGTGACGGGCGCGGTCGGGCTTGCAGCCATCGCCTGGCCGCACCTCTGGATCTCGCTGTTCACCGACGCGGCCGATGCAAGCGCAAGCGGCACCCAGTTCCTCGTCGTCGCCGCGCTGGGCTACGCCTTCATCGGCACCAACACGCTCACGCAGGCATTCCAGGCCATGGGCCAGACCTTCTGGCCATTGGTCGCCGTCTTCACCCGCGCCGTTCTGCTCGCCGTCGGCGGATGGATCGCGATCGACACGCTGGCGAGCGGCGTCACCGGCTTGGCCGTCGTGACGGCGCTCGGTCTCGCCCTCGCGGGGATCATCGTCGCCGCGGCGTTCGGGCTGCGCAAACAAGGAGCCGTTCGATGACCAATCCTCTTCGTCTGGCAGGCTACGTCGACCTGCCGAAAAACGTCGGCAAGGGCGGCTTCGACCATGCCGCCGTCCATGCCGCGAGCGGTCATGTCTATGTGGCGCACACCGCCAATGACGCCGTCGATGTCTTCGACCGCACGAAGTACCTGTTCTCGATCCCCAACCTCTCCGGCGTTGCCGGCGCCCTGGTCAGCGACGAGGCGCAGCTGATCTTCTCCTCGAACCGCGGGGAGAACACGGTCGGTATCTTCGCGCCCGGTCCCGACCCCGAGGTGACCAAGGTCGAGGTCGGGCTCAAGCCCAATGGCCTCGCGTACGATCACGGCCGCAGGCTGCTGCTGGCCGCCAATGTCGGTGATCCAGCAATAGCGCGCTCGTACACGCTCACCATGGTCGATGTCGCCGCGCGTGCCGTGAAAGCCTCGATCGAGGTGCCCGGCCGCACGCGCTGGGCGGTGTTCGATCCCGACGCCGAGGTCTTCTATGTGAACATCTCCGACCCGGCGGTGATCGTGGTCGTCGATGCGAAGAAGCCGACCGAGATCGCCCACATGATCGCCGTGCCGGCGGCGGGACCGCACGGCCTCGATCTCGACCTCGCCTCGGGCCGGTTGTTCTGTGCCTGCGATGCCGGCGTGCTGGTCACGCTCGACGCCGCCTCCTGCAAGGTGCTGAGCGAACGGCCGCTCAGCGGCACGCCCGACGTGATCTTCTTCAATAGGGCGCGCCAGCACCTTTATGTCGCCGTCGGCGATCCCGGTGTGATCGACGTCTTCGACACCGGGAGCATGACGAGCCTGGGCCGGATCGAGACCGAGGCGGGCGCCCATACCACCGCCCTTTCTTCTGGGGGCGACCGGCTCTACGCCTTTCTGCCGCGCACACACCGCGCCGCGGTCTACGAAACATGACCGGCCTGCTGATCCTCTCGCGCACCGACATCGCGGCGCTGATGAACTACGGCGACTATGTCGATGCGGTCGAAGCGGCGTTCCGCGCTGCCACCGCGGGCCTGGCCGTGGCGCCACCCGCATCGGCGCTTCATGTTCTCGCCGGTTCGTTCCACGCCAAGGGCGCCGCGCTGCTGGGCGATGAGGCGAAGGTTGCCATAAAGATCAACGGCAACTTCCCGGGCAATCCGGCGGCCAACGGCCTGCCGACGGTGCAGGGCGTGATCTATCTGGCCGACGGCACCAACGGACGGCCGCTGGCGGTGATGGATTCGATCGAGGTCACGATCCAGCGCACGGGTGCCGCCACCACGCTGGCAGCGCGCCATCTTGCCCGGACCGATTCGCGCGTGGCGACGATCTGCGGCGCGGGCGTCCAGGGCCGCATCCAGCTCAAGGCCATCGCCGCCGCGGCGAAGCTGGAGCGCGTCCATGTCTGGGATGCCGACGCCGCCAAGGCCATTGCCTTCGCCCGGGAGATGTCGGCCGAGCTCGGCCTCGACATGGAAGCGACGGCCAATCTCGGCCCGGTGCGCCAGAGCGACATCGTCGTGGCCAGCAGTTCGGCCCGCCGTGCTTTCCTCACACCCGACCTGGTGCGCCCCGGCACCTTTATCGCCGCCGTCGGCGCCGACAATTCCGACAAGTCGGAGATCGATCCCGGCCTCTACGCTAGGAGCCTCGTGGTCGTCGATTCACTGGAGCAATGCGCCGAGAGCGGCGACCTGCATCATGCCCTCGTGGCGGGCGCCGTCGCCTTCGACCACGTGCACGCGACGCTGGGCGAAATCATCGCCGGCACAAGACCCGGCCGCACCGACGACGAGGCCATCACCCTGTTCGACAGCACCGGCATGGGGCTGCAGGACGTCGCGGCGGCGATCGCCATCTACCGCCGTGCGCTCGCCGCTGGCGTGGGCACGCGTCTTTCCATCGGCTGAGGCAAGGCGAACAGGATGACCCCCTTCGATCTCGCCCTGTTCGCCGCCGCCGCCTTCGCTGCAGCCTTCGTCGCGGGTCTTGCGGGATTCGCCTTCGGTCTCGTGGCCATGGCGATCTGGCTGCACCTGCTGACACCGACGCAGACGGCAATATTGATCATGCTCTATGCCCTGATCGTGCAGGGCTACGCTGTCTGGAAGCTGCGTCGCGCGCTCAAGCTCCGGCGCCTGCTGCCGTTCGTGATCGGCGGCCTTCTGGGTATTCCGCTCGGTGTCGAGCTGCTGTGGGTGGCGCCGGCAGCGTCGATGCGCGTCGGCATCGGCGTCTTCATGGTGGCCTTCAGCCTTTACAATCTCTTCAAGCCCACGATCGCGCCGTTGAAAGGCGAGCGGCCAATTGCCGACGGCGGCATCGGCGTGCTGAGCGGCATCATCGGCGGGGCAACCGGCCTGGCCACCATCCTGCCGACCATCTGGTCGACCCTGCGCGGCTGGCCGAAGGACGAGCAGCGCGCCGTCTTCCAGCCGGTCGGCGTGGCGCTCTTTTTCACCATGGCGATCTGGCTCGGCGGCGCCGGCACGATCGATGGCGCGACGCTCCGCCTCTTCCTGATCGGCCTGCCCGCCGTGCTGGTGGGAACCTGGGCCGGCCTGAAACTGTACGCCCGGCTCGATGACGCGAGATTTCGCCAGCTCGTGCTCGTTCTGCTGCTGGTCTCGGGGCTCGCCCTGATCGTACCGGCGATCCCATGCTGACCGTCTGTTTGCATTGCCGACGCGACAAGTGGACGTTAGGTTCTGCGGCGGTTCTGGGGTCAAATGGGGTCACGATGATTTGGGGTCGTCTACTTATTCTGGCAGTTCTGGCGGTGGCCGGCGTGGTGGCCTGCAACTCGGCACCCAAGGTGCCGGTCTCCACGGCTGCCTTGCAGAAGGCTTACTGGGGCCTCCCGTCGTCGGGCCCTGCCGCCGACGTCACCAGCCAGGTCACCTGCCCCAACGGCTATCCGTGCGACGTCTTCGCCAATGCCGCGAACTACGGCCAGGCGAAGCTGAACTACGACAACCGGCTCACGGTCATCTGGACCTGCCAGCCGCAGCGCTTCGTGCTGTCGGAGGTCGTGAACAGCGGCCTCAAGGTCCGCATGGACTGTGTCGGCGGCCTGCCGCTGGTGCCGCGCACGATCAGCATTCTCGAAGCTACCTGGGGTTCGCCCAACGGCCAGACGGTCGACGTCACCCAGCAGGTCCGCGACATCTGCGGCGACAGCTCGTGGCGGTGCCAGGTGCCGGCGATGGCCTACATCTTCGGGCAACCGGACCGCGTCGCCCTCACCAAGACGCTCCGGATCCGCTTCACCTGCAACGGCCAAACGACGCCGG
Source organism: Reyranella sp. (assembly GCA_052386855.1). Lineage (GTDB taxonomy): Bacteria > Pseudomonadota > Alphaproteobacteria > Reyranellales > Reyranellaceae > Reyranella. The sequence goes on from JBQTJT010000125.1 coordinate 7,468, forward strand.
GCCAGCAGGCGACCGAGAACAGCGTCGCCGACCTGCGCTGCGAGCGGGCCAAAGACCTCCAGTAACGGACGTCGCCACTGACGGACGTCGAACGAAACCGGGTGCTCGACCGGTGGGCGTTCAGCCGGCGGGCGCGCCCGGCGGCGGCGGGCTGCGCCGGCACTCGCCTCTCAGGATGCCGCCGAAGGTCCCCTCGGCCACAATCGCGAGCGCCCCGTCGTTGCGGTTGTAGGTGAGAGCGAATGCCGGGAAGCGGGAGCGGATCGACTGGAAGTTGATCGTCGTGCCGCTGCCCTCGACCAGCGAGCCGGCGTCGAACACCGCCGCGGTGCCGCGCAGATCGTCGAACACCATGTGGAAGTTGCGCACCACGCCGCTCTGATCGGTGAATTTGCAGGCGAGCCAGCGCGACTCGGCCAGCACCGGCGACGCCGCGACGGCGAGGGCTGCGCCCAGAACCGTCGTGGTCACCCACATCGTTCCCCGGCGCATCTCGCGGCCTATCTCGGCGCCATGCGGATGGCGCCATCGAGACGGATGGTCTCGCCATTCAGCATGTGGTTCTCGACAATCGACACGGCGAGCTGGGCATATTCCTTGGGATCGCCCAGGCGCGAGGGGAACGGCACCTGCGCGCCCAGGCTCTTCTGCGCCTCGGCCGACAGGCCCATCATCATCGGCGTCAGGAACAGGCCTGGCGCGATGGTGCAGACACGGATGCCCAGGCTGGAGAGGTCGCGGGCGATCGGCAGCGTCATGCCGACCACGCCGCCCTTCGAGGCCGAATAAGCCGCCTGGCCGATCTGTCCGTCGAACGCCGCCACCGAGGCGGTGTTGATGATGACGCCGCGCTCGCCGTCGTCCATCGGCTCGGCCTGGCTCATGGCGAAGCTCGCGAGACGGATGACGTTGAAGGTACCGATCAGGTTGACCTGGATCACCTGGGCGAACATGCCGAGGTCGTGCGGGCCGTTCTTGGAGATGGTGCGGGCAGCGCGGCCGATGCCGGCGCAGTTCACCGCGACGCGGGGCGCGCCCAGTCTCTCGACCACGGTCTTGACCGAGGCCTCGGTGTTGGCCGCGTCGGCGACGTTGGTCTTCACATAGAGGCCGCCGATTTCCTTGGCCTTCTTTTCGCCCAGCTCATCCTGGAGGTCGAAGATCGCGACCTTGGCGCCCGCGACCGCCAGCGCCGACGCCGTGGCGCCTCCGAGACCCGATGCGCCGCCCGTGACGATGACAGCCTGACCCTTGACGTTCATTCATGTCCTCCCTGAACGGGCATTTTTAGCACGGCCACCCCTCTTGCCAAGCGGGCCCGCCCTCCCAACCTTTGACGCCATGAGCAACTCCGGTCAGCTCGTCCAGAACGAGACCAAGGTGCGCGCGGGCTTCTGGCAGAAGGCGCGCAAAACCCTGGGCCGTGTGCCCTTCACCGAGGACGCCGTGGCGGCCTTCTACTGCGCCACCGACAGCGCCACGCCGCTGCCGATCCGCGCCACCCTGTTCGGCGCGCTCGCCTATTTCGTGCTGCCGATCGACGCCATCCCGGATTTCATGCTGGGCCTGGGCTTCACCGACGATGCCGCGATCATCGTCGCCGCCCTGACCGCGGCCAAGGTTCACATCACCGACGCCCATCGTGCGACGGCCCGCGCCTGGCTCCTCAAGGAACAGGGGGCGCGCCAGGTTTAGGGGGCGACTTAGCCGCCTCCGTCCGCTGCCGCTCACGGGCGAGCTGGTGCTCGCGGTGGGCAATATAGAGTGCCGAGGCGATGACGATGGCGGCACCCACATAGGTCCAGACCACCGGCATCTCGGCGAATATCAGCCAGCCCAGGAACACCGCGAACGGCAGGCGCAGATACTCGAACGGCGCCACCGCCGACATCTCGCCGGCCTTGAAGGCCTGGACCCAGAAATACTGGCCGACGGTGGCCGTGAGGGCGATGCCGACCGCCAGCACCCAGCCCCAGGCGTCGGGCCAGCGCCACACCCAGAGCGCGGGCGGCAGCAGCAGCAGGGTCGAGAAGATCGCGAACTGGGTCAGGATCATCAGCGGCGTCTCGGAGTCCGACAGCCGCTTCACCAGCAGGATCGAGATCGCCACCGTGGCGGCGTTGGCGAGCGCAACCAGCGCGCCGAGCTGCAGGCTGCCCTCACCGGGCCGCACCATCACCAGCACGCCCGCGAAGCCCACGACCGTGGCGGTCCAGCGCCGCCAGCGCACTTTTTCTTTGGCCAGCACGACGGCGACCAGGACCGAGAACAGCGGCTGCGAGAAGGCGATGGCCGTCGCATCGGCCAGCGGCAGCATCGACACGGCATAGAAGCCCAGCACCATCGAGACGGTGCCCATGAAGGTGCGCCAGAAATGGCCGGCGAGGCGCTTGGAATGCCACGGGATCAAGCGGCCGGTGAGGATCATGGGCAGCAGCAGCACGAGGCCGATGACGGCGCGGAAGAAGGCCGTCTGCACGCTGTCGACCTGCTCCGACAGCAGCCGGATCATCACACCGGTCGACGTGAAGATGAAACCGCCGCTGACCAGCCACAGAGCGCCCTGCACGTTGGGCGGCAGGCGCCGCCACCAGGCGAGCACTAGCGCTTCCGCCCTTCAGGTCCTGGACTTTCAGATCTTGCGATCATGGCCGGCCCAGTAAGGTGCGCGCAGATCCTTCTTCAGCACCTTGCCGACCGGGCTTCTGGGCAGGGCGGCGATGAAGTCGACCGACTTGGGCGCCTTGACGCCGCCGAGCTTTTCCTTGGCGAGATGGATCAGCTCCTCGGCCGCCACGGTGGCGCCGGACTTGAGCTCGACCACAGCCTTCACCGCCTCGCCCCATTTCTCATCGGGCACGCCGATGACGGCACAGTCCTGCACCGCGGGATGGCTCCACAGCACCTGTTCGACCTCGCTCGGGAAGACGTTGAAGCCGCCGGAGATGATCATGTCCTTCTTGCGATCGACGATGTAGACGAAACCGTCCTCGTCGATGACGCCGATGTCGCCGGTGTGATGCCAACCGAAGGTCGAGGCTTCTTCCGTCGCCTTGGCATTGTTGTAGTAGCCCGACATGACGAGGCCGCCGCGCACCACGATCTCGCCGCGCTGGCCGCGCGGCAGGACCTTGCCCTCCTCGTCCATCACTTCCAGCCGGACCAGCGGCGAGATCTTGCCACAGCTCGCGAGGCGATGGCGCTTGTTGCCCTTCAGCGCCTCGACGTGGTCCTCGGGCGAAAAGAAAGTGCAGATCATGCAGGCCTCGGCCTGGCCGTAAGTCTGGGTCAGCACCGGGCCGAACACGTCGATCGCCTCGACCAGCTTGTCGACCGACATCGGCGCCGAGGCATAGACCAGGTTCTTCAGAGAGCTGTAGTCGTATTTCTTCACGTCGGGGTGGGCCAGCAGCATGTAGATCAAGGTCGGCGGCATGTAGATGTGTGTGACCCTGTGCTTCTCGATTGCGGACAGGATGCCGCCGGGATCGGCCGTGCCCATGAAGATGTTGGTGCCGCCGAACGGCAGCATGGGAAAGGAGCAGACGCCGGCCGCGTGCGTCATCGGCGCCACCATGAGATGGACCGGCGGCGCGTCACCCGGCTTGGCGAGCGGCATGCAGGCCCAGAAGATCGAGTTCATGGTCTCGATGTTGCGGTTGGTGATCTGCACGCCCTTGGGCCGGCCGGTGGTGCCGCCTGAGCTGGCAAGGAAGGCCACGCCATCGGGATCGTCGGGCAGGTCGGGCGCCTCGGGCTTTTGCGCCGCGAGCCACGCCTCGAACGACGGCAGGTCGAGGCAGACGAAGTTTTTTATCTTCGGACAGGCCTCCCTGATGCGCGGCAACGCCGACTCGAAGCTCGAGTGATAGAAGAGAAACGCCACATCCGTGTTGTTGAGGATGTAGAGATTTTCCTCGAGCGCATTCCTTGCATTGACCGGTGCCCAGGTGACGCCGGCGCGCACGATGCCCAGCAGGCAGGCATAGGCCGCGGCATGGTTGGGGCTGTAGACGGCGGCCTTCGCACCGCGCCCAAGACCGGCCGCCAGCAGTCCGTTGGCGACCCGATGGGTCTGGCCGCGCACCTCGGCGTAGGTCCAGCCCCTGAGGCCGTCATGCAGGCAATGCCGCTCGGGAAAAAGACCGGCACCGCGGTCGAAGTAGTCGATCAACCTCATCGCGGCACCTGAAAGGGATTTAGGACGGGAACTGAAAAAGACTGGAAGTCGCGAACATTGCGCGTCACGACGGTGAGCCCATGCGCGATCGCCGTCGCTGCGATGCGGGCATCGTCGGCCAGCGTATCCGACTTGCCATGCATCAACTTCGCCCAGACCTTGTAGATCATCGTATCCATCGGAAGGACTTCATAGGCCCGCGCGACCTCGTCAGCCCAACGCTCGATTTCGGCCGCTCGTCCCGGGTCCTGATCGCGGGTCAATTCGATGCCGGCCTGAATCTCACCCAGCGACACGGCTGATACCCGCAGCAGGCGATGATCGACCGAGCGAAGCCATGCGATCACGCCGCCGTGCGGCTTAGCCCGCCGCAACTCGGAGATCACATTGGTATCGAGCAGATACACGCCGCTCTCAGTCCAATCGGGGCGCCGGTCGGCGGGTATGCTTGCCGCGCGGCGGTACCGCGAGATCGCCGCGAGCCTCGTCCGTGAGCAGCAGTTCCTTCAGCGTTCGCACGGGAGCCCCGCGCAGACGACGCCATTCCTCCATGGGCACGAGGACCGCCGCATCGCTGCCGCGTTTGGTCACGAGTTGCGGTCCATGTTTGAGGCAGGCTTCCAGCATCTCGCTGAAGCGGGCTTTGGCGTCCTGGACAGGCCATGTTTTCATGACAGCACTTTAGACTAGTTATCTGACTAGTCCACGATATAGGCGAATGCCTTCGCTAAACAAGGGGCGGCTCGGTGTCGCCGACGCCGAGCGGGCGCTGCATCAGCACGCTGTCGAGCCAGCGGCCGAACTTGAAGCCGATGCTCTTCAGGGTGCCGGTCATCTCGAAACCGCACGAGGCATGGAGCTTGATCGACGGCAATTGCGCCGAATCGCCGATCACCGCCACCATCTGGCGCTTGCCCAGCGCCGCGCATTGGTCGATCAGCACCTGAAGCAGCGCCTTGCCGACGCCCTGGCCCACTGCATCCTTGTCGATATAGATCGAATCCTCGACCGAGAATTTGTAGGCGGGCCTCGGCCGCCAGTTGCCGGCATAGGCGTAGCCCATCACCCGGCCGTCGCGTTCGGCCACCAGATGCGGCAGGCCGAGATCGAGCACTGATGCGCGACGCTTCTTCATTTCAGCCAGGTCCGGCGGATCGACCTCGAAGGAGGCCGTGCCGTGCAGCACATGATGCCGGTAGATTTCGGCGCAACGCGCCACATCGGCCTCGCTCGAGGCCCTCACGATCAGTCCACTCACGTCTGCCGCACTCCCTGCGTCATTATGCAGGGACTATAGCGCGTCGATGTCGGGCGCGCGCGTCCGACGCTAGTTGCCGCCGCGCCTTATCGCGCCAGGGTCGGGACCGTCAAACTTGAACAGCGAATCGGCAAGCTGCATGCCGGACTGCACGTCCTGCAGCGACAGGTTCACATGGTTGCCGCGGTTGTCGATGATCGTCCAGCCGCGCAGGCTCATGGGATTCTCGCTGAGGCGGACGATGACCTTGCCCTCCTGCGGCTTCTTCGCCTGGCTCATGGTGAGGTGCAGCATGCCGTCGCTGCGCTCGGTCTTCTCGACCTGCAGGTCACCGGTCAGCGACAGCGACTCCTTGACCAGGAACGAGGCGGCGGTCCAGCCGATCGGCCACTGGCCGAAATCCTTGTTGGCGATGTCCCACATCGTCACCTGATAGCCGTCGGCCACGATCTTGAGCTGCGATGGCGCATCGTATTCGAAGCGCATGCGGCCCGGACGCCGGACGTAAAGCGTGCCCTGGATCACCGACCCGTTGGGATTGCTCTGGACGAACCTGGCCTTCAGCGTCCGGATCGAGTTGATGTAGCGCTCGACCTCGGCAGCGGCGGCCTGCCCTTGGGACTGGGCTTGCGCCTGGGCTTGGGCTTGCGCCTGGGCTTGATCTTGCACCGGAGCCTGGGCGCTGGCGGGGCCAGCGGCGAGGAAGGCGGCGGCGGACAGGAGCAGGACGGCGGGGATGATACGCATGGGTCGCATATGACGATCGAATACGGCGGAATCAAGCATGGGCCGGGGCTTCCCAATGATATGAACGGGTGTTTACCATAGCGGTGACAGCAGGAGGTAACGCATGCACGTCGGAATGGCTGCGGTCTTTCAGAACACCGGCCGCGCGCTCAGCGACCGCCAGATCTACCTGAACGAACTGGCGCTGGCCGACATGGCCGAGCCGCTGGGCTTCGAATCGATCTGGTCGGTCGAGCACCATTTCACCGACTACACGATGTGCCCCGACGTTGTGCAGTTCCTGTCCTACATGGCCGGCCGCACCAAGCATGCCCGCCTGGGCTCGATGGTGGTGGTGCTGCCCTGGCATGACCCGATGCGGGCGGCCGAGCAGATCTCCATGCTCGATCACCTCTCCGGCGGACGTATGATCCTGGGTCTCGGTCGCGGCGCCGGAAAGGTCGAGTTCGACGGCTTCCGTCTCGACATGGGCGACAGCCGCGAACTGTTCGTCGAGTACGGCGAGGCGCTGCTGAAGGGCCTCGAGACCGGCGTAATGGAGTACCAGGGCAAGCATTACAAGCAGCCGCCGGTCGAGATCCGTCCCGCGCCGTTCAAGAGCTTCCGCGGTCGCACCTATGCCGCCGCGGTGTCGCCCGAGAGCGCGCGCATCATGGCCAGGCTGGGCGTCGGCCTCCTCATCATCCCGCAGAAGCCGTGGCGCGAGGTCGAGAAGGAACTGGCCGAGTACAACACGCTCTACCGCGAGATCAACGGCACCGACGCGCCGCAGCCGATCTCGGCCGGCTGGACCTTCGTCGACCAGAGCTCTGAGCGGGCGCGCGAGATGGCGATCAAGTACATCGGCGGATATTACCGTACCGTGCTCGACCACTATCAGTTCGCGGGCGAGCATATGAAGAACCAGCGCGGCTACGAGTACTACGCCAAGATGAACGAGAAGCTCGCCGTCTACGGCGACCAGAAGGCGATCGAGTTCTTCGCCGACCTGCAGGTCTACGGCACGCCCGAGCAGGTCTACGAAAAGATCATGAAGATCCACCAGCAGACCAACAATTCGGCCTATGTCGGCGTCTTCTCCTATGCCGGCATGGCGCACGAGGAGGCGGCGCGGAACCTGCGCCTGTTTGCGGCGACGGTGATGCCGGAACTGAAGAAGTTCGACGCCGGCGCCGCCATCGACCGCTCCCAGCCGCTGCCCGACCTGCGCTTCGCCGCCGCCGCGGAGTAAAGCCCTTGCCCGATGCTGGTTGACCTGAAAGCGGCCTGGCACCTGCGTGGGCCATCGATCGGCCCGCGCCGACTTGCCTATGTCGCCGCACTGATCCTCCTGGCGGGCTTGAGCGATGGCATCGGCCTGGTGCTTCTCGTGCCGCTGCTGAACACGCTCGGTGCGCCGATGCCTGTCGTGACGGGCGCGGCCGGCTGGTTCTTCGCGCTGCTGCCCGGCACGCTGGCAGGGCTGCTGCTGCTCTTCCTGGGTGTCGCCACCCTGCGCGCCGTCGTCGCCCGCCTGCAGGGCAACGCCGTCGCGCGGCTGCGCTTCGACTATGCCGTCGACCTCAAGACCAGGACCTATGCCGCCATCGCCAACGCCTCATGGTCGTACCTCAGGCGCAAGCGCGCGGCGGATTTCCACGCGCTCTTCGCCTCCGAGATCGACCGCGTCGAGCATGGCGTCCAGTTGCTGCTGGAAGTTCCGGCCCGCGTCGTCATCTTCCTGGCGCACATCGCCATCGGCATCGCGATCGCACCCGCCTTCTCGGCCCTGGCCATCGCCCTCGGCCTCTGCCTGGTCTGGGGCCTGCGTCGGCGATTGATCGAAAGCCGGCGCCTCGGCGACATCGTCTCCGAAGCCGGCACGCGCGTCAGCCGCGAGATCACCGAGTTCCTGCAGGCGCTCAAGCTGACCAAGGCCTACGGCGCCGAGGCGCAGCATGTCCGCGCCTTCACCGAGGCCGTGCAGCAGGCCGAAGGCGCGGGCCTGGCGAACCGCCGGCTGCTGGCCAACACGGAGCTGATCCTGGAGATCGCGACGGCCGTGGTGCTGGCGGCCCTCCTCTGGCTGGCCGCCGATTGGCTCGGGCTGCCACTGGCCAGCCTTCTCGTGCTGATCCTGGTGTTCCAGCGGCTGATGCCGATGTTCCAGGACATCCAGAGCCTGGTGCAGGAGTTCGTCCATTCCTCGTCGGCCTTCCGGACGGTGGCCGCCACCATCGCCGAATGCGACGCCGCGGCCGACCGGACCGGACAGGCGCCACAGGGCACCGTCCCGTTCGACAGGGAATTGCGCCTCGACGGCGTGGACTTTGGCTACGACACAGCAACGGGCGATGTGCTGCGCGGCATCGATCTCGCGCTGCCGGCGGGTTCCCTCGCCGTGCTGTCGGGTGTGTCGGGCGCCGGCAAGAGCACGCTGCTCGATCTCATGGGCGGACTGATCGCCCCTGCGTCGGGCCGGATCCTGATCGATGGTGTCGAACTCACGGCCGATCGCGCGCCGGCCTGGCGCCGGTCGGTCGGCTACATGGCCCAGGAGGCCTTCCTGTTCCACGATTCGATCCGGGCCAACCTCGCCTGGGCCGATCCTGCGGCATCGGACGAGCGGATGCGCGACGTCCTGCGGTTGGCGGGACTGGCCGAGCTTTTGCGCGACCTGCCGAAGGGTTTGGACACCGTCGTCGGCGACCGCGGCACCAGCCTCTCGGGCGGCGAACGCCAGCGGCTGGCGCTGGCACGAACGCTGCTGCGCGCGCCACGGCTGATCCTGCTCGACGAGCCGGCCAGTGCGCTCGATGCGGGGAACGAGGAACGCCTGCTCGAAACCATTGCCGGCCTGCGCGGCCGGACGACGATCGTGCTGGTCACCCACCGGCCGGCCGCGATTGCCGGCGCCGACCGCTATCTCACGCTGGTCGAAGGTAAGCTGGTGAGCGCCTGCCCTAGCGCTTCCGAATCGAAATCCCCGTCGGCGTCGTAGGCGAGCCATCCCCGGGCCGGCGGCCCCGAGGCATCGCCGAGAACAACTCCGTCGCAGAGCAGGCCAGCCACATAGCTGAAGGTGCCGAGCGTCGTGACGAGGAGGTCGGCCTCGATCATCTCACGCATGCTCCAGAACGGATCGGCATCGAGGAAAAGCGCGGACGCCGGAATGCCGAGTTCGCGGAACTCCTCGGCATGCCCTTGGGAGAAGAGGCGCAACGTGTAGTTGACGCCCCGGGCATCGAGCACGGCACGAATCCGCCCGAGCGTGCGGGCAAGCCGCGTGAGGTCGGCGCCATCCTGGTACTCGGGGAATTCGTGACGGTTGCTGCGGCGGGCATGGACGCAGACCGAGAGAACCTCGTTCCGCCGTGGCGACTTGTTGACGTAGTACCTGCGGCGAAATTCTCGGACGGTCGCGTCGTCGAAGGCAGGCTCATCCTCTTCGAGGCCGAAAAGCCCCTGCAACACCGGAAACGTGAAGGCGTAGTTGACCATGTCCTGGTCGTCGCCATCGTTCCGGATCTCGCCCTCGCCCAGGTTGAAGTGCTGTTCCCAGGCATCGACCCAGGCCTGCATCGGCCCGTCGGCGTGATGGATCCATGAGAAGGGCGTGTGGACATAGGTGAGGCCAGTGCGGCGGGCGAAGTCGATCGCCCACATCATCATAAGCGCCTGCGAACCGGCGCCTTCGTTGGTGGAGGCCACGCAGGTGATCCGTTGGAGCTTCGGTCCGCCGCAAAGCTGGTGAAGATACGAGCGGAACAGCACATCATGGGGCGTGAAGTACGGTTTGCGGCCAAGGGCTGCCTTCACGATGTTCTTGGCCCAGCTTCGGGCGTAGCCCAGCGATCCGCGGACGAGGAACCCCGGCACGACAGCCCTCGATGCCTGTCCCGGTGACGTCATTCTCCCGGAGAGGTCTCTTCGAATATCCGTTCGGCCAGCGGCAGGTGCCGCAGCAGAAGGGGTTCGAAATTGATGTATTCACGGAGCGCCTTGACGATCGCGAACAGGCGCGTCCTGAACGGCGGCAGCGCCGCACGCGGGTCGATTAACGGCCGTTCGAAGCGGATCGTCTTCACGTCCCGCGACCGGAACTCCAGGGCCAGGCTCACGCGAGGCACGGTGCTGCCGGAGTTCGCGCCACCCCAATGAAGCACGTCGCCGCGCCAGCCGATCAGCGACCCCGACGGGACCGGCAGGGCGACCACGTCCTGCAGCGTCTTGCGGAACAATACATTCGGCAGGCTGTCCTGGACCTCGAGGGTCTCGGCGACGTCGCGCGACCTGGAAGCGGGCACCAGGAATATGCAGCCATTCTCGGCGGTGGCATCCGACAGCGGAATCCAGAGTGACAGGAACGTATCGCCGCCTGCCCGGTAATCGTCATGCGGGCGCCATCCGCCCGCACCCTTCGCATCCGGGACCCAGTGCGCCCACACGACAGTGTTCTGCACGAAATCCGTGCCGAGCGACGCTTCGAGGAAGGCGGATATCGCCGGGGACCGCGCGATGCTCCAGAAGTCGTCATAAACGAAGGCGAAGGCCGCCGGCCAGCCATCGGCCCGGACCGCCCTGACAATGTGGTGCATCCTGGCGATGCGCTCGGGGTCGAATACCTGCGTCAGGCAGAAGTAGCCGTCTTCGTCGAGACGGCCTTTCTCGCGAACGGCATCCTGCGACGCGATTTGCGCATGGTCGCCGGAGACGATCGGTGCCCCGATCGAGGCAAAAGGCGCCAGCCGCCGCCACCGGTCGATATCGAGTGCCGCCTCGAACCGCTCCGCCATCTGGCTGGGCGACAGCGCCGCCTGCTTCAGCAGGGCTTCTGCCGCGTCGGCAAACCCATCGGGCGTGGCCTTCATCCCCGGAAGGGCTCGCCCGGCAACAAGGCGCCGCGGACGTGCGAAAACAACGGCCGCACATCCTCGGGAATGCCCTGGACGAAGGCCGGATCGAAGACGAGGCGTTGCTGGGCCGCCTTGATGAAGTTGACCGGGTCCTGGTACCAGCGCCGCGCATAGGTGGCGTAGACCATCGGCCGCGGCCGATCCGACTTGTTCGGCGCCCCGCTGTGGATGAGCCTGAAGTCCCACAGCAGGCAGGATCCCACCGGGATGACCGGCCGCTCGGGCGGCACTTCAGGGCGATCCTTCATCCGGTGGCTGCCCGGCCAGAGGGCGGTGGTCCCCGAGACCTCGTTCATGTCGACCAGGGGCATTGCGAAGGTCAATGCGTGGGCGGGCAGGAGCGTCGAGATCTCCGAACCGAACAGGGGCGGGCCGTCGGGATGGGGATGCTGGGCTTCGGACCCGCTGAGCGAGATGATGGCGCCGAAGGCCTCGAGGACGGCCTCCTTGCCGAGGACTTCGCGCACCAGCGCGATCACATAGGGGTTGGCGAACACCAGGGGAGCGCCGAGATTGCCGGAGAGGTGAAGCGGGATCATGAAGCGCTTGTTGCCGACCTGCAGCGAATCCTCGGGCTCGCGATCTGCTATGTAGTCGCTGTATCGGTCGTTGAATTCGTCATGCAGGGCCCGGACGGTATCTTCGGGAATAATGTGGTCGAGGATCGCGTAGCCATGTCGTTCAAAGCAAGCAGACGCCGCGCGGATCTGCTCGGATTGGGCGAGGGCATCGGTCGGAACGCCCCGGCAGTCGATTCTTATCATGCGTACCGCTTACCCCTCCGATATGGCTGTTTCAATAGCGTCCGGCAGGAGACCGCGTGAACGCCCGTCATCGCTACAGAGTCTACGGCCTCGTGATCGAGAGCGCGCTGCGCCTGACCTCGGTCGAGGAAGTTGCCGACGGCGACGGCGAGCCTGCGGTCACGCTCGGCTTCGCACCGCCCGACTATTTTCGCACGCTCGCCCCCGGCCCTGCCACCGACCCCCACGATTGGGTCCACCATGCCGTGCTAGACGATGGTAGCGTCTACATGAAGGCCGACGGCGCCTTCGAGACCCTGATCTCCGCCGACGGACGAACCGTGACCTGCGGAAGATTGGGCGAGGTCGACCAGAGGTCCTTCGAAGCCAACCTGCTGAACTTCGTCATGAGCGCCTCTCTCACGCTGCAGGGCGAGGAGACGCTCCACTCGACCGTGCTCGAGATCGACGGCCGCGCCGTCGGGCTGCTTGGCCTCAGCGGCGCGGGCAAGTCGACGCTGGCCGCATTCCTCATCAGCCGCGGCGGCGATCTCATCACCGACGACATGCTGCGCGTGAAGTTCGCCGGCGGATCGCTGTTGGCCCACGCCGGTCCCTACCGGCTCAAGCTGCTCGACGAACCGGGCGTGGGCTTCCTGCCGGGCGCGGTGGCGGACGGCTATTTCAATTCTCTGAGCGGCAAGATCATGGTGCAGCCGCGCGCCGCCGTGCCGCGGCGCCGGGAGCCCACGCCGCTCGCCGCGCTGTTCCATCTCGGCCGGCCGGACGATCAGCCGGCCATCCAGAAGGTCTCATGCGCCCGCCTCGGCGGCGTCGAACTCGCCCGGGTGATCATATCGTCGACCATGGACACGAGGTATGCTCGAACCGACCGGCTGACACGGCAGATTGAATTCGCGGCGCGCGTCGCCGACGTGCTTCCGGTCTACGAGCTGCGCTATCCCAGGAGCGTCGAGGCCATGGACGACGTTGCGGCCGAAATCCGCCGGATAATCGGGACGTGAGGCGACTGGCTGCCTACTTCGCCTTGCCACGCCGCGATCGGGCGCTGCTGATCGAGGCGTTCGCGACGCTCGCCGTCGTCCGGGCCTCGCTGCATCTGGTCACGATCGAGCGCCTGCGCGCCTGGAGCGGCCGTCTCAAGCAGGGCACCATGCCGGTCGACCGCGTCGTCTGGGCGGTTCGCACGGCCTCGCGACGGATGCCCGGCGCGACGTGCCTGTGCTCGGCCCTCGCCCTCCAGCGTCTGCTGTCGGCACAAGGGCATGCCTCCGAACTCCACATCGGCGTCGCGCACGAACCGAACGGCATCGCCGCCCATGCCTGGGTCCTTCATGAGGGACGCGTGCTGATCGGCGAGGAGGGCCAAGACCGCTACACGGTGCTCACGACCTGGCGGGCGGGCTAGAATTGTTCGCCGCAATCTTCAGTCTTCACACCGAACCGATAGACATTCGTCAACTCGGTGATGGGGCAAACACCAAACTGTTCGGTGGCGCTGGCCGCGCCGCCTTCGTCTGTTCCGCCGCCGATCCGTCCGGCCTCCCCGAAGAGCAATCCACCATTCATTCCCTCGGCGGCCGCTACTGGATCGTCGGGCGCATCCGGCTCGATGCGCGCCATGAGCTCCAGGCACGGTTGGCGGCAGAGATTGGAAATCCTCCCGAGGCGATCCCCGACGCGCTGCTGTGCCTGCACGCCTATGCCAGGTGGGGCGAACGGTTCGTCGAATTTCTCGCCGGCGATTTCGCCTTCGCCCTGTGGGACGACGAGCGGCAATGCCTGATCGCCGTCCGCGACCAGATGGGCGTGCGGCTGCTGTTCCACGCCCGGAAGGGGAACACCTGGTTCTTCAGCGATTCGCTCGACTGGATCGTGGCCCGGGCATCGCCCGATCGTGAACTCGACGACTACTGGATAGCCGACTTCCTGACCGGCGCCTTCTCGCGCGAATTCGAGCGGACCGTCTACCGCGACATCCAGCGGCTTGCGCCCGCCCACATCCTGAAGCTGAGCGAGGCTGGCGCCGTCATCCGCAGCTATTGGCGCCTGAACATCGTCGAGCCGGTTTATTTTCGCAATCCACGAACCTACGCCGAGCGCTTTCGCGAATTGCTGTCACTGGCCATTGCCGACCGGCTGCCGGTCGGCCGCGTGGGCATCTCCATGAGCGGCGGCCTCGATTCCACCGCGCTCGCCGCCAGTACCGTCGACGTAACGGCGGACGCCTCGCGGGTTGTCGCCGAATGCGAACACTACGAGAAGGTGATGCATGTAAGGGAGGATCACTTCGCTTCCCTTGCCGCGCGCCGTCTTGGAATCGACCTGCGCATCAGGGTGGTCGACGATCTCGTCTACGATCCGCATTGGCGCTCGCGCGACATAAGGTCCGCCGAGCCGTCGATCTCGATCCTTAACGCCCACAACATCCACCAGATCGATAGCGACAGGGCGCGCTCCGCCTTGGTCTGGTTCGAAGGCGAAGGGCCGGACAATGCCCTCACCCTGGAGCGGAACAGCTATCTTCGATGGCTGATCGCACGTCGATCATGGAGCCGGCTCGCCGGCACGTTGCTCCAGTACGCCCGGGTCAAGGGCATCACGGGATGGGCCCAGACGTTCCAGCGCCATGCCGGTTCGCGACCGGAAGCCAAAAGCCCCCCCGCACCGCCGCCGTGGCTGAACCGGGATTTCGCCGAACGCCTCGGGCTGGCGGAACGTATGGCAACCTTCGGCGACGGCGGCGACACATCCCACCCGTGGCGCCCCCGGGCGATGGCCTCTTTCACGAGCCCCTTCTGGCAATGCGACCTTGACGACATCAATTTCCGCGAATCTCTGGCGCCCATCGTGCGGCGTCATCCTTACATCGACCTCCGTGTCGTCGAATTCATGCTCTCCGTGCCGCCCATTCCCTGGGGCTGGAAAAAGCAACTGATGCGCGAGGCAATGCGGAACCGGCTACCGATCGAGGTGCTCAGCCGGGAGAAGACGCCGCTTGCGTGCTACCCGGACGTTGCATCGATGCGAAAACACGGCCTGCCGGAACCTTCCCGGGAAAGCCGGGTCGAGCGCTATGTCGATCGAAAGCACCTGCCGGCCAGTCAGGCGTCGGAAGTCGAGATTTTTACCGCCACGGCGGCCTATAGCCTCGACCATTGGCTGGCCCACAATTGACCCTTTTGGGCGTCCTCGACTCGCGGCGATCACAATTTATTGCATTTGATCTGCAGGGAAACTCTTGATAAATTCATGACAACGCCTGAAATGAAGATCAGGCGAAATTTTGCTCGTCCCCCTCGACGGGCTTCAGGACGAATCGGCATGGTCCAGTCCCCGGTGGTTTTCAAGCGGTCGACACAGCAGGTTTCCTGCAAGATCAACGATGAGGTCGCGATCCTCGATCTTGATCGTGCGCTCTATTTCGGGCTCCAGGGCGTCGGGGTCCACATCTGGGATTCGCTTGAACAGCCCCGGTCGGTAGCCGACCTTTGTGCTTCGATCCAGGCTGAATTCGATGTATCGGAAGCTGCTTGTGAGGCCGACGTGGTGCAGATCCTGGCGCGTCTGGAGGAAGAGCGCCTCGTCGAGAAGACAGGGTGAAAGTGAAAGGCCACGCCATGATGGATAAATCAACGAACAAGACCGAAGAGGCCTCCGGATCGGAGCAGCCGCTGGCAAAGAAGGCCTACGAGAAGCCCGTCCTCACCAAGCTTGGCGCGCTGCGCGAGCTGACCATGACGAGGAGCAGCGGCGGTGCCAAGGACGGAAAGAACAACCGCTTCACCGGGCGCGGCGGCCGGAATGTGATCAGCGACTCGCGTTCCTGATCCGGCCTTGATCGACGCCGAGCGCCCTCTCGGTCGGTACGATCTCTAGTTCCAGCTCACGCACAATTGGGGGCGCCGGTGCCGGGCGTTCGAACAGGCGGCGCTGAATTCGACTTTCTCTGTCTGGCGGCACGGCCTGCTCCGGACCTGGCGCGCCTCCGCGACCTGCTTCGCAACGGCCTCGACTATCCGCTGCTCGCCCGGCTGGCCGAAGGCCACGGCGTGCGGCCCCGGCTTTTCCAATGCCTGAACGATCTCGCCTGGGAAGCGGTCCCTGAGATCGAGAGAAACGCGCTCGACCTTTTCCGCCAGCGGCATCTCGTGCGAACGCTGACCTTGTCCAGCGAACTTCGCCGCGCCGCTGCGGCATTCGACGACAATTCCATCCCCTTCGCCGCCTTCAAGGGCCCCGCCCTGGCCATCGCGCTCCACGGCGACCTGGCCTTGCGCGAATACAACGACATCGACGTGCTGGTGCCCGAGGACCGGCTGGACGACGCCGAGGACGTGCTGGCTTTCCTGGGATACCGGAGCGCCCAGGGCGATCGGGCGTTCCGCCGCGCCTTCCTCGCCCATCTGCGGCAGCACGCCTTCGCGCGCACCGACGGCGAAGCCGCGATCGACCTGCACTGGGCGTTGAGCGGCAGCCATGTGCCCTTTCCCCTGAAGACGGAAGATGTCTGGAAAGAGCTCGGCCGGATATCGATCGGCGATCGCGACATTCCGGTGGTCGCCGGCGCGAACCTGGCGCTGCTGCTGGCCGGTCATGGAACGAAGGAAGTGTGGAAGCTGCTGAAGTGGGTCCAGGATTTTGCCCTGATGATCGACCGCCACCGCGATCTCGACTGGTCCGCGATCCATCGGCGCGCGCAGAGCCAGGGCTGTGGCGATGCGGTTCTTCTCGGCTGTGCGATGACGCAGGAACTGCTCGACGTCGCGCCGCCCGACGCCCTGGCAGCCCTCGTCGCGCAGAGCGATCGGGTCCGCGTCCGTGCGATGTCGTTGGCCGGCCGCATGCGCACAGGGCATCTGCCCTCGTCGGAGGGCGAGAACTTCGTCGATCTCGAGCTTTGCGACAGCCGTCTGGACAGGATCAAGGGCGCTCTCAGCATCGCCTTCACGCCGACTCCCGGCGACTACGCCGCCCTGAAGCTGCCGCAGGCGCTGTGGGGGGCGTACTATGCGACACGCCCGTTCCGGCTCGCCTTCAAGGCGGTCGCGGGCAAAGCGGGCGCGGGAAACGGCTGAGGCATCTGGATGAACGACGCAGCCGAAGGCTATCGGACCGACATCGACTACACCTACAGCTATCACGGCGAACTCAATCCGCTGCGGCTGCGGCTTGCCTTGCTGAATGCCGGTCTGCCGGTGCCGGCGGTCGAGACGGCCTGCGAACTGGGCTTCGGCCAGGGCGTGAGCCTCGCCATCCATGCCGCGGCATCGGCGGTGCGCTGGCATGGCACCGACATCAATCCCGACCATGCAGGCTTTGCCCGGCGCCTTGCCGCGGCCGCGGGCGCCGAGGTCGGCCTCCACAGCGACTCCTTCGTCGATTTCTCCGGTCGCGACCTGCCGATGTTCGACTACATCGGCCTGCACGGTGTGTGGAGCTGGATCTCCGACGGCAATCGCGACGCGATCGTGGCCTTCATCCGGCGCCGCCTGAAGCCGGGCGGTGTGGTCTACATGGGCTACAATGCGCTGCCCGGCTGGGCGGCGTTTTCACCGCTGCGTCATTTGCTCGTCGAGCATGCGAACCGGGCCGGCAGCGAGGGCATACCCATTGCCGAGCGCATCGACGAGGCCCTCCGTTTCTCCGACCGGCTGCTGGCGGCCAACCCGGCGTTTGCCCGCGACAATCCCGGGATCGTCGACAGCTTCAAGGCCATGCGGGACGACGATCGCCACTACCTGGCGCACGAATTCTTCAACCGCGACTGGCAGCCGATGCACTTCTCGACCGCCGCCCGCTGGCTGGCGCCGGCCGACGTCGGCTACGCCTGCTCGACCGACTACGCCGATCACATCGATGCAATGGGCCTGTCCGCCGATCAACGGCGCCTGCTCGCGGACGTGGGCGACATCGGATTGCGCGAGACCGTCAAGGACCTGATCGTCAACCCGCGCTTCCGCCGCGACTACTGGATCAAGGGCACCGGACGGCTGTCCGCCGCCGACCGGACCGAGGCACTCCGCCGCGAACGGGTGATCGCGGTCGTGCGTCCGCTGGAATTGCCACTCAAGCTGCGCGCCGCCCTGACGCTCAGCCAGTCCGGCCCGGGTGAGGCAGCCTTTGGCGCGGTGCTCGAGATGCTGGGCGACGGCAAGGCCTGGTCGCTCGGCCGGATCGAGCAGGTGCTGCAGCCCAAGGGCATTACACTCGGCCAGATCGCCGAGGCCGCGATCCTGATCGCCAGTTGTGACCTGATCCAGGCGGCGCAGGACGAGCAGGTCACGGCTCAGGCGCGGCCGCGGACCGACAGGCTCAATGCCCACCTGATTGCCAGCGCCCGCACCGCCAATGCGGTCCACGCCCTCGCCAGCCCCGTCACCGGTGGCGGCATTGCCGTCGGCCGGGCGCAGCAGCTTTTCCTGGCCGAGATCCGCACCGGCAAGAAGCGGCCGGACGAATGGGCAAGAGCGGCCGCAAAATTCCTCTCGGCCGAGCCTCTCTCCGACCTGATCGACCAGGCCCGCGCCTTCGCCGACGGGGAGCTACCGACACTCCGGTCGCTGCAAATCGTCTGAGATTGGCCCGCTTTTGGCAGGGCCACCTGTAGAATCGTCATTGCCGTCGTGTAGACGGCAGGTCAGAAGGTCAACGCCGCGGCGGTCCTGCCGCGAGGGAGACGCACCATGAGTTCCACACCTTCAATGCGTCCCGACTTCGAGCGCATCGCGCTCCTCCTCCAGGGCGGCGGCGCGCTGGGCTCCTATCAGGGCGGGGTCTACCAGGCGCTGGCCGAGGCCGACCTTCATCCCGACGAGGTCGGGGGCATTTCGATCGGCGCCATCAACGCGGCCCTGATTGCCGGCAACCCGCCGGAACGGCGGGTCGAGAAGCTGCGCGCCTTCTGGGAGACGGTGACGACCCCGCCGCTCGGGGTTCCCTATCTCGGCGGCATCGACCTCCCCAACGACATGACGCGCATGATGGTCAACCAGTGGCGCGCCATGGGCACGCTGTTGTGGGGGGCGCCCAATTTCTTCAAGCCGCGCGTGCCGCCGCCGGTCTTCGGCCGGGCGGCCAGCCCCGCGACGCTCGGCTTCTACGATGTCGCGCCGCTGAAGGACCTGCTGGAACGCCTGGTCGACTTCGACCGGCTGAACGCGGGGGCGATGCACTTCTGCGTCGGCGCCACCAACGTCAGGACCGGCAACTTCGCCCATTTCGACAACACGACACACAAGATCGGCGCCGCGCACGTGATGGCCAGCGGCTCGCTGCCGCCGGGCTTCCCCGCCACCGAGATCGACGGCGAATTCTTCTGGGACGGCGGCGTCGTCTCCAACACGCCGCTGCAATGGATGCTCGACGCCCGGCCCCGCCAGGACACGCTCGCCTTCCAGATCGACCTGTGGAGCGCCCGCGGCGAGCTGCCGCGCGACATGATCGAGGTCGACGTGCGCCTGAAGGACATCCGCTATTCGAGCCGCACGCGCGCCGGCACCGACCAGTTCCGCAAGATGCAGGCGGTGCGGCGCGCCGCCGCCATGCTGCTGGCCAACATGCGGCCCGAGCTGCGCCAGACGGCGGAAGCCGAGCTGCTGGCACAGGAAGCCGACACCAAGGTCTACAACATCATCCACCTGATCTATCACGCCAGGAGCTACGAAGGCGCGTCGAAGGACTACGAGTTCTCGCGCCGCACGATGGAAGAGCACTGGAAGTCCGGCTACGACGACATGATCCGCACGCTGCGCCACCCCGAGGTGCTGCAGCGCCCGCAAAGCGCCGATGGCGTATTCACCTTCGATCTCGCCCGGCAGGGCCGTGAGGAGACCAAGCGATGAAACTGGCCGATGTCCGCAAGAACGCCTTCGCGATGCCGCTCAACAACCCGGCTTATCCGCGCGGGCCCTACAAGTTCTACAATCGCGAGTTCGTCATCATCACCTATCGCACCGACCCCGAACTGCTGCGCGCCATCGTGCCGGAGCCGCTCGAGCCGATCGGCGACACGGTGAACTACGAGTTCATCCGCATGCCCGATTCGACCGGCTTCGGCGACTATACCGAGACCGGCCAGGTGATCCCGGTGCGCTTCACCGGCAAGGACGGCAAGGTGCAGGAAGGCGGCTACGTGCACGCCATGTACCTCGACGACAATTCGCCGATCGCCGGCGGCCGCGAGATCTGGGG
>JBQTJT010000126.1:0-9939 GCA_052386855.1 Reyranella sp.
TCACTTCATGTTCGACCTCCCGGGCTATCTCGTACACCGCATTGCGCGCAACGGCGTCGCGGTGGCGGCGACCGGCCACGACACGCTCACGGCCACCGAGGATTTCTTCAGCTACCGCCGCAACACGATGCAAGGCGTGCGCGACTATGGCCGGGGCCAGTCGGCGAACGCCCTCGGTCATTGAAATGCCCTACCTGTTCCTCCAGATGTTCTGCTGCCTGCTCGGACTTGTCGCGACATGCGTCATGTTGTGAGTCTTCTCGGCTGCCTCCTGCTGGCGGCCTGCAGCACGGGCTACAAGCCGTTCGAGGCCGTCGGTGCCGACGCTGCACGCTATCGCTCGCCGCTCGACAAGGTCGACGTGGCGATCGGCCCGCCGCGGAACATGCCGCCCGACATGGGCACCAGGCTGGCCGCCGCGCTGGCGATCGAGTTGCAGTCCTACGGCGTGGTGGCCGCGATCCAGCCCGCCGAGGCACCGCTGCAGGTCGGCGGCGTCATGAGCACCCGCGACGCCGGCGACGGCATCGAAATCCAGATCGACTGGCGCATCGCGGGCAAACCCGCGACACAGGAGCCGGCCGTCAGCCGCACGCGCACGCGCGGCGAGGACTATGCCGAAGCCAGCGACAAGCTGATCTCGCGCATCGCCCAGCAGGCGGCCCCCCGCATCGCCACCCTGATCGGCCGGCCGCCCAACTTCCAGCCGCGCTCGCCCGGCCAGGTCGCCGCCGGCATCAGCATCGCGCAGGACCCGGTGGTCGATCCGACGGCCGCCATGCCCGGCGTCATTCCCGGCGTCACACCCGTCGCCGCCGCCGCCACGACCGAGACGCATGTCAGGGTGATGGTGGGCGCCATCACCGGCGCGCCGTCCGACGGCAACCGCCAGCTCTATTCCGGCATGCGTCGCGCGCTGGGCTCGAGCAAGATCGTCATCGTCGATGCGCCCGGGCCCGAGATTTTCTCGGTGGTCGCCACGGTGAGCCTGACGCCGGTCGACGAGAAGATCGGCACGCTGGCCATCAAATGGACGCTGAAAGACCCGGCCGGCAAGACGATCGGCGACATCGACCAGTCAAATCCGGTGCCGCTCGCCGCCGCCAAGGGCTCGTGGGCGGGATTCGGCGACATCGTCGCGACCGCGGCGTCCGAGGGCGTCATCGAACTGCTCGACAAGGCGATCAACCGGCCGCGCTAGAGGTGCGGCGTCCCTGAATCGGCTTGTCAGAGGGGGGCCATAGGCTGCTACTGTTCCCGCCAGCGGCGCGATTCTTGCAAAGACAGTCCGCGCAATAGGGAGACGTAACCGATGTTCAATTTCAGGAAGTCGGCTGCCGCCATCGTGGCGGCCGCAAGTCTGGGTGGATTACTGGGAACCGCACCGGCCGAGGCACAGACCCTCAAGGTCGTGATGCATTCGGACCTCAAGATTCTGGATCCGATCTGGACCACCGCTTACATCGTCCGCAACCACGGCTATCTGGTCTGGGACACGCTGTTCGCGATGGACGAGAAGTTCCAGGTCAAGCCGCAGATGGTCGACAAGTACGACGTCTCCGCCGACAAGCTCACCTGGACCTTCACCCTGCGTGACGGCCTGGAATGGCATGACGGCAAGCCCGTGACGGCGGAAGATTGTGTCGCCTCGATCAAGCGCTGGGCGGCCAAGGATTCGATGGGCCAGAAGCTGATGGGCTCGGTGGCGAGCCTGACCGCGGTCGATGCCAAGACCTTCAAGATGTCGATGAAGGAGCCCTACGGCCTGGTGCTGGAGTCGCTCGGCAAGCCGTCGTCCAACGTGCCCTTCATGATGCCGGCGAGCGTCGCCGCGACCGATCCGAACACCCAGATCAAGGTCGAGGACGTGGTGGGCTCCGGCCCGTTCATCTTCAAGCGCGACGAATGGAAGCCCGGCGAGAAGACGGTCTACGTCAAGAACCCGAAGTACAAGGCCCGCAGCGAGGCGCCGTCCGGGCTCGCCGGCGGCAAGGTAGCGAAAGTCGACCGCGTCGAATGGCTCTGGATCTCCGACGTGCAGACCCAGGTCGCCGCCATTCAGAACGGCGAGATCGACATGATCGAATCGCCTGGCCACGACCTGTTGCCGCTGATGGCCAAGGACAAGAACGTTGCTCTCGTCACCACCAACCCGACCGGCAACCAGTACACCTTCCGCTTCAACAGCACGGTCAAGCCGTTCGACAATGCCAAGGTCCGCCATGCGGTGTTCGTTGCCTTCGCCCAGGAGGATTTCCTCAAGGCGACCATCGGCGATCCGACCTACTTCAAGGTCTGCAAGGCGCCGTTCATCTGCGGCACCCCGCTGGCCAGCGATGCCGGCATGGCCGACGTTCTGAACGGCAATGCCGCCAAGGCCAAGCAGCTCCTGACCGAGGCGGGCTACGACGGCACGCCGATCGTGCTGATGCAGTCGACCGACCTGCAGGTGCTGACCAACCTCGCCCCGGTCGCCAAGGCGCAGTTGGAGCGGGCCGGCTTCAAGGTCGACCTGGTCTCGATGGACTGGCAGACGCTGGTTGCCCGTCGCGTCAAGAAGGATCCGCCCAATGCCGGCGGCTGGCACGCCTTCCTCACCTCGTGGGTGGCGGCCGACATCCTCAACCCGGTGATGGCCGGCTTCTTCAATGCCGCGTGCGACAAGGCGATGTTCGGCTGGCCGTGCGACGCCACCATCGAGAAATATCGCGATCAATTCTCGAAGGAATCGGACCCGGCGAAGCAGAAGGAAATCGTCGAGGCCCTGCAGAAGTACTGGGTGAACAATCCCACCCACATCAATGTCGGACAGTGGTATGCGCCTATGGCACGCCGCAACACCGTCGAGGGCAACATGGTTGCCCCGGTGACGGTGTTCTGGAACGTGACCAAGAAGTAGACGATTCGCGCGCGGGGGCCCGTTCCCCGCGCGCCCATCGACGAGGGCGGAGGGGGTTCCGCCTTCCTCGATGGGGAGTGAACCGGAGGGGTTTCGATGAAGAAAGTCATGAGACGGACGCTGGGGGCGATGGCTGCCGGCGCAATTCTGGCGGCCTCGGGGCCGGTGCTGGCGCAGGGCAAGGTCCTGAAGTTCGTGCAGAACGGCAACCTGACGATCCTCGACCCGATCCTGACGACCGCCTACGTCACCCGCAACCACGGCTACTTCATCTACGACACGTTGTTCTCGTCCGACGAGAACAACGCCGTGAAGCCGCAGATGGTGGACAAGTACGAAGTGTCGCCCGACAAGACGGTGTGGACCTTCACCCTGCGCGACGGGCTGGAGTGGCACGACGGCAAGCCGGTGACCTCGGAGGACTGTGTCGCCTCGCTGCAGCGCTGGGGCAAGCGCGACGCGATGGGCAGCAAGCTCATGGACTTCGTCAAGGAGTTCAAGACGGTCGATGCCAAGACCTTCCAGATTGTGCTCAAGGAGCCGTACGGTCTGGTGCTCGACACGCTGGGCAAGCCGAGTTCCAACGTGCCGTTCATGATGCCCAAGCGCGTCGCCGAGACCGACGCCTTCAAGCCGATCGACAGCCAGATCGGCTCGGGCCCGTTCATCTACATCAACGCCGAGTCCAAGCCCGGCGAGAAGCACGTCTACAACAAGAACCCGAAGTACAAGCCGCGCAGCGAGCCCGCCTCGGGCCTGGCCGGCGGCAAGGTCGTCAAGGTCGACCGCGTCGAGATCATCGAACTGCCCGATCCGCAGCAGCAGGTGAACGCGTTGATCACCGGCGAGATCGACCTGATCGAGCAGCTGCCGCATGACCTGATCCCGCTCCTCAAGAAGGAGAAAGGCGTCACCCTGGTCGATTGGAACCCGCTCGGCCACGTCTTCATCATCCGCTTCAACCACCTGGTGAAGCCGTTCGACAATCCCAAGATCCGCCTGGCTGCGCTCCATGCGATGCGCCAGGAGGACTACCTCAAGGCCACGGTCGGTGCGCCGGAGTATTACAAGGTCTGCCCGGCCGCGTTCATTTGCGGCACACCCAACGCCTCGGACAAGACCAACGGGCTGCTGATCAAGCCCGACTTCGAGAAGTCGAAGGCGTTGCTGAAGGAGGCCGGCTACGACGGCACGCCCGTCGTGCTGATGCAGTCGACGACCCTGCCGGTGCTGACCAACATGGCGCCCGTCACCAAGTCGCTGCTCGAGCAGGGCGGCTTCAAGGTCGACATGCAGTCGATGGACTGGCAGACGCTGGTCAGTCGCCGCACCAGGAAGGAACCTGCCGACAAGGGCGGCTGGAACGTCTTCCATACCTTCTCGGTGTCGGCCGACGCGCTGAACCCGATCTCCAACTCCTACTTCGTCGCCAACGGCGAGAAGTCTTCGTGGTTCGGTTGGCCGACCGATCCGCAGATGGAAAAGATGCGCGACGACTACGCCAAGGAATCCGACCCCGCCAAGGGCAAGGCTCTGGCCGAAGCGATCCAGTTGCGCGCGATGGAGACGGCGCAATTCGGCTGGCTCGGCCAGTGGTATGGTCCGGGCGCCACGCGCGCCAACGTCACCGGCTGGCTCAAGGCGCCGGTGCCGGTAATGTGGAACATCGAGAAGAAATAACGACGACGTCCCGGGCGGCTGCCGCCGTCCGGGACGATCCTCCGATTGGGAACCAATGCTCGATTTCATCATCCGTCGTCTCATCGCCATCATCCCCGTTCTGACGGTGGTGGCGGTTTTCGTCTTCCTCATGCTGCGTCTCACGCCGGGTGATCCGGCGGCGGTGATCGCCGGCGACAACGCCACGTCCGACCAGATCGCCGACATCCGCACCAAGCTCGGCCTCGACGAGCCGATCTGGACGCAGTTCGTCATCTGGATCGGCAACATCCTCCAGGGCAATTTCGGCGAGAGCTTCTTCTTCAAGAAGACCGTGGCCGAATTGATCGCCCAGCGCGTCGAGCCGACCCTGGCGCTGGCCGTCTGCACCCTGGTGCTCGCCGTCTCCGTCGCCGTGCCGATGGGCGTCCTCGCCGCCTACCGCCATGGCTCGCTGCTCGACCGCATTGTCATGGGCTTCTCGGTCCTGGGCTTCTCGGTACCGGTGTTCGTGATCGGCTACTGCCTGATCTATATCTTCGCCATCGAACTCGGCTGGCTGCCGGTGCAGGGATACATCCGCATCGGCGTCAACTTCTGGGGCTTCCTCGAGCGCATGATCCTGCCCAGTGTCACCCTGGCCGTGGTCTTCGTCGCCCTGATCGCCCGCATGACGCGCGCCAGCGTGCTCGAGGTGCTGAACGAGGACTACATCCGCACCGCCCGCGCCAAGGGACTTTCCAACCGCGTCGTGCTGATGCGCCATGCGCTGCGCAACGCCGCCGTCCCGATCCTGACCGTGATCGGCCTCGGCATCGCCGGGCTGATCGGCGGCGCGGTCGTGACCGAGAGCGTCTACGGCCTGCCCGGCCTCGGCCGGCTCACCGTCGAGGCCGTGCTGAGCCGCGACTTCCCGACCATCCAGACCGTCATCCTGCTGTTCTCGGTGGTCTATGTCGTGATCAACCTGCTGATCGACATCAGCTACACCCTGTTCGACCCGAGGATCCGGTATTGAGCGCGATCACCCCCGAAGAGATCGTCGACTCCGCCTCCATTTCGGCGGCATCGACCAAGCGCAAGAGCCTGTGGGCTCTTGCCGTGCGCAACACAGCCGTCATCTTCGGCGGCTCGATCCTGCTGGTCATGCTGGTCATCGCCATCCTGGCGCCGTTCCTCGGCACCGTTGACCCGACCCGCATCGATCCGGCGGCGCGCAACAAGAAGCCGGGCGCCGAGATCACCTTCCGCCTCGATGACGGGCAGACCGCCAAACGTACGGTCATCATGGGCACCGACAGCCTCGGCCGCGATGTCTACAGCCGCGTTCTCTACGGCACGCGGGTGTCGTTGATGATCGGCGTGTCCGTCGCCCTCGCCTCGATCGCCATCGGCCTCGTGATCGGCCTGGTATCGGGCTACGTGCGATGGGCCGACGGCATCATCATGCGAATAATGGACGGGCTGATGGCGATACCGGGCATATTGCTCGCCATCGCCCTGGTCTCGATCTGGCGCGCCGGCCTCATCACCGTGATCTTCGCCATCGTCGTGCCCGATGTGCCGCGCGTCGTGCGCCTGGTCCGCTCGGTGGTGCTGTCGGTGCGCGAGGAGCCCTACGTCGAAGGCGCGATCTCGGTCGGCACGCCGACCTGGACCCTGATGTTCCGCCACATCCTGCCCAACACCGTGGCGCCATTGATCGTGCAGGGCACTTTCATCGCCGCTGCCGCCATCATCGCCGAGGCGATCCTGTCGTTCCTCGGCATCGGCATCCCGCCGGAAATCCCCAGCTGGGGCAACATCATGGCCGAGGGCCGCACGCTGTTCCGCGTGTTCCCGCACAACATCTTCTTCCCCGGCATCTTCCTCGCGCTCACGGTGCTGGCGATCAACATCATGGGCGACGGGCTGCGCGACACCCTCGATCCGAAGATGAGCAAGAAGGTATGACCGCAGGCCATACCTTCTTGCTCACCCTGAGCAAGCGCAGCGAGCCGAAGGGTCTCGTTTCCATGTTCGAAGTCTTTGTCGTTGAAACAAGGTCCCTCCACGCGGCCCTTCGGGCCTTGGTCGGGACGACGGTGGTGTGTTGATGTCTGAAGTGAAGCGTCCCGTCCTCGAAGTCCGCAATCTCAGCGTCACCCTGCCGGCAGGCGCCGATCGCATTCACGCCGTCGAAAAAGTGAGCTTCACGGTCAATCCCGGCGAGATCGTCTGCCTCGTGGGCGAATCCGGCTCGGGCAAGTCGGTGATCGCCTTCACCATCATGGGGCTGCTCGCCAAGGCTCTGAAGCCGAGTTCGGGCGAGATCCTGCTCGAGGGCGAGAACATCCTGGCGGCCGACGAATCGCGGCTGAGGGAACTCCGCTGCACGCGCATGTCGATGATCTTCCAGGAGCCGATGACGGCGCTCAATCCGGTCATGACCTGCGGCCTGCAGATCGACGAGGTGCTGGCGACCCACACCAAGCTCGACACCGCCCAGCGCAAGGCCAAGATCATCGCCATCCTCGACCGCGTGAAGCTGCCGGAGCCGGAGCGCATCTATGCCTCCTACCCGCACCAGCTCTCGGGCGGCCAGCGCCAGCGCATCATGATCGCCATGGCGCTGGTGCTCGATCCCGTCCTGCTGATCGCCGACGAGCCGACCACCGCGCTCGACGTCACCACCCAGGCCGAGATCCTGAAGCTGATCGCCGAGCTGCAGGAAGGCCAGGGCACCGGCGTGCTGTTCATCACCCACGATTTCGGCGTCGTGGCCGAAATCGCCCATCGCGTGGCCGTGCTGCGCTGGGGCGAGCTGGTCGAGATGGGCCCGACCGAGAAGATCCTGTCGCGGCCCGAGCACGCCTACACCAAGATGCTGATCTCCTCGGTGCCGTCGATCCATCCGGCGCACCGCGGCGTGCGCAAGGACGGCCCGACCGTGCTGCGCACCGAGAAGCTCGGCAAGACCTACTCGGGCAACGCCTTCTTCCAGAAGGCCCGCGTCGTGAAGGCCGCGGTCGACGTCGACCTCGACATCCGTCGCGGCGAGACGCTCGGCATCGTGGGCGAATCGGGCTCGGGCAAGTCGACGGTAGCGCGCTGCATCGCCCGCCTGATCGACCCGACCGGCGGCAAGATCTTCCTGGGCGACACCGAGATCGCGACCATGTCGGCCGGCAAGCTGCGCCCGCACCGCCGCCGCGTGCAGATCGTCTTCCAGGATCCCTACCGCTCGATGAACCCGCGCATCACCATCGGCGAGTCGATCATCGAGGGGCCGATGAACTTCGGGCTGAAGCGCGACGAGGCGCTGGCCCGCGCCCGCAAGCTGATGGAGACCGTGCGGCTCGACCCCAATTCGCTCGACCGCTACCCGCACCAGTTCTCGGGCGGCCAGCGCCAGCGCATCTGCATCGCCCGCGCGCTCGCCATGGAACCCGAGCTGCTGATCGCCGACGAGGCGGTCTCGGCGCTCGACGTGTCGGTGCAGAAGCAGGTGCTGGAGCTGCTCGACGAGATCCGCGTCCGGCTCAACCTCGCGGTGCTGTTCATCACCCACGACCTGCGCGTGGCGGCGCAGATCTGCGACTACGTCGCGGTGATGAGCAAGGGCCACGTCGTCGAATACGGCTCGGCCGAACAGGTGTTCGGATCGCCCAAGGACGACTACACCAAGGCGCTGTTCGCCGCCGCCCCCGGCCGCAACTGGGAATTCGGCAAGTTCGCCACGGCGTGATAGGCTCCCGCTCACCACAAGGAAAAGCCAGCTAGGCACCCGCTGCCGAGCCTCCCCCTGACCCGGCGCCGGATCAAACGGCACAACCGTGTCCAGGGAGGCTCAAGATGGTCGATAGCGTCTACAAGGTGATCGAGCTGGTCGGCACCAGCAGCGAGTCCTGGGAAAAAGCGGCCAAGGTGGCCGTCGAACGCGCGGCCAAGTCGCTCCGCGACCTGCGCGTCGCCGAAGTCATCGAGCAGGACCTCGTCATCGAGAAGGGCAAGGTCACCGCCTACCGCACCAAGGTGAAGCTCTCCTTCAAGTACGGCGGCGGCAGCTGACCTCTTCGCTGGGCGCGCGCCACTTCAGGGCGGGGACTTACCCCGCCCGCATTGGCGCGCGCCCTGCCTTGAGTAAAGGTTGGCCATGACCTTCGGCTTGCTCGAAGACGCCTCGTTCAACCAGTCGCCGGCCTTCGGCGATGTCGACCTGTTCGCTTCGGACCGGCCGCTGGCCGATGCCGCGGCGCGGCTCGGCCTCGACGCCAAGGTGCTATCGGCTTGCGGCCGCGACTACGGTTCGGCCGAGACGCTCGACCTCGGCCGGATCGCCAACGAGAACCCGCCCAGGCTGCGGACGATGGACGGCAAGGGCAACCGCCTGGATCTGGTCGAGTTCCATCCCGCCTATCACACGCTTATGGCCAAGAGCATCGGCCACGGCATCCATGCCTCGGCGCACGACGGCAGCGATCCGAAGGGCCCGCTCAGCAGCCGGGCCGTGCGGCTCTACCTCGCGACCCAGGCCGAGAGCGGCCATCTCTGCCCCATCACCATGACGCACGCCTGCATCGGGGCACTCCGTGCCGAGCCGGCGCTGCTCAAGAGGTGGCGGCCCCGGATCCTGTCGCGCAGCTACGATCCCAGGCCCCTGCCGTGGGGACAGAAGACCGGCGTGACGCTGGGCATGGGCATGACCGAGCGCCAGGGCGGCACCGATGTGCGCGCCAACATCACCCGCGCCGTAGCGCAGGGCGATCATGTCGAGATCACTGGCCACAAATGGTTCATGTCGGCGCCGATGTGCGATGCGTTCCTCGTATTGGCGCAGGCAGAAGGCGGCCTCACCTGCTATCTGATGCCGCGGCACAAGCCCGACGACAGCGCCAACGGGCTCCGCTTCCAGCGCCTGAAAGACAAGCTCGGCAACAAGTCGAACGCCTCGTCGGAAGTCGAATTCCATGCGGCCTACGCCGAGCGGGTCGGTCCCGAGGGTGCGGGCGTGCGCACCATCATTGAGATGGTGAACCTCACGCGGCTCGACTGTGCCATCGCCTCGGCCGGCCAGATGCGCATCGCGCTGAGCCAGGCGTTGCATCACATCCGCAACCGCTCTGTGTTCCAGAAGAGGCTCGCCGACCAGCCGGCGATGCGCGCCGTGGCGGCCGACCTCGCCCTCGAACTGGAGGCCCAGGTGGCGCTGGTGTTCCGTCTCGCCCACGCGGCCGACAGCGCCGCCGAGGATCCGCGCGAGGCGGCCTATGCGCGCCTGCTGACGCCGGCGGTGAAATTCCTGGTGTGCAAGAGCACGCCGCAGGTGGTCTACGAATCGCTCGAATGCCTGGGCGGCAACGGCTACACCGAGGACCTGCCGCTGGCGCGCTACTATCGCG
>JBQTJT010000127.1:0-2429 GCA_052386855.1 Reyranella sp.
ACGTTGAAGGCGCCGTTCAGATGGACGTCGATCACCATCTTCCAGTCCATGTGGCTCATGCGGTGGAAGATGCGGTCGCGCAGGATGCCGGCATTGTTGATGACGCCGTCGATCTTGCCGAAGTTCTCGACCGCGGCCTTGACCATGCGCTCGGCGCCGGCCGGATCGGTCACGCTGTCGCCGTTGGGCACGGCCTTGCCGCCGAACGCGGCGATCTCGTCGCAGACCTTCTGCGCCGGCGTCGTGCTGCCGCCGCCTTCGCCGTCGACGGCGCCGCCGAGATCGTTGACCACCACCTTGGCGCCCTCGCGGGCCGCCAGCAGCGCCATCTCGCGGCCGATGCCGCCGCCCGCGCCGGTCACCAGCACGACCTTGTCCTTCAGCATGTTCGTCATCGTCTTCTCCCTGCTTTACGAGTCCAGTTTCGGGGCGCCGGTGCCCGGGCGCAACAGCCGAGCGCTCAGCACCGTGGCGATCGCGAACGGTGCGAGCCCGATGACCAGCGGCATGGCGATGTAGCGGCTGCCGATCACCGACAGAATGGCCACGGTGATCGTGCCCATGGCGCCCATCCCCATCTGCGCGAGGCCGGCCAGCGACGAGGCGGTGCCGGCCAGCTTGGGATACATGCCGACGGCGCCGGCATTCGCATTGGCCACCATCAAGCCGGTGCCGAAGCTCAACAGCATGTGCGGGCCGACGATCGCCCACCAGGTGACGATTTCCGACAGCGAAAGCGCCGCCATGACGGCCAATGCCGCGATGTGGAACCAGCCTGAGAAGCGGATGACGGTCGTGGGCGCCACGCGGCCGATCAGCCGGTTGTTGACGAAGGTGCCGGCAGTGAATCCGCCGACCGAGAGCAACACGATCAGGCCGAATTCCTTGGGCGAGAAGCCCAGGCTCTCCTGCAGGATGAAGGGCACGCCCGCCAGCATGCCGAAGTTGAGCGCGAACGCGAAGCCGAGCGGCAGGATGTGGCCGAGGAAGCGGCGGTCGCGCAGCATCTCGCCGGAGCCGCGGAGCAGGCTGCCGAGGTCGATGCGGTCGCTGCGATATTTGTTGGTCTCGCCGAGGCCGAGTGCCGTGACCACGAGCAGGATCGTCCCGAAGCCGCCCACGAACCAGAAGGTCGCGCGCCAGCTCAGCCACTCGCCGAGAAAGCCGCCGACCGTCGGCGCCAGCGACGGCGCGATGTTCTGGCCGAGCGAGATCCAGCTCATGACCAACGGCATTTCCTGGAAGGTGTAGGCGTCGCGCGTCAGCGCGCGCCCCAGCACCGATCCGGACGCGGCCCCCAGCCCCTGCAGGATGCGGAGCACGATCAGGTCGCCGATCGACGAGGCGAAGGAACAGGCGAAGGTCGTCGCGGTGAAGAACAGCAATCCGCCGATCAGCACCGGACGGCGGCCGTAGCGGTCGCTGAGCGGACCGTAGAAGAGCTGGCCGACCGCGAAGCCCAGCATATAGGTGGTGAGCGTGAGCTTCACGCTGTCGGGAGTCGTGAGGAGGTCGTGGCCGACCGACGGCATGACCGGCGTGTAGATGCTCATGGTGAGCGGACCGAAGCTGCCCAGCGCCACCAGCAGGGCAATGTAGGCGGTCGACCGCGGCGCCAAAGTCACTTGAATGTCACTTCGGTTTCGCTTCCGCAGCACCCTCGGCGCCGAAGTCTCCACCCAACGGCATCTGCTCCTGCTCCCGCGTCATGCGCGGGTAGTAATGGCGGAACGCGCTGCGGATCTCGTCGAACGGGATGTCGGCAAACACGCCGCGGTAGGCGAGATATTCCATGTGGCGCCGGCCGCCGAGGTCGAACGGGTGATAGATCGAATCGCCCACCGCATCCCAGTCGAGCGGCTTCAAGCCGAAGCGCTCCGTGAGCTCGCGATTGAACGCCGGCGTCGCCTTGACCCAGCGGCCGTCCAGCCAGACGTCGGTGTAGCCGTGATAGAAGAAGACGTCGCTGCCCATCAGCTCGGCCAGCCGCCGCGTCGTCATGTGATTGCGCACGTCGGCATAGCCGACGCGGGCCGCAATGCCTGCGGCGCGGCAGACGGCGGCCATGACGCCCGCCTTGTTGACGCAGTAGCCATGCCCCGCCGCCAGCGTCGTGCTGGCGCGATAGGCCTCGCGCTTCATCGGCGTGTTGTAGGGATCGTAGCGGAGATCGTCGCGCACCGCGTAGTAGAGCCTGAGCGCCCGCTCGCGGTCGGAACCTTCACCCGCCACTCGCCTTGCATAGGCCACGATCCTGGGGTGCTCTGCATCGATCAGGTCGCCGGGCCGCGCATAAGCCTCGAAATCGGCGCCATCGCGCACGACATCGTCGGCCTGGGTTCTGAGGGAATCGAAGTCCATGCGACATGTCTTAGTCAGTGGGCGATGCCCCGTCGACCGTCGTGCGCCGAAGAGCCGCCATGCAGGAC
>JBQTJT010000128.1:0-7402 GCA_052386855.1 Reyranella sp.
CTCATGGCCGCCAACCTGACCGGCCAGGTGCGCAACATCGCGGAAGTCACCACGGCGGTGGCGAAAGGCGATCTCTCCAAGAAGATCACCGTGGACGTGAAGGGCGAGATCCTCGAGCTGAAGAACACCTTCAATACGATGGTCGACCAGCTGCGCGCGTTCGCCGCTGAAGTCACGCGCGTCGCGCGCGAAGTCGGCACCGAAGGGCGATTGGGCGGCCAGGCCGTGGTGCCCGGCGTCGGCGGTACCTGGAAGGACTTGACGGACAACGTCAACCTGCTCGCGGCCAACCTCACCACGCAGGTCCGTAACATCGCCGAAGTCACCACCGCCGTGGCGCGCGGCGACCTGTCGCGCAAGATCACGGTCGACGTGAAGGGCGAAATCCTCGAACTGAAAAACACCATCAACACGATGGTCGACCAGCTCAACGCCTTTGCCGGCGAAGTGACGCGCGTGGCGCGCGAAGTCGGCACCGAGGGCAAGCTCGGCGGCCAGGCCCAGGTCCCCGGCGTCGCCGGCACCTGGAAGGACCTCACCGACAACGTGAACGTGCTGGCGGCCAATCTCACCACCCAGGTCCGAAACATCGCCGAAGTGACTACGGCCGTCGCGCGCGGCGACTTGTCGAAGAAGATCACCGTCACCGTCTCCGGCGAGATCCTGCAGCTGAAGGAGACCATCAACACGATGGTCGATCAGCTCAACAGCTTCGCCGGCGAAGTGACGCGCGTGGCGCGCGAGGTCGGCACCGAAGGAAAACTCGGCGGCCAGGCCCTGGTGCCTGGTGTCGCCGGCACCTGGAACGACCTCACCGGCAACGTCAACATGTTGGCGGCCAACCTCACCACCCAGATCCGCACCATCGCCGAAGTGGCGACCGCCATCACCAAGGGCGACCTCACGCGCTCGATCCAGGTCGAGGCGCTGGGCGAGGTGGCCGAGCTGAAGGACAAGCTCAACACCATGATCGACAATCTCCGTCTCACGACGGAGCGCAACACCGAGCAGGACTGGCTGAAAACCAACCTGGCGAAATTCACCAACATGCTGCAGGGCCAGCGCGATCTCGGCACCGTCGGCCGGCTGATGCTGAGCGAGCTGGCGCCGCTGGTCGATGCCCACCAGGCCGTGATCTACCAGATCCAGAACGACGACGATTCGAGCCTGCGCCTGCTCTCGGTCTATGCCGATTCGGTCGGCAGCGGCCATCCCGAGACGATCCGCGTCGGCGAGGGCCTGATCGGCCAGTGCGCCGCCGACCAGCGGCAGATCCTGATCTCCGACATGCCGGCGGCAGTCCGTCCCATCACCTCCGGCCTGTTCCAGGCCACACCCAAGAGCATCATCGTCCTGCCGGTGCTGTTCGAAGGCCAGGTCAAGGCGGTGATCGAGCTCGCCTCCTTGAGCCATTTCACCGAGTTGCAGATCGCCTTCCTGGAACAGCTCACCGCGACGATCGGCATCGTGCTGAACTCGATCGAGGCCACGATG
Source organism: Reyranella sp. (assembly GCA_052386855.1). Classification (GTDB taxonomy): domain Bacteria; phylum Pseudomonadota; class Alphaproteobacteria; order Reyranellales; family Reyranellaceae; genus Reyranella. The sequence goes on from JBQTJT010000128.1 coordinate 1,495, forward strand.
CAGACCGAAGGCCTGCTGACGCAGTCGCAGAAACTCGCCGGCGAGCTGCAGACCCAGCAGGGCGAACTGCAGCAGACCAACGAGCAGCTCGAGCAGAAGGCGCAGCAGCTCGCCGAGCGCAATTTCGAGGTCGAACGCAAGAACCAGGAAATCGAGCAGGCCCGCCGCGCGGTCGAGGAAAAGGCCTCCGAGCTGGCACTCACATCACGCTACAAGTCGGAGTTCCTGGCCAACATGAGCCACGAGCTCCGCACGCCGCTCAACTCCATCCTGATCCTGGGCCAGCAGCTGGCCGACAATCCCGAGGGCAACCTCGCCCCCAAGCAGATCGAGTTCGCCCGCACCATCCACGGCGCCGGCACCGATCTCCTCAATCTGATCAGCGACATCCTCGACCTCAGCAAGATCGAGTCGGGCACCGTCACCGTGGACGCCGAGGAGATCTTCTTCTCCAACGTGCTGGAGACGGTCGCCCGGCCGTTCCGCCACCAGGCCGAATCGCAGGGCCTCGCCTTTGAGGTCCAGATCGACGGCGACCTCGGCCGCTCGATCGTGACCGATTCCAAGCGCCTGCAGCAGATCCTGAAGAACCTGATGTCCAATGCGCTGAAGTTCACGGCGCAGGGCAGCGTGCGCATGCGCGTCCTGCCGGCATTCGCCGGCTGGCGCCCCGACAATATGGCGCTGGGCCAGGCGAGTTCGGTGGTCGCCTTCGAGGTCACCGACACCGGCGTCGGCATCCCGGTCGAGAAGCAGAAGATCGTGTTCGAGGCCTTCCAGCAGGCCGATGCCAGCACCAGCCGCAAATATGGCGGCACCGGCCTTGGTCTCGCGATCAGCCGCGAACTCGCCACGCTTCTGGGTGGTGAGCTGACGCTGCGCAGCACGCCGGGCATCGGCAGCACCTTCACGCTCTTCCTGCCGACGCTGTACACCGGCCCGCGCACCGCCGTCCGCGCCGCCGCGCCGGGCACCGCGCCATTGGCGGCTGTCCCGCTGCCCGAACATGTGGTCGACCAGTTCCCCGACGACCGCCCCACCCTGCAGCCGGGCGATCGGACCCTGCTCATCGTCGAGGACGATCCCAACTACGCCGGCATCCTGGTCGATGCCGCCCACACCGCGGGCCTGAAAGCCGTCGTGACCCAGCGCGGTGCCGAGGCGCTCGACCTCGCGCTGGAATACAAGCCGGTCGCCATGTCGCTCGACATCTTCCTGCCCGACATGCTGGGCTGGAACGTGCTCAGCCAGTTCAAGCGCACGCTCGAGACGCGGCACATCCCGGTGCAGATCCTGAGTATGGACACGGACCGCCAGCAGGGCCTGGCGCGTGGTGCCTTCTCCTACCTCAGCAAGCCGACGACGACGGAAGGGCTGGGCGCTGCGCTGTCGCGCATCAACGACTATGTGAAGCCACGCCGGAAGCGCCTGCTGATCGCCGAGGACAACGAGGCCGAGCGGTTTGGCGTCAGCGAGCTGCTGGCCCATCCCGACATCGAGATTGCCACGGCCAGCACCGGCCGCGCGGCGCTCGAGGAGCTGCGCAACCAGCGCTACGACTGCATGGTGCTCGACCTCCGCCTGCCCGACATGTCGGGCTTCGAGGTGCTGGAGGAGATCCAGCGCGACGAAGCGCTGGCCGACCTGCCGGTGGTCGTGTTCACCGGCCGCGAGCTGTCGGCCGAAGAGGACGCCCGCCTGCACACCATGGCGCGCTCGATCGTGGTCAAGGGCGCGGCCTCGCCCGAGCGGCTGGTCGACGAGACCGCGCTGTTCCTGCACCAGGTCGCGGCCGATCTGCCGGTCGAGAAGAAGCGCATGCTGGAGCGGCTGCACAGTTCCGACGAGGTGCTGGCCGGCCGCACCGTGCTGGTGGTCGACGACGACACCCGCAACATCTTTGCACTCTCGAGCGCGCTGGAGCGCCGCGGCATGAATGTGCTGACGGCAACCACCGGCCGCGAGGCGGTCTCGATGCTGGAGACTTCACCCGAGGTGGCGATCGTGCTGATGGACATCATGATGCCGGAGATGGATGGCTACGAGACCATCGCGCTGATCCGCGGCAAGCCGGCGTTCAGGCGGCTTCCCATCATCGCGCTCACCGCCAAGGCGATGAAGGGCGACCGCGAGAAATGCCTGGAAGCCGGCGCGTCCGACTATCTCGCCAAGCCGGTCAACACCGAGCAGCTGTTCAGCGCGCTCCGCCTGTGGCTGCACCGCTGATGGACAAGGTCAACATCCTGCTGATCGACGATCAGCCCGCCAAGCTGCTTGCCTACGAGGTCATCCTGGCCCAGCTGGGCGAGAACCTGATCAAGGCCAACAACCCGCAGGAGGCGCTGGGCATCCTGCTCAAGACCGAGGTCGCCGTCGTGCTGATCGACGTCGTCATGCCCGGCGTCGACGGTTTCGAGTTGGCTGCCATGATCCGCGAGCATCCGCGCTTCCAGAAGCTCGCCATGATCTTCGTCTCGGCCGTCCAGATCGCCGAGACCGACCATCTGCGCGGCTACGAGATCGGCGCCGTCGACTACGTCACGGTGCCGGTGGTGCCGGAGGTGCTGCGCGCCAAGGTCAAGGTCTTCCTCGAACTCTACCGCAAGACCCGCCAGCTCGAGGACATGAACGCCGAGCTCGAGCGCCGGGTCGCGGCCCGCACCGCCGAGCTCGAGGCCCAGACCGAACTGTTGCGGCAGAGCGAGGAGCGCCGCTCCATCGCGCTCTCGGCCGGCGATATGGGCTCGTGGGAGGTCGATCTCGCGAGCGGCGGCATCAAGTGGGACGGCGGCCCCTACCGCATCTTCGGCGTCGATCCCGCCACCTTCGAGCCCACGATCGAGCGCATCGAGGCGATGATGCATCCCGATGACCGCGCCAGGAGCGCCGTCGCCGCCCTCGTCGGATCGGACGGCCCGCGCTTCCAGACCGAGTTCCGGATCGTGCGGCCGAGCGGCGAGGTCCGCTGGTGCTACGGCGCCGGCATCATCGCGCGCGACGCGGCGGGCAGGCCGGTGCGCATGAACGGCGTCACCGTCGACATTACCGAGCGCAAGCGCGCCGAGGAGCGCCAGGTGCTGCTGGCGCGCGAGGTCGACCACCGCGCCAAGAACACGCTGGCCGTCGTGCTCTCGGTGCTGCGCCTGACCAAGGCCAAGACCACGCCGGAGTTCATCTCGACCGTCGAGGGTCGCATCCATGCGCTGGCCGCGACCCACAACCTGCTGTCGGCCACGCACTGGGAAGGCGCCGACCTTGCCAAGATCGTCGAGGAGGAGATGGCGCCCTATCACGCCAGCCACCGCCAGCGTGTCGTGACTGCGGGGCCCGCCGTGGTGCTGCTGCCGGCGACGGCCCAGGCCGTGGCGCTGGCGGTCCACGAGCTTGCGACCAACGCCGCCAAGTATGGCGCGCTTTCGACCGACACCGGCACGCTCAGGCTCGAGTGGAAGGTCGGGCCCGACGCCGTCGTGCTCGACTGGCGCGAGACCGGCGGCCCCTCGACCCTGGAGCCGCGGGCGCTGGGCTTCGGCCTCACCATCGTGCGCTCCAGCATCGAGGCGCAATTCCGTGGCGGCGTCGTCTACGACTGGCGGCCCGAGGGGCTGCACTGCACGCTGTCGATCCCGAGCGCCCAGGTCGCGACCCCGGAACCGGCCGGCAGCGTCGCCCAACCGACAGCCCCCGCCGCCGGGCGGCGCACGCGCCGCAGCCTCGCCGACAAGCGCCTGCTGGTGGTCGAGGACGAACTGCTGGTCAGCATGCTGGTCAAGAGCATGCTCGACGATCTCGGCGCCGACGTGGTCGGTCCCTGCGGCCGGCTGGCCGACGGCATGGCCGCGGCCAAGGTCGAGCGCTTCGACGGCGCCATCCTCGATCTCAATCTTGCCGGCGAAGCGGCCGATCCGCTGGCCGATCTGTTGCTGGCGCGGGGCGTGCCGTTCGTGTTCATCACCGGCTACCAGCGCGACAGTCTCGACCGGCGCTTCGCAAACGTGCCCGTCCTGCAGAAGCCGATCGATGCCGGCGCGCTCGAGCGCGTGCTGCTGTCGCTGCTCGACACCAAGCCGGCGCTGCAGGCCGGCGCTTCTACGGCTTGATCGACACGCAGGCCGGGTCGATCGAAGCGTTGGCGATCTCGACGAAGCGCTCCAGCGGGCAGGCTTGGTTGCGGGCATAGGCGCTGCAGGCCGGCAGCTCGACCGCCACCATGGCGGGCGGATTGTCGATCGTGAGCTGCGTGTTGTTGCGCAGCTGCTCCGGCGTCTGGGCATAGAAGGCCATCCGCACATAGCGCTGGCCGTTCGGGCCCTCGCGCAGCAGCTCGAAGGCGAGCGCGCTGCCCGGCGGGGCTTCGTTGTCCTGGTAGCCCTTGATAGCCCAGCCGAGATTGAGCAGCCCCGCGACGTTCACGATGTTGGTGTCATGGCCCAGCAGCATCCCGAAGCGCACCGGCTGGGCGATGTGGGGCCCGCCCGGGAACGCGTGGCCGTTCTGCAGCGCCGCCACGATCTGCGTCAGCATGTTCGAGCCGCGCTGCTGGGCGATCGGCTTGGTCTTCTCCATGAGGTCGAGATGGAGCCGGCGGACTTTCAGCACATCGCGCAGTCTGTCGCCGTCGAGACGGCCCCAGGCGACGTCGTTGGCCGGCATGCCTTGCGCGCTTTCCATCAGGAAGTTCTCCGCCGCCATCGAGCCGATGGCGATCGGTCCCTTGAGCGCGACGCCGCCGGCCGGATCCGGCACGATCGCCGATGCCTCCGCCGCGAGACCGCAGGTGGCGCCCGAGCCCGGTGCGCCCGGCGGGCAGAGCGTCGATTGCAGCAGCGTGAGCTGTGGTGCGTATTCGCGCTGCACCGAGCTGAAGTCGCCGCCGATGCGCGCCAGGATAGCGGCGCGGTTGGCAGCCGCATCCATCGGACACGACGCCGAGGGCTGCGGGTGGAACAGCGGGTCGGGCTTGGATTGGTCGGCCTGGTGCTTCAGGAGCGGCGTGAGGCAGCGCAGGTAGAGGCCGCCCAGGGTCGAGAGCGCCGCCCACTCGGTGCGTTTGTCGAAATCGACCCACAGCACGACCGTGCCCGGCCGCGGACAGATGGCTTCCTCGATCAGGCCGCGGCCGCCGTAGAGGATGCGGAAGAACTGGCCCATCTGGTGGCCGAGGTCGGCGCCGCGTGGCGTGAGGTCACCCGGCGCGACCGGCCAGGCGGGCCAGGGCGAGGCGGCGAACCTGGCGAGTTCCTGGGGCGACTGGCCCGGAGCCTGCACGCTGTGCCGGCCGAGCATCACCACCCGTTCCGTCTGCCAGCCCGGCGGGATCGGCGGGACCTGGGCGCCGGCCGGCGCGAGACCCGCCATCAGCATCGGCACGAGAGCGGCGGCGAACAGACGAAGTTTCATTGCAACATTCCGGAACGAGAACACGCGCCGAGCCTACCCTATGGAATGCGCGCCCGGTAGCGTCAGCCAGCCGTCGTCCGGTCCCACCAGTCGCGGGTGCGGTACCAGGCGCCGACGAAGGGCAGCACCCATTCGGGATTGCCGTTGTAGAACGGCACGGTCGGAAAGGGCTGGCCGTCGAAAGCATTGATGGCTGCGTTGGAACCCCCGGCGATTTTCTTGGCCGTCTGGTAGCCGAGGTAGCTCATCATCGCGACGCCGGAGCCGTTGCACGCCATCAGATAGTGCATGCCCTGCTCCTGCCCCATGTGCGGCAGGAAGTCGAAGGCGAAGGCCACGTTGCCGGTCCAGGCATGCGTCACCTTGGTGCCCTTGAGCTGGGGCCAGCGCTCCAGCATGTAGCCGTGCAGCACCGGCGCGCTCACCTCGGGCGCCACCTGGGTGAAGCGGGCGCGGCCGCCGAAGATCACGCGCTTGTTGTCGGGCGATTGCCGGTAGTAGCAGAGCA
>JBQTJT010000129.1:0-7850 GCA_052386855.1 Reyranella sp.
GACGACAAGGGCAAGGGTAAGGTGAGCTTCGTGCAGAAGAACGGCGCTGCCTGCGAGGCCCCGGCCGAGGCGCGCTGGGACAACGGCAAGCTGGTGATCGAGGAGAAGGCCAATCCCAAGTGCAGCGACGGCAAGACCTACGCCCGCAACACGGTCAATTGCGAGGTCGACACCAATGGCGTGGCCCAATGCAAGGGCAGCCAACCCGGCGATCAGCGCAGCTATCAGGTGCAGATCGGCCGCTGAGTCCCTAAACTGGATCGATAGCCGCAAAAACATGACATGAGCGACCTTGCCCGCCTGCCGAGCTACCCCAGCCCGACGACACTGATTGCCCGCTCGGGCATTCAGTTCCTCGATTTTGGCTTCGACCCCGTGCGCCTCAAGGTGCGCGAGTGGGGTTTCCATGACGCCGCCGCCGACAAGGCGGTCGACGACCTGGTGCAACTCGATTTCGACGAGGGCCGCGGCCAGTATGAGGTCGTCGAGGCCGGACGCCGCCGCGCCGCCGAACCCAACCTCGTCGTCACGGCCAAGGATGCGCTTGCCCCCTTTCTCGACAAATGGGTGCCGGTGCCGTTCCTGCAGGTCCGGCCCAACAGCCAGTTCCGCGAAGGCCCGGCCGACTGGGCGCGCGTGCGCGTGGTCGATCTCGAGGCCCGCTATGGCGTGGGCTACCGCGACGAGCAGGGCAACCGCTACCGTGCCGTCCTCGCCTTCGACACCGGCCTGATCGCCGAGGCCGAGGGCCGCGCCTATCTCGCCCCCTCACCCAAGGACGTGACCTCGGGCGCGCTGTTTGCGCTCGCGCCCCAGCAGCGTGCCAACCACTGGCTGCTGCGCCAGGGCTGGATGAGCCAGTGGCTGGAGGAGCTGTTTCGCGAACTGCATCCGCGCGCGACGCTCGAGGAAATCGACGCCGACATCAAGCAGAAGCCGCAGGAAGCGACTGCGCGCTACCTTGCCTTTCTCGGCCTGCTGGCCGCCGCGGCGCATTTTCCGCCGATCAAGCTGGTGGGCGACGCCGAACGGCCGGGCCGCGGCGCAATCGAGGTCGACCTCGTGCTCGACGTCGGCAATTCGCGCACCTGCGGCCTGCTGATCGAGGCAGCGGGCGACGTCGGCGTCAATCTGAACGATTCCTACGAACTGGCGCTACGTGACCTCTCGCATCCCGAGAGCGTACACACCAAGCCGTTCGAATCGCGCGTCGAGTTCGCCCAGGCCTGGTTTGGCAAGAACCATCTCTCGCGCCTGGGTGGCCGGGCCGATGCCTTCGTCTGGCCGACCATGACCCGCGTCGGGCCCGAGGCGACGCGGCTCGCCGCCCGCCGCCGCGGCACCGAGGGCAACACCGGCATGTCGAGCCCCAAGCGCTATCTGTGGGACGAGGAGCCGCAGACCCGCGAATGGCGCTTCAATGTCGCCTACGCCCAGGACCAGACGCCGATGCCGGCCGCGGCCGGTCCGATGGCGCAGCTCGTCAACCAGAAGGGCGAGCCGCTGCACCTGGTCGATGTCGACGCCGATTCGGCCGACCATCTGCCGGTATTCGAGCCGCTATACTCTCGTTCCTCGGTGATGACCTTCGTTCTGTCGGAGGTCCTGCTGCAGGCGCTGACGCTGATGAACTCGCCGCAGCAGCGCGGCCGCCGCGCCCATGCCGAGACGCCGCGCCGGCTCCGCCGCATCGTGCTCACGCTGCCCACCGGCATGCCGCTGGCCGAGCGCCTGATCTTCCGCAAGCGTGCCGAAGCGGCGCGCGACCTCGTCTGGATGATGATGGGCTGGAAGCTCGACGATCCGGCGGCGCCCGCGCCGCGCGTGCTGACCGACTGGGACGAGGCAAGCTGCACCCAGCTCGTCTATCTCTATACCGAGGTCGCGCGCAATTTCGGCGGCGACGCCCGGCGTTTCTTCCAGATCGCCCGCAAGCCGCGCGGCCGGCCGGCCGAGGACGTGCTCAACATCGCCAGCATCGACGTTGGCGGCGGCACGACCGACCTGATCATCAACTCCTATCGCCTCGAAGGCGCCGGCACCTCGGTGACGCTGTTCCCGGAGCAGAAGTTCCGCGAGGGCTTCAACGTGGCGGGCGACGACATCCTGCTGCGCGTCGTGCAGGGCCATGTGCTGCCACCGATCGAGGCGGCGCTGCGGGCCGCCGGCATCGGCAACCCGGCCGACCTGATGGCCGAGCTGGTGGGCGGCGATCGCGGCGGCGAGGACGTGATCCATCGCAACCTGCGCCAGCAGTTCGCGCTGCAGATCGCCCATCCCCTGGCGCTGGAGTTTTTACGCGCGGCCGAAACCTACGATCCCACCTCGGGCATCGTCGCGGCCGAGCCCCGGGCCTACGACTCGTTCTTCGCCGAGGGTGCCAAGCCGTCGGTCGAGGTCGTGACCTTCGTCAACGAGGCGGCGCGCAAGCGCGGCGCCAAGGGCTTCGACCTCAAGGAAGTGATCTTCCCGGTCGACCTGCCCAATCTCGACAAGACCGTGCGCGCCGAGATGGCACGTGTGCTGGCGCCGCTGGCCGAGATCGTTCACGCCTACGATTGCGATGTGTTGCTGCTCTCGGGCCGGCCGTCACGTCTTCCCGGCATTCGCGCCCTGGTGATGGAGCTGCTGCCGCTGCCGCCGGAGCGGGTGATCTCGCTGCACGAGTATCGCGTCGGCGCCTGGTATCCGTTCCGCGACGCGCGTCTCCGGGTCGAGGATCCCAAGACCACCGTGGCGGTGGGCGCCATGATCGCGGCCCTTGCCCAGTCGCAGTTGCCGGACTTCTCTTTCCGCTCCGACCTGCTGAAGTCCAAGAGCATCGCCAAGTTCATCGGCAAGCTCGACGGCGGCGGACGGCTGCAGAAAGCCGATCTGGTCTATCGCGACGTCGATCTCGACAATCGCGACTACGAGCTGCCCGAGATCGGCTTCGAGTTCCGCGGCCCCATGTGGCTGGGCGCCCGCCAGCTCGACCTCGCGCGCTGGCCAGCGGCCCGGCTCTACGCGCTCGAGTTCGCCAAGCCGGAATATGCCGAGCGCCATGCCCGCGAGACGCCGTTCAACATCGCGCTCGCGCGCGTAAAACCCAAGGACAAGGACTCGGGCGACGTCGAGCGCTTCCGCCTGCGCCAGATCACCAATCGCGACGGCCGCGCCGTGGCACTCGACCGTCTGACGCTCCGCCTGCAAACACTGCCGCGCCGTGAGGGCTACTGGCTCGACACCGGCATGCTGAAGACAGGTTAAGGGACATGGATACCGTCGATCTCAAACTGGCCCAGGACTGCGAATCGCTGGCTGTCGCTGCGGGCGAGGGCGTGGCGTGGCTGAAGGGCGCCGCCGCGCAGTCGCCCACCGTGGCCCAGCAGGCGCCGTCGCTGATCAGCGAGCTGCAGAAAGTCCGCAACCAGAGCCGCAAGCTCGCGCGTGCCGCCCGCCGGCGCATGTGCGTCGGCGTGTTTGGCCCGAGCCAGGCCGGCAAGTCATACCTGGTCTCGATCCTGGCCAGCCGCGACGGCCGCCCGCTGCAGGCGCGCTTCGCCGACAAGACCTACGACTTCCTGCGCGAGATCAACCCGCCGGGCAACCGCGAGTCGACCGGCCTCGTCACCCGCTTCGGCCTCGGCCTCAGCGACGGCGCACCTGATTTTCCGGTCCGCGTGCGGCTGCTGACCCAGACCGATATCGTAAAGATCCTGGGCAATTCGTTCCTGCTCGACTTCGACCACCAGAAGGCCGAATTCGAGGGGCCGGACGGCACCGCCATCCGCAAGCGCCTGTCCGAGCTCCGTGCCAAGGCCCATCCGACGCCGGTCGGCGACCTCGACTCCGACGACGTGCTCGACGTCATCGAATATTTCGACACTTTCTTCGCCGGCGTCACGGCCGAGCTGCGCACCGACTATTGGCGTGAGGCCATCGACCTCGCGCCGCGCCTTTCGGGCCAGGACCGTGCCCGGCTGTGGTCGGTGCTGTGGTACGACTTCCAACCCTTCACCGATCTCTATCTCACGCTCTACGACGGACTCCAGAAGCTCGGCCACGCGCCCGAAGCCTTGCTCGGCATGGATGCGCTGATCCCGCGCGAAAAGAGCATCGTCGACGTGCTCACGCTCGACCGCTTGGGCACCGATTCGGACGATCCGCTGCTGGTGCGGCCCAAGCAGGCCGACGGCCGTTCCTCGCCCGACGCGAAGCTTCCGCGCTCGCTGGTCTGTGCGCTCACCGCCGAGCTCAACGTCGCCATCGACGAGAAGCCGTGGGACTTCTTCGACCACACCGACCTGCTCGACTTCCCCGGCGCCCGCTCGCGCCTGAAACTCGCCAATCTCGACGACGTCGCCAAGACCAAGGGCGTGGCCGAGGGCGCCAACCCGCTGCGCGAGCTGCTGCTGCGCGGCAAGGTCGCCTACCTTTTTCAGCGCTACTCCGCCGAGCGTGAACTCTCGGCCATCCTGCTCTGTATCCCCGACGGCAACCAGGAGGTTCGCGACCTCTCGGACATGATGACGGCGTGGATCGACCAGACCATCGGCGCCACGCCGGCCGACCGCGCCAAGCAGAAGAACGCGTTGTTCCTGGTGCTGACCAAGATGGACCGCGAGTTCGAGCAGAAGGCCGGCGAGACCGAGGAGTCGCGCCGCCTGCGCTGGAGCGCGCGCCTCAACAATTCGCTGGTCAACAATTTCCGCGGCGAATGGCCCGCCAACTGGAACGGCAAGCCCTTCGACAACAGCTTCTGGCTGCGCAATCCGACCGTCATCGACGAGCGGCTGATGGACTACGACGGCATGCGCGAGGTCGGCATCGCCCAGGACTTCGCCGCGCGCGCCGTCGAGCTGCGCAAGCACTTCGTCGAGAATCCCGAGGTCAGGCGCCACTTCACCGACCCCGCCCGCGCCTGGGACGAGGCCTTCCGCGCCAACGACGGCGGCGTGGCCTATCTGGTCAAGAGCCTGACCCCCGTCTGCGATCCCGCGATCAAGCGCGCCCAGGTGCGCGGCCAGCTCGAAATCCAGGTTCGCCGCCTGGTCGACCGCCTCGCCGGCTTCCACAGCGCCTCCGACGGCGACGCCCGGGCCAAGAAGCGCGACCTCGTGCACACCGTGCTGCGCGGCCTCGCGACCTGCATCCAGCAACAGCTCTTCGGCGAGCTGGTGGGGGCGCTGCAGATCGCCGACACCGCCTTGCGCGACATCTACTTCCGCATCGCCACCGCCCGCTCCTCCGACGAGCAGGGTGTCGGCAACGGCAAGGGCAAGGGCAATGGCCCGGTGGCGCAGTCGACCGGCGCCGCCGTCGACCTCGGCGCCATCTTCGCCGACGTCTTCGGCGACGACGTCAGCCACAGCGCCCCGCCGCCGTCCGGCGTTCTGGAGGATCGCGCCGAGCGTTTCGCCCGCGAGGCCGCCGAATACTGGCTGGAGAACATGCGCCGCGTCGGCGCCGACGAAAAGGCGCTGTCGCATTTCGGTGTCGACCGCCAGCATCTCGGCTGGATGATCGACGAGCTGGTGGTGGGCGCCCATCGTCTGAAACTGATCGACCAGCTCTCGCTGGAAGTCCGCTCCCTGGAGAACGCCGCCAACGCCAAGTGGGAGGAGATCGCCGAGCGCCAGGTGCGCACGGCCGCTTCGTCCCTCAACGGCTACATCAGTGCGCTGGGCTTCGACCGCCTGCCGCTCGAGCAGCGGCCGGGCCTGCCGCCCAATGCGCCGACCCGCCGCGTCTTCGAGCACCCCGCCATGACCATCGACGGCATTCCCCGGTTGAGCGAGGACCCGGCGCCGATCTACGCCGACTACTGCAAGGACTGGATGCGCGCCTTCCTGCAGCTCGCCATGGACAATGTCGGCTACGAGGGCGGCCGCGAGATCACGGCCGAACAGAACGACCGGCTGGGCGCCATCCTGCGCGCCGTGCCTGCCTGAGCCATCCCATGGCGATCCGCGCGTCCATCGAAGCCCTTCCCGAGCCGGGTCACGCCGTCCTGCGCGTCAGCGACCTCGACGCCATGCCCGAGGGCCTGGCGCTCTCCATCCAGCGCCAGCAGGGGCCCGACACGCACCTCGCCGACGATGGCTGGCGGCGGACCGAGGCCTGGCTGATCCCCGACGAGGTCGGGCGCCAGGGCGACGTGCTGGAATTCCATCTCGGCCCGGAGATCTGCGATCGCCTGGCCGGCATCGCCACGATCCGGCTCCGGGTGAAGGAACCCGACATTGGCGTCGTCGGCACCACCGTCGTCGCCTGGCCCACGATGCTGACCTCGGGTGCGGCAGGTTCGAGCGGCACCTATGACGACACGGTGCGGCTGCGCCGGATGCAGCCGGCGGCGGCGCCCGCCGAACCGGCGCCCGAGCCCCTGCCTCCGCCCTTCGAGCCGCCGGCCCCCGCACCAGAATTGCGCGCGGCGCGCGATCCCGCGCCCGTCATGCCGCCGCGCTCCGGTTTTCCCAACTGGGCCATCGTCGTGATCGCGCTGCTGATCGTGGGCGGCGCCGGCTATGCCGCCTACGACTATTTCAAGATCAGCCCGCAGGATGTCATCGCCTCGGTGATGCCGCCCAAGCCGCCGGCCCCCGCGCCCGGCGAGCCGCCCAAGAAATCGGTGCGCGACACGGTGGCCGAGTATCTCGCCACCAAGCCTCCACCGAACCCCGAGGCCATGCTGGCCAAGGGCCGCGACTTCCTGAAGGCGGGTGACACCGCCTCAGCCTTCCTGGTGTTCCGTCCCGCTGCCGAAGCCGGCAACACCGGCGCCCAGCTCGAACTGGGCACCTTCTACGATCCGCTGACCCAGCCCGCCCGCGGCGGCTTTACGCCCGAGGGCGCCCGTGCCGTCGACTGGTACGAGCGCGCGGCCCTGGCGGGCGTGGCCGAGGCGCAGCGCAAGCTCGGGCTCCTGCTGGCCAAGGGCGGCGCCGGCCTCGCCGCCGATACCGCCAAGGCGCGGACTTGGCTGCAGCAGGCGGCGGCGCAGAACGACGCCGACGCCAAGAAGGCGCTGGACGCTTTGCCCAAGTGAGGCCCATGTGACGCGTGTCGGCGCATTGCTGCTGGCCGCGACCCTCGCAGGGCCGGCCTACGGCCAGACCAGGAGCGAGCTGAGCTGCGGCGTCCTGAAGGCCGAGAGCTGGAAGACCGCCGCCACTTCGCATTGGACGATCGCCGGTCCCCAGGAGAAGATCACGGAAACCGGCGTCCTGAAGAGCGGCCCACGCTTCGAATGCATCGACGGCGCCATCCTGGCCGTGGAATTCGCCTCCTCGGCGGGACACTCGATCTTCACCGCCTATTTCCCCGACGGCACCAACATCGCCTATGGCCGCCAGCAGATCGACCGGCGCGGCAGCCGCATCGTGCTGCCCATCCAGGCCAAGGCCCGCATCGCAGCCCCTTACCGGGCGGCCTTCGACTATCACTGCCGTCTCGACATGCCGGCCGATCCCATCCGCCCCGCCACGCGCGCGGACTGTCTCTTCTAGGGCCGCGCGATGGCGATTTTCCAGACACCATCTGTCTGGAATCTGTCTGTCTGGAAATTCACAAAGCGCCGGCCCGCTTGAACCGGACGATTCTTTTCGACTCAGGCCCGATCGTCGGACCTGTCTGAAAATTCAAAAGACACCGGGGCGGCCCGAGCGGCAGATGCACGTCATGGCGACGATATCAGGAATATAGCCCAAAACCTGCTGAACTTGCAACTACACTATTGCTGACTGTAGGTAGCTAATGAATTGACCGGATTATGTAGCGAGTGAACTGACCGGCTTTGATGGGCCTCCAACTGGGGAGGTCTGGATGGGCCGGGCAAGGACACTTCAGGACATCCGGATCATGAGGTT